>NZ_JBNYXP010000009.1:0-272486 GCF_051380725.1 Janthinobacterium glycogeni | reverse complement strand
CCACTACCTGATGCACCGGTATAACTGGATACGGCCACATCAGTTCAACCAGGGACTGGCACCGGCCGTCGCCGAAGAAAAACTTAACGTAGTGTCCGGGATGGGTTGACCACTACAACATGCTATTTCAAGTGATCGATGCATTACTAAAGAAACTTTATGGACTTACCTACTACAAACTCGCTGGCTCCCTAGAAACGTCTGGACGCGCGTAAGTTTGTGGGAAAGATCCATTATTTGATGGTCACAATCGGCCAGAAGCAGAAAGCCAGTACCTTACGTCAACCTCACCAGATTTGTAATGACCTCAACGTTCGCATTCTCACCGGATTCATTTTGGCTACGCATTCCGGCGCAAGTAGAAACTATTTCGATAAAACCGTTTGTCACGTCCTTCGGAGAGACTGACGAATTGCTTTGCTATGTGGGCGAGACTTTGCTTGGCACACTTGTAAAGTGTGGCGACGGTGAGGGAAAAGTGATTGCTCTATTGCCTACACTTGACCGTAATCGCGCATATCTTTGGCCAAACCCAGATATGTTTTTGCAAGCGTTATTGCATGTTCTGCGCTACGAATCCAACGCTGTCTTGTCTTGTGAGCGTGATACCGACCAAGACAAGGTATTGCCGCTGACCGAGTATCATGAGGTCGCCGCGGTGCTGACTCAGGTGATTAAATTTAGCAAAGATGGGGCGGGAACGTGTCCAACATTTCTGTATCAGAAACTGTGATGCCGGTTCCGGCCTATTGTGTTGAAGAAGTCGAGCGGCAAGAATTTCGGGAAGTGTCAAACGTAATCGTTCAACAGCGGCAGTTCTGGCCAGTCTAGGCTGGCAGAATTTCTATCTTAACGTCAACGTACCCGCGTTTTTCAACACAATAGGCCAGGAGCGGACGTTGAATAGGCATGCGCTGCTTCTTGTCTGCCTTTACGGGCAAGAACACAATCGTCTTCAACGATTCTGAACTCAAGTCGATTTTGCGTCGAATTTTTCTGGGATACTTTCAGCGAGGCTAACTACTGCAAGAGCAGCCGTTCGATAGAGTAGATGTTGTTTAATTCAGGGCGTGCAGTCGCCCGTTTCTAAATATGGAATCAATGACAGTGATGGCAATAAAGTGGAGGAACCAGGAGGTGCGAAGCTACAATGGTCTCATGTGCAGCAACGGTGACATCTACGAAGTGCACGAAACCTGGATGGCCAGAGTACATGAAAAACAGGAGCCTGGCGGTTGGCTCAATGTCGCGATTCTGGCGCAAGAAGAGCTGTATGGTGGACAGTACATAGTTAAATGCGGAGAGGCTATGGAACACGGCTCAATCGGCGTAGTCGTTTTGGAATCGCTGCAAAATCATGAACCTGTTTGGACGTTTGTTTCGGATCAATCCAATCCATTTGATCAAATAACAATCAAGGGCGGCTGGGTTGTGGTGCTGTCAACGTCAGGCGCCGTGTTACGGTTTGGTGCGCCAATGAGGGGGGCAAGGCTTCTGCTTCCGAGTACGTCGATCCATGATACTAACGACGGGCGCTTGTAAAGTGAGACGCTGCTCTTCCGCTATGCTTAGGTGATGCCTTTTAGGCAGCCTCCGGCCAGGAGCAGTCATTTTCATCCGCTAGTTTTCCAAGGACATGATGTGTTATTCGAAGTCGAGAAAAAGCAGCCGAAACAAGACCCAACAGCTGCTCAAGTAAGTTCACAGATTGCGAAGTTGCGCTCATATGGCCCATCATCTTTTGCGTCGTTGACAGATGAGCTTGGGAATTATCTTCAAGTGGCAGGAGGTGGCCTAACCTGCCTACTTGAAAAACGGACTGTAGTTGATGGAAAGCACTTCCGCGCGTATCTTGAGACGCCGAGCGGCATACATCCAGATGGTACTATCCTCGCCTTCAGCGGCGGCCAGGTAAGGCTTCGAGCCGACGAATGGCTATCAGCTCCGCTGGTTACTCAATATTTCATCGCGTTCTTGCACGGTAATGAGCTCCCGCACAGTATCAGGTGGCGAGAAATCACGTCTTTACTCAGCAGTTGAAGAACCGCTCCGGGGCGATAGCTGACGTACACGGCAGTCAACGACAGGATGACCGGCGGGTTCCTGGCAGGCGTGATGCTATGGCTACAGCAGCATGCTGCCCGATGGACTCAAGTCTCTTTTCGCCGCTTACCTGCGCTCCACCCGCGCCACCACCAGCTCGATCAACTCCGCAATCAAGGGCCGGAACGTGGCCGCATTGCCGCCCTGCCCCAGCATGACGGTGCGCGTGGTCAGGTGCGAGAAGACGGCGTCGAACAGGATCTGCGGCAGGTTGGACAGCGAGGCGTCGGGCGCGATGCGGCCCTGGGCGCGCTGCTGTTCCAGCAGGCGCAAGATCAGTGCGTGCCACACTTGCGGGCCGTGCTCGTACCACGTCTGGCCCACGGCCGGCACGGCGGCCGCGCCCGTGACGACGAGGCGATAAAAGTCTACGTGGCGGGGGCTAGTGACGACGGCCACCAGCTCATCGAGGATCAGCTGTAAGCCCTGCTCCAGGCCCGCTTGCGACGTATCGAGCCGGCGCAGCGCGATGATGAAGTCGGCGCACAGGTACTCGACCACCGCCACCAGCAGCTCCTGCTTGCTGCCGAAATAGCGGTAGGCGGTGGCTTTCGAGCCGCCCGCCGCAGCCACGATGGCGTCCATGCTGACGCCGTCGTAGCCGGAGGCGAGGAACAGGTCCGCCGCCGCCACCAGCAGCTTGCGCCGCCGCTCCTCGCTTCGGGTACCGGGGGAAGCTGGAACGGTGCGCAACTGGGGCATGAAGCAAACTCTTACTGTGTCTTGGGAAGCGCGTATGCTATCACGTAATCTCCCCGGTCCGGGCTCTGGCGGGCGCCGCCCGCGACCACGACCACGTACTGGCGGCCCGACCTGGGCGACACATACGTCATCGGCGTGCCTTGCGAGCCGACGGGCATGCGCGCCTTCCACACTTCACGTCCCGTGGCGATATCCATGGCGCGCAGACAGTAATCCTGCGTGCCCGCATAGAACACGAGGCCCGACGCCGTGCTCAAGCCGCCGCCCAGCGTGGGCATGCCCAGCGGGATGGGCAGGCGCGCACGCACGCCGTTGATGACGGCGTCCTGCACCGTGCCGGCCGGACGCTCCCACACTTTCGTGCGCGTTTTCAGATCGATGGCGGCGAACACGCCCCATGGCGGGCTTTGGCAAGGGATGCCCAGCGGCGAATTGAAGGCCTTGTGATCGATGACGAAGGGCGTGCCATCCATCGGATAGGTGCTGCCCACGCCATGGCCCGACGTCAGCTTGGCCACGTCCACCGTCTCGCGCGGCACCAGTTTCACCACTTGCGGCATGCGGATATCGTTGACGAACAGATAGCCATTGCTTTCATCGACGGCCGCGCCGCCCCAGTTGAAGCCACCGTAGTAGCCCGGGTAGATCAAGGTCTCTTTCGTGCTCGGCGCCGTGAACTCCCCTTTGTAATTGAGCTTGCGGAAGCTGATGCGGCAAGCCAGCTGGTCGAAGAAGGTGGCGCCCCACATGTCGCGCTCCGTCAGCGTTTCCGCACCGAGGGCCGGCATGCCGGTGGAATATGGCTGCGTTTTTGCCACCCAGTCGCCGGCCGCGTGCTCCTGCGGCACGGCTTTTTCCACCACGTCCGCTAACGGTTTGCCCGTGCGGCGGTCCAGCATGAAGATCTGGCCCCGCTTGGTCAGCTGTACCAGCGCGGGTATTTTTCCACCTTTGCCGTCCGGGACGTCGTACAGGGCTGGCTGCGCGGCCACGTCGTAATCCCAGATATCATGGTGAACGGTTTGATACGTCCAGCGTTCGCGGCCCGTGGCCATGTCGAGGGCGACGATGGCCGACGAATACTTCTCTGTCAGCGGCGGGCGCTTGCCGCCCCAGAAATCGGGCTGCTCGTTCCCCGTCGGCAGGTAGACCAGGCCCAGCGCATCGTCGAACGCGGGCGCCGACCACATGTTCGGCGTGCTGCGCGTGTAGTTCTGCCCTTCCGGCGGCAGCTTGGTGATGGCCGGATTGCCCAGGTCCCAGGCCCACACCAGTTCCCCCGTGTCGGCGCTGTAGGCGCGCACGACGCCCGACGGTTCATCGGTGGAGCGGCCGTCGAAGACCCAGCCGCCAAGGATGATCAGGTTGCGCGCCACCGTGGGCGCGGACGTGTAGGCGTAATACGGCACGTTCATCTTCACCCTGCCCAGACCGACGGTGAGGTCGACGGAGCCCTTGTCGCCGAAGCCCTCGCACTGCTTGCCCGTCTGCGCGTCGATCTCGATCAGGCGCGCATCCATGGTCACCTGCACGATGCGCTTGGCGCAGGCGCCCGCCGCAGATGCGCTGGCCGCCTGCATGCCGTCGAAATGAAATGGTTTTGTCACCTTGGCCGGCTCGTAGTAGCCGACGCCGCGGCAGCGGTTCCACGTCTTGGTGTTGGCCGGCTTCGGGTCGAAGGTCCAGCGCTCCTTGCCCGTGTCCGCGTCGAGCGCGATGACCTTGCTCGTCGGCGTGCACGTGTAGATGGTGTCGCCGATCTGCAGCGGCGTGTTCTGCGATTCGGATGCGCCTTCGGCCAGCTCGCCCGAGCGGTAGGTCCACGCCACTTGCAGCTTGTCGACGTTCTGCCTGTCGATCTGCGTGTACGGTGCGAAGCGCGTGCCCGACGGTCCATAGCCGTAATGCGTCCAGTTGGCGCTGCCGTCGTTGACGGCCGCCACGGCATCCTGCCGCGGCTGCACGGTGGCATCCGTCACGCCATGCGGCTTGAACATGGCAGCGAAACCGGCCGCCAGCACGACGGCGAACAGCGCGGCGAAACCGCGCGACTGGCCACCGTGAGCACGCCCGGCCAGCCACGGATGCAGCAAGGCGGCCGCCAGGCCGATGACGAGGAGCGGCGCCAGGCGCGGCACCATGGGCCAGAAGGCAAAGCCGATTTCCCATACGGCCCAGATCAGTGTCGCGCCGAGCAGCACGGCGATGACGGCACTGGCCAGCGGTTTGCGGCGCAGATATAGCACGCCGGCGAGGATGAGGCCCAGGCCGGCCAGCAGGTAGTACCAGGAACCGCCAAGGGTGATGAGTTCGATGCCACCGGCCGCCAGGGCCAGGCCGGAAAAGCCGAGAAAAACGCCAAAAACCGTCAGGGCAAGCCGCTTGCCCCTGAAGACCGCCGGGATCGCCGGCGCGCCTTTATTTACTGAAGTGTCCATTTTTTATCCATGACGCCTCCCCTGCCCAGGCAAGCACGCCGGGGATGGCTGTTTTTTTTAAATCTACGTAGTGAAACTGTACTGTACGGTTTCATTTTATGCCGATTTTTGATACAAGGAAAGAAAAATTGACGCGGGAGCTTGATTTTTGGCGGGGATGCGATGATTTGGTGGGATTGTCGGATTACGCGCTTGCGCGCTAATCCGACCTACCCGACCTACCGGACTTGGCCGGGTTTAATGCGTAGGTTGGATTAGCGCAAAGCGCGTAATCCAACAAACACAGGTGCACCGGGTGTTACAGCGATGACATATCAATCACAAAACGATATCTGACATCGCTTTTCACGACGCGCTCGAACGCCTCATTGATATCCTGGATGCGGATGATCTCGATGTCCGACACGATATTGTGCTTGCCGCAGAAATCCAGCATTTCCTGGGTTTCCTTGATCGAGCCGATCATGGAGCCCGACAGGCTGCGGCGCGCGCCCACCAGGCCGAAGGCGCTGATCGGCGGCACGGCGCCGTCCGGGATGCCGACGATGACCATGTTGCCATCGACTTTCAGCAGGTTGATGTACTGGTTCCAGTCGATGGCCGCGCCCACGGTGCAGATGATCAAATCAAACGTGCCGGCCAGTTTGCTGAACGTTTCCGCGTCGTTGGTGGCGTAGTAGTGGTCGGCGCCCAGGCGCAGGCCGTCTTCGCGCTTCGACAGGGTCTGGCTCAGCACCGTCACTTCGGCGCCCATGGCGTGGGCGATCTTCACGCCCATGTGGCCCAGGCCTCCCATGCCCAGGATCGCGACCTGCTTGCCGGGACCGGCCTTCCAGTGGTTCAGCGGCGAGTACAGCGTGATGCCGGCGCACAGCAGCGGCGCGGCCGCGTCCAGCGGCAGGTTGTCGGGAATCGACAGCACATAGCCTTCCTTGACGACGATGCTGTCCGAGTAGCCGCCCTGCGTGGCCGTCTTGCCATCCGCTTCGACGCCGTTGTAGGTCTGGATCAGGCCAGGCATGTACTGTTCCAGGTCCACGTTGCGCGTCTTGCAGGTGGTGCACGAGTCGACGAAGCAGCCCACGCCCACGTGGTCGCCCACCTTGAACTTGCTCACATTGGCGCCGACGGCCGTGACAACGCCGGCGATTTCATGGCCGGGCACCATGGGGAAGGCGGCGCCGCCCCATTCGTCGCGCGCCTGGTGGATGTCGGAATGGCACACGCCGCAGTATTTGATCGAGATGGCCACGTCGTCTGCGCGCGGGGCGCGGCGCTCGAACGTGAACGGTTGCAGTGCGGAGGTCGGGCCCAGTGCGGCGTAGCCTTTGGCGATGGTGGTCATGAAAACTCCTGTATCTGTATGTGTGTGACGAGGGGGGCGCGTGCCAAGCATGCGATTGCACAAGTGTGCCCGAGATGCCGGCCCGCCGTTACCGCGATCCTGCAAGACCTTTGCACGATCCTCCAAATCTGCGTAAGATCATCCCCTGCCCTCCCTCGCCTCACGCATACTGACCTCCATGCCCACGCCAATCACTCCGCAAGATGAAATCGCCGTCCTGATCAGCCGCCATGCGCCGCGCACGGGCGACTTCACGACGGCCATCGGCCACCTGACGTTTCACCGCCAGTCGTCCGTCACCGAATCGCTGTTCCATGCGGCGCGCCCCAGCGTGGCCATCATCGCGCAAGGGGCGAAGGACGTCACATTGGGCAGTGAAACCTTCCACTACAGCCGCATGCAGTACCTGCTGACGTCCGTCGACCTGCCGGTACAGGTGCGCGTGGTGGAAGCGAGCGAGGACCAGCCGCACCTGTGCGTGGTGCTGGGCATCGACATCGCCGACGTGGCGGCGCTGCTCGACAGCGAAAGCGGCGCAACTGGCACCGCACAGCAGAAAATCCTGCCCGCCACGCGCGGCATTTCCGTCAGCGACGTCTCGCCCGAGCTGCTCGACGCCATGCTGCGCCTCGTGCGCCTGCTCGACAAGCCGGGGGAAATCGCCGCGCTGGCGCCCTTGATCCGCCGCGAACTGACCTACCGCCTGCTGAACGGTCCCGTCGGCGCGCGCCTGCGCCACATGGCGCTGGCCAGCAGCCAGTCGCACCAGGTGGCGCAAGCCATCGACTGGATCAAGCACCACTACGCGCAGCCGCTGCGCATCGCGCACCTGGCCGGCATGGCGAACATGAGCATGTCCTCGCTGCACCACCACTTCAAGGCGATTACCGCCATGACGCCGATGCAGTACCAGAAGCTGCTGCGGCTGCAGGAAGCGCGGCGCCTGATGCTGGTCGAGCAAATCGACGCTGGCACGGCCGGCTACCGGGTCGGCTACGCCAGCGAATCGCAGTTCAGCCGCGAATACAGCCGCCAGTTCGGCCGCGCGCCCATGCGCGACGTGGGCCAGGTGCGCGCGCAGCTGAGCGGCGCCGGCGCCAGTACTGACATGGCCTATTCCGTCTTGCCGTAACCGCCGCCGCCCGGCGTCTCGATCACGAACACGTCGTCTGGCTGCATGGCGGTCTTGCCGATATGCGCCAGGTGTTCGACGCTGCCATCGGCCCGTTCCACGTAGTTGCGCCCCAGCGCGCCCGGCGCGCCGCCATTCATGCCGAACGGCGGAATGATCCGGTTGTTCGACAGGATGGCCGCCGTCATCGGCTCCAGGAAGCGCACCCGGCGCACGCCGCCATTGCCGCCGTGCCAGCGCCCCGCGCCGCCGGAACCGGCGCGGATGCCGTAGCTGTCGAGACGCACGGGGAAGCGCCACTCGAGGATTTCCGGATCCGTCAGGCGCGAATTGGTCATGTTCGTCTGCACCACGTCCGTGCCGTCGAAGCCGGGACCGGCGCCCGAGCCGCCCGATATCGTCTCGTAATACTGGTATTTCTCGCTGCCGAACGTGAAATTGTTCATCGTCCCCTGCGAGGCAGCCATCGCCCCCAGCGCGCCATACAAGGCGTTGGTGATGCAGGTCGAGGTTTCCACGTTGCCCGAGACGACGGAGGCCGGATACTGCGGGTTGAGCATGGAACCAGGCGGGATGATCACGGTCAAGGGTTTCAGGCAGCCCGCATTGAGCGGAATCTCGTCGTCGACCAGGGTGCGGAACACGTACAGCACGGCCGCCATGCAGACGGCAGACGGCGCGTTGAAGTTGTTTGGCAACTGGGCGGACGTGCCGGTGAAGTCGATGGTCGCGCTGCGCCCGGCCACGTCGACCTTGATCGCCACCTGGATGCGCGCGCCGTTGTCCAGCTCCAGCGCATAGCCGCCATCCTTCAGGGTTGTGATGACCCGGCGCACGGCTTCCTCGGCGTTGTCCTGCACGTGGCCCATGTAGGCTTGCACGACCGGCAAACCGAAATGCGCGACCATGTTATGCAGTTCCTCGGCCCCCTTCCGGTTGGCCGCCACCTGGGCGCGCAGGTCGGCCAGGTTTTGCCGGGGATTGCGGGCGGGCCAGCCGGCCCCCGCCAGCAGGGCCAGGGTTTCCGCTTCGCGCATCAGCCCGGTGGCACCGTCGACCAGCTTGAAATTGTCGATCAACACGCCCTCTTCCTCGATGCGCGTGGAGTCGGGCGGCATGGAGCCGGGCGTGGTGCCGCCGATGTCCGCATGGTGGCCGCGCGAGCCCACGTAGAACAGGATGGCCTCGCTCTCCTCGTCGAACACGGGCGAAATGACCGTCACGTCGGGCAGGTGCGTGCCGCCGTGATACGGGTCGTTCAGCATGAAGACGTCGCCGGGCCGCATGGCGCCCGCATTGCGCGTCATGACGGTGCGGATGCTCTCGCCCATGGACCCCAGGTGCACGGGCATGTGCGGCGCATTGGCGATCAGCTGGCCTTGCGCATCGAAGATGGCGCAGCTGAAGTCCAGCCGCTCCTTGATGTTGACGGAATGGGCCGTATTTTGCAGGCGCAAGCCCATCTGCTCGGCAATCGACATGAACAGGTTGTTGAACATTTCCAGCATCACGGGATCGGCCTGCGTTCCGATCGTGACACGCCCGGGCAAGGCGACGGTCCTGCGCAAGATCAAATGGCCATGCGCCGTGACGTCGGCGCGCCAGCCCGGTTCGATGACGGTGGTGGCGTTGGCGTCGCTGACGATGGCCGGGCCATCGATGGCGTCGCCGGGACGCAGGCTGTCCGCTCCATACAGGGCGCTGTCGCGCCACGCCCCGGCGCAGTAGATCTGCACCGTGCGCAGCGGCGCCAGCGCGCCCGCGCGCGCCGCGTGGACCGGCGCGGCTGGCTGCGGCGCATCGGACGCGCCGATGGCTTCCACGGAAATGGCTTCGACGATCAGCGCGCGCGCCGGCATCAGGAAGGAAAAGCGTTTCTTGTACGCCGCTTCGAACTGCGCCTGCATGCCGGCGGCCGCATCGAACAGCACGACGAGGGCCGTATCCGTGCCTTCGTAGCGCAGGTGCACGCGCGACACCAGCGCGATGCGCTCCCCTGCCACGCCCTGGCGCAGCAAGTCGCCCCGCGCCAGGTCGCCCAGCGCCGCGAAATCGGCGGCCAGGTCCGCGCCCAAGGCCGCCTCGACGGCCTGTTCGCGCATGGCGCTCTGGTCGGCCAGGCCCATGCCGTAGGCCGACATCACGCCCGCCAGGGTATGGATGAAGACCGTGCGCATGCCCAGCGCGTCGGCCACCAGGCAGGCGTGCTGGCCGCCCGCGCCGCCAAAGCTGGTCAGGGTGTATTCCGTGACGTCGTGGCCGCGCTGCACGGAAATCTGCTTGATGGCGTTGGCCATATTACCCACGGCGATGGCGACATAGCCTTCGGCCACCTGCTCCGGCGTCGAATTGACCGTGCGCGCCAGCGCTTCGAACTGGGCGCGCACCGTGGCCGCATCCAGCGCCTCATTGGCGTCGGGGCCGAAGACGCGGGGAAAGAAATCGGGCTGCAGCTTGCCCAGCATGACGTTGCAGTCGGTGACGGCCAGCGGACCGCCGCGCCGGTAGCTGGCAGGGCCGGGATTGGCGCCCGCGCTGTCCGGCCCCACCTTGTAGCGGGCGCCGTCGAAATGCAGGATGGAACCGCCGCCCGCCGCCACCGTGTGGATGCTCATCATGGGCGCGCGCATGCGCACGCCGGCGATCTGCGTCTCGAACACGCGCTCGAACTCGCCCGCATAATGCGACACGTCGGTGGACGTGCCGCCCATGTCGAAGCCGATGACCTTGTCGAAGCCGGCCAACGCGCTGGCCCGCACCATGCCGACGATGCCGCCGGCGGGACCGGACAAGATGCTGTCCTTGCCCTGGAAGGCGCGCGCATCCGTCAAGCCGCCGTTCGACTGCATGAATTGCAGGTGCACGCCGGGCAGCTCCATCGCCAGCTGGTCGACATAGCGGCGCAGGATCGGCGACAGGTAGGCGTCAACCACCGTGGTGTCGCCGCGCGCCACCAGCTTCATCATGGGGCTGACCTCATGCGACACGGACACTTGCGTAAAACCGGCCTCGCGCGCCAGCTGCGCCACCCGCGCCTCGTGCGCGTGATGGCGGTAGCCGTGCATCAGCACGATGGCGATGGCGCGCGCGCCGCGCGCATGCGCGTGTGCCAGCGCCGTACGCGCGGCCGACTCGTCGAGCGGCGTCACCACGTCGCCATGGGCGCCCAGGCGTTCATCGATCTCGATCACGTCGCCGTACAGCAGTTCGGGCAGGATGATCCGGCGCGCAAACAGCTGCGGGCGGTTCTGGTAGGCGATGCGCAAGGCGTCGCGAAAACCGCGCGTGATGGCCAGCACGGTGGGCTCGCCCTTGCGTTCGAGCAGCGCGTTGGTCGCCACCGTCGTGCCCATCTTGATGGCGCCCACCTGCTCCACGGGCAGGGGCGCGCCGGGCGCAAGGCCCATCAGCTGGCGCATGCCGGCCAGCGCCGCGTCGCGGTACTGGCCCGGGTTCTCCGACAGCAGTTTATGCGTGGCCAGGCTGCCGTCAGGACGGCGCGCCACGATGTCCGTAAAGGTGCCGCCCCGGTCGATCCAGAATTGCCAGTCCATCGCCCTGCCCCCGTGCCTGAGTGTGATCCTATTGAGATGGCTATTGTAGCCGCCAAACAGGGACGCGTTTCAGGCGTGCGCGCCTTGCCTTTCGCCCGCTTCGGCCTTATGTTGAAGACATGCTGACTAACGGAACACTCCATGACCCTGATCGACTCTGCCGGTAACACCCTCGCGCTGTACTCCATCGCCGAACTGCGCGCCATCGAACAAGCGGCCATGCGCGACCTGCCGCAAGGGCTGCTGATGCAGCGCGCGGGCCAGGCCGCCGCCAGTGCCGCCCTGAAGCTGCTGCACGCCCAGGAAGATGGCGACAGCCCGGGCCACCGGCGCGTGCTGGTGCTGGCCGGCCCCGGCGACAATGGCGGCGATGCGCTGGAAGCGGCCGCGCACCTGGCCGCCAGCGGCCTTGAAGTGCTCGTCTGGCTGGCGCCCGAAGCATCGGCCACGTCGCCCGAACGCGAACAGGCGCTGAGCCGCGCGCGCAACAGCGCCGCGCGCTGCATGGATGCGGCGACGTCCATGGCCTCGGCCGCCGTGGGCGCGGCGCCATGGCACCTGGTCATCGATGGCCTGTTCGGCATCGGCGCGTCGCGCCCTCTGGACGGCGAATGCCGCGACATGGCGCAGCTGGTCAACAAGCTCGATTGCCCCGTGCTGGCCCTCGACGTGCCCAGCGGCCTGCATGCGGACACGGGCGCCGTCGACGGCGTCGCCATCCGCGCCACGCATACGCTCACCTTCATCGGCGACAAGCCGGGCCTGCACACGGCGAACGGCCGCGACTACGCGGGCGAGGTGGAAGTGGCAAGCCTGGCCATCGACCCTTCCCTGCTGCCGCCTGCCAGGGCCCAGCTGGGCGGCCTGCACCTGTTCGCGCGCCAGTTGCAGCCGCGCCGGCAGAATACGCACAAGGGCAGCTACGGCAGCGTGGCCGTCATCGGCGGCGCGCAAGGCATGGCCGGCGCGCCCATCCTGGCGGCCCGCACGGCCCTGCATGCGGGCGCGGGAAGAGTGTATGTCGCGTTTCCCGATGCGCCGCCCGCCTTCGACAGCGGCCAGCCTGAGCTGATGTGCCGCCGCGCCCAGGACGTGGATTTTTCGGGCCTGCACTTTGCCGCGCTGGTGGCCGGCCCCGGCCTGGGCGACGACGCCGATACGGTGGAACTGCTGCAGCGTGCCATTGACAGCGACAGCCCGCTGCTGCTGGACGCGGACGCCCTGAACCTGATGGCGGCCGAGCCGGAACTGCAATCGGCGCTGGCCGTGCGCACGGGCGCGGGGGCGACGATCTTGACGCCGCATCCGCTGGAAGCGGCGCGGCTGCTCGACATGACGGTGGCCGAAGTACAGGCCGACCGCCTGGGGGCGGCGCGCCAGCTGGCGGCGCAACTGGGCGTCATCGTCGTATTGAAAGGGTCGGGCACGGTGATCGCCGCGCCCGATGGCCAAGTGGTCGTCAACAACACGGGCGGCCCCGCGCTGGCGACGGCCGGCACGGGCGATGTATTGTCCGGCCTGTGCGGCAGCCTGCTGGCCCAGGGCTGGCCTGAATGGGAAGCGGCGCTTGGCGCCGTCTGGCTGCACGGCGCGGCGGCGGATGCGCTGGCAACGGCAGGCAGCGGCCCGATCGGCTTGACGGCGGGGGAATTGATCCCGGCGATACGCAAGTTGATCAATGCCTTGTCGGCATAGGTATGCGGTGCGGTGGTGTTGGATTACGCTGCGCTAATCCAACCTACGGCGGACCCCATTAAACCAGCAAGTAGGTCGGATTAGCGCGCAGCGCGTAATCCGACAATCAGCAGCACCAATCACACCAGCCTGCCCGCCGCAATCGTGATGGTGCGGCCGCAACGCGCCGCAATGGAACTGTCATGGGTGACGAGCACCAGGGTCGAACCCCGTTCGCGGTTCAGCTCGAACATCAGCTGGATCACGGCTTCGCCCGTGGCCGCGTCCAGGCTGCCCGTCGGTTCGTCGGCGAACAGCAGCGGCGGTTCCGTGACGAAGGCACGGGCCAGCGCCACGCGCTGCTGCTCGCCGCCGGACAGGTATTTCGGATAGTGTTTCAGGCGGCTGCCCAGGTTCACCCTGCCCAGCATCGCTTGCGCCTTCTCTTTCGCGTCCGGGTCGCCGCGCAATTCCAGCGGCAGCATGACGTTTTCCAGCGCCGTCAGATGGGCCAGCAGCTGGAAGGACTGGAACACAAAACCGAGCTTTTCCTTGCGAAAACCGGCGCGGCCGTCTTCGTCCAGGGCAAAGATATCGGTACCGTCCAGCATGACCTTGCCCTCGCTGGGCGTGTCCAGGCCGGCCAGCAAACCGAGCAAGGTGGACTTGCCGGAACCGGAGGCGCCGACGATGGCCAGCGTCTCGGCCGTTTGCACGGTAAAATCGACTTGATGCAGGATGGTCAGCTCGCCATCGGCATCGGGTACGCGCTTGGCCAGCTGGACCACTTCGATGGCCGGCCGGGCATTTTGGCTGTTTTGACTGTTAAGTGCGGCGGGCCGCCGGGCTGCTGCTTCTGAAGGGAGAAAACTGGTGGAAGTCGCTTTAGGGAATTCGGGCATGCTGATCTATCTTAAAAAATTTCGTGAACAAATAAGTGTCGAGGGCAGCAACCGCCTGCGGCGGCGCACCCTGTCCTTGCTTCCTGCGGCAGCCCTGCTCCTGGTGTCAGGTATGACGAACGCCTATTCTGCACCAAAAACGCTGCTGGTGCTTGGCGACAGCCTGTCGGCCGAGTACGGGCTGGCGCGCGGTACTGGCTGGGTGGCGCTGCTGGAACAGCGGCTGCAAGCGCAAAAGAACGACACGCGCATCGTCAACGCCAGCATCAGCGGCGAGACCACCAGCGGCGGCCGCGCGCGCCTGCCCGCCCTGCTGGCCAAGCACCAGCCCGACGTCGTGCTGATTGAACTGGGCGCCAACGACGGCTTGCGTGGCTTGCCCGTGGCGGCCGCCGAAGCGAATCTGCGCGCCATGGGAGACGCGGCCAAAAAATCGGGCGCGCAAGTGGTGCTGGTGGGCATGCGCATGCCGCCCAACTATGGCCGCGCCTACGGCGAGCAGTTCTATGGCGTGTACGGCAAGCTGGCAAAGGAATGGAAGGCGCCTTTGGTCCCCTTCATGTTCGAAGGCATCGCCGACCAGCCGCAGCTGTTCCAGGCCGACCGCATGCATCCGAATGCGCAGGCGCATCCGACGATTTTGAAAAACATCTGGCCGCAACTGGCGCCGTTGCTGAAAGCCAAGTAAGTCCGTCGATTCCGCAGACAAAAAAATAGCCGCTCAAGAGCGGCTATTTTTATGCGTGGAAACTAAATCTTACGGCGCTTCCGGTGCTGCGGCGGCTGGGGCGGCAACCGGCTTGACGATCTTCACCTTGGCCTTGGCTTTCAGGTACTCGACGTAATCGAACATTTCCTGTTGTGCCAGGATGCCGCCAATCTGGTCTTTCTCTTGCTGATGGCGCGCCGCATCCACTTGCGCCGGCTGCTGCACCTTGGCGATGCGGTAGATGCCGTAGCCCAAGGCTGGCAAGTCCACGCCCACGTAGGCTGGCAGCTTGCTCGTGTCCGCTTTCATGACTTGCGCGATGGCGGCACGGTTGATGCCGTCGAGCTTGCTGCGCGACACCCATTGCGCCGCGCCGAAGCCCGTCGCATCACCCGACGCCTTCAAGGCGGCCAGCTTGGTCTCGCCCGCTTTCTTGGCCAGCTTTTCCGCTTCTTCCATGGTCACGCGCTGACGGATCATCGCTTCGACATCGGCCAGCGGACGCTTCGAGGCGGGCTTGAATTCCACCACGCGGCCGGCGATCAGCACGTTCGGCGCGACGGTGACGGCTTCCGTGTTGCGCTTGTCTTTCAGCGAGTCGTTCGAGAAGATGGCGGTGAGGAACTTGGCGTTGTTGAACGGCGCCTTGCCCAGTGCCGGCGACGGCGTGCGCGACAGGTTGGCAACGGTTTCCACTTTCAGCTTCAGCTTGTCGGCCACCGGCTTCAGGCTGTCCGATTGCTCGTAGACCGTGTTGGTGAACGTTTCCGCCATTTCCGAGTATTTCTTGGCAGCAAACTGCTTGCGCAGGTCGGCCGTGATTTCGCCGCGCACTTCGTCGAGCGCACGCACGTGTTGTGGCTTGAGCGAGGTAACGGTCAGGATGTGGTAGCCGAAATCGGAAGCGACGACATCGCTGATTTCGCCTTGCTTGAGTTTCGATACGGCGTTCAGCAGCGGTGTTGGCAAACCATCCTTGCCGATCACGCCCAGGTCGCCGCCCTGCTCCGCCGACGCCGGGTCTTCCGACTTGGCTTTCGCCACGGCGGCGAAGCTGGCAGGCGCCTTGCGCACATCGGCCAGGATGGCTTCGGCCTTGGCCTTGGCGGCTGCCTTGTCGGCGGCCGATGCGTCTTTCTTGACGGCGACCAGGATGTGGCTGGCCTGACGCGCTTCTGGCGTCGTGTAGGCTTTCTGGTTCTTCGCATAGTAGGCGGTCACGTCGGCGTCGGTGACGTCGACTTGCTCGCCCGCAGCGCTGTCGTCGAGCACGACGTATTCGACCTTGGCTTGTTCCGGGATTTCGAAGAACTTGCTGTTCTTGTCATAGAAAGCCTTGATCATGGCGTCCGTTACCTTGACTTCCGGCACGTACTGGGCGATCGGCAACAGCAGTTCCTGCACTTCACGCTCTTCCGAGGTGATGTCGGACAGGCGCTTGGAGACGGTGTTCGGCGCGAAGGCGGTGCCTTGCACGGCGCCGGCCAGTTGCTGCAGGGCCAGGTCGCTGCGGCGGCGCGCATCATACATCTGCGGCGTCATGCCTTGGGCAGCCAGCATGGACTTGTAGCGTTCCAGGTCGAATTTGCCGTCCGGCAAGGTCAAGCCCGGGATTTCCAGTACTTCCTTTTGCAGCACGGCATCGCTGATGACCAGGTGGCTACGGCCCACTTCGGCGGCCACGGCGCGCTCGGCGATCAGGTTGTCGAGGATGCTCTTGCGGGCTTCCGGCGTGTCAAACATTTTCTGGTCGAACTGCTCGCCCATCATCTGGCGGTAGCGGTCGATCTGCTGGCGTTGCGCTTCTTCATATTGCTGCTGCGTAACGACCTGGTCGCCGACCTTGGCGATGGTGTTCGCGCCATCGCCGAAGCTTTGGTAGCCGCTGATACCGACCAGTGCAAAAGACGGGACGATGACCAGCATCAGAAGAAACTGCATCAAGCGTCGATGGGTACGAATAAATTCAAACATGGTCAGCCAATTCGGGATGAGTGGATCACTATAAAAAAAGGCGAACATGCGTTCGCCTTGATTTCTTCGGCGGAATGGACGGGACAGATGTCCACTTCCCCTTTAGATTCAACAACTTGGCGCTGGAACTAAAGCAGGATTCTGACGCCCAAGCCATTATCTCCTGATTCTACAATGCCCATAGCGCTATAGCAAGGGTAAATCAGGGCGCCCCCCCCGCCCTGGCGCCGCGCGCGCGCCAAGGCGCCAGGCTCGGGCATTTAACCCGACGCAGCTTAAAGCGGATTTAAACGCAGGCGTTTTTATTCAAAACGGCACGATGGGATTTTAAAAACAGGCGCACCGAGATAATCTGGCGCTGAAAAAGAAAAACCCGCGCTACTTATTCAGCAGCGCGGGCTTCTATATTCTGGCGGAGCGGACGGGACTCGAACCCGCGACCCCCGACGTGACAGGCCGGTATTCTAACCAACTGAACTACCACTCCTTAAGAGCGTATTTTTTTGGCGGAGCGGACGGGACTCGAACCCGCGACCTCCGACGTGACAGGCCGGCATTCTAACCAACTGAACTACCACTCCGAAAAATACACAGTACTGCTGGCATTTGTTTTCAGGATCGTCATTCGCAGAACTTCAACCCTGAAATCGCGGCACCCGGAGGCGCCGCCAAATGTTTCCGGTGATTGTCACCTCACCGAAGTCCGTTAGTTTACAGCATCCTTCAAAGCTTTACCAGCTTTAAATTTTGGAACTTTTGCTGCTTCGATCGTGATCGCTTCTTTGGTACGCGGATTGCGGCCGGTACGTTCAGCGCGTTCGCTGACCGAGAAAGTGCCAAAACCAACCAGCGTTACGCTGTCGTTGTTTTTCAAAGTTTCCGTCACGCCGCCGATAACAGCGTCGAGTGCGCGCGCAGCGGCGGCTTTGGAAATGTCAGCTTTTTCAGCAATGTGGTCGATCAATTCAGTCTTGTTCACTAGCATCCCCAATTACAAAGGTATAAAACGTTTACCGTATCGTTGCGGCACTTTTGGCACCACAGCTGTCCGGCGAAAAAAATGTGCAGGCGTATTAAACAAGCCACACTGTATATGTGTCAAGCGCTTTGGGGGCGCAATTCACGTTTCAATATAAAACAAGCGCTCTAAAAGCGCTTGTTTGGGGAAAACAGGGGTAAAACGTTAGTGTTTTACTACCTCGCCGGCCGCGTCAGGCTTGGCCGCGGCGGCCGTGACAGCCTCCACCGCAGCGACGTCCGCCAACGCTTCAGGCATGCGTTCGAGGGCGATTTCCAGCACTTTGTCGATCCAGCGCACCGGTACGATCTCCAGCTTGTTCTTGACGTTGTCCGGAATGTCGGCCAGGTCTTTCACGTTTTGCTCTGGAATCAAGACCGTCTTGATGCCGCCGCGATGGGCCGCCAGCAGCTTTTCCTTCAGGCCGCCGATCGGCAATACTTCGCCGCGCAAGGTGATCTCGCCCGTCATCGCCACGTCGGCGCGCACGGGGATGCCCGTGAAGACCGACACCATCGCCACCGTCATGGCCGCGCCAGCCGAAGGACCGTCCTTCGGTGTCGCGCCTTCCGGCACGTGGATGTGGATGTCGCTCTTCTCGAACACGTCCGCCTTGATGCCCAGGCGCTGTGCCCGGCTGCGCACCACCGTGCGGGCTGCCTCGATCGACTCCTTCATGACGTCGCCCAGGGTGCCCGTGCGGATGATGCCGCCCTTGCCCGGCATCGACACGGCTTCGATGGTCAGCAGATCGCCGCCCACTTCCGTCCATGCCAGACCGACCACCTGGCCCACCTGGTTTTCTTTCTCCGCGACGCCGAAATCATAGCGGCGCACGCCAAGGAATTTATCCAGGTTCTTCGAGTTGACGATGACTTTCTTGTCGGATTTCTTCAGCAGCAGCATCTTGACCACCTTGCGGCAGATCTTCGACACTTCACGCTCGAGCGAACGCACACCGGCTTCCCGCGTGTAGTAGCGGATGATGTCGCGCAAGGCCGACTCGGCCACCGAGATTTCCTCTTCCTTCAAGCCATTGTTCTTGATCTGCTTCGGCAGCAGATAACGCTGCGCGATGCTGGTCTTTTCATCTTCCGTGTAACCGGACAGACGGATCACTTCCATGCGGTCGAGCAACGCTGGCGGAATGTTGTACGAGTTCGACGTGGCCACGAACATCACGTCGGAGAGGTCGAAATCGACTTCGATGTAATGGTCGGAGAACGTGTGGTTCTGTTCCGGATCGAGCACTTCCAGCAGGGCCGACGAAGGATCGCCACGGAAATCGGCGCCCATCTTGTCGACTTCATCGAGCAGGAACAGGGGATTGCGCACGCCGACTTTCGACAGCGATTGCAGGATCTTGCCCGGCATCGAGCCGATGTAGGTACGGCGGTGGCCGCGGATCTCGGCTTCGTCACGCACGCCGCCCAGGGCCATGCGCACGAACTTGCGGTTCGTCGCGCGGGCGATGGACTGGCCCAGCGAAGTCTTGCCCACGCCCGGAGGACCGACGAAGCACAGGATAGGCGCCTTGAGCTTGTCGACGCGCTGTTGCACCGCGAGGTATTCCAGGATACGTTCCTTGACCTTGTCGAGGCCGTAGTGGTCGCCCTCGAGCACTTTTTCCGCATTCGCCAGGTCGTTATTGACCTTGGATTTCTTTTTCCATGGCAAGTTGACGAGGGTGTCGATGTAGTTGCGCACGACGGTGGCTTCGGCCGACATCGGCGACATCAGCTTGAGTTTTTTCAGCTCGTTGGTGGCTTTGTCGAGCGCTTCCTTCGGCATCTTGGCCGAAGCGACTTTTTTCTCCAGCTCGTCGAGGTCGGCGCCATCTTCGCCCTCGCCCAGTTCTTTCTGGATCGCCTTGACTTGCTCGTTCAGGTAGTACTCGCGCTGCGACTTTTCCATCTGGCGCTTGACGCGGCCACGGATGCGCTTTTCCACCTGCAGGATGTCGAGCTCGCCTTCGAGTTGGCCCAGCAGGTGCTCGAGGCGCTTGGCCACGCTGAAAATTTCCAGGATGACTTGCTTTTGCTCCAGCTTCAGCGGCAGATGCGCGGCCACCGTGTCGGCCAGACGGCCGGCATCGTCGATGCCCGACAGCGAAGCGAGGATTTCCGGCGGAATCTTTTTGTTCAGTTTGACGTACTGGTCGAACTGCTGCACGATCGCGCGGCGCATGGCTTCGACTTCCGACTCGTCGCCCGGCTCGGACTCGAGCGGCGTCAGGTCGGCGATAAAGTGCGTCGGCGCATCGCTGATGTGGTTGATACGGGCACGCTGCGCGCCTTCGACCAGCACCTTGACGGTGCCATCGGGCAGCTTCAGCATTTGCAGAATATTGGCGACACAGCCAATTTCATAGATATCCGAAGGAGACGGCTCGTCCTTCGCGGCTGCTTTTTGAGCGGCAAGCATGATGCTCTTGCCCTGCTCCATCGCAGCTTCCAGCGCCTTGATCGACTTTGGACGGCCAACGAACAGCGGTATCACCATATGCGGGAAAACGACGACATCCCGCAACGGCAATAACGGCAGTTGAGTTTGCTCAGTTAATTTGGAAGTTGTCATGGCGTACCTTATAGAAAGCGTGTTTACGATGTTGGCGCTCGCTGCCAAAACACAAGACCGGCGAGAATAAATAATTCTGTGAAACAAACATTTTTCTGTCTATTTCGCAAAACACACCCGCATGACGGTAATAAATGCACTTTTCACAGTAAAAAAGCCACGCGCAGCTAAGCGCCGCGAGTGGCTTTCCGATTGAAGCCTGCACTCATTGATTTAAATTGTACTGCCATGCATTAAGGAATCAAAACCCTTTTTATGCATTTGTCTCAGCAGTAATCAATTTTCTCCGGAGGCCTTGGCAGTCTCTTGATAAATCAACAAAGGTTTGGCGCCGCTGGTGATGGTATTTTCGTCGATGACGACCTTCACCACATTTTGTTCGCTCGGCAGTTCGTACATGACGTCCAGCAAAGCATGTTCCAGGATGGAACGCAGGCCACGGGCGCCGGTCTTGCGCGCCAGCGCCTTCCTGGCGATCGCATGCAGGGCGGCCGGACGAATCTCCAGTTCCGCGCCTTCCATCTCGAGCAGCTTCGAATACTGCTTGATCAGCGCATTCTTCGGCTCGACGAGGATCTGGATCAGCGCCTCTTCCGTCAATTCCGCCAGGGTGGCGATGACGGGCAGACGGCCGACCAGTTCCGGGATCAGGCCGAACTTGACCAGATCTTCCGGTTCCGCTTGCAACATCAGTTCGCTGGCCGAGCTTTGCGACTTGCTGCGCACCGTGGCCGAGAAGCCGATGCCGCTCTTTTCGGAACGGTTGGCGATCACTTTCGACAGGCCGTCAAAGGCGCCGCCGCAGATGAACATGATGTTGGTCGTGTCGATCTGCACGAAATCCTGATTCGGATGCTTGCGGCCGCCCTGTGGCGGCACGGAAGCCATCGTGCCTTCGATGAGTTTCAACAAGGCTTGCTGCACGCCCTCGCCCGACACGTCGCGCGTGATGGACGGATTGTCGGACTTGCGCGAAATCTTGTCGATTTCATCGATGTAGACGATGCCGCGCTGGGCTTTCTCGACGTCATAGTTGCAGCTTTGCAGCAGCTTCTGGATGATGTTTTCCACGTCCTCGCCCACGTAACCGGCTTCGGTCAGGGTCGTGGCGTCAGCGATCACGAACGGCACGTTGAGCATGCGCGCCAGGGTCTGTGCCAGCAGGGTCTTGCCCGAGCCGGTAGGACCGACCAGCAAGATGTTGCTCTTGGCCAGTTCGATGTCGTCTTTCTTGCCCAGGTGCTTGAGGCGCTTGTAATGGTTGTACACCGCCACCGACAGGATGCGCTTGGCAGTCTGCTGGCCGATCACGTACTGATCGAGCAAGGCGGCAATTTCTTGCGGCGTCGGCAGGTCGGATTTGGTACCGGTCACCGTCTCGATGCTCGACGTTTCATCACGGATGATGTCGTTGCACAGGTCGATGCACTCGTCGCAAATGAACACGGACGGGCCGGCGATGAGTTTTTTCACCTCGTGCTGGCTTTTGCCGCAGAACGAGCAATACAGTAATTTTTCGCCGCTAGAGGATTTTTTGTCTGACATAAGGCATTTTGGTTGGAACTGCATTAACAATATTGCAAAATCGCAAGCCGGATGATGGTGGCTGCCCGCAAAGGCAACTCCCCATGGCGCAAGTCAACAACGTGCACAAGCTCCATGCTACCCGAAATAAAAGCGAAACGCCCGAACGTTTGATCGCCCGGGCGTTTACTTACATGCTTAGCAATACCGGTAGGGGCTCATCAAGCGCGGCTGGTCAACACTTTGTCGATCAAGCCATACTCAACGGCCTCGTCGGCGGACATGAAACGGTCGCGGTCGGTGTCCTTGGCGATCTGTTCGATCGTCTGGCCCGTGCGCTCGGCCATGATGCCGTTCAAGCGGGTGCGCAGGTAAAGGATTTCCTTCGCCTGGATCTCGATGTCGGACGCCATGCCTTGCGAACCACCGGACGGCTGGTGAATCATGATGCGCGAGTTCGGCAGCGAGAAACGCTTGCCCTTGGCGCCAGCGGCCAGCAGGAAAGCGCCCATCGAAGCGGCCATGCCCGTGCACAGGGTCGAGACGTCCGGCTTGATGAACTGCATGGTGTCGTAGATGGCCATGCCGGCCGAAACCGAACCACCTGGCGAGTTGATGTAGAGCGAGATTTCCTTTTCCGGATTTTCGCTTTCCAGGAACAGCAGCTGGGCGACAACCAGGTTGGCCATCTGGTCATTGACCGGGCCGACCATGAAAATCAAGCGTTCCTTCAGCAGGCGCGAGTAAATATCATACGAGCGCTCGCCGCGACCGCTTTGTTCCACCACCATCGGCACCAGGCCGAGCATCTCTGTGTCCAGCGCCGGATTACGGTTCATACCTGTCATTTCATTTCCTTGTGAAGCAGTTAGAGGAAGCCATCAGTACTTTTCAGCAATCATGGCATCCGGATACCAACTGGTTTACGCTTGTGCGTTGCTTCCCATCAGTTCGTCGAAAGCAACTGCTTTCGTCGTGACTTTCGACAGGCCCAACACGTAAGTGACGACGTTTTCTTCCAATACAAGGGCTTCGATCTCACCCAGACGACGACGGTCGCTGTAGTAGTACTTCAGCACTTCGCGCGGATCTTCGTAGCTTTGGGCGAAATCTTCGATTTGCGCCTTGACTTGCTCAGGCGTCGCCTGCAGGTTGTTGTCGCCCACCAGTTGCGACAGGATCAGGCCCAGGCGTACGCGACGCTCGGCTTTTTCAGCGAACAATTCTGCTGGGAAAGGCACGTCCTTGACGTTCATGCCGCGCTGCGCCATGTCCTGGCGGGTCATTTCGGCCAGGCGCTCGGAATCCTGAGCGATCAGCGTTTTTGGCACTTCCAGCTCAGCAACTTTGATCAGCGCGTCCATGACGGCTTCCTTGTTGCGTGCTTTCACGCGGCCAGCGACTTCGCGCTGCAGGTTGACTTTGATGTCTTCGCGCATTTTGGCCAGGTCGCCGTCGGCAACGCCCAGGGACTTGGCGAATTCGGCATCGACTTCCGGCAGGTGCGCCCATTCCAGCTTTTGCAGCGTGATGGTGAACGAAGCGGTTTTGCCGGCAACGTCTTTACCATGGTAGTCCTCTGGGAACGACAATGGGAAAGTCTTGGACTCGCCCACTTTCAGGCCCAGCGTCGCTGCTTCGAATTCCGGCAGCATGCGGCCTTCGCCCAGCACGAAAGCGTAGCCTTCAGCTTTGCCGCCTGGGAATTCAACGCCGTCGATCGAGCCGACGAAGTCGACGGTCACGCGGTCGCCGTTGGCAGCGATAGCCTCACCGCCGTCGCCGTGTTCGCCAGCTTCACCCTTGGTGTGGAAGTGCACGCGCTGCTTGCGCAGGATGTCGATGGTCTTGTCGATTTCGGCTTCCGACACGTCGGCTTGCACGGTTTCGATTTCAACGGCCGTCAGGTCGCCGATGGCGACTTCCGGATACACTTCGAACGTGGCGTCGAAAGCCAGCTGGCCTTCGGCTGCTTCTTCTTTCGGCACGATGTTCGGGAAACCGGCCACGCGCAGATTGTTTTCGTTGGCGGCGTCGTTGAACGCGCGGCCGACTTTGTCATTCAGCACTTCGGATTCAATTTGGTAGCCGTATTGTGCTGCGACCATTTTCAACGGCACTTTGCCCGGACGGAAGCCCGGTGCCTTAGCCGTACGGGCTTGCACTTTCAGGCGCTTCTCAACTTCCGTGCGGACGTCCGTCAGCGGGAAGGAGATCGTGATACGACGTTCGAGTTTGCCCAAGGTTTCGACTGCAGTTGCCATGTAAAAAATCGTCCAAAAAATAAACACTGTTGGTGCGAGAAAAGAAGACCCGACCCCTTGCGCCATCACTGGCGGCAAGACATGGGCCCAGCTTCACTCGCTCGCATATTCATCTGTAAAAGCACTGAAAACAGGACGATGGACCTGGTCTACCCGGCAGAGGGAAAACCCGCACCAGGCACCAAACAATCCGCCGCTTCCAGTACTGCGACAGGGCTCCGAGCGTCCAGCCCTGCTTCTAAGTCAATGCAGGGCCGGCCATCATTCGGTAAAGCGTGGCATTATAACAAAGGACTTCGGGAAAGTGGCTGGCTTTGCAGCCCGGCCACAGAGGATACCGGCGGCGGCGAACGAATCGCTACAGCCTGGATGGCCCTGTCTTTACTCTTGCCCCGGCATTCTTTATTTCGCCAGAGACAGGCTTTCCAGCCTGCTTCGTTCATTAGTATATGCGAACTGGCGCCCCGTCCGAAACAAAGAAATGCGCTCCTGGCGAAGATTTCGGCCAAAAAACCTTTGATTTACCTCAATTTGGCCATTTTTCAGGCAAACCTAAGCCGCGCGCGCCCTCTCCAAGTGAATTTAAAGGAGAAAACATCATGAGCGATAGCGCACCCGGCAGTTCCAGCAACGCCAAAGCCAAGCTGCAAATGGTCCTCAGCCGCCTGCTCGACGGCGTCACGGACGACGACCTGCAAAAAATCCAGACGGAAGTCGATGAAATGGAATTGCGCATGAAGGGAGATGGCCACCACGACCACGACCACCCCACCGTCGCCTGACCCGGCAGTGGCTGCGCCTACCCTGCGAGCCGCACCACCGGATGCGGATGTGCTGACCGCCGTGGAAACGGCGCTGGCGACGCACCGCGCCTTTGGCGACAGCGGCTATATCCGCGACCAGCTGGCCGTCGCCTACCGGCGGCGCCTGCACAAGCTGGGCGCCACCCTACCCGAAGCCGCGCGGCTGGCTGGCCTGCTCGCTGGAGCGCCACCCGCGCGCCAGCGCCAGCTGCTGGGCGACACGGTGCTGCGCTGCGCCGTCCAGCACGCCATGCGCCAGCTGCACTTGGGCGACGAGTACGGACTGCCCCTGCCGCAATGCGCGGCGCTGTTCCAGGCGGCCGGCGAGCACCTGGACGCGGGCCTGCCCGGCGGCCCGCTGGTGGCGCATCTGCAGCCCATGGCACGCTTGCACGAAGCGCGCACCATGGATGAAGCGAACACCGAATGTGACACCTACATATGGCACGCCTGGCAGGAAGGCACGCCGTATGCGCGCGCTTTTCTTGCCGTGATGGAGGATAACTACGGCGCGCCGCTGGCCACCCCTACGCCGCAGGAACGGGCTCTGCTGCGCCGCGGGCTGGGCTTACTGAAAACCCTGCTGCCCCGCCTGACGGCCAGCGCGCTGTCCCATGTCCAGTTAATCGCCCTGTTTCCCAAGCTGGGCACGTGGCGCGGCAAGGCGTCCAGCTCGCAATTTCGCGTCAATGGCAGCGTGTTTCTGAACCAGGAACTGATTGGCAACCCCTGGTGGCTGGCCGAGCACTTGCTGCACGAGTCGCTGCACCAGAAACTATACGACTTCCGCCACGGCCACAGCCTGCTGGCGCCCGACTATGCGCGCGACGACGGCGCCAAGGTCTGTTCGTTGTGGAATGCCCCCGATAGCGAGGGCAATCACTATTGGGATGCCCACCGCACCTTGGCCGCCTTTCACGTGTATGTCCAGCTGGCCTTGCTGTGCCTGCTAGCCGAGCGGCAGGAAACGCTGCTTTCGCCCCAGTACGGCCCCATCGGCCAGCACATGAGCGGCAGCCGGCGCGCCATCGACCGCGCCCGCTACCTGGGCGAGCAATTGCAAAGCACAAGCTGGCAGGAACTGGGGCTGGCCGGGCGACAGATGACGCACTGGCTGCTCGACGTGCTCGACACGCTCGACACGCAACGGCGGCCCAGCGGCGCCACCCTGCACTTGCTGCTCGACCTGTACGACCGCCAGAGCCGCAAGCTTGATACTTTCCTCGCGCGGCAGCCGCCACCCCGCAGCGACACGCTGGCCGCCCAGGCGCAGCAAGAGATGGCGATGACGCACGAGGCGCTGTACCTGCTGGATAAGGAAGCGCCGCAGTCTACACATGCGCTGGAGTACAACTGGCCGCAGGCACGGCAGCGCGTCTTGCAGGCACTTTGGCCGCTGACTGAAGATGATAAATTAATGGAGAGAAGCGGCTACCCGCAGGCGCAGGCACTGATTGCGCAGATGGTGCAACAGTCGAGCCAGCAACTGGCCGCACTGGGCGCACTCGCTTAATTGTCTGCTTTGGAGAATATCTTGATGGTGCTGCACTTCCGGGCTGGAACAACCCGGATTGGTGCGGATGGGGAGACTCGAACTCCCAAGCCGAAGCACTGGCTTCTAAGACCAGCGTGTCTACCAATTCCACCACATCCGCATCTTTTGTACGCAGCTTGTACATACCACTTTGCTGCCACCCCTGATTTTAACAACTCGGGAGCGATCTGGCTACCGCGGACTTATAGAGCAAGCCCTCGGCAAAGCAAAGGCGGCATTCTACTGGATTTCCCAGAGGAATGCCGCCTTTTTTATGCCGACACCTTGATGCCGATTTCTATCCCGCTTTCGCGGTCACCGGCTCCGGCTTCCTGACCCGGAACCAGGCCGCATACAGGGCAGGCAGGAACAGCAGAGTCAAGGCCGTTGCCAGGATCAGGCCGCCCATGATGGCGACCGCCCAGCGTGATCCCCCCCAGAACACGGAACGCGACAGGGGAATCATGGTCAGCGCGGAGGAATTGCTTCCTTAGTTCCCTCCTTTGTCCAGCACCACCGGCTTCCTGACCCGGAACCAGGCCGCATACAGGGCCGGCAGGAACAGAAAGGTCAAGGCCGTTGCCAGGATCAGGCCGCCCATGATGGCGACCGCCCAGCGTGATCCCCCCTGAACACGGAACGCGACAGGGGAATCATGGTCAGCGCGGAGGAATTGCTTCCTTAGTTCCCTCCTTTGTCCAGCACCACCGGCTTCTTGACCCGGAACCAGGCCGCATACAGGGCCGGCAGGAACAGCAGAGTCAAGGCCGTTGCCAGGATCAGGCCGCCCATGATGGCGACCGCCATCGGGCCCCAGAACACGGAACGCGACAGGGGAATCATGGCCAGCGCCGCGGCGGCGGCCGTCAGTACGATGGGGCGGCAGCGGCGCACGGCCGAGTCGATGATGGCGTCCCATGGCGTCGACCCGTCATTGATGTCTTGCTCGATCTGGTCGACGAGGATCACCGAGTTGCGGATGATCATGCCGAACAGCGCGATGATGCCCAGGTTGGCGACGAAACCAAGTGGCCGGCCCAGCGCCAGCAAGGCAAAGGCGGCGCCCGCCACGCCCAGCGGCCCCGTCAGGAAGACCAGCAGGGACCGCGAGAAACTGTGCAGCTGCAGCATCAGCAAGGTGAAGATGATGAAAATGGCCAGCGGCAAGTTCGCCGAAATCGACGCTTCCGCCTCGCCGCTGTCGGCCGCCACGCCTTTCACGATGATGCGGTAACCGGCCGGCAATTTGGCGCGCAAGGCATCGAGTTGCGGCGCCAGTTGCGTCGACACGGTGGCGCCCTGGATGCCGTCGATCACGTCCGACTGCACGGTGATGGCCCATTCGCGCTTGTCGCGCCAGACGACGCCCGGTTCCCACACGAAATGCGCGCGGGCCAGCTGCGAGATGGGCACGGACTTACCCGTTGCAGTCGGGATATTCGTGTCATTCAGCACGGAAATCGTCGCCCGCTCTTCCAGGGGCTGGCGCACCTGGATATCGATCAGCTTATTGTCTTCGCGGAACTGGCCGATGACCGTGCCCGACAGAATCGTATTGGCCGCCTGCATCACCGTTTTCGAGGTGACGCCCAGCGCACGCATCTTGTCCTGGTCCAGGTCCAGCCGCAGCACTTTCACCGATTCGTTCCAGTTATCGTTCACGCCCAGGGTGTTCGGATTGGCGCGCATGATGTCCTTGACCTGGTCGGCAATGGCCCGCACGCCAGCCACCTCCGGCCCCATGACGCGAAATTGCACGGGATACGGCACCGGCGGTCCATTCGGCAACAGCTTGACCCGGCCCCGCACTTCCGGGAAATCTTTCTTGAAGACATCGACGATTTGCTGGCGCAAGCGTTCGCGGTCGGCCAGGCTCTTCGGCAAGACCACCACTTGCGATACGTTGGTCTGCGGGAAGATCTGGTCGAGCGGCAGGTAGAAACGGGGGCTGCCCGTGCCCACGTAGCTGGTGACGCTTTCCACGCCGTCGAGCTTGCCGACGAAGGCCTCGAATTTCTTCACCTGCTTTTCATTCGCGGCAAACGTCGTGCCTTCGGGCGACCACAATTCCACCATCAGCTCCGGACGGCTGGAATCGGGGAAGAATTGCTTTTCGATAAAGTTGAAGCCGTAAATACCCAGCGCAAAGATGGCGAGGGTGGCGGCGATCGTCGTCTTGCGCCATTCCACGCACCAGGTGACGGCACGGCGGAAACGGCGGAAGTTCGGCGTATCGAACAATTCATGGTCGTTACGCGCGTGCGGTTTCACCTTCAGCAAGATGTAGCCGATGTAGGGCGTGAAGACGACGGCCACCACCCACGAAATGATCAGGGCCAGCGCATTGACGGAAAACAAGGAGAACGTGTATTCGCCGGCGGCCGACTTGGCCAGGCCGATGGGCAAAAAGCCCGCCACCGTGATCAGGGTGCCCGTCAGCATGGGCATGGCCGTCGACGTGTAGGCGAACGTGGCCGCGTCGAAGCGGGACATGCCCTCTTCCATCTTGCGCACCATCATCTCGACGGCAATGATGGCATCATCGACCAGCAAGCCCAGCGCAATGATCAGGGCGCCCAGCGAGATCTTGTGCAAGTCGATGTCGAGCAGGCGCATGAACAGGAAGGTGACGGCCAGCACCAGCGGAATGGTCAGCGCCACCACCAGGCCCGGGCGCACGTCGATGCGCAGCGGCTTCGTGTGCAAGCCCAGCGCGACAAAGCTGACGGCCAGCACGATCAAAATGGCTTCGATCAGGGTGTGCACGAATTCGCCGACGGAAGCGGACACGGCTTCCGGCTGGTTCGACACGCGCTGCAACTCTATGCCCACCGGCAATTCGCTCTTCATGCGCGTGACCGTCGCCTGCAAGGCCTTGCCCATATCGATGATGTTGCCGCCCTTTTCCATCGACACGCCCAGGCCGATCACTTCCTTGCCATTGAAGCGCATCTTGTCCTTGGGCGGATCGACGAATTCACGTTTCACCGTGGCAAAGTCGCCGAGGCGGAAGGTGGTGCCGTTGGCGCGCAATTCCAGGTTTTCCAGGTCCTTGACGGTGACCATGGCGCCCGTCACGCGCACTTGCAGATTGTCCGTCGGCGTCACCAGCACGCCCGTGGCGTTGATGCTGTTTTGCTCGGATAATTGCTGCACGATGGCATCGAAAGGAATGCCCAACTGGGCAAATTTCTTGTGCGAAAAGATGATATTGATCTTTTCATCCTGCACGCCGAACAGTTCCACCTTCGACACCTGTCCCACGGCCAGCAGTTCCTGGCGCACCTTGTCCGCGTAATCCTTCATTTCCGCGTAGGTAAAACCATCGCCGGACAGGGCGAAGATGGAGCCATACGTGTCGCCGAACTCGTCGTTGAAGAACGGACCCACGACGCCGGACGGCAAGGTGCCCTTGATGTCGCCGATCTTCTTGCGCACCTGGTACCAGGCGGCGGCCGTTTCCTTGGGCGGCGCCGATTCGCGCAGCTCCAGCAGGATCAGGGTTTCGCCCGGCTTCGAGTAGCTGGTGATTTCATTGATGTAGGGCGTTTCCTGCAGCTTCTTTTCCAGCTTGTCCGTGACCTGCTCGGCCATCTGCAGCGCCGTGGCGCCGGGCCAGTACGCCTGCAAGACCATGGCGCGGAAGGTAAACGGGGGATCTTCATCCTGGCCCAGGCTGGCGTAGCTGAGCATGCCGCCGATCAGCAGCACGGCCATCAGGTAGCGCGTCAGCGGGATATGTTCGAGGGCCCAGCGCGACAGATTGAAGCCGCCCTTCATTTGGCGGCCCCCACGCTGACGGCGGCAGCGGCGACCTCAGGCTTGCTGGCCAGTTCGGCGCCGAGGATGGTCACTTTCTGACCAGGCTTGAGCAGGTTGACGCCGGCCGTGACCACCGTCTGCCCGGCTTTCACGCCCGAGGTCAGCAGCAATTCATTGCCCGCCACGCCGCCCACCGTCACCGGGACCAGCTTCACGGCGCCGTTTTCCACCACCCACACGGAGCTTTGCGATTTTTCATTGAACAGCGCCGTCAGCGGCACCTTGATCTGCGGCGTGGCCGTTTGCGAAGCGAACTGCACCACGGCCGTCATGCCCAGGCGCACTTGCGGCGCGTCCGGGATGCTGACCTTGGCCAGATAGGTGCGCGTGGCCGCGTCGGCCACGGGCGACACTTCGCGTATCTTGCCAGGCAAGCCCTGCTGCGGGTCGGCCCACAGGCGCACGGTGACATCCTTGACCTTGCGCAAGGTCTCCACCTTGTCTTCAGGAATGCCGATCACGACTTCCTTCTCGCCGCTCTTGGCCACCTGCACCACGGGCGCGCCGGGCGCTACCACCTGCCCCACTTCGGCCTCGATGCGCGTGACGACGCCGTCCGCATCGGCCAGCAGGCTGGCATAGCCGGACTGGTTCGCCTGGCCCCGGTACAGGGCTTGCGCCGCTTCCACGTTCGCCTGCGCCGCCTTGTAGGTGGCGTCCTTGCCATCGAGCACAGCCTGGCTGACGAAATTTTTCTCGCGCAAGTCCTGGTAGCGCTTCAATTCCGCGCGCGCCAGGTCGCGGTTCGTTTCCGCGCTCACCAGCGAGGCCTTGGCCTGCGCCTGCGACAGCTGCAAGTCGGCGGGGTCGAGCTGCATCAGCACTTGCCCCTTCTTCACGCTGGCGCCCACGTCGACCTTGCGCGCGACGATCTTGCCGCCCACGCGGAAACCCAGCTGCGACACGACGCGGGGCACGACCTCGCCCGACAGCTCGGCACTCACGTCAACATTACTGCTAGACAACACGATAGCACGCACGGGGCGCACGTCTTCCACCTTGACGGCAGGCTTGGAACAGGCCGCCAGGGTCAGCGCCAGGGCGGCGGCGGCAATCAGCCGCAGGGCGGGAAGTGCGGGTGCGCCGGTCTCGCGGCGCAGGGTTTTCAGGGCAAACAAGGTATTTTCCTTTACTATGCGGGCTGCAATATTTTTATGCGGAGAAACTTTTTGCCTGTCCTTTGGGCCAAGCCAAACTTTTTCGCACGCGATATCCTTAAATTTGTGACAATATCAGTTTGGTCGTGGCGGGGGGACGATTTTCCGCTAATGACTTTCTGGTTATTAATTATAATCGTGCGTAAAAGTTTTTAGTGACTTTTGCGTCATTAATCTTGAGACGTACAACGTCCGACCACATTCCAGCGTGTGCGGGAGTGCCGGACAAACGCAAGACTAGAGAAGTGTGTTCATGCCTGTAGACCATTACGAAAATTTTCCTGTTGCATCATTTTTACTGCCGCGCCGCCTGGTGCCCGCCGTCGAAGCCATCTATGCCTTCGCCCGCAGCGCCGACGACCTGGCCGACGAAGGCGACGCCGCGCCGGCCGAACGCCTGGCCTTTCTACACGCCTACGAAGAGGCGCTGGGCCGCATCGCCCGCGAAGAGGGCCATGCGGGCGAAAACGCCGCCATGTTCGAACGCCTGGCCGCCGTCATCGCCAAACACCAGTTGCCGCTCAAGCCGTTCTACGATCTGTTGTCCGCCTTCAAGCAGGACGTGGAAACGACGCGCTACGCCAGCTATGACGACGTGCTCGATTACTGCGCCCGCTCCGCCAACCCCGTGGGACTGCTGATGCTGCACCTGTACGGTGCGGCCGATGAACAGAATGTACGCGATTCCGATGCCATATGTTCAGCTTTGCAACTAATTAATTTCCTGCAAGACGTCGCCATCGACCAGCAAAAAGAGCGCATCTACCTGCCGATGGAAGACTTGAGCCGCTTTGCCGTCTCCGCCGCCGCCTTCGAGCGGCCCGAGGCGCACGGCAAGTGGAGCGCCCTGATGCGCTTCGAAGTGGCCCGCGCGCGCGCCCTGATGCTGTCCGGCGCGCCGCTGGCCCTGCGCTTGCGCGGCCGCATCGGCTGGGAACTGCGCCTGGTGGTGCAAGGGGGCTTGCGCATCCTGGAAGCCATCGAGGCCGTCAATTACGACGTGTTCCGGCGCCGTCCCAAGCTGGAGAAACGCGACTGGCTGATCATTTTCTGGCGCGCCCTGCGCATGTCGCGCAAAAGCCTGCGTCAAGAGACACAAGTAAAAACGGCTTTTCCCCCGTCGCCCACTCTGTAAGACGATAGAATAGCGGCTTCGATCTGCAACCCTTGCTCTTTTGACTATGTCTCCCGACGAATACTGCCAACAAAAGGCCGCCCAGAGCGGCTCCAGCTTCTACTACAGCTTCCTGTTCCTGCCGGCCGAACGCCGCAAGGCCATCACGGCCCTGTACGCCTTCTGTCGCGAAGTTGATGACACGGTCGACGAATGCACGGACGAAGCCGTGGCACGCACCAAGCTGGTCTGGTGGCGCAAGGAAGTCAAGGCCATGTACGAGGGCAACCCCACGCATCCCGTGATGCGCGCGCTGCAGCCGCACCTGGACATCTATAAGCTGGAAGAAAAGCATTTGCAGGCCATCATCGACGGCATGGAAATGGACTTGAACCAGACGCGCTACCTCGATTACCAGGCCATGAGCCGCTATTGCTGGCACGTGGCCAGCGTGGTGGGCATCTTGTCGGCCAGCATCTTTGGCGCGACCCGCCCGGAAACCCTGCTGTACGCGGAAAAGCTGGGCCATGCCTTCCAGCTGACCAACATCATCCGCGACGTGGGCGAAGATGCGCGCAAGGGGCGCATCTACCTGCCGATCAGCGAATTGCAGCAATTCAATGTGACGGCGGCCGATTTGCTGAACGCGCGCCACAGCGAAAACTTTGAAAACCTCATGCGCTTCCAGGTGGCGCGCGCGCAAAAAGCCTACGACGAAGCGTTCGCCCTGCTGCCGGCGGAAGACCGCCGCGCCCAGCGCCCGGGCCTGATCATGGCCGCCATCTACCGCACCCTGCTCAACGAAGTCGAGCGCGACGGCTATCACGTGCTGAACCAGCGCATCTCGCTCACGCCGATCCGCAAACTGTGGCTGGCCTGGAAGACCTGGGTTCGTGGCTGACAGTAGCGTGAAGCAGCGCTACGCCGTCATCGGCGCCGGCTGGGCCGGCTGCGCGGCGGCCATGGAACTGGCGCGCGCCGGCCATGCCGTCACGGTCTACGAGGCGGCGCGCACCCTGGGCGGACGCGCGCGCCGGGTCGAACGCGAAAGCACTGTGCTCGACAACGGCCAGCACATCCTGCTGGGCGCGTACACGGAAACATTGCGCCTGATCAAGCTGGCGGGGCGAGACCCTAGCGAGCTGATCCTCACGCTACCCCTGCAGATGCGCTATCCGGCCGGTTCCGACGGCATGGATTTCATCGCGCCGCGGCTGCCCGCGCCGCTGCACCTGGCGTGGGCCCTGCTGCGTGCCAAAGGTTTACAAGGCGCCGACAAACTGGCCCTGATGCGCTTTTCCACCGCCATGCGGTGGATGGGCTGGCAGTTGTACAACGACTGCACGGTCGGCGAACTGCTGCAGCGCTTCGACCAGACGGACCGCTTGAACCGGCTGATGTGGCATCCGCTATGCCTGGCGGCCTTGAATACCCCACCCGAGCGCGCCTCGGCCCGCGTTTTCATCAATGTGCTGCGCGACAGCCTGGGCGCATCGCGCCGCCGCGCCTCCGACATGCTGATCCCGAAAGCGGACCTGAGCGCCCTGTTGCCCGACGCGGCCGCCCGCTACGTGGAACAGCATGGCGGCGCAGTGCGCACGGGCGCCAAGATTGCCGCCTTGCACGGGCTGCCCGATGGCCGCTGGCGACTCGATGATGCGGATGTCTTTGACGGCGTCATCGTGGCCACCTCGTCCGTGCAAGCTTCCAGTCTGCTGCAAGGCTTGCACGACGCGCGCCTCGATGACGTTATTACCAAAATGCAGGCCTTCACGCCGGAAGCCATCAGCACCTGCTACCTGCAATACGACGCCTCGGTGCGCCTGGACTTGCCGTTTTACGCGCTCGTCGATGCGCCGCAGAAACAGCACTGGGGCCAGTTCGTCTTCGACCGGGGCCAGCTCGACGGTAACCAGGCGGGCTTGCTGGCCGTCGTCATCAGCGCGTCAGGCCCTGCCGCCGAGCAAGGTCATGGCCCGCTGGCGCAAGCGATCGCCGCGCAGCTGGCGCAGGTATTGCAGCGCCCTGCCCTGGCGCAGCCCCTGTGGACCCAGCTGATCACGGAAAAACGCGCCACCTTTGCCTGCACGCCGGACCTGGCCCGGCCCGGCAACGCCAGCGGCGTGCCTGGCCTGCTGCTGGCCGGCGACTACACGGCCAGTGACGACCGGACACAAGACTATCCGGCGACCATCGAAGCGGCCGTGCGCAGCGGCGTGGCGGCGGCCAGGGCCGTCACGACGGACCAAGCGGCAAAACAGACTTGACGGTGCATCCTGCCCTGGTGTCGCTCGCCCCCGCGAAATTGCATTCTGTCGCACCGCACTGGTGCGCTCGCGTGCGCTTGGGTACAGTCTGATCATCGACAACGGCCATGCCACAGAGGACTACCATGCACACCACCTTGCACTTGAAAAACAGCTTGAAAGCCGTGGCGCTGCTCGCTTGTGTGCTGCTCGCCACCCTGATCGTCATTCACGTACAGCAAGTGCCACAAACGCCATTGCTGCTGAGCCAGGCAAGCATGCTGCTGCCGGCGGTGGGCTGAGGCGGCGAAGCGGAGTGACAGGAAGAATATGATGAACAAGCAAGACTATCTCGAGGCGCTGCGGCGCGCGCTGGCAGGCTTGCCGCCGGACCTGGTGGCCAAGACCCTCGATTATTACGAACAGACCTTCATCGAAGGCGCGGCGGCCGGCCGCAGCGAGCACGAAATCGCCGACGACCTGGGCGACCCGAAAAAGATCGCCCTCACCTTGCGCAGCAGCACCCACCGCCAGGCGTTCGAGCAAAAGAAAACCCCCGTCAACCTGCTGCGCCTGCTCGTCTCGCTGGTGGGCCTGGCCATCTTCAACCTGTTCATGGTCGTGCCCGCAGCAGTCTACGCTGCGCTGCTGGCCGCCCTGTATGCGGTCGGCCTGAGCTTTTACCTGGCCGGCATCGCCATCACGGCCAGCGGCTTGTCCGGCGCCAACGAACTGGTGCTCGAGGGGCCGCTGCGCCACATCTTCATTCATGACGACGACGGCGAAGGCGACAAGCGGCGCGAAACGCGCATCACCATCGGCGACAAGGGCATCGAAATCGACCATGTGCCCGGCCCCTTGCAGCGTGAACCGGCCGAAGCCGAGGCGCCCGGCGCTTCGTCGCGCATGATGGAGCGGGCCGAAGCGCTGGCCGGCGGCGGCGTCCGCATCTCCACCGACATGGACCGCGATGCGCGCACCACACAAACGGTCTTCGGCGTGGGCATGCTGCTCGGCGGCATCGCCATCTTCCTGCTCAGTCTGGTGGTCACGCGCTATACCTTGATCGGTATCAAGCGCTATATCGCCATGAATGTCTCCCTGCTCAAAGGTCACTAGAAAGGCTGCCATGAAACGCTTGCTCAAAGTCGGCCTGTCCATGCTCCTGCTGGCCATGGTCCTGATCGCCATGTCGTATGCGGCGCTGCGCGCCAAGGGGATCAGCAATCCCAGCAGCGCTGCCGGCCGCGCCGTGCGCAGCGATACGCGCCCGATTTCCGCCAATATCAACAGCATCGATCTGGCCGGCCCCATCGACCTGGTGCTGCGCCGCGGCGCCACGCCATCGCTGAAAGTGAGCGGCGAGCAACGCCTGCTGTCGAATGTCGACACGACGGCCGACGGCACGACCCTGCATATCGGCCCGAAAGGCATGCTGTTCCACCATCGCCAGCCGCTGCAGGTGGAACTGGTGCTGCCAGCCCTCGTGCGACTGGAAGTGCACGGCAATGGCGACAGCAGGATCACGGGATTTTCCGGCGACAGTTTCATCCTGGAACTCATGGGTTCAGGCGACGTCAGCTTCACGGGCCGCTACAAGCAGGTGCAGGCGACCGTCAACGGCAGTGGCGACCTCGACATCAATGCCGGCAACAGCGACAGCGTAGTGCTGGAAATGGTAGGCTCCGGGCGCATCTCCGCCAGCGGCAACACGAAATTCCTGCGTGCCGACCTGAGCGGCTCAGGCGACATCGACGCCGAACACATGGCGGCCGACAAGGCCAGCGTCAGTCTGCAAGGCTCGGGCCAGAGCACCGTCTTCGTGCGCGACGCCGCCAACCTGACCCTGCGCGGCAGCGGCGACATCCACGTCTACGGCAACCCGCGCCAGCGCGAGACCCAAAAAAGCGGTTCAGGCGATATCATCTGGCACTGATGATGACGGTTCTCTAACGACTCTTTTCCAGCCATGCCACGGCCTGCTCGCCGGCCGCCTTGCCTTGCGCCAGGCAGGCCGTCAGCAGGTAGCCGCCCGTCGGCGCTTCCCAGTCCAGCATTTCCCCCGCCACGAAGACGCCTGGCATGGCGCGCAGCATGCTGCCGTCAATGCCGTCGAAGTCCACGCCGCCGGCGCTGCTGATGGCTTCATCGATGGGGCGCGGACGCTTGAGCGTGACGGGCAGCAGCTTGATGGCGGCCGCCAGCCTGGCCTCGTCGGCAAAGTCGGCCGCGCTCAGGCATTCGCGCAGCAGGCCCGATTTCACGCCTTTGATGCCCAGCCGGCTTTGCAGATGGCTGGACATGGAACGGGCGCCGCGCGGCCGCGTCACTTCCTCGAACACGCGTGCATGACTGTGATCGGGCGCCAGGTCGAGCCAGATGGTGGCGCTGCCGTCGCGTGCGATCTGCTCGCGCAGCGCGGCCGACAGCGCGTAGATCAGGCTGCCTTCGACGCCGCCCGCCGTGATGACGAACTGCCCCTGGCGCTTGATGATCAAGCCGTCGATATCGCGCGCCGTGATGGCCACCGTCGCCAGCGGCTCGCCCGCATGGCGGCTGCTGAAATGGTCGCTCCAGTCCACGTCGAAGCCGCAATTGGCCGGCGCCAGCGCTTCCACGGCCACGCCCTGCCCTTGCAGCAGCGGCACCCAGGCGCCGTCCGATCCCAGCCGCGCCCAGCTGCCGCCGCCCAGGGCCAGGATCACGGCGTCAAAGGCGCGCAGGCGTTCGCCGTCCGGCGTGGCGAAGGCCAGCTGGCCGTTCTGCCAGCCCGTCCAGCGGTGGCGCATGTGAAATTGCGCGCCCGCTTCGCGCAGGCGGTGCAGCCAGGCGCGCAGCAAGGGCGCGGCCTTCATGTCGGTGGGGAAGACGCGGTTCGACGAGCCGACGAAGGTGTCCACGCCCAGGCCGTGCACCCAGTCGCGCACCTTTTGCGGGCCGAACTGGTCCAGCGCCGGTTTCACACAGTGCGCCCGCCTGCCGTAGCGCGAGACGAAGCCCTGGTAGCCTTCCGCGTGCGTGATGTTCATGCCGCCCCGCCCGGCCAGCAGGAATTTGCGGCCGACGGACGGCATGGCGTCGAACAGTTCCACCCTGGCTCCCTGGTCGGTGGCCGCCTGGGCCGCCATCAGGCCGGCAGGGCCGCCGCCGATGACGGCGATGTGGAAGGGAGGAAGGCTGGAATGGGTCATGGCACGCTGGAAGACGGTGAAAACCCCGGCATTTTAGTCGAGATAAGGTCCGGGGATGGCAAGAATGCCGAAAAATGATGCATACTGCGCGGAGATGCCGCAGCGACCGGCGGCTTGACTTCACGCGACAACGCGACGACAAGAGGAGAAACACATGGGCGCAGGATTCTGGATTTCCCGCTATTTGCTGGCCAGTTCGATCTTATTCATCATCCTGACGGTGGTCGAGTACAGCAAGGGCACCACCAGCCAGGCCGACATTCTCAGCGCGCTGGCCTGGTCGCTGGTGGCGTCGGCCATCTTCATCGGTTCGAAGTACTGGCGCTACCGAAAGGCCGTCGCTTGCGCCACGTGCAGTGACACCACTGCCAGCAAGCCGAAAACCCGGGCTTGACGCAAAAACGGCCGCTTCGATGAAGTGGCCGTCTTGTCTGAGAAACGGGATCAGCCGCCCGTTACGGGCGGGAAGAACGCCACCTCGTCGCCTTCGCCTATCACGGTATCGGCATCGCACATCACCTGCTTGTGCGCCGTGCGCAGCGCGCGGCCCTGGGCCAGTGCGTATTCCCAGTTGCCGCCGCGGGCGATCAGCAGGGTTCTCACCTCGCCCACCGTCAGCGGCCCGGCCACTTCCAGCACTTCGTGGCCCGTGCCCACCAGTTCGCGCACACTGGCAAAAAATCGCAGATTGATCTTCATCGATGCTTCCTTAGTACAGCAATTCGTTAAACGGGATAAAACGCAGCATGTCGCCGCGCGCAATCGACAATCCCGGCGGGCAATCGATCAAGCCGTCGCCCCACACGGTGGAGGTCAGCACGCCCGAACTCTGGTTGGCGAACAATTCCAGCTCGCCCTCGTCATTGACCCTGGCGCGCAGGAACTCGTTGCGCTTGTCCGCCTTCAGGCGCTCGAACGCGGCCGGCAGCTGGTAACTGCGCGGCGCCAGGTTCCCCGCCACGCCCTGCAGGCGCAGGATGAACGGGCGCACGAACAGCAAAAACGTGACAAAGCTGGAGACGGGATTGCCGGGCAAGCCGACAAAGAAGGCGTCCCGCACTTCGCCGAACGCCAAGGGTTTACCCGGCTTGACGGCGATCTGCCACATGTTCAAGCGCCCTTCCGCTTCCACGGCCGGCTTGATATGATCTTCCTCGCCCACGGACACGCCGCCCGAGGTGATGATCAAGTCGTTGCCCTGGGCCGCCTGGCGCAGCACGGCGCGCGTCGCTTCCAGGCTGTCGGGCACGATGCCCAGGTCCGTGATCTCGCAACCCAGATTTTCCAGCAGGCCGCGCAAGGTAAAGCGGTTCGAATTGTAGACGGCGCCCGGCGCCAGCGGTTCGCCGGGCATGGCCAGCTCGTCGCCCGTGAAAAACACGGCCACGCGCAGCTTGCGCAGCACGGGTACTTGCGCCAGGCCCACCGAGGCGGCCAGGCCCATTTCCTGGCTGCGCAGGCGCCGGCCGGCGCCGAGGATCTCGCCGCCTGCGCGGATATCCTCGCCCTGACGGCGCACCCATTCCCCGGCTTTCGGCACGTGGTTGACCGTCACCACGCCGTCCGCCGCCGTGCACTGCTCCTGCATTACGACGCAATCGGCGCCGTCCGGGATCAGGGCGCCCGTGAAGATGCGCGCCGCCGTCCCCGGCTGCAAAGGCTGGCCCACGTGGCCGGCCGCGATGCGCTGCGACACGGGCAGGCTGGCCGCGCCGCTGGCGCAATCCTGCGCGCGCACGGCGTAGCCATCCATCTGCGTGTTGTCGCGCTCGGGCACGTTCAGGGTCGACGTCTGCGCCGTGGCCAGCACGCGGCCGTTGGCGTGCATGGTGTCGACCAGTTCCACCTCGGCCACCGGGCGCGCCGCGCCCAGCATGAAGGCCTGCGCCTCGGCCACCGACAGCATCGGTTTGCGTTGCGCGGCCGGATCGTTCATCACAGGCCCGCTCATCACAAGCCCGTATTGGCGGCGATATACGCCTTCATTTTCTCGACGTCCGCGTCCATCACGACAAACTTCTGCGGCAAGTCCTCGATGTTCTCGAAGCCGGCCGGCCGCTCCGCGTCCACGCCCAGCGCTTCGAGGATGGTTTCGTTGAACTTGGCCGCCAGCGCCGTTTCCAGCACGATCATCGGCACGTTCGGCTCCAGGTGCTCGCGCGCCACCTTGATGCCGTCGGCCGTGTGCGTGTCGATGGTGATGCCGTAGTCGTCGGCCACGTCGCGGATGGTGTCGAGGCGGTCCTGGTGCGTGGACTTGCCGGACTTGAAGCCATACTTGGCCACCAGCTTGAACTCGTCGCCATCGCTGCCCGGCTTGCCGGAGAGGTCAAAGCCGCCATGCGTTTCCACTTTCGTGAACAGGGCGCGCACCCGGTCGCTGTCGCGGCCCACGAGGTCGTAGACGAAGCGCTCGAAGTTCGACGCCTTCGAGATATCCATCGACGGGCTGCTCGTGTGGTACGTCTCGGCGGACTTGCGCACGCGGTAGACGCCCGTGCGGAAAAATTCATCGAGCACGTCGTTTTCATTCGTCGCGGCCACCAGTTTCGAGATCGGCAGCCCCATCATGCGGGCGATATGGCCGGCGCAGATATTGCCGAAGTTACCCGACGGCACCGTGAACGACACTTTTTGCTCGTTGCTGGTGGTGGCCGCCAGGTAGCCGCGGAAGTAGTACACGACCTGCGCCACGACACGCGCCCAGTTGATGGAATTGACGGTGCCAATTTTCTGCTTCGCCTTGAACGGCAGGTCGTTCGACACGGCTTTTACCATATCCTGGCAGTCGTCGAACACGCCTTCGACGGCGATGTTGTAGATGTTCGGGTCTTGCAGGCTGAACATCTGCGCCGTCTGGAAGGCGCTCATTTTCTTGTGCGGCGACAGCATGAAGACGCGGATGCCCTTCTTGCCGCGCATCGCGTATTCGGCCGCGCTGCCCGTGTCGCCCGAGGTGGCGCCGAAGATATTGAGTTCGGCGTCGTGCTTGGCCAGCGTGTATTCGAAAAGGTTGCCCAGCAGCTGCATGGCCATGTCCTTGAAGGCCAGGGTCGGGCCGTTCGACAGCGCCTGCAGCATCAGGGTGGTCGATCCGCCCTTGACGACGTTTTCCTCGAGCACGCGCAGCGGCGTGATGTCGGCCGCGTTTTCGCCGGCGCGGGCGTTCTTGTAGACTGCCTTGGTATAGGTTTTCGCCGTCAGCGCCTTCAGGTCCGCGGCCGGGATATCGGTGGCGAACTTCTTCAGGATTTCGTAGGCCAGGTCGGCATACGACAATGTGCGCCAGGCGTTGAGCTCGGCACCAGTGACTTGCGGGTAATGTTCTGGGAGATACAGTCCGCCATCGGGGGCCAGGCCGCCCAGGAGGATGTCGGAGAATTGCTGCAAAGATGATTGTTGCGATTGCGATGGCGCTTTATCAGCGCGGGTAGACACGTAATGCATAGATTTGAAGAGTCCAGTTGAGCTGAGTGCGGTTGATCATGAATGGCAGCGGATATTATAGTGCCAGCCGCCGTCCAAGGCGAATCGCGTGCGTACGCAAGCGCCCTGGCCCCCGTGCCTGTTGTCAAACAGCAGCGTCCGGCGGGGCCGGAATCATGGCAAAGGCATTGCATTTTGGAAATTTCTTATGACGAGATCAACGCCCTGCATAAAGATGGCCCCGCATGCTGGCGTGCGTGCCTGATTTGCGCCACACTGGCGCTTGTCGGCCGAACTGCGGCCATTCATGGAACCGGCCATGTCGCTGAGTAAAAAACCGTATCTGCAAAGCGCCGCGCTGCGCCCTGACGCCGTCGTCGACCTCGATCACTATCCGTTCACCATCCCCGCCATCCGCGACTTCGTGCACATGGATTTCCATCCCGACGTGACGTTTTTCGTGGGCGAGAACGGCAGCGGCAAGTCGACCATGCTCGAAGCGCTGGCCGTGGGGCTGGGCTTCGGCAAGGATGGCGGCACGCGCAACGTGCGCATCGCCCTGCCGTCGGACGAGGAATCGGGCTTGCATGCGCACTTGCGCCTGAGCAAGAGCTATAAAAAACCCGAGGACAGCTATTTCCTGCGCGCCGAAAGCTTTTTCAACGTCGCCACCTACATGGACGACATGCCCGAATACCTGGCCAGCTATGGCGGCAAGTCGCTGCACGCGCAATCGCACGGCGAAGCGTTCATGGCGACCCTGATCAACAAGCTGCGCGGAAAAGGCTTGTACCTGCTGGACGAACCCGAGGCAGCCCTGTCGCCGAGCCGCCAGATGGCCGCATTGTCCGTGATCCACCAGCTGGTGCAGGACGACTCGCAGCTGATCATCGCCACCCACTCGCCCATCCTGCTGGCCTACCCAAACGCGAAAATCCTCAGCTTTACGGGCGGCGGCATCCATGAGGTGGCTTATGAAGACACGGAACACTACGCCGTGACGCGCGATTTTTTGAATCACTACCCGCGGAGGCTGGAGCAGTTGTTTGAGGAAGATTAAGGCGATTCCGTCTTTATATCAGCGCCCGGGACGTCACGGCGGCGCGAGAAACCGTAGCGAGCAAGCCCAATGTCGCGTTGAGTAGCGCAGCCGTACCAGGGTACGGCGAGCAACGCCGACGCGAGAGCGGGCTGCGCAGTAGGTTTATCGCGTCGCCCTCAGCAAGCAGCGTGGTTGACGGTGATGACGTGCACGGCCAAGCCGCCCAAAGACGTTTCCTTGTACTTGTCCTGCATGTCCGCGCCCGTCTGGCGCATGGTTTCGATGACTTCGTCGAGGCTGACGAAATGCGTGCCGTCGCCCTTCAGCGCCAGCGAGGCGGCCGTGATGGCTTTTACGGCGCCCATGCCGTTGCGCTCGATGCAGGGGATCTGCACCAGGCCGCCGATCGGGTCGCACGTCATGCCCAAGTGGTGTTCGATGCCGATTTCGGCCGCGTTTTCGATCTGCTCATTCGTGCCGCCCAAAGCCGCCACCAGTCCGGCCGCCGCCATGGCGCAGGCCACGCCCACTTCGCCCTGGCAGCCCACTTCGGCGCCCGAGATCGAGGCATTGCGTTTGCACAGCATGCCGATGGCGGCGGCCGTCAGCATGAAGCGGCGCACGCCGCCGACCGGATCGCTGGGGCGGCAATCCTGCGCGTAGTAGCGCAGCACGGCCGGGATGATGCCGGCGGCGCCGTTGGTCGGCGCCGTCACCACGCGCCCGCCGGCCGCGTTTTCCTCGTTGACGGCCATCGCGTACAGGCTGACCAGGTGCACGGCGTCGTGCGGCAAGTCGTTGGCGCGGTTGTCGGATGCTTTCGCTTCCTGCGCCAATCGCCATAATTTGGCGGCGCGGCGCTTGACGTTCAAGCCGCCCGGCAGATTGCCCGTCGTTTCCAGGCCGTGCGCGATGCAGTCGCGCATGACGTGCCAGATACGGTCCAGGCCCGCATTCAATTCATCTTCGCTGCGCTTGACGCACTCGTTCGCGCGCAGCATTTCCGGAATCGACAAGCCGCTTTCCACGCCGTGCGCCAGCAACTGTTCCATGGTGTCGAAGGGGAAGACGACGCGGGCGCTTGCCGCCGACTCCACCGCCGCTTCGGCCTGCGCCGAGGTTTGAGCTTCTCCGGCTTCGCGGATAAAGCCGCCGCCGATCGAGTAATACACCTTGTCGACGCGGCTGCCGTCGGCCAGTTTCAGGGTGAAGCGCATGCCGTTCGGGTGCTCTGGCAGCGATTCGCTCTTGTGCCAGACCAGGCCCGTGGCGGCCGTAAACGGCACCACGCGCGTGCCCAGCAGCGCGATCTCGCCTGCCGCCTCGATGGCGGCCAGCTTGCTGTCGACGGCATCGGGCGCCACGTCCTGCGGCGTTTCGCCCATCAAGCCCAGAATGACGGCCTTGTCCGTGGCATGGCCCACGCCCGTCAGCGCCAGCGAGCCATACAGGGCCGCCTCGACGCCCACCACCTGGTCCAGCGGACCGTATTCGACCAGAAAACGCCGCGCCGCCACCATCGGTCCCACGGTGTGGGAACTCGACGGCCCGATGCCGATCTTAAATAAGTCGAATACGCTCATATCCATGTAGTGTCTCTTTATATTGGTATGTTTTTATGAATTGCGGTGCTGGACTCAGGCTGCCTTGGCAGCCTGCCCCGCGTCGACATTGGCCAGCATGTCGGTGACCATCTGCTCGACGCCGATCTGCGCCTTCCAGCCCCAATCGGCGCTGGCCTTGCTGTCGTCCAGGCTTTGCGGCCAGCTGTCGGCGATGGCCTGGCGGCTGTCCGGCTTGTAGCTGATCTTGAAGTCCGGCACCATGTGCACGATGGCCTTGGCCAGCTGCTCGGGGTTGAACGACACGCCCGCCACATTGTACGAGGAGCGGATCTTGATCGATGCCGCCGGCGCGTCCATCAGTTCGATGGTGGCGCGGATGGCGTCGGGCATGTAGATCATCGGCAAGGTGGTGTTCGCATCGAGGAAGCAGTCATAGCGCTCGCCGCGCAAGGCCGCATGGAAGATGGCGATGGCGTAGTCGGTGGTGCCGCCGCCCGGAGGCGATTTGTAGCTGATGATGCCCGGGTAGCGGATGCTGCGCACGTCCACGCCATACTTGTTGAAATAGTATTCGCACAGGCGCTCGCCGGCCAGCTTGCTGATGCCGTACATCGAGGTCGGGTCCATCACCGTCATTTGCGGCGTGTTCACCTGCGGCGTGTTCGGGCCGAAGGCGGCGATCGACGACGGCCAGAAGATGCGCAGCGGCTTGCCCGCCTCGCCCCGCTCGCGCGCCAGTTCCAGGATATTGAGCAAGCCATCCATGTTCAAGCTCCACGCCTTCAATGGCGCCGCCTCGCCCGTGGCCGACAGCATGGCCGCCAGCTGGTAGACCTGGGTGATGTTCTCGTCGGCGATGAGCTTTGCCAGGCCGTCCTTGTCCAGCACGTTCAATTGCGCGTAGCGCTTGGCCTGGTACAGATTGTTCGTGCCGATGTCGCTGGCGATGACGTTGTCCGCGCCGTGCTGCTGCGCCAGTGCGCCCACCAGTTCACTACCGATTTGGCCGTTTGCGCCGATGACTAAGATGCGTTCCATGCTATTTTCCTGAATTCTTGTTAGTTGGTCGTGGTAGTGGTGGTCAGCAAACCCAGTTCCTTGCCGGCCTGCTCGAAGGCGGCCAGCACCTGCACCAGCTGTTCGCGGGTGTGCGCGGCGGACAGCTGCACGCGCACCCTGGCCTGGCCCATCGGCACGACCGGGTAGAAGAAGCCCGTCACCAGCACGCCCAGTTCATACAGGCGGGCGGCGAATTTCTGTGCCACCGGGGCGTCGAACAGCATCACGGGAACGACCGGATGGGTGCCCGGCTTGATGGTGAAGCCGATGCGCTCGATCTCGCTGCGGAAGAACGCCGTGTTGTCATGCAGGCGGTCGCGCAGTTCCGTCGACTTGGCCAGGCGGGCCAGCACCGACAGCGAAGCGCCGGCGATCGATGGCGCCAGGGTGTTCGAGAACAGGTAGGGGCGCGATTTCTGGCGCAGGGTGTCGATGACTTCCTTGCGCGCGGAGGTAAAACCGCCCATGGCGCCGCCCAGGGCCTTGCCCAGGGTGCCCGTGATGATGTCGATGCGACCCATCACATTATGGTGTTCGTGCGTGCCGCGGCCCGTCGCGCCCATGAAGCCGGAAGCGTGGCATTCGTCGATCATCACCAGCGCGCCATACTTGTCGGCCAGGTCGCAGATCTTGTCGAGTTGCGCGATCGTGCCATCCATCGAGAACACGCCGTCCGTGACGATGACTTTGTGGCGCTTGCCAGCGGCAATCGCCGCTTGCAGCTGCACTTCCAGGTCGACCATGTCGTTGTGCGCATAGCGGTAGCGGCCAGCCTTGCACAGGCGGATGCCGTCGATGATGGAAGCGTGGTTCAGCGCGTCCGAGATGATGGCGTCGTTTTCATCGAACAGCGGTTCGAACACGCCGCCGTTGGCGTCGAATGCGGCCGCGTACAGAATCGTGTCTTCGGTGCCCAGGAAGCTGGAAATGGCCTGTTCCAGTTCTTTATGCACGGTTTGCGTGCCGCAGATGAAGCGCACGGACGACAGGCCGTAGCCGTATTTTTGCGTGGCGGCAATCGACGCTTCCTGCGTCTGCAGGTCGCCGGACAGGCCAAGGTAGTTGTTCGCACACATATTGATCAGGGTACGGCCATCGTCGCACACCACTTCGGCGCCCTGGCGCGAGGCGATCACGCGCTCGGGCTTGTACAAGCCCTGCTGGCGCAGTTGATCGAGATTCTGTTGCAGACCGCTGAAAAAGGTGTTCTTCGCTTGCTCGCTCATGATATTCCTTGTGTCCCTGATGGATGCGTGTGGTGTGCGTGTGGTTTCAGCCGCCATAGGGGAAAAGCCGCCGCTTGACCGGTGCGCGCACAATGCTGTACCGTGAAGCGCTGTTTGAAGTCTACACGTTTCCGTGTTTTTCCTCAAAATCCACTATTTCGAACTGAAATTCAATATAGTGGATATTACCCAAGCCTTTTGAACTTTGCAAGCCACCTGCCGATGAAAACCAGCGTTTCGACCAATTCTCCGCCCGAAGTGGGCGCCACCCTGCAACGGCTGCGCCTGGCGCGCGGCCTGACACTCGAGGATTTGTCGCGCATCGCGGGCGTATCGAAGTCCATGCTGTCGCAAATCGAGCGCGAAAAAGCCAATCCCACCATCGCCATCACGTGGCGCCTGGCCAACGCCCTGGGCGTGCAGATCGGCGAATTGCTGTCGAGCGCGGAAAAAGCCGTGGAAACCATCCGCATCACGGACGCCCATGAAACCCCCACCCTTCCCGGCGACCATGCGGGCTACGTGCTGCGCATCCTGGGCCCGATGGAACTGGCCGGCAAATACGAATGGTATGAAGTGACCCTGGCGCCGAGCGGCGAACTGGCGTCGCAGCCGCACGACCCGGGCACGACCGAGCATTTGACGGTGATCCACGGCAACCTGGAGCTGGAAGTGGGCGCGGCGAAGAAAAAGGTCAAGAATGGCGGCACGGCCCGCTATCCGGCGGACCAGCCGCACACGATACGCAATCTGGGCAAGACCGAGGGCAAGGCTTTACTCGTTGTCATTCATCGCTAGTTGCTTTCCAGCAGTGTGCAATAAGCTGTTTGGCCCATGCTAAGATTTTGGATTAGACAAGATTTCCACTGCCTTTCATGGAGCCTTACCGATGACGATTTCCGAAAGCACCACCCTCTTCCACACAAAAAAAGTCGTCCAGTACGATCCTGATATTGCGCTGCAATCCGGACAGGATGTCGTCTATCGCCTGTCGCTCGACTACGACGACAAGCGCAAGATGCCGGACCTGCTTGCCGGCTTTCTGGAAAAGACGGACAAGAATGCGCTCGAAGCGCTGATCATCGGCATGTGGGGTGACCCGTACGAATCGGGCGCCGACGAAGTGATCGCCGCCCTGGTCGCCCACGCTGCCGAACTGCCCAATTTGCGCGCCCTGTTCATCGGCGACATGACGTATGAGGAATGCGAAATTTCGTGGATCGTGCAAGGCAGCTACAAGCCACTGCTGGACGCCTACCCACAGCTGGAAGAACTGCGCATCCGTGGCGGTAATGAATTGGTGCTTGAGCCGTTTGCACACCAGAACCTGCGTAAGCTCACCATCGAATCCGGTGGCCTCGATCAAAAAATCGCCGAGGCCCTGGCCGCATCGAGCATGCCGCAACTGGAACACCTGGAACTGTGGCTGGGCACGGACGACTACGGTTTTTCCGGCGATGTGGCCCTGTACCGCAAGGTGCTGGCCCAGCTGACCGTGCCGACCCTGAAATACCTGGGCTTGCGCGATGCGGAAATCGCCGACGACCTGGCCGTCTGGCTGGCGGAAGAACCGCTGGTGGCGCAGCTCGACACCCTCGACCTGTCGCTGGGCACCATCGGCGACCTGGGCGCCGTGGCCGTGCTCAATCACACGCAGCTGGGCAAGTTGAAGCGCCTGGACCTGTCGCACCATTACATTTCCGAGGAAAACCAGGCGAAACTGAAGGCGCTGCCTTTCGAGGTGGTGCTGGACGACCCGCAGGAAGCCGATGAAGACGACGGCGAAAGCTACCGTTACGTGGCAGTCGGAGAATAAGCGGATTCACCGTTTGCATATGCACCTCACCCTGCTGGCGACACAGGGCAGCAAGCGCGTGCGCCTGATGCAGGCGGCGCGCGCGCACCTGCGCCTGCCGCCCGCGCAGGTGCTGGAGTGGCGCGACTGGCTGGCGCAGCCGGCGCTGCTGGAGCACGCCTTGCGCCAGCCTGGTCTGCTGAAAATCGAACCGCCGGGCGACGACCCGGCCGCCCACCGGCTGTTGCTGCAGGCAGGCTGCCGGCTGCGGGGCCGCGCCCCCGTGCGCGCGCCCGAACATGGCGAACTGCTGGCCATGGATGCGTGGTTTGCGGGCTTTGCCAGCGCCATGCAAGACCTGGCGGTGCAACTGGCGGCTTTGCCGGCAATACGCGTCTTCAATGCCCCGGCCGAGATTCTCCGCATGACGGACAAGCTGGCCTGCCAGCGCCAATTGGCCGCGCATGGCGCACCCATTCCCGCCTTGCTCGGTCCCGTGCATGGCTACGACCATTTGCAGTCACTGCTGCACGAGCATGACCTTGACCGAGTCTATTTAAAACCGCGCTACGGCTCGTCCGCGTCGGGCGTCGTCGCCTACCGCAGGAACAAGGCCGGGCGCCAGCAAGCCACCACCTCGGCCACCCTGCAGCATGGGGATGGCGCGGCGCGCCTGTTCAATGTCAAGCGTATGGCGCGCTACGAGACGACCGCCGACATCGCGGCTCTCGTCGATGCGCTGGCTGCCCAGGAGCTGTACGCGGAAGCATGGCTGAACAAGCCGCGCTGCGGCGACAGCCATTACGACCTGCGCGTCGTGACTCTGGCCGGCCAGCCCGCGCACAGGGTGGCGCGCATCGGACAGCATATGATGACCAATCTGCACCTCGATAACCGGCGCGGCGACGCGGCCGGCCTCTTGAACGCAGCCGACCTGGCCGCGCTGGAAAACACCGCCGCCCTGGCCGCGCGCGCCTTCCCGGCCAGCCACGTGACGGGCTATGACCTCGTGGCGCGCCATGGCCAGGCCCACGTGCTCGAAGCGAACGCCTTCGGCGACCTGCTGCCAGGCCTGCTGTGGCAAGGCGCGGACACCTACGCGGCGCAACTGACGCAACTGACACATGCTTAAAGACACCCCAGCCATCCCCGACATGCACGCCGTCGTGGGCAGCCACGACATCGTCTTCATCACGCTCGACACCCTGCGCTACGACGTGGCGCAAGCCCTGCATGAGGCCGGTGAGCTGCCCGTGCTGGGGCGTTTTCTTCCGCCGGGCGGCTGGGAACGGCGCCACTCGCCCGCCACGTTCACCTATGCGGCGCACCATGCCTTCTTCGCGGGCTTTCTGCCCACGCCGGCCGCGCCGGGCCGCCATCCGCGCCTGTTCGCTTCCGCCTTCGCGGGCAGCGAAACCACCTCGCCGCATACGTTTGCCTTCGAAGAAGCGGACCTTCCCGCCGCGCTGGCCGCGCGCGGCTACCGCACCCTCTGCATCGGCGGCGTGGGCTTTTTCAACAAGCAGACGGCGCTGGGTTCCGTGCTGCCCTCGCTGTTCCAGGAAAGCCACTGGAGCGCGGGCATGGGCGTGGCCGGCCGCCATTCGACCGAAAAACAGGTGGCGCTGGCCACCCGCCTGCTGGCCGATAGCGCACAGCGCACCTTCTTGTTTATGAATGTCAGCGCGCTGCATACGCCGAACCGCGCCTACCTGCCCGGCTGCCGCGCCGACTGCCTGGAAAGCCATGCGGCGGCCCTGCGCTACGTGGACGGGGCGCTGGCGCCGCTGTTCGCCGCCTGCGCCGCGCGCGCGCCCACGTTCGCCATCGTCTGCTCGGACCACGGCAGCGCGTATGGCGAAGATGGCTACCGGGGCCACAGGGTCGCCCACGACAGCGTGTGGAACGTGCCGTACGCGCATTTTTTCATTGAATCTTCACACCAGTATTCCAAGGGAACCACAACGTGAATCCATCCGAACAGCCGGGCACCCTGGCGCAGCGCATGCGCCACACGCCCTACCAGGCGTATTCCTATTCCTATCCGCACAAGGCAGCCTACCGTACGCTGGCGCAGGCCACGCCGCTGGCGCCCCTGTGGGCGCAACAGGACCGCTCCGCCCTGTTCGCGTATATCCATATTCCGTTCTGCGAGATGCGCTGCGGCTTTTGCAATCTGTTCGCCATGGCCCGCCCCAGTGCCGACATGGTCGAGCGCTACGTGCAGCAAGTGCTGGTGCAGATGCGCGCACTCAACGGCGCGCTGGGCGAGCGGCGCTTCGCCCGCTTCGCGCTCGGTGGCGGCACGCCCACCTATCTGTCGCCCGCGCAGCTCGACACCCTGCTGTGCGGCGCGCGCGACATCCTCGGCATCGACCTGCAAGCCACGCCGGCCGGCATCGAGGCGTCGCCCGAAACCATCACGGCGGAACGCCTGGCCGTGTGCCGCGCGCACGGCATCGACAGGGTCAGCCTGGGCATCCAGAGCTTTGCCGCCGGCGAGATGCGCGCCCTGGCCCGCCCCCAGCAAAACGCCACCGTCCATCACGCCATCGGCCTGATACGCGCGGCCGGCTTTCCCACCCTGAACCTGGACCTGATCTACGGTATCGCGGGACAGACCGTCGCCAGCCTGCTCGCGTCCATCGACAGCGCGCTGACGTTTGCGCCCGAGGAAATCTATCTGTATCCGCTGTACGTGCGCGAACAGACGGGTCTCGGCAAGGTCGCGCGCCGCCAGGGCGCGGAGTCGCTCAACCCCATCATGCTGGCCCGCGATGGCGACAGCCGGCTGGCCCTGTACGCGGCCGCGCGCGACCATTTGCGCGCGCAAGGCTATGAGCAGGTCTCGATGCGCATGTTCCGCGCCCCGCATGCGCCGGAACAGAATGGTCCTTCGTACTGCTGCCAGAACGATGGCATGGTGGGCCTGGGCGCGGGCGCCCGCTCGTACACGGCCAGCCTGCACTATTCGAGCGAGTACGCGGTGGCGAGAACAGAGACCATCGGCATCATCGACAACTACCTGGCGCTGGACGAGGCGCGCTTTGCGCAGGCCGAACACGGTTACCAGCTTGATGACGAAGAACAGCGCCGGCGCTACGTGATCCAGTCGCTGCTGACCGAACCTGGCCTGGACCGCGACGCCTACACGGCGCGCTTCGGCTCCCGCTGCGAAGCGGACTTGCCGCAGCTGGCAGAGCTGCACGCGCTGGAATTGGTGCAAGAGGATGGTCCGCTGCTGCGCCTCAATGACAAGGGCTACAGCTACGCCGACACCATCGGCCCGTGGCTGGCGTCCGAGACGGTGCGCGCGCTGATGGCGCAAGAGGGCCAGACGTGCTGACAACACAGCCCGGCATGTTGTCCCTGCTGTACCGGGGCACGCTGGCCAGCTGCAACTACGCCTGCGGCTACTGCCCGTTCGCCAAGAAGCGCGACAGCCGCGCCACCCTGGCCCGCGATGCGCGCGAAGTGGCGCGTTTTACCAACTGGGTGGCGGCGCAAGATCGGGCCATCGGCGTGCTGTTTACGCCATGGGGCGAGGCGCTGGTGCGGCGCCACTACCGCACGGCCATGCAAACCCTGGCAAGCCTGCCGCACGTGCGGCAAGTGGCGCTGCAGACGAATCTGTCCGGCCCATTGGGCTGGTTGAGCGATATCGAAGGGCTGGAAAAGGTCGGCCTGTGGTGCACCTACCACCCGGACCAGACGACGCTGGCCCGCTTTCTCGCACGCTGCGCGCGCCTGGACGCCATGGGCGTGCGCTATTCCGTCGGCGTCGTGGCGATGCACGAGCACCTGGACGCCATCCGCGCCCTGCGCGCGGCCCTGCCCGCGCACGTCTACCTGTGGCTGAACGCCTACGACCGCCGCGGTCCAGGCTACTACGGCGAGCAAGACCTGGCCTGGCTGGATGCCGTCGACCCGTGGTTCGCGCAGAACCGCAGACCTTCCCCTTCGCGCGGCAAACCGTGCCTGGCGGGCGAAGCATCGCTGTCCGTCGATGGCGACGGCGAACTGGCGCGCTGCCATTTCGTGCCCGAGCGGCTGGGGAATCTGTATGTGGATGAGCTGGCGGACATGCTGCAGGAAAAGTCCTGCCCGCGCTTCAAGTGCGACTGCTATATCGGCTATGCGCAGCGCAAGGATTTGCCGTTTCAGGCCGTGTTTGGGGAGGGAGTGCTGGCGAGGATTACAGAGGCAGGCCGGAGTAGGTCGGATTAGCGGCGGCACGCCGCGTAATCCGACACATTGTTGGCGCTGGCGGTGTCGGATTACGCGCGGCGCTGCCGCGCTAATCCGACCTACCACCTAGCTGATTACTGCGCCGCCACCTTGGCCGGCTCCGCCACTACCGGCGTCATCTTCAGCGAACGGCTGAGGAAGCCCCAGCGATCTGCCACTTCTTCGATCTGCTTGGTCGTCGGCTTGCCGGCGCCATGGCCGGCCTTGCTGTCGATGCGGATCAGCACGGGCGCCGCACCGCCTTGCGCTGCCTGGGCGGCGGCGGCGAACTTGAAGCTGTGGGCAGGCACGACGCGGTCGTCATGGTCGGCCGTCGTGATCATGGTGGCCGGATAGCAACCGCCCGCCTTCAGGTTGTGCAGCGGCGAGTATTTCACCAGCGCCTTGAACTGTTCGGCGTCGTCAGACGAACCATAGTCAGGCACCCAGCCCCAGCCCACGGTGAACTTGTGGAAGCGCAACATGTCGAGCACGCCCACTTGCGGGATGGCCGCGGCGAACAAGTCGGGACGCTGCGTCATGGCCGCGCCCACCAGCAGGCCGCCATTGCTGCCGCCGCCGATCGCCAGCTTCGATGGCGAGGTGACTTTGTTGTCCACCAGCCATTGCGCTGCGCCGATGAAATCGTCGAACACGTTTTGCTTGTTCAGCTTGGTGCCAGCCTGGTGCCAGGCTTCGCCGTACTCACCGCCGCCGCGCAGGTTGGCCATCACGTAGACGCCGCCCATTTCCACCCAGGCAAGATTTGCCACGGAGAAGCTTGGCGTGAGCGAAATATTGAAGCCGCCATAGCCGTACAGATAGGTCGGATTGGAACCGTCGAGCTTCATGCCTTTTTTCGAGACGATGAACATCGGCACCTTGGTGCCGTCGCGGCTGGTGAAGAATTGCTGGCGCGTTTCAAAGGCGTTCGGGTCGAAGTCAACCTTCGGCTGGCGGTACACCGTGCTCTTGCCCGATTTCATGTCGTAGCGGTAGATGGTCGCTGGCGTCGTGAAGCTGGTAAACGAGTAGAACGTTTCCGTATCGCCACGCTTGCCCGCGAAGCCGCCGGCCGAACCGATGCCCGGCAAGGCCACTTCACGCACGAGCTTGCCGTTCAGGTCGACGATCTTGATTTGCGTTTGCGCATCTTTCAAGTAATCGAGCACCAGCTGGTTGTTGATCAGGTTGACGGCAACGAGGGTTTCCGCGCTTTGCGGCACGATTTCTTTCCAGTCGGCGGGCAGCGGTTTGCGCGTGTCGATGGCGATCACGCGCGATTTCGGCGCCTTGTTATCCGTCTTGAAGAAGAACACGGGGCCGTCATTGTCGATGAAGGAATACGACGCATCGAACGCTTCCAGCAAGCCGACGACCTTGGCATTCTTCTGGCGCAAGTCCTTGTAGAAGATGCGGTTCTTGCGTTCCGTGCCTTGCGTGGCCGTGATGATCAAATAATTGCCGTCGTCGCTGACGGTGCTGCCGCCGAACGCCCATTCCTTCTGGTCGGGACGGTCGAAGACGAGCACGTCGTCGCTTTGCGGCGTGCCGATCTTGTGGAAATACAATTTCTGGAAATAATTGATGTCGGCCAGCTTGGTCGCTTCGTTCGGCGCGTCATAGCGGCTGTAGAAGAAACCGGAGTTATCCTTGGTCCACGAGGCGCCCGAGAACTTGGCCCACTGGATGTGGTCCGTCAAATCCTTGCCCGATTCGATGTCGCGCACTTTCCACTCGTTCCAGTCGGAACCGGAAGCGGACGTGGCGTAGGCCAGGTACTTGCCGTTCGGGCTGATCGAGGTGCCGGCCAGCGCCACCGTGCCATCGGTGGACAGGGTGTTCGGGTCCAGCAGCAGGCGTGGTTCGTCGGACAGTTTTTTCACCGTGTACAGCACGGCCTGGTTCTGCAAGCCGTCGTTGCGGCTGTAGAAGTAGCGGCCGCCCTGCTTCGTTGGCGTAGAGAAACGCTCATAATTCCACAGCTTGGTCAGTCGCTGTTTGATCGCCGCACGCTCGGGAATGGTGCCCAGGTACGACTGCGTCAGCTTGTTTTGCGCCGCCACCCATTCGCCCGTTTCCGCGCTGTTGGCGTCTTCCAGCCAGCGGTACGGATCGGCGATGGTGGTGCCGAAATAGCTGTCTTGCTGGTCGACTTTTTTGCTGACCGGATATGTCACGGGGGCGCCGTCGCCGGCCGGACAGGATTGTGCCATGGCATTGCCACCGAAAGCGGTCATCAAGCTGAATATGAGGGTTGCACTACGTAATTGCATGGGTTGTTTGTCTCATTGTTGGATGTCGAGGAAAGCAGGCCGCTCAAACACATGCCGCGGCTGCCCATGTTGACTTTCGCCAAGATAAATCATAGCGCGGATTGCCACTTTTAAAGCACAGTTATCCACTGAATTTGCCGTCTTTTGTTTGGGAAATTTATAGGAATTACCATGATAAATCTCGCTTTCCGCGAAATCGGCAAACTGACGTTCGCACAAGAAACATTATCAAAAGCAAAGTCGTTTCATCAAGTTGTCATAAATCTTCTTTACTATCGGCAACATGTTCATGGCCCGTCCAGAGGCCGTGCCGCCACGTCCGCCTATGCACACTCTCGCCTTCCCTTCCGCCACCGCCGCGCCGGCCCCCGCGACACCATCGAACGTGGCTTACCTGAAGCCCCCATCGGCCAGCATGACCATCGAAGGCACGGATGCCTTGCACGAGATCCTGGCGAGCCGCAAGCTCAGCGCCCTGTTCCAACCCATCATCCACATGCACAGCGGCGACATCATCGGCTACGAAGGCTTGATACGGGGACCGTCCGACAGCCCCCTGCACGCGCCGATGAATCTGTTCAAGGTGGCGCGCGCGCATGACCTGACCCTGGAAGTGGAACACCTGTGCCGGCAAGTGGTGCTTGAACGCTTCGCCGAACTGGAGTTGCCAGGAAAACTGTTTCTCAATGTCAGTCCCGAATGCCTGCTGCTGCGCAATGCGCGCCATGGCGAAACCCTCGAATATATCGAGCACATCGGCATTAACCCGGACCGTGTCATCATCGAACTGACGGAAAACCAGCCCACCTACGATTACGAGCTGATGCGCGAAGCGGTGCTGCACTACCGCAACATGGGTTTCCAGATCGCCATTGACGACCTGGGAGAAGGCTTTTCCAGCCTGCGCCTGTGGTCGGAACTGCGTCCGGAATACGTGAAAATCGACATGCATTTCATCCAGGGTATCAACAACGACCCCGTGAAACTGCAGTTCGTGCGCTCGATCCAGGAAATCGCGGAAAAATCGGGTACTTTGGTGATTGCCGAAGGTATCGAGGCACAGACGGAATTGCTGGTCTTGCGCGACCTGGGTGTGGCGTTCGGACAAGGCTATCACCTGGGCCGGCCCAACGCGGTACCGGCGCGCGCGCTGCCGGCCGAAGTGGTGCAGGCGCTGGGGCGCAATGGCGTGGCCGTGTATCCGCAGCGCAGCAGCCTGGAAAAGAACGGCGCCAGCATCCGCAAGCTGCTGAACAAGGTGGCGGCCGTCTCGCCGCAGCTCAATAATAACGAGGTGTACGACATCTTCCTGAAGGAACCAAAGCTGATGATCATCCCCGTCGTCGACGACGGCATGCCGCTGGGCCTGATCAGCCGCTTCGAAATGATCGACCACTTCGCCCGCCCCTACCAGCGCGAACTGTATGGCAAGAAATCGTGCAGCCTGTTCATGGACGCCACGCCCTTGATCGCCGACCACGAGACGAGCTTGCAGGAACTCAGCTACACCATGGTGCAGTCCGATGCCCATCATCTGTTCAACGGCTTCATCATTACCGAACACGGCCGCTACCTGGGCATGGGCACGGGCCACGACCTGATGCGCGAAATCACGCAGATGCAGATCAACGCGGCCCGTTACGCCAACCCGCTCACGCAACTGCCCGGCAACGTGCCCATCAACGAGCATATCGACCGCCTGTTGCACAGCGCCGCCCGCTTCTGGGTCTGCTATTGCGACCTCGACCACTTCAAGCCCTTCAACGATGTGTACGGCTACCGCAAGGGCGATGATGTGATTCAGTTGACGGGAGAAATCCTCAGTGGCCATTGCGACCCGAACCGCGACTTCATCGGCCACATCGGCGGCGACGATTTCATGATCCTGTTCCAGAGCGAAGACTGGGAAACGCGCTGCCAGGCCATGCTGGACGACTTCGCCGCCGCCATCCCCGCCTACTACAGCACCAGCGACTGCGAACGGGGCGGCTACATCAGCGAAGACCGGCAAGGCAAGAAGGTGTTTTATTCCTTGATCAGCCTGTCGCTGGGCGCGATCAAGGTCGAGGCGCACCAGTACTACACGCACCATCAGATCGCCACGCAGGCGGCGGAAGCGAAGAAACAGGCAAAAAAAATCCACGGCAACAGCCTGTTCCTGGACCGCCGGCAAGGCGCGGGCGTGGCGCGCACGGACGCTTAGCCAGGGTTCAACGGCGCATCAAATACGCACGAGGTCGGCAAACGCATTGCTGCTGCGCGCATCGGGCACGAATGCCAGGCGGATCAAGTGGCCATCGCGGCGCGCCTGCACGCGGCAGCCGCCCACGGGCACGTCCACGAACAGGCCTCCGTACGCCGTGTCCGGTTCCAGGCCGCCGCCCGTGACATCTTCACCGGCGCCGATGAAGACGCGGCCCGAGACGATCGCCAGATGCACGCTCTCGTGAGGTTCGGCAAGTTCGGCGTGTAAGGCGATGTCGTACGCGCCATCGCCACCCACGTTGAAAAACGCCGCCTGACCCGCATTCACGGCCGCCAGTTCCGCGCTGGGAATACTCCACCAGTCGCAGTCGTCGTCCAGCTTGTGGCGCATGAGGGCCGGGTCGAACACGCACAGGGTGGCCGTGCCGGTCACGATTCTGGTCATGCCGCCGCCGGCGCCGGCCCCAGCAGGGGCTGGCTCTCCACGTACTGCGCACTCGCTTGCGCCTGCCAAGGAAAATGGCCATCACGCGACGGCCAGACGATCTGGTACACGGTAAAATCATCGCCCTGGTAATACCAGCGCGCGTAGCCGACATAGTTGCGGTATTGCTCGACGGGCACGCGCACGAAGGCACACGGATGGCCCTCGAGCAAGGCGTCCGTGGTGACCGTAAAATCCGTGATGGCGCCGCTGCGCACGGCATCGAGCGCCACGTCGAGTATCTGGTGGGCCATGGAACGCGGCAAGCCCATGATGAGGAATTCAGGCTGGCCGAAGCTGTGGCCGGCGCCTATCGTGAACGCATAGCCGGGCCCCTCTTCATCGGCGCCGATATGCACGCCATGCCAGCCATGCGTGGCGATATCGTCGATAACTTTTTGCTCGGATGCGTCCTCGCCTGCCTGCCTTACCATGTTCCACCTTTCACTGTGCCCAAAACCCGCGCCGCCTTCGCGACATGCCCTGCGGCAATTATCGCATGCGACGTGCGCGCACGGTGACGGTACGTCAGTCGCGCGGCGGCTGCGGCGGGGAGCGCCCCTGATGCCATTGCCGCATGCGCTGCTGCGCCTCTTGCAGCTGTGCCGGCTCCAGCCTGGCGGCAGCCGCTTCGCGGGCCCTGGCCGCCCCGCTATCGCCACCCTCGGCCGCCAGCGCCAGCCACATGTAGCCGAAAACGGGATCTTTCTCCACGCCGCGCCCGCTGTTGTACATGCCGCCCAGGTTGTACTGCGCCAACGCATGGCCCTGGTCCGCCGCGCGCACATACCAATGCACGGCCAGGCCATCGTCTTGCGGCACGCCATGACCATTCGCATACATGACACCCAGGTTATTTTGCGCACTGGCATCGCCCTGCTCGGCAGCCGTGCGGTACCAGCGCACGGCGCACACCTCATCGCGCTCCACGCCCTGGCCGTTGGCATACATCACGCCCAGATTGAATTGCGCATTCGACGCGCCCTGAGCCGCCGCCCTGGCATACCAGTCCAGTGCCTGGCGCAAATCGCGGACGACGCCGCGCCCGCCCGCAAACATGCCGCCCAGATTGTATTGCGCCATGCAATGCCCTTGCAGGGCGGCACGCCGGTACCAGACGACGGCGCGCGCCTCGTCCTTGTCCACGCCCTGGCCGCGCGCCAGCATCAGGCCCAGGTTGAACTGGGCGTCGGCGTCATCCTGCTCGGCCGCCCGCTGCAGCCAGGCGTAGGCACGCAGCTGGTCGGGCGCCACGCCCAGGCCTTCCGCATACGCCACGCCGAGTTGCCGCTGCGCCACCGCCAGGCCTTGGGCCGCGGCCTGACGGAACCAGGCCAGCGCCTGTGTATCGCTTTGCACCACGCCTTGCCCGCGTTTGTAGACGAGCCCCAGGTTCAGCTGCGCCTGGGCATCCCCCTGCAAGGCCGCCTTGCGGAACCAGGCCAGGGCCAGCGCATCGTTTTTTTTCGCTCCCAGGCCTTGCGCATACGCTTCGCCCAGCAAAGATTGCGCACTGGCCACGCCCTGCTCGGAAGCGCGGTACAGCCACGCCAGCGCCAGCTCGTCGCTCTGCAGCACGCCGCGCCCCTTGCGGTACATCTGCCCCAGGTTTTGCTGGGCCGAGGCATCGCCCTGGGCAGCCGCGCGGCGAAACCACAGCACGGCGTCGGCATCGCTCTGCGCCACGCCGCGGCCGTGGTAATACAGGGCGCCCAGGTGGTTCTGCGCGAACGCCAGCCCTTGCAGCGCGGCCAGGCGTAGCCAGACAAAGGCGCGCGCATCGTCCTGCGCCACGCCTTCGCCCTTCTTGTACATCAATCCCAGGTTGAACTGGGCGTACGCATTGCCCTGCTCGGCAGCCGTGCGGAACCAGATATATGCTTCGTGACTATCTCTGGCAGTATGGTGCTTGTCCATGTGCGCCCCCATCCACATCGCGCTTGCCGGCGGCACGCGCAAAACGGCGGCCCAGGGTAGCGAAATCGTGTGTTGCTTAAATTTTAAATTCGATGCGGGGGAAGGACTTGAGCAGGCTCAAAGGAAATAACAAAATTATATCGTTTTGATGAGCCTGCTCGAATAGGCTAAGGCGCTCAGCGGCGCGATGGATGCTTTTGCAGGAATTGCGGCACCTTGGCGGCGGCCAGCTTGTTCAGCGACACCAGCAAGTCGGCGTCGACATCGGCGATGCCGTAGCTGCTGCGCAAGTGGCGGCCGATATGGATCAGCACTTGCGCCGCCACTTCCGCATCGGACTCGGCCCTGTGGGCGGCGCTCTTGAAGGCGATACCCAGCTGGCTCGACAGCAAGCCCAGCTTGTAGCTGGCCATGCCGGGAAACACGCGGCGCGACAGTTTCAAGGAACACACGAGCGACTGGTGCGCGGGCGTCAGGTTCAGCCTGGCGCTTTCGGCGCGCAGGAATTTTTCATCGAAGCTGGCATTGTGCGCCGACAAGGCATCGCTGCCGATAAAATCCAGCAATTGCGGCACCACCTCGGCCACGGGCGGCGCCTTGTCCACCATGGCCTGCGTGATGCCCGTCAAGCCCGTGATGAACGAGGGAATGCGCGCATTGCAATTGATCAGGGTCACGTAGCGGTCCGTGATCTGCCCGCCCTCGATGCGCAGCGCCGCCACTTCCGTGATGCGGTCGCCCATGTCAGGCGACAAGCCAGTCGTCTCGAAGTCGATCATGACGATCGGTTTGTCAAACACATTCATGGGGCGCTCTTTCGTGGGTGCAACAGTGGGTGTATCGATAAAATGCGCAGGGCAAGGCGCCGCGTCGAAGACAGTACACTAGTACGGCAAGACGCGGCAACGCCGCCATGCACATTTTATCAGCCGAACTTGCGCACGGCGTCCAGCGCCAGGCCGGCACCGATGCTGCCGAACAGATCGCCCTCGACCTTGCGCGCGGCCGGCACCAGGGCGGCGATCTTTTCGCGCAGCAAGCGCACGCCGCTCGAGCCGCCCGTGAAGAACACGGTGTCGACGGCTTCCGGCGCCACGCCCGCGTCGCGCAGCAGGCGCAGCACGGTTTCTTCCACGGAGCCGCACAGGTGGCCGATGGCCTCGTCGAATTGCGTACGTTTCAACAACAGGCTGTGCGCGGGCGACAAACGCTCCAGTTCCAGCTGCACTTCGGCCGCGTCGGACAGGGCGATCTTGCCCTCTTCCACTTTCATGGCCAGCCAGTGGCCGGCGCGCTCGTCGATCAGCGTTTGCAACCGCTTCACTTTGTCTTGCTCGCGCGCATCGCGGCACACGTCGGCCAGCTGTACCCAGATCTTCTTCGTGTAGGCCAGGTTGATCGTGTGCCAGGTAGCCAGGTTGAAATAATAGCTGGACGGCACTTCGCTATTATTGTGCAGGCGGCTGCCATAGCCGAGCAAGGGCATGACGGAGGACAGGCTCAGGTATTTATCGAAGTCGGTGCCGCCGATGTGCACGCCGCCGGTGGCGAGAATATCGTCGCGCCGCTCGGTTTTCTTCGCCCGTTCCGGCGACAGGCGCACCAGCGAAAAGTCGGAGGTACCGCCGCCGATGTCGGCGATCAGCACCAGCTCTTCCTTGTCGATCTGCGACTCGTAGTCGAAGGCGGCGGCGATCGGTTCGAACTGGAAGGCGACCTCCTTGAAGCCGACAGAGCGGGCCACTTCGGCCAGGGTATCCTGCGCCAGCTGGTCGGCCTGCGCATTGTCGTCGATAAAGAAGACGGGACGCCCGAACACGGCGGACGAGAATTCGCGGCCGGCGGACTGCTCGGCACGGCGTTTCACTTCGCCGATGAATTGCGCCAGCAACATGCGGAACGGCAAGGCGCGGCCGCCCACTTCCGTCTGGCCATCGATGAGGCTCGTGCCCAGCAAGCTTTTCAGCGAGCGCATCAAACGCCCCTCGTAACCGGCCAGGTAGCCGGCCAGCGCCGCGCGGCCAAAACTGACTTCCTCGTCTTCCGCATTGAAAAAGACAACGGACGGTAAGGTCGTCTTGCCATCTTCCAGGCCAAGCATGGTGCTCTGCCCGGGACGTGCCCAGCCTACCGTGGAATTTGACGTGCCGAAATCGACGCCGCAAGCATTGGCCATGTCGACCCTTCCCTGAATAAAGGGGCGTTATGTTATCAGAAGGCAGGCCATTGCACCAGAAAAACCCGTTCAGCCCGCTGAACATCCCGAGCTTGCCCTGCATTCAGCACCGGCCGCGCGCAAAAGCGACTGCTGGGAAATTGATGCCAGGACCCTACGGAACGCCTCAGCCAGGATGGCAGCGGCCCCTGCGACAGTGGCCATGGCAGGGCATGCATACCACTTGCCATTCAATCAAATTCTTTGCAACATGAATAAGAAAACAGTCTTGCCACATGGAAATATTTTCGCTATGCTCATTTTTCCCGCCCAGGCCGCCACAAGCGGCCGGGCCTGCAGGAATATTTTGAGACAGGCTGCTTGCCAGACCAATATGCGAAAAAAGAATACTGTAGCCCGGAACCCCGGCACCACCACCCGCCCCGTATCCAGCGCCGGACGACGCGTGACCTCGTATGACGTGGCCCTGTTGGCCGGCGTGTCGCAATCGGCCGTGTCGCGCTGCTTCAAGCCGGGCGCCAGCGTCTCGCCCGCCACCCACGCCAAGGTCTTGCAGGCGGCCATCAGCCTCGACTACATCCCCAACGCGGCCGCGCGCAGCCTGATCACGCGCCGCTCGAACCTGGTGGCCGTCATCATTTCCAACCTGGCCAATCTGTACTATCCGCAAGTATTGTCCGACCTGAGTCAGCACATCGCGCGCCAGGGCAAGCGTTTATTGCTGTTTACCCTGGAGCGCGAAGCGGACCTCGGCAAGGTCCTCAGCGATGTGTGGCAATACCAGGTCGACGGCGCCGTCGTGGCAGCCTGCCTGTCGGACGAGCAGATGGCCGAATTCGGCCGGCGCGACGTGCCGCTGGTGCTGTTTAACCGCAGCCCGCGCGAACACGCCGTGCATGCGGTGCTGTGCGACCAGGCGGAAGCGGCGCGCCTGCTCGTGTCGCGCCTGGCCGAGGCGGGGCACCGCCAGTTCGCCGTCATCGACGGTCCCGGCGACTCGGCCGTGGCGCAGGAACGCAAGGCAGGCGTGCTGGACCGGCTCTTCACGCTGGGCTTGCCCGCGCCCATCGTCGTCAGCGGCAACTACGATTACGCCAGCGGCGGACGCGGCTTGCGCAAGGTCATCGACCGCCTGGGCCGCGTGCCGGACGCCGTCATTTGCGGCAACGACATCATGGCCATCGGCTGCCTGGACACGGCACGCCACCAGATGGGCATCCAGGTGCCGCTGCAAATGTCCGTGGCCGGCTTCGACGCGCTGGAAGCATCAGGCTGGCTCAGCTACGACATCACCACCCTGCGCCAGCCCGTGCAAAAGATGGCCGCCGATGCCGTCGCCATGCTGGGCGAGCTGATGGAACGGCGCGGCGGCATCGCCGAGCGGAGAAGGTATTGCTCGTATCTGGTGGAGGGAAGTACGGCCAGGCTGACCGGCGCCCCTCCCCACTTCGGCATGATGGCTGCCGCCTGAAAATAAAAAACCTCGCATCGCTGCGAGGTTTTTTGTTGCGGCATCGGCTTATCAACCGAAGATCTTGCCCTTGAGCATATTCAAGCCCTGGCTGACGAGGTCATTGCCTTCAGGTAATTGACCGTTCGGCGTCAGCTTGTCGATCAACTGGGGCAGCAAGGCGGCCAGGCCGCCCGAAGCCGCGTCCGGGGCGACGCCCGCTTTTGCAGCGATCTCGGTGATCGTGTCGGCGCCCAGCGCATCCTGGATCTGATCGCCGGAGACGGGCGCATTGGCGCCGGTGCCGATCCAGCTGGCTACCTGGTCGCCCAAGCCGCTTTCCTGGAATTTCTGCAGCAGGCCGGGCAAGCCGCCATGCTGGTTGACCAGGTCCATGACGCTGGCCATCAGTCCTGACGAGGCTTCGCCGTCCGCACCCTTGTTGCCCAAAGCGCTCATCGCCTGTCCTGCAAGTTGATCTAGCAAACTCATCGTATTCTCCTGAACGCTGTCAATTAGTGCCGCTTACAGCGGCGTCCGGTAAGGCCGGCGCATAGTCGCCGACACGCATAACAATTATACTATATATAATTCAAATGCTATATTTGCAATTCAACGGATGCAACAAAAACAAGCTCGGCAGCAGCCCGACCCATCTCCATCATATTTAGTTCGGCACGACTTGCAAGCGTAAATTGACAGTTTGTAAAAACGTGTAGAATTAATTTTCCTACTTACTGAGGAGTATCAACACATGAACATCAATAAAGCGGTAGACAAAGCCTACGAAAAAAAGACGTTCAAGGAAATCGCCGATGCCCCCGTCGATGCGCTGCAAGGCGTGAGCGAGAAGGATGCGGAATTGCTCAAGCAGGCGTTCAATATCAAGACCGTACGCGATCTGGCGAACCTGAAATACTCAAAGTGGGCGCGCGCCATCGTCACCCTGGCCGATACGGAAGAATAGACCGGGTCATGCCGCAGGCATTCCCGTCAGCACAGCCCGCCCCAACCGGCGGGTTTTTTCATGCCGGCCCGCTATCGGCTGGCAAGGCGCGAGCCGCGCGGAGGCGCCATTGTCCACGCCGCTGACCTTGCCCGGCATCTGCTGGCCCCTGCACGCGAGCACGGGCCACCTTGCCGTCACTACGCCCCTCATCACGGGCCACTTTCGCGCCGGCGCGGGCGAAGACGCCGTCATCGTGTGCGATCTGCTGCCGGCCGGAAAGTTTCGCAACGGCGCGGCGCGCCACTGGTGCCGCACCCACCAGTGCTACTGGGGCACGCGGGCGGACCTGGCCGCCCAGCAGGCAGGACAGCCGATGCGTTGCCGCCAGCACGCCAGCCCCATGGGCTATGTGCTGTATCCGGAACTGTTCGACCCCATGCAGTTCCACGCCGCCACCTTGCGTCTGGGCCCGGATGGCCTGCTGCAACTGCGCGCCCGGGCCGACGACGGCGGCGCCCTGTTCAGCCGCGATCTGCCGGCCCTGGCCATCGACTGCCGCGCCTTGCCCGGCCTGTTCCCGCCCAACGTCGTGCAACTGAACATCACGCCAGCCGCCGCGCAGGCATTCGCCGCCGCCTTGCAGGCCAGCGCGCCGCTTGACTGCAGCGACTGCGCCCGCTGCGGCCATCCGCACCTGGACCTGGGCAGCTTCGCGCTCGCGCCGCACCGGCGCCACAGCTGCGGCCACTGCGGCCACGACGCCTCGCACAGCGCCGCGCCCATCGTTTCGACGCCCCTGTGGCGCTTGCGCCAACGCCACCTGCACTGGTTCTGACGCAATGCGTCCGAAGGTGCGCCCGCCCACAGTCGGCCTGGCCGCTTGTGCGTAGACTGGCCCCATCGTCACCAACAGGAATAGCGCCATGCCGCACACCCCGCCACATGACGTCAATAATCAAGCAAGCGAGGAAGGCGACTTGTCCGACCTGCTCAGCGAATTACGCATCCTCTTGCCGGGCGCACAGATGCTGACGGCCTTCCTCATCATCCTGCCCTTCAATGGCGGCTTCGCGAAGATCGTGCAGGCGGAAAAAATCGTCTTCCTGCTGACGTTTTTCCTCTCCATGACGAGTTTGGTGCTGCTCAGCGCGCCAGCCATCCAGCACCGCGTGATGCGCCCCCTGCAAGACCGCGAGCGTTTCAAGCGCGTGGCCGACCGCATCATGATGGCGGGAGCGCTGTCGCTGGCGCTGGCGTTTATCCTCGGCACGAACCTGGTGATGTCGGAAGTGTTCGGCCACGTCGCCGGCATCGTCGCCTGCGCGCTGATGGGTTCGCTCATCATCTGCATGTGGTGCTGGCTGCCACTGCACTTGAAGCACGCCAGGAAAATCTAGGCGACGACGCCCGCCTGCTGCAGCAAGGTTGCACGGAATATCCCCACCAGCGGGCGCAAATTCACCTTGTGCCAGGCCAGCCACAATGGCGTGCGGTAGCTGAACCACGGCAGCTCGCGCACGACGACGCCGGCCGGCGCGTGCTGGCGCAGGCTGTGCTGGATCATGGCCATGCCCAGCCCGGCCGCCACCAGGCCCAGCGCCGTCAGCGGTTCCGTCGCTTCCATGCGGATATCGGGCGTAAAACCGGCGCGCGCGCAGGCGGCGATGAAGTTGTCGTGTTTCAGCACGCTTTCCTTGTGCAGCACGGCGATCCACTCCTGGCCCGCTAGATCGTCCGGGGTCAGCTCGGCCTTGGCTGCCAGCGGGTGCGTCTGCGGCATGGCCAGCAGCATGGGGTCGCTCAGCACTTGCGCGCAGTCGAGGTCGGGGTCGTTCGGCAGCGGCGGTTCGCACAGCAGCGCGATATCGAGGCTGCGCTGGCGCAAGCCCTCGATCTGCTCGGCCGAATGCAGGTTGTACAGGGCGACGTGGACTTGCGGCCGCGTGGCCCGCAAGGCGCGCAAGCCGTCCGGCAAGACGCCCGCATGCATGGCGTTTTCGATGTAGCCTATGCACAAGCCGCCCTCGTCGCCGCGTCCCAGGCGCTTGGCCAGCGCTTCCAGGCGGTTCCCGTGAGTAATGAAGGCGCGCGCTTCGGCCAGGAAGGTGTGGCCGTCGCGCGTCAAACGGATGCGCTGGGCGCTGCGCTCGAACAGGGCCAGGCCCAGCTTATCCTCGAGCTGGGCGATTTGCCGGCTCAGCGGCGACTGGGAAATATGCAGGCGCTCGGCGGCCCGTCCCACGTGTTCTTCCTCGGCGACGGCGATGAAGTATTGCAACTGGCGAATATCGAGCACATCAGACCTTACGAGACTTAAGTTCCGCTAATTATGTCTTGGACAGGCTTAACTTGTCCAGCTATTCTGTCTGCACTGACTCACTCAATGAAGGAAAACACCATGACAATCAAACACTTACTGACTGGCAAACTGGGTTTCGGCACGGCGCCGCTGGGCAATATGTTCCGCAACATTCCCGAAGAAGAAGCGCTGGCGACCGTCGACGCGGCCTGGGAATCGGGCATCCGCTACTTCGACACGGCCCCGTTCTACGGCGCCGGCCTGGCCGAGCTGCGCCTGGGCGCGGCCCTGAAGCAGCGCCGCCGCGACGATTACGTGCTCAGCACCAAGGTGGGTCGCCTCATCCTCGATGAACTGGAAGACCCCGCCGCCCGCGCACTGGGCGAAAAAGGCGGCTTGTTCGAATTTGGCCGCAAGAACAAGATCGTCGATGACTATTCGGCGGACGCCACCCTGCGCTCGATCGAAGACAGCCTCAAACGCCTGGATACGGACCGCCTCGACATTGTCTGGGTGCACGACATCGCCCAGGATTTCCATGGCGACAACTGGCTGGCGCAATTCGAGATTGCCCGCACAGGCGCCTTCCGCGTGCTGACCCGCTTGCGCGAAGAAGGCGTCATCAAGGCCTGGGGCGTGGGCGTGAACAAGGTAGAGCCGCTGGAATTGACCCTGGACCTGGCCGAAGCCCAGCCGGACGCCTTCCTGCTGGCCGGCCGCTACACCCTGCTCGACCATGAACGGGCGCTGCAACGGCTGATGCCGGCCGCGGCAAGCCAGAACGTCGATATCGTCGTGGGCGGCCCCTACAGCTCGGGCATCCTGGCCGGCGGCGCGCACTTCGAATACCAGAAGGCCTCGCCCGAGATCATTGCCAAGGTGGAGCGCATCAAGGCCATCGCCGCGCGCCATGGCGTCAGCGTGAAGGCCGCCGCCCTGCAATTTTCCTTGGCCAATCCTGCCGTGGCGGCCGTGATCCCCGGCGCCAGCCGTCCGGAGCGCCTGGCCGAAGACCTGGCGGCCTTGAACAGCGTCATTCCCGCCGCCTTCTGGCACGACATGCGCGCCGAACAGCTGGTGGCGACCGACGCTCCGCTGCCAGGCGGTTCCAACTAATATAAAAGGGATATCACCATGGCACACACCACCACCTCGATCGACATCGCCGCCACGCCGGCGCAAGTGTGGCAGCTGATCGGCGGCTTCAACTCGCTGCCCGACTGGCTGCCCTATATTCCCAGCAGTACCTTGAGCGCCGGCGGCCGCATCCGCCACCTGGCCACCCCGGCAGGCGACGTCATCGTCGAGCAGCTGGAAGCGTACGACAATGTGGCGCGCAGCTACAGCTATTCGATTTTGCAGGCGCCGTTTCCCGCCAGCGACTACCTGTCGACCCTGCAAGTCAAACCTCTGGCGGGCGGCGCCGGCGCGCGGGTCACCTGGTCGGGCCGCTTCACGCCCGTGGGCGTGAGCGAGCAGGAAGTGACGGACCTGTTCCACGGCATTTATGTGGCGGGCCTGGAAGCGCTGCAGCAAACGTTAGCGAAGTAACAAGCCAGGAAGACCATTTCCGCCACAGCCGGGTTTTCTACGCCTGCCCTGTGGCGGAATCGCAGGCATTCCGTGTTATCGTTAACAACAAGAGCCATCGCTGTTGTGTGCACTGCAGCAGATTTTAGCCGTCGCCCAGCAAAGCTTGCCCGAATCTTTTACAATGTTGTCTTTGGGCAGTACTTATAGCCCGAAAATACCGGCCAGCCGTCGACTCTGGTGGCGCATCGCCACCTCCGGCCGGGCCACCGCGCGCCTCTCCACCCTGTCATTTTTTACCCAACCAACAAGAACATGCACGCCTCCGTAGACCCATTGATTCCGCGCGTCACCGCGCCTTTTGGCGCTGGTTATGCCGACCTGGCCCTGGCCATCGGCGGCCTCGCCATCGGCACGGGCGAATTCGCCTCCATGAGCATCCTGCCTGTGGTGGCCGACGACCTGGGCACGACCTTGCCGCAGATGAGCCACATGATCAGCGCCTACGCGCTGGGCGTGGTCATCGGCGCGCCCCTGATCACGATCTTCCTGGCGCGCATGCCGCGCCGTCTGATGCTGATCTGCCTGATGCTCATGTTCGCTGGCGGCAACCTGCTCAGCGCCATTGCCCCCAACTACGGCTTGCTGGTCGTCGCCCGCTTCGTGGCGGGCATCCCGCACGGCGCCTACTTCGGCGTAGCGGCGCTGGTGGCGGCCGCGCTGGCCGAACCGGACCGGCGCGGCCAGGCTGTCGCCCGCGTCCTGATGGGCTTGACCGTGGCGAATATCTTCGGCGTGCCGCTGGCAACCTACATCGGCCAGACCCTCGGCTGGCGCTCGGCCTTCCTGCTGGTCGCCGCGCTGGGCCTGCTGACCATGCTGATGGTGCGCATCTTCGTGCCCATGGTCGCCGCCGGCGATTCCAGCCCGCGCCGCGAACTGGGCGTGTTCCGCCGCCTGCAAGTGTGGCTGACCCTGCTGATGGTGGCCATCGGCTTCGGCGGCATGTTCGCCGTCTACACGTTTATTACGCCCACCCTGCTGGAAATCACGAAAGTCTCGCCCCTCGTCATCTCGATCCTGCTGGCCATCATCGGCGTGGGCATGACGGTGGGTAATCTGATCGGCGGCTGGCTGGCCGACCGCTCGCGCCTGTGGACCATCTTTGGCGTGCTGCTGTGGAACGTGGCCGCCCTGGCCGCCTTTACCTATACCAGCAGCAATGTCTGGCTGACGGCGATCAACCTGTTCGCCATCGGCGCCGGCATCGCCGTGGCCCCGGCAGTACAGACGCGCCTGATGGACGTGGCCGGCGACGCGCAAACCGTGGCCGCCGCCCTCAACCACTCCGCCTTCAACATCGCCAACGCCCTGGGCGCCTGGGCCGGCGGCATCGCCATCGCCATGGGCATGGGTTTGCGCTCGACGGGCTGGGTGGGCGCCATGCTGGCCTGCGGCGGCATCGTCGTGCTCGGCATTTCCGTACTGGTGGAAAACCGCAGCCGCAATGTGAGCGGCGCGCAGCCGGCTTGATGCTTGTGCATAGGTAGGATAATTTTCTCTGTATAGTTATCATTTCCGATATCATGAATATAGATCGGATTTCGCAATTCCCTGCGCATCCGATTTCTTTACATGATGAAGCGTGAAAGCCATGAACGAAGCAGTCATCGCCAGGTACAAATCTGAAAGCTGGCAGCTGTGAATACAGCGACCATCTTCATTGACGAGGTTCTCGGTCGGGCGCAGCAAGGCATAACCGAACCATTTATTTGCCGAAGCGACGACGGAGCGATTTACTTTATCAAAGGCAAGGGAGCTGGTCGACGCAGCCAGATTTGCGAGTGGGTCTCGGCGCAGTTGGCGACGGAATTTGGCCTTCCGATCGCGGAATATGCATTGGCAGAAGTGGCTGAGGAACTCATTGAGGCAAATGCATTTCCCAATATCAGCCAACTCGGTAGCGGGATAGTCTTTGCATCGAGAGAACTTCCACATCCACAAGAGCTGACAGCGATCACACGAGACCTTGTGCCGGATCAACTGGCAAGCGATGTATTGATTTTCGATTGGTGGTTGCATAACGAAGATCGTCATTTGACCGAACGTGGGGGCAATCCTAACTTGCTTTGGGACATGCAGAACTCAGAATTGGTCGTGATCGACCATAACCAAGCCTTTGATCGGCACTTCAATCCGAGCAACTTCCTGAAAACGCATGTGTTTGCGAGCAGGTGGAACGACATTTTTAGCGACCATCTTCAACGCGAGCACTACGCAAGCAAGTTAAAGGCAATTTTGCCAAGATTGGCGGACATCCGTGCTAACATACCCGACTCTTGGTGGTATGTTGATGATGGCGTACCAGCAGATGTGATGTGGGATGAAATCGAGACCTGCCTGCAGCGTTGCCGCCAAGAAGATTTTTGGAATACTCCATGAAAAAGTTCGCCTGCCAATATGCTCTTTTGCGATTTCGCCCGTTTGTCGAAACCGGAGAGTTCGCCAACGTCGGTATTGCGCTGATCGCCCCCGAAGCGCGCTTCTTTGGTTTCCGCATACTGAAGCGGTATGGCCGTATCACGCAGTTCTTTCATCAGCTTGACCGTCAAATCTACCTAGATGGCCGCCAACTCTTTAAAGAAGAGATGGATCGCTTCGCTCTTGAGCTTCGTCGACTGGCATTGGATGGCCGAAAAACGCAACCCGATATAGTGCTCGCAAGAAATCTGTTTGCTGAAGTGGTTCGCCCACGAGAAGCAATGTTGCAGTTTGCCGATCAGCGCGTCGTCCTGGCCGAAGATCCCAAGGCCAAACTTCTGCAGCTATTTGATCATTATGTCGAACGCAACTTTGTAACCAAAGAATATCAAGAGCGTTTATTGGAAAACAACGTTCGCAAACTCCTGTTCAACGCGCAAGTTGGAGCGCGCTATCAACGTGAAAAGGTTGGAACGGAAGATTTCGCCGTAAACTTCCCCTTTGTCGACATGGTTGAAGGCAAAGCTGAGCGAGTGATCAAGCCGCTTTATCTTGCCCAAGGCGATAGCACCAAGATCCTCACGCATGGCGGTCAATGGGTCGACAAAATCCGACGCCTCCGCAAACGCAATGCATTACCACCAAGAGTCTTGTTCCCGGTCACTCAACCGGTAGCCAACACCAAGCCTTACCATGCATTTCAAGAAATTAGGCAAGACTTGCTGGCTGAAAATGTACAGGTAGTGGCCGCAGACGATGAACGTCAAATTCTCAAGTTCGCTACTGATAGGAGCTGATCATAACGACTGATGACAGCAGCGATCTTGAAGGTAGTCGTACCGTTCAAAATGTCCGTGCGTGTCCAGGATCGCTAATCATAGTGCAGGGACAATATTGACAGGTGTCCTACTCAGCAATGGCAAACGCCACCGCCGCCGCGCAGTGTATGGCCGTGGTATTAAACAGCGGCAAGGCCACATGGCCCTGCTGGATCAGCAGCGGTATCTCCGTACATCCCAAAATCACGCCCTGCACGCCTTGCAGCCGCAGTTTCCCGATAATGTTCAGGAAGATGTTCCGGCTGGCTTCCGTAAAGATATTCTGCACCAGTTCCGTGTAGATAATGTCGTGCAGGATGTCCTGGTCGGCCGCATCGGGCGTCACCGTCGCGATGCCCTGCTGCTCGAGCGCATCGTGATAAAAGCGGCCCGCCATCGTTTGCTTGACGCCCAGCAAGCCGACCTTGCGCACGCCCGACTCCCGCACCCGCTTCGCCGTTTCCTCGACGATGCTGATAAAAGGCAAGCCGATGCGTGGCACGATAGCAGGCGCGAAACGGTGGGCGCCATTCGCGCACAGCAGGAAGAAATCCGCGCCCATGCCTTGCAGGCGCTTCCCTTGCGTGACGAGGAATTGCTCGATGGCACGGGAATCGGGCTGCGCCGCATGGGCGACGAAATCGGCCTGGTCCATGCTGACCAGCAGGATGCGCGCGCTATGCGCGGGGCCGATGCGCGCCACCAGCATTTCATTGAGCAAGCGGTAGTATTCCAGGGTGGAAGCCCAGCCGATGCCGCCAAGTAAACCTATCGTTTTATGTTGCACGTCAATTCCAATCAAAATGCATGGCCTAAATATAGGTTGAGGCAAGTCAAGCAGATGCGGGTGCAGGCTTATGCAACATCAAGACTCTCGCCCTGGAGCGCGCGCGGGCCATAACGCACGGCGGAGGCATCGTCGGACTTCTTGACAGACTGTGCTCCGGACGCCAGATTATCCCTTTCAAACTGGCGCAATTGCTGCAGCAGCGCGTCCAGCTCCGTTTCACGGCAACGCCGCACCAGCCCTTCCTTGGAATACAGGCCATAGGTATCGACCAGCCGGTAAAAACCATCCGTCATTGCCAGCAGGTACGATTGCCTGTCCATGTCGAACGCGTACTGCCTGGCCTGGAATTCCCCTTGCGGATACATACACAGTATGCCCGGCGCCGCGTGCAAGTTCTGAAATGCGCGCCGCTCCCGCAGCATCGGCAGCAAGGCAGCGAATACCTGCGCCTTGTCCTCGATCCCTTGCGCTTTCAACTGCGCAATGGCCGCCTTCAGCACGTCCTCCTGCGCATTCTCATAGGGATCTATATCGTGCACGTCCCCGGCTGCGCTGGAGACAAACACCTTGCAATCGCCGAGGGCATATACCTGGACTGCGGCGCTGGCGTCACCTTCGACAATACGTGCCCACGTCACGGCGGCAATAGGATAGGCATACGCAGGAATGTGCGCCAGATCAAAACGCGCCTGCACATCGCGCTGAAAATGTGCCAATGCCAGCTTGATGCTGTCATGCTGGCTTAATCCGGGCGCGACCACCTCTTTCAGCCGGGCTGCAAAAGCGGACACGAACCAGGCGGCGTCGCCTGCGAGCGCATCGAAATAATTCTTTTCGGACACTGAGCTTGCGCCATCAAAAATCAGGATATCCACGATGCCCGCATTGTGCAGATAAACCGCCACCAGATCCTCATTACTCTTTGCGCCGGCGGCATCGGATACGTGGCTAATTTTCATCAGTTTTATCGATTCTGTTCTTAAAAGTGTTGGCAAGGCCAGCGTAGCCATTCCCTAGCCCAGCATGACATCATGCCGGTCCGACGTCGCGCGGCTGTAGGTGCTCTCGAACGCGGCCAGGCTCTCCGCCTGCGCCCACAGGCTGGCGATATAGTGGAATTCATCCTCGAACGGCTGCTCAAATTCGGGCACGTCCGTCGCATACTCGCAATTGCGGCTCAGCATGACCAGCCAGTCGGGATAGCGAAGCGCCGGATACAGGCGGGTCAGGATGGCGTCGAGCGACGCCACGCTTTCCCGGCCCGCCAGATAGGCGGCGCGCAATTCGACGATATATTTTCCCGCCAGAAATTGCTCAGGCAGCCGCTGCGCGGCCCGGTAACGTTCGATGATCACGTCGGCCAGCGGCAGGACCTCATCGCAGCCCCGGGCGCTGGCCAGCAGCACGACTTCCAGGTCGTCGCCTTCCTGGTCCAGGCGCAGGCGTTCCACGGCCCAGTCCACGCAGCGGTCGGCATGGCCAAATCCCATGCGCAGCTGGAAAACAGCGATTTCCAATTCTGTCAGTTGTTCCATTACTTTCAGTTCGCACATACTATTTTCACTGCGCCTGCAGCATCTTTTGCAGCACCGCATCGAGCTCATAAAAATCCACGGGCTTGGTCAGATGTAAGTCAAAGCCCGCATCGGACGCCATCTGGCGGTCCTTGTCCTGGCCCCAGCCCGTGACGGCCACGAGGATGGCGTGCTGACCGCAGGGCTGGCTGCGCAACAGCCGCGCCACGTCGTAGCCGTTCATGTCCGGCAAGCCGATGTCGAGCAGGATGACTTGCGGCAGGAAAACTTGCGCTGCCGTCATGCCGGCCGGGCCGTCGTAAGCCGTGCGCACGTCATAGCCAAGAATGTCGAGCGCCAGCGCCAGGCTTTCTGCCGCGTCGGCGCTGTCGTCGATGACCAGCACCTTGCCCTCGCGCGTACCGGCCAGCAGGCGGCGGTTGGGCTCGGGTGGCGCTTGCAGGGGCACGGCGGGCAGCGGCAAACGCAGCTCGAAGGTGCTGCCCTGCCCCACGCCGTCGCTGCGCGCACTGACGCTGCCGCCATGCAATTCGGCCAGGCCGCGCACCAGCGACAGGCCGATGCCGAGGCCGCCCTGGGCCCGCGACAGGGCCGGTTCCAGCTGGGAAAACATGTCAAAGACGGTATCGAGGTGCTCGGGTGCGATGCCGATGCCCGAATCGCTCACGCTGATCACCACTTCGCCTTGCGTGCAGGCCACTTCCAGCCCGATGGCGCCGTTGGCCGGCGTGTACTTGACGGCGTTGGTCAGCAGGTTGGCGATCATCTGGCCCAGGCGCGTGGCGTCGGCGTCGAGCCAGATCGCTTGCGGCCATTGCTCCACGTGCACCTTGTGGCCGGCCTGCGCGGCCAGTTCCGCCACGCTGTGCAGGGCCGCTTCCACCACGGGCGCCAGCTCCACGCTGGCGCGGCGCAATTCCAGGCGCCCCCGCGTGATGCGCGACACTTCCATCAAATCGTCGACCAGATGCGTCATGTGCCCCACTTGCCGTCCCAGCACGTCGCGGGCCCAGCGCAGCTGCGGATCGTCCAGCTGCGCCAGGCGCAGCACTTCCAGCACGTTGCGCATGGGCGCCAGCGGATTGCGCAGTTCGTGCGCCAGGGTCGCCAGGAACTCGTCCTTGCGCCGGTCGGCGGCCGCCAGCTGTTCGTTGAGCTCGCCAGCTTCCTTGCGCGCCAGCTGCAGCTGCTGCTCGTATTTGCGCCGGTCGCTGGCGACAAAGACGGCGATCTCGTCATAGCGCACGCCCTCGTGCACGCGCCGCACGGCATTGAACAGCATGGGGATGGATTGCCCGTGGCGCTGGCGCATGTCGAGCAGGATTTCCGACACGCTGCCCTGCACCTGCATCAGCGGCAGCCAGTGCGTCTGGTGGAACACGCGTCCGCCGATGGTCAGCAAGTCCTGCAGCTTCTTTTTCCCGAGCAATTCCCCGGCGCCATAACCGAGCCAGCCGCAAAAGGTGGCGTTCGCCTGCACGATGGTGCCGTCGGCCGTGCACAGCAGCAAGCCGCAGGCCGCGTGCTGGAACAAGGTACTGACATCAGGCAAGGAAGGCATCGTATCGCGCATTACAGGTGCAGGCCGTCGAGAAAGTGGCGGATGGCGCGGTAGCTGGCATCGGGCACGCTCATGTGCGGACAATGGCCTATGTTCTCGACCACGTGCAGGCTGCTGCGCGGCAGCATTTCGCGCAAATATTCGCCCACGGGCGGCGGCGCGATGAAATCGTCGCTGCATTGCACGATCAGGGCGGGCGTGCTGTTGTGCGGCAAGATGGCGCGATGGTCGGACAAAAACGTGGCCTGCGCGAAATGCCGGGCAATGGCGGGGTCCGTGCGGCAAAAGCTGCTTGCAAGGTCGTCGCCCAGCGCCGGTTGTCCCGGCGCGCCCACGATGGCCGGCGCCATGCTGGCGGACCAGCCCAGGTAATTGCTGTCCATGGCATCGAGCAAGTCGTCGATATCGGCACGGCTGAAGCCGCCCCGGTAGCCGGCAGCCGCATCGTCGACATAGCACGGCGACGGCGCCAGCATCACTTGCGCAGCGAACAGATCCGGCTCGGCGATGGTGGCCAGCAAGGCGCTCATGGCGCTGACGGAATGGCCGACGCAGATCACGGGGCCTCCGCCGACGGCATGGATGACCCGGCGCAAGTCGGCGCCGTGCGCGTCGAGCCGCGCATAGCGATCGAAATCATAGGCGGCCAGGTCCGACGCGCCGCTGCCGACCAGGTCGAACAGCACCGTGCGGTAGCGGGGACGAAACAGCGGCTCCAGGTAGCGCCACATGGTCTGGTCGCAGCCGAAGCCGTGCATGAATACCATGGTGTCTGCCGCGCCCGCCTGCGGTGCACCGCTGGATTCGCTCACGCGGATATTGTTCCGATCTTCTATACGCATGCCGCTTCAGCCTTGGATATTTCCATGTGGAATGTAAATTAACTTCTTGCTAGCATCTTAGCATGCGCGATTTGACCTTGGACAACACCATTGGCGCTGGACAAACACCACGCCACGACGGATAATGAGAACGATTCCCATTATCAAACTACCGGGCGTATGCCTGGCTTTTCCCTGTGCGCCGCCATGGCGCCTGCTGGCGGCAACAAGCCGGTTTCATGTTGAAGGTTTGTCCCGCATGCGCGCTTTCTGGACTGTCATACACCGCTGGGCCGGTCTCACCATCGCCCTCTTCCTCATCGTCGCGGGCCTCACGGGCGCCGTCACGTCGTGGGACCACGAACTCGATGAATGGCTCAACGCCGACATCATGGACACGCCGGGCCGCGGCCCCCTGCAGCCGCCGTTTGCGCTGGCGCGCAAGGTGGCCGCCGCCGACCCGCGCGTGGAAGTCAATTACCTGACCCTGGGCCTGGAAGCAGGCCATGCGGCCGCCTTCATGGTGCGCCCATTGACGGACCCGGCCACGGGTAAACCGTTCGTGCTCGACTACAACACCGTGTATATCGACCCCGTCACGGCGCAGATCACGGGCACGCGCGATTCGACGGCCATTTCCCTGTCGCGCCGCAGCCTGATGCCCTTCCTGCGCCACCTGCACTACAGCCTGCACGTGCCCGCCTTCTGGGGTACGGACCGCTGGGGTTACTGGCTGATGGGGACGGTGGCCCTGGTGTGGCTGCTCGACAGCATGGTGGCGTTGTATCTGACCACGCCGCGCCGTTTGCGCCCGCGCGCGCCGGACGAGGCGCCGCGCCACCGCGACGCCGCCAGCTGGTGGCAGCGCTGGAAACCGTCGTGGGCCGTGCGCTGGGCGGCGGGCGGCTACAAGCTCAATTTCGATCTGCACCGCGCGGGCGGCCTGTGGGTGTGGCCCGTCATCCTTGTCGTCGCGTTCACCTCGTTCTCGCTGAACCTGTACCGCGAAGTGTTCTATCCCGTCATGTCGCTCCTCTCCACCACCACGCCGGGACCGTATGAAACGCAGACGCCGGCGCCGTACGGCAGCTACATCGCGCCCGTCATCGGCTTCGAGCGGGCGGTGGACATTGCGAAAAAACAGGCCGTGCAGCGCGGCATCACGGCGCCAGTCGGCGGCATTTATTATGGCGGCAATTACTCGTTCTACAACGTCTCGTTCTTCGACCCGGCCGACGAATTCGGCGCGGCCGGCATGGGCCTGTCGAACCTGTACGTCGACGGCATGGACGGCACCATCATCGGCCAGCACAAGCCATGGGAAGGCACGGCCGCCGACGTCTTCGTGCAACTGCAATTTCCCCTGCACTCGGGCCGCATCCTCGGCTTGCCGGGGCGCATACTGATGTCCTGCATGGGCATCATGGTCGCCATGCTGTCGGTGACGGGCATCGTCATCTGGGAGCGAAAGCGGCGCGCGCGCCGGTTGCAGGCGAAAAGGCCAGCGAACTTCACCTGAAGCAGCATTTCCATCACGGTGCAGGCGAACCAATGCAGCCTGCGCCGCACACCTTGCCAGCGGCCTGATCGCGCGCAACGCGCAAGAGCAGCACACTTCCCACTTTCCAACCCTGTAAGCGGCACATGCCGGCTGTCTACGCTGCGCGCTTTCCGTGCGCCACCCGTCAATCCCATCAAATGCAGTTTACTTGCATTAGAATTCCTCGCCGGCTATTATTGCAACTCGATTGCATCTACGCCATCGCGCTGCGCCTGCATCCACCGCCAGCACCACCTTCCATCTTTTAAGAAAGTCTTATGCGCCATCACGTATTCGCAGCTGCCATGCTGTCCACTGCCCCGCTCGCTTACGCGGCGGACGACGTCACCCTGCAAACCATCAAGGTCCGGGCAGACCGGCCTTCCGGCATCGACAGCGTCGTGCTCGTCGACAATACGCAAGCCCAGAACCGGACCCTGGGCGGCATGCTCGAACATGTCTCGGGCGTGCAAAGCAGCGCCTTCGGGCCGAATGCGGGCGCGCCGGTGATACGCAGCCTGAGCGGCAGCCGCGTGCAGATCCTCGAAGATGGCCAGTCCATCCTCGGCATGAATGCGCTCAGCGGCGACATCAACATCCCCTTCGATCCGCTTTTCGTGCGCAGCGTGAGCGTGAACAAATCGTCCGATAGCGTGCGTTTCGGCGGCAATGCGATCGGCGGCAGCGTCGATGTCGATTCCGGCATCGTTTCCAGGAAGATGGAAAGCAAGGAAAAGGACGTGGAACTGGTCCTGCGCAAGGGTTTCAACGATGCCGACGCGCAAGGCTTGCGCATGAACTTCAACGATGGCAAGCGCTTCTCGACGAATCTGCAACTGTCGTTCCAGAAGATCGGGCATTACGACATTCCCGGCAACAGCAAGGCCGGCGTGTGCAACAGCCAGCTGTTCCCTGCAAACGGTGGAGTCAACACCTTCCTCGCCGACAGTTGCCAGAAGGAAGCGCGCATCCAGCAGATCTACAACAAGGCTTCGCAACCGTTTATCGACCAGTTCATGAAGGAAAATCCGGACTGGGCGGACGGCGTTTTTTCCTTCTATACCAATAACCCCACCTCCGTCTGGCAGCGCAAGACCTACGTCAATCCCGCCAATCCCGCCTACGTGCCTGGCACGCCAGCGATGACACAGAACAAGATCAACAAGGACGTGACGCCCGACTACCACGGCACCCTGGGCAACAGCCATGCCAGCAATGCCCACTTTGCCGTCGGCACCACCTACTTTTTCGATCAGGGCTACGTGGCCGTCAGTCTCGATTCCAAGGAAAGCGAGTATGGCGTGCCCGGCTTTTCCATGGAAAACAAGTCGTTCGGCGCGAATTATGACGAAGGGTTGCCCGTCGGCGTCGTGATCAAGCAGGATAAATATGCGCTGGAAGCCCATCTGCTTGACCCCGTTCCCTATCTTGAAAGCGCCCAACTGCGCGTGTCCCGCCTGAACAATGCGTCGGGAGAGCGCCTGGGTTCCGCCAAGGCAAACGACTACCAGTTCGACACCAATCAGGCCGAGCTCCTGCTGGCGCACCGGCGCGCCGGGCCATTGAGCGGCGTGCTTGGCCTGAGCCATAAATCCCGGGATATCGCCGGCAGCGGGCCGCAGCGCTACCTTCCCGATACGAACACGGTCAGCCGCGCGCTGTTCGTCAAGGAAAGCCTCGACGTCGACTGGGCCACCTTCGACGCGGGCTTTCGCCGTGAAACAGTGGGCCACGAGATCCGCAAGAGCGGCTTCAAAACCTCGCGAAATGCCAGCAATTCCACACTCGAGGACAAATCGTTCAGCCTGAACAGCTATAGCCTGGGCGCCTCGGCCAAGCTGGGCCAGCTGTTCGGCGCGAAGCTGCGCTATGCATCGTCGGAAAGAGCGCCCGACGTCAATGAATTGTATGCGAGCAACCGCCACTATTCGATCATGACTCAGGAAGAGGGAAACCAGAAGCTGAAGGCCGAGCGCGCGAAGAATACGGAACTCACCGGCCTGTTCGCCAATCGCGGCTTCAAGCTGTCCGCAGCGGGCTACGTCATGAAGTACGAGAACTATCTTTATCTTGGCCACTCGGGCGCCCAGATGGCCAATCGCCTGCCCTTGAAATACTGGAAGCAGACGGATACGACGGTCAGGGGATTCGAGGTCGACGCCTCCCAGGTCGTGCAGCTCGGCGGCTACGGCAGGCTGGATATCTCGGCATTCGCCGACCTGGTCAAGAACAAGGCCGACAATCCCGACAAGCTGCGCGCGCACAACGACGGCGCCTATCTGCCCAACATGCCCACCAACCGCTATGGCGCCAATGTGCAGTGGGAAAACAGGGGCTGGAAGGCCAGGTTGTCCGGCACCCGCTATGACAAGCAGAAATACCTGGGCAAGAGCGTCAGCGAGGAAGTGCCGCTCGACGGCTACACCATGGTGAACTTCCAGGTCAGCCGCGCCCTGCAGGTGCCCAATTCGCCGTTTGCAGGCATCGAGGTGTTCATCAGCGGCAGCAACCTGCTCGATGCGGATGCCCGGCCGCACAATTCCCCGCTGAAATACATCGCACCCTTGCCGGGCCGAGGCTTTCAAGTTGGCTTGAGTGCCAGGCTTTAAGGCACGGCGCCGTTGCGCTCCCGCCGCACCAGCGCCAGCAGGCTGTCGCCCCGGTTGCCGTCGCAGCAGACGGCTACGCCATCGGTAAAATCGGGCGCCGTCAGCCGCGTCAGCACGCTGCCCGGCGGCATTTCCAGCGCCAGCCGGGCGCCCCGCTCCCACGCCAGGCGTGCGGTGGCGGCCCATTGCACGCGCCGCGCCATATTGACGGCCAGGCTGTCGCGGAGGCGTGCCGGGTCGAACAGCGCGCGCGCCGCGCTGCTGCTCAGGTAGACGAGCGAGGGGCGGCGCACGGCCACGCCCTCAAAAGCGGCGGCCATGGCGATCGCCGCGCCTTCCAGCAGCGGACAATGCGAGGGCACGCTGACGGCCAGGCGCTTGGCCTTGCTGGCGCCCTGCGCCAGGGCCAGCGCCATCACGGCGTGCAAGGCGGGCTCGCTGCCGGCAATGGCGATCTGGCGCGGCGCATTCAGGTTGGCGATATACACGGGCGTGGCCGCGCCATGCACGCTGGCCAACAGCGGCTCGAGCTGCGCCAGATCAAGCCCGATGATGGCCGCCATGCCGTAGCCGGCCGGATACGCCTGCTCCATCAGCTCGCCGCGCCGCGCCACCAGGCGCACGGCGTCCGCATAATCGAGCGCGCCGGCCACCACAGCCGCCGCATACTCGCCGATGGAAAAGCCGGCCACCATGTCCGGTGTCGCGCCGCGCGCCTCCAAGGAGCGCGCCATCGCCACGCCGGCGATCAGCAGACACAGTTGCACGGCCCGCGTCGAGGCCAGCGCTTCGGCCGTGTCCAGCGCCAGGGGATCGCAGCCCAGCACTTCAGCCGCTTCGGCCAGGGCCGCCGCCACGGCCGCATCGTCCGGCAGCGCGTGCAGCATGCCGGAGTATTGGGCGCCCTGGCCGGGAAAGGTAAACAATACGCTCATGCCTGCTCCCAGGGCGTGGCCGTCAGCACGGGTCCGTGGTCCGTTTTCAGCAAGACCCTGCCCCGGCCCGCCGCCCATTCTGCATACGCAAAGCCGCCATGGCCCGTGTCGATCTGCAGATCCAGACGGCACGCCGTGATACTCGACGTGACAGTCGCCGCGATGGCGCGCAGGGCCTCGGCCTGCGCGGCGTCCGGCGGCGCGGCGATGCGCAGCACGAGATCGAGGTCGCTGTCGGCACGCAGCACGGGCAAGCCGCTGGCCAGGGCGAAGCCCACGCCGCCCGTCGGGCCCCAGGCCCAGCCCGTGGCGTCGAGCAGCGGCGCCACCAGCCGCAGCGCAGCGAGCGCAGTACAGTCAAAACCGGACGGCGGGGTGTGCGCCAGCCGCGCCAGCATTTCCGGCGTCACGCGGCGCAGCACGGCGGAAGACTCCACTTCGCACGCATGCCGCTCGCTGCGCAGCCGGCCGCGCAAGCCCACGGGGATGCACCCCAGCGTGGCGCTGGCGCGCCGCACCACCAGCGGCGCCGCCCGCAGCCAGGCAGCGTCGGCCCAGGCGGGCAAGGATGCACCGTCCGGCAAGCCGGACACCCACAGCAAGTCATGCGCGCGAGGACGCTGCATCAAGCCACCACCGCCTTGACGGCAAAGAACAGCAAGGATGGACCCAGCAGACAGCCCAGGCCCGTGTGGAACGTGGCCACCAGCGCGCCATACGGCACCAGCTTGCGGTCGGTGGCGGCCAGGCCCGCCGACACGCCGCTGACGGTGCCGGCCAGGCCGCCGAAGACCATGGCCGAGCGCGGCGTTTTGAGACGCAGGAAGCGCGCCGCAGCGGGCGTACCCACCATCACCAGGATGGCCTTGATCAGGCCCGCCGCGATGCTCAGGGCCATGACGTCCGAGCTGGCGCCGATGGCCGCGCCCGTGACGGGGCCGACGATGTACGTGACGGCGCCGGCGCCGATGGTGGTCATGCTGACGGCGTCCGAATAGCCAAACGCGCAGGCCACGCCGGCGCCGACGAGGAAGGGCAGCACCACGCCCAGCAGCAGCGCCACGACGCCGATCAGGCCAGCCTTGCGCGCCTCGGTCGCCTGCACTTCGAAGGCCGTGGCGACGATGGCGAAGTCGCGCAGCATGGCGCCGCCCATCAGGCCGATGCCGCCGAACAGCGACAAATCGGCCAGGCCCTTATGGCCGCCGCTATGCACGCCGCCCCAGTAGGCGAGGCCCAGGCCGATCACGATGGCGATGGCCGAGCCGTGCACCCTGCCCAGGGTCAGATACTTCGACAGCGCCACCGAGACCAGCATGATCAGGCCGACGAAGGCGAAGGCCGTCACCAGGCCGTTGTGGATGGCGGCTTTTTCAAAGATGTCAAGCATGACGGTGCTCCTTCATCAACATCGGGTCGGCTTCGGCGGCGGCGATGGCGGCCGGGCTTTCCATCCGGTTGATCAGCGAAATGACTGCGCCGCAAACGAGCACGGAACCGATGGCGGCCAGCACGGCCACCGGCCCGCCGCGCAGCGCCGCGACCACGTCCTGCTGCGCCGCCATGGCCACCACCACGGGAATATACATGGCGCCCCAGTATTCGACGCCCCGCTCCGTCATCTGCGGCAGCCAGGATCGGCGCTGCATGTAGAGCCGGGCGCAGATCAGCAGCAGCATGGCGATGCCCACCCCGCCCACGTTGGTCTTGACGCCCATCAGCTGCCCGAGCAGGTCGCCCAGGAAGATGCCGAGCAAATGGCACAGGGCCAGCAATGCGGTTCCGTAAATGATCATGATTGTCTCCGTTATTGGAATAGGAATGACTTGGTGTCTTCTCTGTTGTTTCACTTACCACTGCTGCCCCAGCACCTCCCTGACTTTTGCCGACGCCTGGCGGTGCGGCGCGCCCAGGCGGCTGGAAAGATCCCTTTCCGGATCGGCGCGGATGTCGGCCAGCGCCGCCTGCACGCTGCCCTGCATCTGCGCCAGATCAAGCTCCGACGGCGCGTCCGGCTGCGCCACCTGCAAGGTTTGCCACAGCAGGCCCAGGGTCGCGTAGTTCTTGACGTCATAAGCCATCGGTGGAATCGTCGCGGCCAGCGCTTCGAGCGCTTCCACCGTGCGCAGGGTGATGCGCGCGGCCGACGCCTTGCCCATGGCGTGCACCATCACTTGCGGATCGTCGAGCGCGATCAGGCGGTTGGCTTGGTAGCCGTGCGCCAGAAAGGCGCCCGACATGGCCTTGCCGACGATCAGGCCGATGACGGGATGGCCGGCCAGGCGCGCCTCGGCGTAAGCCCCCGCCGCGCCGGCCAGCGCCTGGTGGATGCCATACGCTTCTTCGCGCCGGCCATACGCCTGGCTGGCCACGTCGATGACGGCGACGATGGGCCGTTTCACCGCCAGGTCGCGGTCCTCGGCAAGCACCTGCCGCACGGCGCGCGCCAGTTGCCACGCCTCGACCAGGCCGATTTCACCGGTGCGGGCGCGCGTAAAACGGTTGCCGGGGTCGGGCAGCACGGCGAGGTAGCGCGCCGGCTCGCCCGCCAGCGGCGCGTCCACCACGCGCACGGAAAGTGGATAATCAGGCAGCGGCGCGGCATGCCGCGTCAGGGCCGCGAGCCAGACGGCGCCGCGGCTCGTCTCGGTGATGGCGTTCATGCTGCGACTCCTTGGCTGTAGATGGCGCGCACGGCGCCTGGTGTGGCTTGCACGGACGCGTCGACTTCCGCCAGACGGGCCAGGTAGCCTTCCGCCTGATCGCTGCGGTGCCGCGGCGGCACGCCGCGGGCGAACAGATCGGCCACGGTGGCGCGCATCTGCGGCGTGTCGTCGTCCACGTAGGCGTCGGCCAGGCCGCTCTTAAAACGCTGCTCGCCGCCCGTCAGGCTCCAGATGAAGGGCTTGTTGCGCGAGTCGAATTCGTCCACGCCCGCCTCCTGCTCGATCACGGCCGGGCCATTGAGGCCCAGGCGCGCCTCGCGCGTGACGACCAGATAGCTGCACAGGCCCGCCGCGATCGACATGCCGCCGTAGCAGCCGACGGTGCCCGCCGTGATGCCGATCACGGGCTGGTAGCGGCGCAGGTCGACGATGGCGGCATGGATGTCGGCAATCGCTGCCAGACCCAGGTTGGCTTCCTGCAGCCGCACGCCGCCCGTCTCGAACAGGATCACGGCGCGCGTCGGCACGCCCTGGCGGTTGTCGCGCGCCGCCAGTTCCAGCGCGCCGGCGATCTTCGCGCCGCCCACCTCGCCCATGCTGCCGCCCTGGTAGGCGCCTTCGATGGCCAGCACCACGGCCGGCTGGCCGTCGAACAAGCCCTTGGCCACCACCACGCCATCGTCCGCCTGCGCCGTCACGCCCTGCCGCGGCAGCCAGGGCGAAGCGATGCCGCAGAACGGATCGAGCAGTTCGCGCATGCTGCCCGCGTCCAGCAAGGCCTTGGCCCTGCTGCGCGCGCCCCGTTCGATGAAGCTGTCGCGCTCCAGCAGTTGTTGTAATGTGCTCATGCCGTCCTCCCCGCTTGCAATTCTTCGTATGCCTGCTCGATGCGCATGCGCACCACGCCCGGCGTGGCGCCGCAGTCGTTGATGACGATGGTCGCCGCCGGCAGCGGCTCGCCGCCGAACACGCGCTGCAACAGCGCGTCCCACACGGCGCCCTTGCCATCGACGGAGGTGTTCACGACGATACGGGTCACGCCGTCGTCGCCCGGCTGCAGCAGCACTTCCAGGTCGCCCGAACCGACGACGCCGGCCAGCACGCGCCCCGATGCCGGCTGTCCGGCCGGGAATGTGTAGTCACGCGTTTCCATGCGCTTCTCCTTCTGTCAATCGGTCGAGGAACAGGGTGGCCGCCAGCAAGTCGGCTGCGCCGCCGGGCGACACGCCGCGATCCAGCGCCGCCGCTTCCAGCGCCAGCAATGCCTGCGTGCCGGCAGCCGTGGCCGCGCCGCCGGCCGCCAGCACTTGCGCCGCCCCCGATTGCAACGCCAGCAAGGCCGCCTCGCCGCCGCGCGACAGCACGCAGGTGTCGTCCAGCTGGCTGAGAATAGCCAGCAAGGCGTTCAGGCGCGCCGTCGTTTCGTTGTCGCCGCGCGCCCGCGAGGCGTGCAAGGCGGGCAAGCCGGCGCCTGTCACCAGCGGGAAACCGGCGCGGGCCTGGCCCCGGGCGCCATCGACCCGGTACTGGCGGCACGCCAGCTCGCCCTTGTTGCCGGTGGCGCCAGGCGCGCCGCGGTCGTGCAAGCGGGCCAGCGCACCGGCCCGCGCCGCCACGGCTTGCGGCGCCAGCGACGCGCCGCGCGCGCCCTGCTGCGCCGCCGCCGTCACCAGCAATCCCAGCGCCCAGATAGCGCCCCGGTGCGTGTTCACGCCGCCCGTGGCCGCCAGCATCCGCGCCTCGCCATCGCGGCCGATGGCGCCGATGCGCTGGCGCAGGCCGTCGTCATCGCCGCTTTCCCAGCCTGCCTGCGCCATGGCGGCAAACACCGGTTGCAGCACGCAGGCCGAGTGGCACATCAAGGCCCAGTTCAAGTCCGCGTGGGCGCCACGGCTGCGCAAATCGACCAGGCCCGGCTTCGGCGTCAGCGTCACTTCATCGAACAGCGCCTGCAGCACTTGCCGCGCCAGCGCGGCGCAGCGCTGCCGCAGCGGCACTGTCGTCATCATCATTGTGCTCATTACCAGCTCCTGAATTTGGCGGGGGGTTGATACAGACCGTCGGACCATTCGACCAGGTCGGCGATGCTTTTCGCCGCCAGCAGCGAGCGGTTCGCTTCCCCCCGCTGCACGCCGATATCCTCGGGCAGCGCGATCAAGCCGTCGGCGCGCAGTGTCGCCGTCGTCTTCGGGTCGTGGCGCAGGCCGATGGGCGTCACGCCGGCCACCGCCGCCAGCATGGCCTTGCGCTCGTCGAGCGAACGGGCCTTGTACAGGTAGGCGATGCCCTCCTCCGTCAGCACGTGGGTGACGTCATCGCCATAGATCATCACGGGCGCCAGCGGCATGCCGCTGGCCTGGCCCACGGCCACGGCGTCAAGCGATTCGACGATGGTCGGCTGGCCGCCGTCCTGGAACGTCTCGACCATCTGCACCACCAGCTTCCTGCCGCGCGCGAGCGGGTCGTCCGTCTCGATCAGGTCCAGCCAGGCCGGCGTCGGGTGGCGCCGGCCATGCGGGTCGTGGCCCATGTTGGGTGCGCCGCCGAAGCCCGCCAGGCGGCCGTTGGTGACGGTCGACGAGTTGCCCAGGCCATCCATCTGCAGGGTGGCGCCGATGAACAGGTCGACCGCGTACTGGCCCGCCAGCTGGCACAGGGCGCGGTTCGAGCGCATGGAACCGTCGCGGCCCGTGAAGAACACGTCGGGCCGCGCGGCCGCATAGCCTTCCATGCCCAGCTCCGCGCCGAAGCAGTGCACGCTCTCAACCCAGCCCGTCTCAATGGCGGGTATCAGCGTCGGATGGGGGTTGAGCACCCAGTTGCGGCAAATCTTGCCCTTCAAGCCCAGCTGCTCGCCATAGGTCGGCAAAATCAGCTCGATGGCGGCCGTATTGAAACCGATGCCGTGGTTGAGCGACTGCACCTGGTGTTTTTCATACACGCCGCGGATCGCCATCATGGCCATCAGCACGTGCACGGGCTTGATCACGCGCGGGTCGCGGGTGAACAGGGGTTCGATGAAGAACGGCTTGTCGGACTGCACCACGAAATCGATCCACGAGCCGGGCACGTCGACGCGCGGCAAGTCGCTGACGTCGTCGACGATCTGGTTGACCTGGGCGATGACGATGCCGTCGCGGAAGGCGGCCGATTCCACCAGCGTGGGCGTGTCCTCGGTGCTGGGGCCCGTGTACAGATTGCCCTGACGGTCGGCCATGTAGCCGGCCACCATGACGACGTTGGGCGTCAGGTCGACGAACAGGCGCGCATACAGTTCGATGTAGGTGTGGATGGCGCCCACTTCCAGCAAGCCATCCTGCAGGAACTGCGCGATGCGCAAGCTTTGCGTGCCGGCAAACGAAAAATCGAGCTTGCGGGCGATGCCCCGCTCGAACAGGTCCAGGTGCTCGGGCAGGCTGACGCTGGGCATGATCAGGTGCAGGTGATGGATCTTGTCGGGATTGACCTGGGCCAGCATGCGGGCGAGGAAATCGGCCTGCTTCTGGTTATTGCCTTCGAGGACGACGCGGTCGCCCGGCGCAAGCAAGGCTTCGAGCACGGCGACCATGTCGCCCTGTTGCAGCACGGGGCCGCTCGCGTACTGGCGCACGGCTTCCAGGCGGCGGCGCTTCTCGGTGCGCCGCGTGTCCCATTGTTTTTGCCGCTGCGCTGGCGCTGCTGTGGCGGTTGACATCATGCCTCCGGAATGAGCTATCGAACCCCGACGATAGAACGAAAGCGCCAGCGCGACAATCAACCTGCTAGCATATTCATTACTTTGAAGTTAATGAACTGCCATAAAAGAGGCTAGCCATGGCCATCAATGAAGAAATCACCTTGAAAAAGCTGGAAGTTTTTCTGAGCTTCATGGAATTGAACAACCTGGCGCGGGTGGCCGATGCGCTGGGCCAGAGCACGGTCAGCGTGCACCGCGCCCTGCACTCGCTGGAAGACGGCTTGCGCTGTCCCCTGTTCAAGCGCGAGGGACGCAGCCTGATCCCCCTGCATGCGGCCTACACCTTTGCCGAATCGGCGCGGCGCGCGCTGGCCGAGTGCGAGGAAGGCGTGCGCAAGGTACGCGAAATGTCGGGCATCAACCCCGTGCGTCTGAAGATCGGTTCGCTGTATTCCCTGACCCTGCACTGCATCCCGCAACTGGTGATCGCCCTGAAGCTGCGCCGGCCGGGCCTCGACATCGACCTGACCCTGGGCTCGAACCGCGAACTGCTGCAAAGCCTGGCCGATGGACGTTTGGACGCCATCATCGTCGGCGTGCAGGAAGACGAACAGCATGCGGGCCTGGTGGCAGTGCCCCTGTTCCAGGACGACATCTTCCTGGCCGCGCCGCTGGCCTCGCCCTATGCGGGGGCCGCTTCCGTGGACTTGCAGGCGCTGCGCGACGACAAATTCGTCACGCTCAACGAGGGATTCGTCACCTCGCAAAGCTTCAACCACGCATTTGAACTGGCCGGCTTCGTGCCCGACACAGCCATGCGCGTGGGCGACATCTTCTCGCTGATCAACCTGGTGAGCGGCGGCATCGGCTACAGCCTGCTGCCCGGCCGCGTGCGCGCCTTCAGCTCGCGCATCGAACTGCTGCCCCTCGACGCCCGCTACGGCTCGCACCAGCAAATCACCCTGCTCATGCTGAGCAGCCGCGAGCGCGACCCGAATCTGCTGGCGCTGGCGGCGGAGTGCAGGTTGTATGGGCGCGGTGAACGAAGCGAATGATTCTGTTCAGCAGGCTCTCGAGTGCTTAATAGATTTCTGCTTTATGAACGCTTTTCAGAGTATCAGTAGCCATAAAAGTTGCCAGTAGCCCTTACGATCCGTGTTCGAGCTCACGAAGGAGAGTGTTCGTCGTTACCACGCCACCATGCAGACGAAAAATGCTTATAGTCTGATCGAGCGCCAACTTCCGGTTTATCAACCTCATTCCGTGGTAAGATTATCGGAAGTAAATTTACCTGTGGAGGCTTCCTTGTTACAAGAACTGCCTGGCATTCCCCCGATGCCCAATCAATTTGTGTGCAAGGTAGTCTGGGAGCCCACATTGGTCTCTAGTCGCCTCTCTGAACTGAGCGCAAGCCTGAATGAAGCGTTGTTACGAGAAGTCAGCGAACATGGCTACCGAGCGCGAATTGAAGCGACAGAGTTACATTCGACCACAGCCGCTGGTTCATATCATTGGCACGCTGCCGTATACGCTATTCGCTCTTTACTAGTTGAGCGCGGATGGAAACCTGAGAACACGCGTAATTGTCCGTTTATTGTCGACCCCCATCGAAAAATTGCAATTGTAGTAATGACAGGTGATTCAGATACTGGCTCCATCGGCGGATATCCCACAAATCAAGCAGAAAAAGGGGCTGTTCTTAAACAAGCCGTAGCCAACAACTACAAACAATTGACTCTTTTTAACGCAGATTTGGCATCTACAAGGCTTGCCAATTCGAAAGAAGCTACACAACTGTGGGTTTTACTTTATCACGTCAGTACTGGCTCAAATGGGAAAGCTGAAATTAGAGCTGAACTCTCATTGCCTTCGGAATTTGAAAGAAAAAAAATTATAAATTGGAAAGAGAGAATTATTCTCTCTTCCATTCTACCTGATGGTGAAGCTTTTATTCAAAATGACAGTCCCACTGGACCGATTGATGTACCCATTGAACGACGCACTGGAACATAAATAACTTAGAGGTATAATGTTTTTTAACCCATCAAGGCTAACGTTCGCTCGTACACGACGCGGATTTACGAAGGCTCGCCTTGCCAAGGAATTAGGTCTGCAAGTGCGCTCGATACAAGGATATGAATTAAGCGAATACACACCAGAACCGGAGAAACTTGCAGCGATTAGTGCGCTTCTCCATTTCCCAGTAGAATTTTTTTCAGGAGACGACCTGCCCGTTATTGAACCGGACACAGTCAGTTTCCGGTCAATGTCAAAAATGTCCGCAGCACTAAGAAACACCGCTCTAGGTGCTGGTGTAATGGCATTTTTACTCAACGATTGGATAGAAGAACGATTTCGCCTTCCACAGGCCAACTTACCTGACCTAAGTGACCTATCCCCTGAAGACGCAGCAGCAACCTTACGTCGTGTTTGGGGCCTGGGAGAGACTCCGATCGGTAACCTTATTCATCTACTAGAAGCAAAAGGAATTCGGGTCTATTCATTAGCGATTGAAGCTAAAGAGGTAGATGCTTTTAGCGTGTGGCACAGGGAACATCCCTTTGTCTTTCTCAACACGTTCAAGTCTGCCGAACATAGCCGATTTGATGCTGCTCATGAGCTAGGCCACTTAGTCCGCGACCGACATAGCATGTTGCACGGAGAGGATCACAACCCGGAAATGGAACGTGAGGCGAATGCATTTGCCTCGGCATTCCTAATGCCGAGAGCGAATATACTCGCAAGAGGTTCTGGAGTTTTAACGCTAGACAAACTGATGCAGATAAAACATATATGGGGGGTCTCGTTAGCGGCTCTCGCATATCGAATGAATCATTTAGGCCTATTTACTGAGTGGTCATATCGCAATCTTTGCATTCAAATGGCAAAAAACGGCTATCGCACCTCGGAGCCGAGACCGATGCGTCATGAATCCTCTCAAGTTTTACGAAAAATTTTCGATGCACTTCGGGCAGAAAAGATCACACGCAGCATGCTGGCGAAAGATTTGTGCATCATGCAGGAAGATATTGATAATTTAACTTTTGGGCTTACCCTTTCCACTGTATCTCCCAACACCGCAATGGCTGCTCCGGATAATCGTCGCGTCTTACTCTAAGCCTACTCGAAGGTGACTTACCTCCATAGGCACCTTCTCATATAAATGAGGAATTCAAAGTGGAATTTTATTTTAGATGACACCTTACAATACAAAATCCGCGTGATAAAGGGATTAAACATATCGATCAAACGCTGTATGAGAAAAGCCCGCTTTCAGCGGGCTTCAAGGAAAAAATTAAATCAAACTCAATTAGAATAATTAAGCTGGAATAGCACAGTTAAATAGCGCTATCCCAAGGCGCCGACAGCCGCACGGCGCAGTTAATCAACCCCACCATCGAATACGTCTGCGGGAAGTTCCCCCACATTTCCCCCGTCACCGGATGGGTGTCTTCCGACAGCAAGCCCAGGTGATTGCGCGCCATCAACATCGTTTCGAATATCTTGCGCGCCTCGTCCTTCCTGCCGATGCGCGCCAGGGCGTCGATGCGCCAGAAGGTGCAGATGTTGAAGGCGGTCTCTGGCTTGCCGAAGTCGTCGGGCGCTTCGTAGCGGCGCATGTAGGGGCCGTCGCACAGCGATGCTTCCAGCGCGTCGACGGTGGCGATGAAACGGGGGTCCATGGGGTCGATGAAGTTGACTTCCGCCATCAGCAGGACGGAGGCGTCCAGGTCGCGTCCGCCCAGGCTTTCCGCGAAGGCCTGGCGCTCCTCGCTCCACGCTTCGCGCAGTAATCTCTCGCGGATCAGCACGGCGCGGCTGTTCCAGTGGTCGGCCCGGTCGTCCAGGCCCAGCTTGTGCGCGACCTTGGCCAGGCGGTCGCAGGCGGCCCAGCTCATCAGCATGGACGAGGTGTGGACCCTCGCCCGCGTGCGCAGTTCCCACATGCCCGCGTCCGGTTCCGCATGCAATTTGAATGCCTGGTCGCCCACGGCTTCCAGCGCGGCAAACTCGGCTTTTCCCGCCCGGTGGAACAGGCGGTGGTCGAGGAAGGCCTGCGCCGCGCCCAGCACGATATTGCCGTAGACGTCGTGCTGGAAGTGTTCCTGCGCCTGGTTGCCGACGCGCACGGGACCATTGCCCCGGTAGCCGGGCAAGTGGTCGAGTATCGATTCGGGCAGCTGCTCTTCCAGGCCGATGCCGTACAGGGGCTGGATGTGGCCGCCTTTCGAGCGGGCGACGATATTCGTCAGCCAGCGCAGGTATTCCTCCATGGTGCCCACTTCGGACAGGCTGTTGAGCGCACGCACGACAAAGAAGGCGTCGCGCAGCCAGCAATAGCGGTAATCCCAGTTGCGGCTGCTGCCCGGCGCTTCCGGGATGCTGGTGGTCATGGCGGCGATGATGGCGCCCGTATCCTCATATAAAGACAGCTTCAAGGTGATCGCGGCGCGGATGACCACGTCCTGCCATTCCAGCGGCACGGCCAGGCGGCGCGTGTAGGTGCGCCAGTAGTTGATGGTTTCCTTCTCGAAGATGCGCGCCGTCTCGTCGATGCCGCCGGCCAGGGTTTCATCGGGGCCCAGCAGGAAGTTGGCCGTGCCGCCCAGCACGAAATACGTTTCACTCAGCACATAATTGAGCGACACATCGGTGTTCAGGCGCAAGGTCTGTTCCGGCCCCACGTAGCGGATGTGGTGGCTGCCCTGCGTGATCTGCGGCGCCAGCCTGCCCCAGTCGTAGCGGGGACGCAGGCGCACACGGATGCGCACGGCGTGGTCCAGCGGGCGCACGCGCCGGATCAGCATCAGCGGGCGGAACATGCGGTCGCGGCTGAGAAAACGGGGCGCGAAATCCGTGATTTCCACGCCCCGCCCCTGCGTGTCGTACAGGCGCGTGCGCAGTACGGCCGTGTTCGGCTCATAGACTTGCTCGCTGCGCGCGAAGTTTTCGATGTCGATGGCCCACACGCTGCCGTTCTGCGTATCGTCCAATAATGTGTTGAAGACGGGATCGCCGTCGAAACGGGGCAGGCAGGACCAGACGACCTGCCCTTTCTGGTCGATCAGGGCGCTGAAGGCGCAATTGCCCACCACGCCGCAGTTCAGGGACGCCTGCGCGGGTGGCGTGCTGGCGGCGGCCGCGTGCGCGCCGCTGGGGATGTCATAGGTTGTCGTCATGGGCTACTCCTTCGAGGTCGGGGATACGGAAGCGGCCAGCAAGGCGGCGCGCAAGGCGCCGGGGCTGGCCAGGCGCAAGGCAGCGGCGCTGGGGCCGTTGCCCACTTTCACGCCCTGCCCGCCTGCTTGTTGTACAAAGACAAAGCCTGCCTCGTCGGTGGTATCGTCGCCCGCGAACACGGGCCGGCGGCCGGCGAACGGGGCTTCCTGCATGAAGGCGGCGATGGCGCCGCCCTTGTCCGTGGCGGCCGGCTTGGCTTCCAGGACCATTTTGCCATGCAACAGCAATACCCCCGGGCACGCTTGCACGGCGGCCGTCATTTCCTGCAGGCACAATTGTTCGAGTTCCGGCGCCAGGCGGTAATGCAGGGCCACGGCACCGCGTTTCTGCTCCACCAGCAAACCGGGGTACCTCGCCGCCAGCGCCTGGGCGCGCGCCAGCACGGGCGCCACCTCGGGCGTGGCCGCCACGGTGAACCGGCCATCGGCGCCGCGCCGCTCCACGCCATGCACGCCGGCCACCGGCAGGGTCAAGGGCGCCAGCATCGCGTCGATCTGGACGATGGGACGACCGGAAATGAGGGCCAGCGCGCCGCCATGGCGCTCGGCCAGCAGCGCCAGCGCTTCGATGACACCGGGCGCCACGCGCACGCCGTCGGGCGTGGGCGCCAGGTCGACCAGGGTGCCGTCGAAGTCGAGGAAAACGGCGCTGCCGGCAGTACTCAGCAACCGCAACAGGGTAGCGCTATCGTCAGGCATGTCCGTCATCAGATCCCCTTGCGCCGCTTGATGCGGCTGTGGGCGTCGATCTTGGTCATGACCTTGTCGCGCTGGCGCAAGCGGGCCGCGTCCAGCAGCATGCGCCCGGCCCAGCGGTACACATTGAAATGTTTCACACGGGCCCGCATGCTCTTCATGCGCTCACGCTGCTCAACGGGCGGCATCACGAGGGCGCGGTAGAGGGCGTCGGCGCCCTGCTCGATGTGATACGGGTTGATGATCAGCGCTTCATGCAGCTCGCGCGCGGCGCCCGTAAATTGCGACAGCACCAGCACGCCCAGCTCGTCGTCGCGCGCGGCGATGAACTCCTTGGCCACCAGGTTCATGCCGTCATGCAAGCTCGTCACCATGCACACCTCGGAGGCGCGGAAATAGCGCTGCAAGTCGTCCTGGCCATGGTGCTCGGCCTTCAGCAGGATGGGCACGTAGTCTCCGCTGCCGAAGCGGCGGTTGATGCGCTCGACCATCTTGCGCACCCTGGCGTCAAAACTCTGATATTCATCGAGCGAAGCGCGGCTGGGAGCGGCGATTTGCACGAAGGTAAAGTGTCCCACCATGCCGGGCTGCTGTTCCAGCATGCGCTCGACGGCCTGGAAGCGCTCGACGATGCCTTTCGTGTAATCGAGGCGGTCCACGCCGATGCCCAGCAAATGGTCCGGCGCCACGCCCAGTTCGGCGCGGATTTGCGCGCGGCACGTGGCCACGTCGGGTTGCGCCGGGTCATCCTCGGGCCAGGCGATCGAGATCGGGTAATCTTCGACCTGCGTCATCTCGCCGCCGTAGGAAATCGTGGAAGCCTCGGGCTCGATGCGGGTTTCCAGGTAACGGTCCACTGTTTCGAGGAAATTCTTGCGGTGGAATGGCGTATGGAAGCCGAGGATGGTGCTGCCCAGCAAGCCGTCGAGGATTTCCTCGCGCCAAGGGCAAATGCCGAACGATTCCGAGTTCGGCCAGGGGATATGCCAGAAGGTGATGATCGTCGCCTTCGGCAAGGCTTCGCGCACCATGCGCGGCAGCAAGGCAAAGTGATAATCCTGCACCAGCACGACGGGATTGTCCGTCTTCGCCTCGGCGATCACGGCGTCGGCGAAGCGGCGGTTGACCTTTACGTACTGGTCCCAGTCGGACGAACGGAACACGGGGCGCACGTGGGCGATATGGCACAGCGGCCACATGCCTTCATTGGCGAAGCCATAATAGTAGCCCTGCTCTTCCTCTTCCGTCAGCCACACGCGGCGCAAGGTATAGCTGGGATTGTCGGGCGGCACGGGCACGTGGTCGAGCTTGTCGACCGTCTCGCGGTCGGCGGAACCGGCGCCATGCGCGATCCACGTGCCGGAGCACGCCCGCATCACGGCTTCCACGGCCGTCACCAGGCCGCTGGCCGGGCGCTGCACAGTGATGCCCGCCTCTGTTTTGGTGTGGATATACGGCTCGCGGTTCGACACCACCAGCACCTGGTCTCCCTGCAAGTCCGCTTCCAGCAAGGCGCGCAGCTTGTCCGGCGTCCAGTCGGACGACCAGCCGTTGTCGCCTTGGCGTTCCAGGTGGTATTCCTGCAGCAATTCGCGCAAGTCGCCGATCAGCGGCTGCATTTCCGGCGGCGGCGCTGGCGCGGCGGCGGGCGCCGTGGCGGCGGCCACTGCGCCATTGCTTTTCGGCAGCAACTCGCCCCGCAAGATATCCTTCACGGCGGACAGCCAGCCGCGCCAGCTCAGGTGGGCGACGAACACCGTCATCAGGGAAATGAGCACGGCCAGCACGGCCAGGAAGGCAAAAATAAAACGCTTGGTATCGGTATTGCGGCGTTCGACAAAACTCATATCCTGCACCAGCACCAGGCGTCCCAGCTGGGACGCGTCCTGCATGACGGGCGTTTCGCTCAGGTGGACCTGGCCTTGCGGCAATTGCGCCAGGGATTTGTACAGGCCGCCCGTGGGAGGCGTGCTCCAGCAGCCGATGGAGGCCGGGTATTGCGCGGACTGGTACAGCAAGTGGCCCGCATTGTCGCAAAAACCGATGGCGATCAGGCGTTCGTCGCGCGTGGCGCCCTGGAACAGTTCACCGATGCGGGTGGCATCCTGCGCGGGCAGGTATTCGGTGAGCGAGGGGCGGAGGGTTCCAGCGAGCAATTCGGCCCGGCTGTCGAGGTCGCGCACATACCAGCGCAGGGTGATGTTGTCCAGCAGGGGTACCACGATATAAGCAAACAGTCCCAGCACGAGTGCAAGTGGCAGGATGAAGCGCAAGGACATTCGGAGTGATCGTACTATCATCGGTTTCCTTTGCAAAAACGAAAAGCATGGCAAGTATGACTATGTTTCCAATGCGGCGACGCCCGCTTGTTTTCCGTATTGAAACGTCAACGTGGCATGGCGCAGCGCAGCAATTTCTTCCAGTATCCACCTTGACCGAAGTCTTATCCGTACGGCAACGCACGCCCCCGCGACGTCATCTGCCCGTAAAATACCCGCTTCCGACATCCATTTCACTTATCAATAAGGAGTTTTCGCCTATGGATCTCAGCACGTTTCACTCGCTGATGGGAGGCCCGCTGCGCTCGGCGCTGACCGTGCTCGTTTCCGCCCTGCTCGTCACCCTGGTCGCCATCGGCGTGCACCGGGCCGGCATCGGCTTGCTGAAAAAACTGGCCCATGGCCACCCGCTGACCAGCAACCTCGCGCGCGTGGCCTTCCGCGCCAGCCAGCTGTCCATGATCGTCTTCGGCCTGCGCATGGTGCTGGCCAGCGCACCCGACGACACGCCGGCACTGGTCGCCATGTCGCATATCACCAGCGTGGCGCTGATCATCGCGCTGACCTGGCTGGCCATGCAATGCATCGAGTCGCTCAGCATCACGATTTCCCAGATCAATCCCGTCGACGCGGCCGACAACCTGCGCGCGCGGCGCCGCATCACGCAGGCCCGCGTACTGACGCGCAGCGCACACGCCATCGTCGTCCTGCTGGGCGTGTCCTTCGTGCTGCTGACCTTGCCCGGCGCGCGGCAGATCGGCGCCAGCCTGCTGGCCTCGGCCGGCGTGGCGGGCCTGGTGGCCGGTATCGCCGCCCGCCCCGTACTGGGCAATTTCATTGCCGGGCTGCAAATTGCGTTCTCTCAACCCATCCGCATCGACGACGTGCTGATCGTCAATGGCGAATGGGGCACGGTCGAGGAAATCAAGGGCACGTATGTGGTCGTGCGCGTGTGGGATGAACGGCGCCTGATCGTGCCGCTGCAGTGGTTCATCGAAAATCCGTTCGAGAACTGGACGCATACCTCCTCGGACATCCTGGGTACGGTCTTTCTGTGGCTCGATTTCAGCATCCCGATCGCGCCGCTGCGCGCGGAACTGACGCGCATCTGCGAAGGCGCCGCGCAATGGGATGGCCGGGTCTGCACGGTGCAGGCGACGGATTCGAACGAGCGCGCCGTGCGCGTGCGTTTCCTCATCAGCGCGAAAGATTCGGGCACGGCCTTCGAGCTGCGCTGCATCGTGCGCGAGCAGATGCTGGCCTTCATCACCACCAATTACCCGCACAGCCTGCCCCGCCTGCGCTCCACGCACGACCCCATCGAAGTGCGCGCCATGCAGGCGCAGAACGACAGCGTGGCGCTGCACAAGGCAGAGACCATGGCGTAAAACCTGCGGCGCGCTGCCCCGGCCCGCGCGCCGCTACAATGAGCCGCATGAGCACCACCGCCTGGTTCATCCTGATCGGCTGCCTGATGCTGGCGCGTGGCCTGGGCGCCGACGGCATCGCGCGCCTGCCCTTGACCTCGGCCATCGCTTACCTGGGCGTGGGCCTGCTGCTGGGCCCCATGTTTCTCGGCCTGTTTGCGTTCGACCTGGTGCAACAGGCGCCCCTGCTGGAAACCCTGACGGAAATCGCCGTCCTCATCTCCCTGTTTTCCGCCGGCGTCAAGATGCCGGTGCCCTTCAGCCTGGCGCGCTGGCTGCCTTCGCTGCGCCTGGCCTGGCTGTCGATGGCCATTTCCGTGGCCCTCGTGGCGGCCTTTGCGTGCCTGGTGCTGGGCCTGCCATTGGGCGCGGGCGTGCTGCTGGGCGCCATCCTCGCCCCCACCGACCCCGTGCTGGCCACCGACGTGCAGCTGCGCCATGCGGGCGACAGCGAGCAATTGCGCTTCATCCTGACCAGCGAAGCGGGCATGAACGATGGCAGCGGCTTTCCTTTCGTCATGCTGGGTCTGGGCTTGCTTGGCTTGCATGAGCTGGGGCCGCATGGCGCCACCTGGCTGTGGCGCGATCTATGCTGGGCCAGCGGCGCCGCCATCGCCCTGGGCGCGGCCGGCGGCGCGCTGCTGGCCTGGCTGGGCTGGCAGGTGCGCGCCAAGGAACCGAAACACGCGATGCTGGACGACCTGGCGGCCCTGGGCCTGATCGCCCTCGTCTACGGCGTGTCCACCTGGCTGCACGCGTGGGGATTCCTGGCCGTGTTCTTTGCCGGCGTGGCCTTGCGCCAGACGGAACTGCGGCTGGCCGGCGCGCCGCAAGACCGGCAAGGCTTGCTGCAGGCGGAGGAAACCCATGCCGTGTCCGCCGCCAAACCGCACGACAGCGAGGTGACGCTGACCGTCAGCGGCGAAGCCCTCGTCTTCAAGGAACACCTGGAACGCCTGTCCGAACTGACCCTGGTGCTGTTGCTGGGCGGCGCCGTCACGGCCGCCGCCTGGAGCTGGCAGGCGTGGAGCGTGGCGCTGTTCCTGCTGCTGGTGGCGCGCCCGGCCAGCGTGATGCTCGGCCTGCTGGCTTCCGGCACCAGCGTGCGCCTGCGGGGGCTGGCCGCCTGGTTTGGCGTGCGCGGCATCGGCTCGCTGTACTACCTCAGCTATGCCATAGCGCATGGCTTGCCGCGCGGCCTGGCGCGCGAACTGGCCGACATCACCCTCGTCGTCGTCATCCTCTCCATCATTGCGCACGGCTTGACGGTCAAGCCGCTGCTGGAACGCTACTGGCGCAAATAACTGGCCAAATAAGCACCCGCTGCGCCCATTGTCATTGCTACAGAGCAATGATTTGTCAATTGCCCCTATGGCGGGCGGAAATATTGTTAAGATCATTGAAAATGGCAAAAGAGAGAATCAATGAAACGAAGAAGCGTGCTGGGACTGGGCGTCTCACTGGCCCTGCTGCAAACGGGCTGCGCCACCGATCCGGCCAGGCTGGCGTGGGAAACAGAATTTGACGGCTTCATGCGCGATGGCCTGGCCCGCACGGAAACACCGGGCATGAGCGTGGCCGTGGTGCGCGGCGAACAGACCATTTTCGCGCGCGGTTATGGCTGGGCCGACATCCAGGCCGGCAAGAAGGCCGATGCCAACACGGTGTTCCATGTCGCGTCCGTCAGCAAGCTCGTCACGGCCACGGCCGTCATGATGCTGCTGGAACAGGGCGCCTTCCAGCTCGACGACAAGGTGGCGGCCTACCTGGACTTTCCGCTCATGCATCCGAAGTTTCCGGACGTGCCCATCACCTTTCGCCATTTGCTCAGCCACACCTCGGGCATTTCCGACGCCGTGTACGACAAGACGACGGCGTTTGCCGTCCAGGGCGACCCGCGATTACCGCTGCGCGACTTCGTCAAGGGTTACCTGTCACGCGGCGGCGCCTGGTATGACGCGGATGTGTCGTTTGCCGCCCGGCCCGGCACGGAATGGCGCTACAGCAATGTCGGCATCGCCCTGCTCGGCTATCTGGTGGGCCGTTTGAACCCCGATGGCCTCGACGCCTATACGCGCGAACACCTGTTCGAACCGCTGGGCATGGACAACACGGCCTGGAACCTGGCCGGCTTGCCGCGGCGCGCCGTCGTCGCCCAGCCGTACGCGCACAAGGAGCCGGGCCTGCAAGCGCTGCCGCCCGTCGGCTATCCGGATTGGCCGGCCGGCCTGCTGCGCAGCTCGGCGCAGGACTTTGCCCGCTTCCTGGCCATTTTCAGCAATGGCGGCAGGGTCGATGGCCACCGCTACCTGCAAGAGGCGACGCTGCGCCTGTTTTTCGCCCCGCAAGCGGCCCCCGTCGTGCCCGCCGATTCATCCGTGCAGCAAGCCCTGGTATGGCTGCTGCGCGACGTCGACGGCCGGTCGCTGGCCACGCACAGCGGCGGCGACCCGGGCGCCGCGTCCGTCGTCTGCGTCGACCGCGCCAGCAAGACGGCCGTGCTGGCCTTCGCCAACGTCAGCGCCGACAAGGAGTTTCGTTCATTCCAGAAAGAAGTGGTGCTGCGCCTGCTGGCGCATGGCGGCAGCGGCACGCCGGCGAGATAGGCATGCCGCTTGTGTGAGCGGGCGCACGGTAGCTCCCGGGCAAGCACGTATGCTGTGCTGGTCAGATTTGACGCTCAACGAGGAGACCGGCATGACCAATCGCATCGGCAACAAGGACGTGGCGCAGCAGCGCAGCAAGAGTGAAAAAGCCCGCATCAAGGCGCAGAACATCGCCAGCGAGGCGGTGAAGAAGGCCGAGGCCAGGGCCAGGTACCGCAACGCCGTCAGGGGCCAGCCCGTTCCCGGCGCGCTCCCCGGCAATTAAGCGCCGAACCAGCCGCGCAGTTTCTCGGCGGCCCGTTCCTTGACCTCGGCCGTGATGTAGGTGGCCACCGTGGCGACGGCCGCCGCCAGCACGGCCAGGTCATCCGCATAGCCGACCACGGGCGTGATGTCGGGAATCGCATCGATGGGCGAAATGAAATAGCCGAGCGCGCCATAGATGGCCGTCTTGGCCCACAGCGGCGTGTTCGGCTGCTGGGCCGCGTAGTACAGCCACAGGGCTTTTTCGATGACTTCGCGTCCTGCCGTCTTGGCGAACTTGACGACCTTGTCCCAGAAGCTGTCATCCGTGTATTTCTTTTCATACTGCTTGTCGGCCTGGGGGGCGTGGTCTTCTTCCAGATTCTTTTTTCTGCCAAACATCTGCTGCTCCTGTCTGCCGCGCACGGCGTTACGAATGCGCACCTTAGCATAATGGCGCGCCGGGTGGGCGGCCTGCAAGGTAAGCTGTCATCATGGAAATATCTGCCACCACGGCCCACGCCGCCGGCCTGCGCTATACGGGCGACCATCAGAAAGGCATCGCCCGCCTGGGCAAGCCCGGCAAGTTCCGCTACCGCGACGGGGACGGCGAGTTCCTGCGCGCTAGCGCCGCCTTGACGCGCATCAAGGCGCTGGCCATTCCACCGGCCTGGACGGATGTGTGGATCTGCCCGCACGCGAATGGCCATTTGCAGGCAACGGGACGCGACGCGCGGGGCCGCAAGCAATACCGCTACCATGCGCGCTGGCGCCAGGTGCGCGATGAAGCGAAATATGAGCGCATGCTCAGCTTTGGCCGCGCCCTGCCCGCCATCCGCGCCGCCGTCGCGCGCGGCATGCAGCTGCCGGGCTTGCCCCGCGAAAAAGTGCTGGCCACCATCGTGCATCTGCTGGAACTGACGATGATGCGCATCGGCAACGAGGAATACGCGCGCACGAACAAATCCTTCGGCCTGACGACCCTGCGCACGCGCCACGTGCAGGTCGACGGCAGCGCCGTGGCCTTTCACTTCAAGGGCAAGAGCGGCGTGCGCCACGATATCCGCCTGAGCGACCGGCGCCTGGCCACGGTGCTGCGACGCATGCGCGAACTGCCGGGGCAGGAACTGTTTCAATACATCGATGACGATGGCGCGCGCCATGGCGTCGACTCGGGCGACGTCAACGATTACCTGCGCGCCGTGACGGGCGAAGACTACACGGCCAAGGATTTCCGCACCTGGTCCGGCACCCTGCTGGCCGCGCTGGCCCTGCAGGCGTTCGAGCAGGTCGATTCCGATGCGCAAGCCAAGAAAAACATCGTGCAGGCGATCGAGTCGGTGGCGAAAAAGCTGGGCAATACGCCGACGATCTGCCGAAAATGCTATGTGCACCCGGCCGTGCTGGAATCGTACCTGGATGGCAGGTTATTGGCAGGCATGCGCGCGCGGGCGCAGGAGCAATTACGGGAAGAACTGCCGGCGCTGGCGCCGGAGGAAGCAGCCGTGCTGGCCTTGCTGCAGCAGCGGCTGCAGAGTGCGCTCAAGCCTGGCGGGCGGGCTGGCGCCGGCACTGGGCCGACAGTGTGAGAGCATCGCTGCTGCAGACGGGCAAGGCGCCGTGGCCGGCGTCGCGGGCAACGGGGGCCGGTGCGGCATCGCTGTTGTGCTCCTCGCCCGTATTCATCCAGGTGGCCGCCAGGGTCGAGAATGTAAACAGGCAAATCAGCAGGAACGGCTTGTTCACATGGATGGACTGGTCTGGCTTTTGCATCGCATACTCCGTCGGACTGGTTGGCTGTTGCAGCATGAACACGATCATCGCGTGTTTCCGCAAGGCATACAATCAGACAGTTTCGACAAGACGGGTAGGACAGCGCTGACAGCGCTCCGCCATGACGTCCCGTGTCGGCAGATTTGACACCGGTGCCCGCCCGCATTATTCAAGTCCCTGTTTTTACAGCATAATTTGTACGGGTATGCTTCCTGCTTGACCTCTTGCCTGGGCACGCTTGGCGCCAGTCGACGGGAGGACGATCATGAGCTTTATCAAACAGGTGCTGCTGGCGCTGCTGCTGTGCGCAATGTCGGCCGCGCACGCCACCAGCATCGGCTACACGGCCACAGCGCTGGGCGGCACGCAGTGGCGCTACGACTATACGGTCAGCAATACCACGCTGGCCGTACCCATCGAAGAATTCACCGTGTTCTTCAGCGTGGGCCAGTACGCCAACCTGCACAACGTTTCCACGGCGCCCGGCTGGGACGCGCTGCTGGTGCAGCCCGATCCCGCCATTCCCGCCAGCGGCTACCTCGACGCGCTGGCGCTGGCCGGCGGCATCCATCCCGGCGCCACGGCCACGGGCTTTTCCGTCACCTTCGATTACCTGGGCGCGGGCAGTCCCGGCGCCCAGCCGTTTTCCATCGTCGATCCCGTCTCCTTCATCGCGCTCGAGACGGGCCTCACGCAACCGGCCGCCATCGCCCTGCCCTCCACGCCATGGCTGCTGCTGGCCGGCATGCTGGCCATGACCTGCCTGCGGCGGCGCCAGCTGGCCGCCGCAGCGCTGGCCGCCGCGCTGGCGCCGGCCCTGTGCGCCTGCGGCGGGTCCAACGATCCCACGCAGCCGCCCACGCCAAAAATCATGCTGGCCGCCGCGGCCACCAGCGTCCAGGCCGCAGGCGACTTCGAAGTGACCTTGCTGGAAAAAGTGGCCGAACAGCGCGTCAGCCGCACCGCCTGGGACTACACCTACCGCGTACACATCCGCAACAACAGCAACGAGGCGGCCAGCAATGTACGAGCCACGCTGGCCAGCGTGCCCGAAGGCAGCACCATCATCGATGGCGATGTGCTGGCCGGCAACATCGACGCGGGCGCCACCGTCACGCCCGACGACACCATCACCGTGCGCATCGAACGCGACATTGCCTTCCAGAGCGCAGGCCTGGCGTGGACCTTCAGCGCCAACGGCAGCATCGAACTCGATCCCGTACAGCCCGCGCAGGTGGTCGTGCTGTCGCTGGCCGAGCTGGGTTTTACGGACGGCGCCGACAGCGTCAAGGCCAGCGGCGCCGTCACGGACGTGCTGCTGCAGGAAGGCAGCCTGCGCTTTTCCACGCCCGGCGACACGGGCGCGGACCAGCACGCGCAGTTTTTGATCAGCAAGGGCAACAGCGTCACCACCCTGAATGTGCTGATCCAGACGGAACTGCCCACGGCCGTGGAAACCTATGTGGAACCGGACGACGACGGCAACGTGCCCGCCACGGCGCCCGTGCTGGCCGTCACGGGACTGGGGCCGAACAACCGCCTGCAGCCGGCCGCCCTGGAATTTCGCCTGATGGGCGCCGCCCCCACGACCCTGCAGGACGACAGCGACGGCCTGCTGTCGATGCCGGGCGGCGCGTCCGTCAGCCTCAAGCAGTATTGGGTCTTCGATGCGGCCAGCAACAGTTTCCGCATCAGCGCCGCCGCCATGCAGCAGATGCTGGTGCTCCTGCCCAACGGCGTCTACGACGTAAACCTCAATTTCGTTTCGCGGGACGGCGAATTTACGGCCAGCTATGCCTTGATCGCCATCAAGTCCGGTGCCGTGCTGCAAGGCCAGCTGCGCACGCCCGCAGGCGGCAACGCCACGGGGCTGGCTGGCAAGAAAATGCTGTTGACCGGTTATAACAGCCACCAGCGCCAGGTGGCCGTGGTCGATGCCACGGGCGCCTTCCATTTCGATGGCGTGCTGCCCGATACCTACCAGCTGACCTTGAACGACCTCGTCCACCCGGGCGTGGTCAGCGTCAGCGCCGCCGTCTTCGACAACAGCACCACCATCAACGTGGCCATGGTTTATCCGTACGGCCCCGGCCTGGCCCAGCGCGCCGCATCGCAAGGCTATGTGGCCGCCACGGTCACGCAGGATGGCGCCGGTCCGCCCGCGCGCGCCGAGGCAGCCGCGCCCCGCGCCGCGCCGGACGTGACGCCGCAGGATGACGAGGGCAGCAAGGAATTCACGGCCACGGCGGCCGCGCAAAACCAGACCGTCAGCGTGCCCGTCAGCTACACGGTGCCGAAAGGCACGAAAAACGTGGGCGTGAAAATCACCGTCAGGACGGCCGAGTACCCCGTCTACACGACGGCGCAAAGCCAGTACAACGATACCTGGTCCTACTCCGTCACCGGGCTGCCCGGGGTCAACCTGGCCGCCGCGGGCGCCGTCAACCAGAGCCACTTCACGCAGGGCACGATCGTCAGGACCGATTGCGTCGACGTCAGCAAGCAAACCAGGGATGGGGCGCTGACCCTGGGCGGCAATGTCAGCGCGACGAATATCGGCGACAGCTTCCTGCCCACCGTGACGACGGTGGAACTGAGCCTCGTGTGCAAGGGTTTGAAGGTGACGCAGGCGAAATTCCTCTCGCCGAACAAGGCCGGCCACCCCGTGCTGCAGCCCATCAAGCTGACGGGCAATTTGCCCGGACCGTATGTATCCGTATCGCAAGGGACGAACACGGCCACCCATACCTTGCCGCTGGAACTGCACTACACGCCGGCAACGGCGACGATTACGGAAGTCAACATCGGCATATCGGCCGGCGGCGGCAATCCCGCCTTCAGCACGGTGAATTTACTGTCTCAGGTCAATACCAAGAGTCATGGCAAGGTGAAATTTCCCGGCCTGGTACTGCCCGTCTTCGCCGGCGACAAGCTCGACAAGAAGGCCGTCATCACGGTGCGCCTGAAGGGCCGCATCGACAATACCGATGCCAGCTCCGACCCGGCCGAAGGGGGACAAGTGGAATTGAAGGGTAACACGGCCTACATTCCCCTGTACCTGGCCAACAATGAAGCGGCGCTGGCGGCGCGGCGCTACGGCACGCGCGATGCGGGCGGCGATTCGTGGGCCACGCGCCTGGCCATCGCCTGGCTGGCAGGCAATGCCTACCGCTTCGACGACATCAGCGGCCAGCACGTGACGCAGACGGCGGCGGGCCGCTCCATCCTCGGCCACAGCGGCCACAGTGACGGCCAGCAGATCGACTTGCGCTACGCGGACGGCACGGGCGGCTACACGGACGCGCTGGGCGGCCAGGGCAATGGCGCCGCCATCAAGAAGCTGATCGCCGACGCGAAGGCGGAAGTGGTGGCCAACCCGGCGCAAAAGCCCAGGCTGGCCGCCTTGGTGGCATGGATCGCGGCCAACCGGGCCATGCTGGCCCAGGAAGCATTGCCGGCCAGGACGCGCGTCGTCTACATCGGCCCCAGCTTCGTCAAGCTGGCCCTCGTCGACGGGCGTTTTTCCGCCAATGCCGCCGACAAGATCCCCGGCGCAGGCGCCTGGCTCAAGCCCATCAAGGTGCATATCGAGAAAGGACATTTAAGCCACTGGCACATCAGCCTGACAGCGCATCCGTGAAAGGAATGCCGCGATGGCGTCAGGCCGGCAAGTCGGACAGCTCCAGCTCCGAAAACCCGGCCCGGCGCCGCGCTTCCAGGTTGAACGGGCCGCGCAGGGTGGGCGCTTCGTGGCGCCGCGCCAGTTCCGCATACGTGGCGCGCAGCTCCAGACCCCTTTGATCGCACAGGTAGCCGTACCAGCGGTTGCCGATTTCCACGTGCCCCACTTCATCGCGCAGGATGATGTCGAGGATGGCGGCGGCGGCCATGTCGCCCGCCTGCGCCAGCTTGGCGCGCAGCGGGGGAATCGCATCGAGCCCCCGCGCTTCCAGCGTGCGCGGCACCAGCGCCATGCGCGCCAGCACGTCGCCGCGCGTCTTGTCGACCATTTCCCACAGACTGTCGTGGCCGGGAAAGTCGCCATACGTGTGGCCCAGCACCTGCAGATGCGCCTGCAGCATGGCGAAGTGCGTGGCCTCTTCTTTCGCCACGCGCAGCCAGTCCGTGTAGTATTCAAAGGGCAAGTCCGGGAAGCGCCACAGGGCGTCGAGCGCCAGGTTCATCGCATTGAACTCGATGTGGGCAAGCGCGTGGACCAGCATGGCGCGCCCTTCCGGCGTGATCATCGAGCGCCGTCCCACCAGGCGCGGCGGCACCAGCTCCGGACGTTCGGGCCGGCCCGGCACGGCGCCGGTTGGGGCCAGAAACGCCTTGGCGTCCAGCGCCAGTTCGGCCTCGGCCATGGCCGCCACCATCGCCACCTTGGTCGCCGGGTCCGGTTCCAGCAGGCAGGCGAGCGCAGTCGTGCGCAGTTCGCGCAAAACCGGCGGCGTGGCGGCAGTCAATAGGGATGATGTGTGCATGGTGCTTCCTTCCTGCGCTGATTCCAGCAAGGGCCGCAGTGTATCAAATGTGGCTGAAGCGGCGTACCGGGGGTCAGACCCGCCGGGTCCGACCCCGGCCCTAGCCCAGCAGCCAGTCGAACAAGGCCTGCACTCTTGCCGGCAGCGCGGCGCGCCCGCCATGCACGAGATAATACGCCTGCGGACTGGCCAGGTTAAACCCGCCGAACGGCAGCACCAGTGCGCCGCTGTCCAGCCATGGCTGCACCAGCTGGCGCCGGCCCATGGCCACGCCCGCGTGGTGGATGGCCGCCTGCGCGCACAGGTCGGCGCGGTCGAAACGCAGGCTGCGCGCAGGCAGGTTCACCTCTGGCGCCTGCGCGTCCAGCCACAGGCGCCACTCGGCGTCGGGCGCGCAGGCGGGCCAGGCCAGCGTATCGTGCAACAGCGTCGCGCTGGACAGCTGGTGCGGCGCGTCAAACAAGCCGTGTTCGCGCGCATATTCCGGACTGCACACGGGCGCCAGCCATTCGTCCATCAGCTTGCGCGATGCGAGGCCAGGAAAGTGGCCGTCGCCGTAGTGCAAGGCCAGGTCGGCCTGGCCGGCGCGAAAGTCCACGCTATCATTACCCACACGCAAGTCGATCGACAGGTCCCGATACCGCGCGGCGAACCCTGCCAGGCGCGGCACCAGCCAGCAATGGGCGATGGACGGGCGCGCATGCACGGAGATGCTGCCGGCCAGCGCATCGCCGCCGGCCAGCGCCGCCTGCAGGCCATCCCAGCCGATTTGCAGGGCGGCAAAGATACGCTCGCCGTCGCTCGTCAGTTTGACTTGCCGCGTCAGGCGCTGGAACAGCCGCAATCCCAGGCCGCTTTCCAGCCGCGCGATGCGGTGGCTGACGGCGCTGGGCGTGAGCGCCAGTTCCTGCGCGGCCAGCGCGAAGCTAGCATGGCGCGCCGCCACGAGAAACGTGTGCAGATTGGCGAACTGGCTGGCCGTCAGCGTGGCCATGCGCGGCGCGCCGGGCGGCATCACGCGGCTCCGGCCGCCAGCAAGGCGCGGCCGCGCGCCACGTAGGCGTCCATTTCCTGCTCCGGCACCATGCTGCCGCCCGTGCCCCACACCAGGTGCGTGGACTTGTCCAGGTGCTGCTGGTACTGCGGCGCGGCCAGCACGGCGAGAATGCCCGCGAAACCGGCCACGGCGGACGGCTCCAGGCGCAAGCCTTGCGTTTGCTCCAGCGTCGCCAGCAAGCGGTACAGTTCGTCATCGGTGACGGTGGCGTAGCCGTCGATCAGCCGCTGCATGGCGCGCCCGACGAAGCCGGACGGGCGTCCCACGGCCAGGCCATCGGCGGCCGTCAGGTTGTCGATGCCGATCTCCTGCACGCTGATTCCCTCGTGCAAGCCCGTGTGCACGCCCAGCAACATGCACGGCGAGTGGGTCGGCTCGACGAAGACGCAGTGAACAAAATCGCCGAACGCCAGCTTCAGACCGAAGGCCACGCCGCCGGGACCGCCGCCCACGCCGCACGGCAGGTAGACGAACAGCCGGTGCTCCTCGTCCACCGCGACGCCGGCCGCTTCGAACTGGGCTTTCAGGCGCTGGCCCGCCACCGCATAGCCGAGGAATAAATCATGCGAATTTTCATCGTCGACGAAGTGGCAGGCGGGGTCGTTCTCGGCCTGCTTGCGCCCCGCTTCCACGGCCACGCTGTAATCGGTCGCGTACTCGACGACGGTGACGCCGTGGCTGCGCAATTTATCTTTCTTCCATTGCCGCGCGTCAAGCGACATGTGCACGGTGGCGCGAAAGCCCAGGCGCGCGCTCATGATGCCGATCGACAAGCCGAGGTTGCCCGTGGAACCGACGGCGATCGCATACTGGCCAAAAAAGGCGCGTACGGCGTCGCTGGCCAGCACGCTGTAGTCATCGCCCTCCTTCAACAAGCCGGCGTCCAGCGCCAGCATCTCCGCATGTTTCAACACTTCATAGATGCCGCCGCGCGCCTTGATCGAGCCGGAAATGGGCAAATGGCTGTCCTGCTTGAGCCACAGCTGACCGCTCGTCATGTCTAACCCCAAACCTGGCGCCGCCTGCATGGCGGGCAGCGGCACGACGGGCGACTCGATGACGCCGCCGCCGGCCTGCGTTTCGGGAAACGCCTTGGCCAGATAAGGCGCAAAACGCGCCAGGCGCGCGCTGGCGTCGGCCACATCGGCCGCCGTCAATCCCACGTCCTGCAGGCCTTCGGCCGCCGGGGCGATGCGGGGATTGAACCAGCTCAAGGGCTGCAAGGCCATCAGTTCTGTAATCAAGGGAAATTTTTCGCGCAGCGCGGCGATGGCGGGAGTGGGCAGCATGTCAACCTCGTGTAGGAACAAGCCATGATTAGAGCGCATCCGGACGCCGCTGGCAAACGATGGTTGATCAGGCAATGCATGACGCAAGATCATGTATCGTGCATTCATTGCCACGCACTGACCTTGGCCCATAGCTAAATTTAATTCTTGAAGGCACTATCGATTAAAGAAAAATTTCCACAAAGTCACAAAAATAAGTTATCTTAAAGGCAAACAAAGGAGACATTTTTTCTCTTTTCTACCGAGGCAAAAATGCGCTCCAAGAATGACAAAGTCACTGCTACGAATATGGATATCCTCGACTGCGCAAGGCAGGACGATTTGACGGCCCAAAAGGTCGAGGTCGGCATTATTTTCCAGGAAATGCTCGATACCGCCACGGCCGCCGCCTACCTGGCCAAGAACAAGGTGCCGATCGCCACCGCGCTGCGCGTGCTAACGGGGTCACGGCGAAAAAAGAGCGGGGGCGGCAATTGATGGCTCTGCGGCCGGTGAGCTGGGAATGGTCTGCCTGAACAGCTCAGGACTGCAAGGGAGGAGGCGCCACTTCATACCACACCCGCAGACCCCGCTCAACCTGGATTATCGTCACCACGCCCCTGGTTTCCGTGAGGGTTTCAATGTTGACAGGACGCACGCCTGTTTTTGCCAGCCACTCATTGGCCAATACCAGCGATTTGTCGATGCCATCGGAAAGAGGACTGCCCGAAGTAGTAGAACGGAAATCTTTAAACGCGATCATGTACACCTTTTTTGTAAGCCAGCATCCTATCCACCGATAGCAACAAGCATCCCTATCGCGCGCCGGTGCGGCAAATGCCGGAAACAGGACGCCATGGAGAATACCAAATTACCGAAAAGAAACATGCGCACATTGTCACAAACACCTGACTAGCGTCGATGCCGTCACTCCCGCAGGCGCCCTCCACCATCACCGGCAGCAGGAAGGCGCCATAGCCCATTGCCAGCCTTAGAACTTCAGCTGCAGCCCCAGATCAATCGACCGTCCCTCGGCCGGCAAGGCTTGCAGCGCCCCGCCGTTCGCCTTCAGTCCCGACAGATACACGCCGCCGAGCGGGTCCGCATACGCGCGGTTGAACAGGTTGCTGATACCGGCGCTCAGGCTGGCCTTGCTGTTCAGCGCCACGCTGCTGCGCAGGTTGACGAGGGCATAGCCGCCCGTTTCCGGTTCGAAGCGGCGCGCGTCGACCTTGTCCTTGCGGGCCACGATCTTCGTTTCGATGCGGCTGCTCCAGGCGCCCAGCTTGTGCTCGACGGCCAGCACGGCGTTGAGCGGCATCATGCGGTACAGGTCGCCGCCATCGCTGCGCTTGCCCCGCGTGTATGCCGCATTGCCCGTCGCCATGAAACTGCCCCAGCGCGCGCTACCGGCCAGCGGCAGTTGCCACGCCACATTCGCGCCGTACAGTTTTGCGTGGTGGTTGGCAAAGCGCAGCAGGTTGCCGTTCGCGCCCATTTTCATATACGGGTGGAAAGGCGCCAGCACGTCCACGTCGATGTAATTGTCGACCTTGCTGTAGTAGGGGTTGACGCGCAAGAACCAGCCCTCCTCGCCGCCGCCATGCCAGTCGGCCGTGAACGCGGCCGTATAAGCGGTCTCGGGTTTCAGGTCGATATCGCCCACATAGCCGTTGCCGTCGCCAAACCAGTTGGTCATGGTCATGGCCATCGAGCCGCGGCCCCACGAGTAGCGCTCGTACAGGTTGGGCGAACGCACCTTGCGCGCCAGCGCGAATTCATACCTGCTGGCCGCATCGGGCGTGAAGGTGGCTTGCGCGGAGGCATCGATATTCGTGTCGCGCTGGCTGCGGCTGCGCGCATTGAAGGCCCTGGCGGCCATCACGTCCGGCATGTTCATCATGTTGGTGCCGTACGATTGCACGTCGCCCGTGTCCATGCGCACGGATTCGCCGCGCACGCCCAGCACGCTGGTCCAGCGACCATCGTGGCGCGTTTCCAGCTCGCCGAACAGCACGGTGCGCTCGCGCTTGCCGTCATTGATGTTCAGGTAGGTGCGCGGCCCCATCATCATGGAACCGGGCACGGCGGGCCAATAATCGTCGAGGCGGAAACCGTGCCACTCCTGGCCCAGGCGCAACTCGCCCGTTCCTGTCGGCAGGCTGGCCATCAGCGCATAGCCCGTGTTGCGCCCGTGCGTGAGCATCGGCATCGTGCCCTTGCGCTCGCTGCTGAAGAAGCCCATCTCGTGGTCCGTCTGCTGCCAGTAGGCGCGCGCGTCCAGCACGCCCCAGGCAAATGTGCCCTGGTAAGCGAGATTGGCGAACTGGCCGTGGTTGTCCGTCATGTCCATGTACTGGTTGGGGAAACCCTGGTACGGGATGTGCTGCACGCCGGCGCGCAGGGTCAGCTGCTGGCCCTGCCCTTTCGCCGCCAGCACGATGGCCTGGTTGATGCTTTCATACATGCTGGCCAGCACGGTGTTGCCACGGCCGTCTTCATAGCTGTGGCCGCGCGTGTAAGCGCCGCTGTAGCCGACGCTCAAGGTGTCGCTGCCGGCCGACGCATGCACGCTGGTCGCCACGCTGTTGTTGACGCTGCGTCCAGAGACGGCAAAGCTGCCTTGCGTGAGCAGGCCGGCGCCGGGCCGGGCGAACACGGGCGCGTTCGACTGCACCTCGATGGTGCCGCCGATGCTGTCGCCGCCCGCGCTGACGGGCGTCACGCCCGCGATCAGGCGGATGCGCTGCACTTGCTGCGGATCGATGTAGGACAGCGGCGCATTCATGTGATTGGCGCAGGCCGACGTCAATTCCATGCCGTCGATGCGGATCTTGATGCGGTCATCCGCAAAGCCATTAACCACTGGCAAGCCGGACACGCCGCCGCCGGCCGCCACGCTGTAGCCGGGCGTGCTGGAGAGCATCAGCGCCGTGTCGGCGGCGGGACGGTAGCCGTCGCCTATGGCCGTGACGATGACTTTCATTTCGGGCAGAACCTCTTCAGGGCGCGTTTGCGCCACGGCAGGCATGGCGACGGCGAGGGAAATCAATAACGGTAAATGTTTCATGGTGCTGCTTTCAGATGCTGTATGGGTAAGACGAACAGGCGCCAGCGCACGGCACGCGCGCGCACGGCAGTTCAGGGAAAGGACAGATCAGAAAGCGGCGGGCGGCCCGCGCGGCTGGACGGGCGTCCAGGCGAACAAGGGCGTGGCGGATTGGTAGAACAGCAGGGGCAGCAAGCCCGTGAGGACTTCTCCGGATGCGAGCACGAGGGTCGGTGGGGGAATATCGAGGGTGGCCGCATGCATGCTGCAGCACGGGCAATCGCCCATGCGCATGCTGCCCTTGGTATCGGGCGCGTCCGTGGAGGGTGTCGCGGGCAGCATGGTCATGCCGCCGGCCACCGAGCAGATTTCCAGACTGGGCACGGCCAGGCCGCTGGCGACCGTCAGCGCGCGCGACACCGTGGGGGCGAGCGCGGCCAGGAAGATGGCGATACACGCGATCCACAGGACGATGCCGGCCTTGCCTTTGCTGATGAACATGGCAACATTGTATCAGGGCAAGCACCCTGCGCACAGGGCACAGGTCAAGCCTTGCCTACAAATCCACCTTCATCGACAGTTTGACGGCGCGCGGCGCGCCGGACGCCAGGCGCGTGCCGGCGCCGGCCCAGTAACGCTTGTCGGCAAGGTTTTCCACGTTCAGCTGCCACACGACGGCCTTGTCCAGCACGCGGCTCGCATAGCGGGCGCCCGCGCTGAACAAGGTCACGCCGCCGAGAAAGGCCTGGTTCAGGTCGTTCACGGGACGGGCGCTGTAATAATACGCGCCGCCATTGACGGACAGGCCCGGCACGGCGTCGAAGGCATAGGCGAGGAAGGCGCTGGCCGTGCGCTTCGACGCGTTTTCCGGCGCCTTGCCATTGTAGTCGGCGTTGATGTGCGCAAAGCGCGGGTCGAGCAACTGGGCCGACGTCTGCCACGACAGCTGGCGCGTCAGCTTGCCTTGCGTCGACAGTTCCAGGCCGCGGTAGCGCTGTTCGCCATCCGAGGTGAATACATTGCTGCTGTTCGTGTAATAGCCGGGACGCGTGATGTCGAACAAGGCGGCGGAGAGCAAGGTGCCGCTTGGGGTCAGCCAGCGCGCGCCCAGCTCCTTTTGTTTGCTCACGCCGGGCGCCATCTTGACGCCCTGGTTGGCGGTGCCGGTCGGCCCCGTCTCGCCTTCTTCCAGCCCGCGCGCCGTGGATGCGTAGAACGACAGCTCGGGCGTGGCCTTGTAGATCAATGACGCCATCGGCGTGGTCTTGCTCACGTCGTAGTGGCTGGCGCCCTGGTCGCTTTGATAGCTGCTGCGGCGCACACCGATGACGCTTTGCCATTGCGGACTGAAGACCATACGGTCGAGCGCATACAAACCCGTGTCGCGCGTGTCGAGCGCGGCCGTCGTCGGCGAAGTCGGCTTGGGGCCGAACACGACAGTCGTCACGGGTACGGGGTCGTACAGGTTTTGCGCGGCGATCGTGTAATTGCTCTGGTAAATCGGATCTTGCGACTTGTCCGTGCGCGAGGCCCCCAGGGTCAGTTCATGGGCGATGTAGCCCGTGTGGAAATTGCCGGCCAGTTCCGCGCGCAGCAAGTCCGAGGCCGTCACGCTGTGCTGGATATTGCCCGTGATGCGGCCCGCACCCGTGGCCAGGGCCGCCGCGTTGTTCAGGCGGAAGATGGCCAGGCGGCGGTCGCGCGCCGTTTCCGAGTGGCCCGCCTCCACCGTCAAGGCCCAGCCATCGGCGATGGCGTAATCGGCGCGCAATTGCGCGTTTTTCGTCTGCGCCTCGAAAGCCGACCAGTCCGGGCCGATCAGCTTGCGGGGGGCGACGGCGCGCGGCAAGGTGATCGCGCCCTTCACGGCCGTCGGCAAGGCCACGCCCGCCTGCTCCGTCACACGGCGGCGGTCGTATTCCAGGTCGGCTTTCAGCAGCAACTTGTTCGTCACGCGCCAGTCGAGCGCCGCGGAAAGGAAGCGGCGGTTGCCATTGCCGACGTTATCGAGATAGGAACCCAGGGTGCCGCCGGCGGCATTGATGCGCACGCCGAATTCCTGCTGCGCGCCAAAACGGCGACCCACGTCGATATTCGCCACGGCACTGCCACGGTCATCGAGCGTCAAGCCCATGCTCGTGACGGGCTTGCCGCCGGCCCGCTTGGTGACGAAGTTGACCACGCCGGCCGGCGAGGTAAAACCATAGTACAGGGCCGAGGCACCCTTGAGCACTTCCACGCGCTCCTTGTTTTCCATGGGCACTTGCGAGAAGTTCATGATGGGCATGGAGCCGTTGAGGCGGTAATTCGTGCGGTTTTCCACGGCGATGCCGCGTATGACCAGTTGATCCCAGGTTTCGCCGCCATTTTGCTGGCGCGTCACGCCGGCCGTATTGCGCACGGCGTCGTACAGGCCGGACACGGCTTGCTGCTCCAGCAATTCGCGCGTGATCACGTTGACGGTCGACGGCACGTCCATGATGTTAGCGCCGCGAAAACTGCCCGCCTCCGTGGTGAGCGGTACCAGGCCTTGCGCGCGGGCGCCCGTCACTTGCACGGCCTGCATGACTTTCGCATCGCCAGCCGTCAGGTCATCCTGGCCATTGGCCCCATTGGCGGCGGAGGCTGCGTGGGAAGCGAAGGCCAGCGACAAGGCAGCGGCGACTGGAAGCAAGCGGGTGCGGGGAGAAATGACAGGCATGAGTTCAGGCTTTCAATATGTACAGATGGAAACTTACGGTTAAGGGGTATGATACCGATAATGAGAATCATTATCAAGTAAGAGTGAGTTTGTGTGAGTTTTGCAGGAGAAACAAGGCCGCCGTGGCGCCTGTTATCACTTGAACACGTTTGAATTTTGCAGATGAGTCAGCAAAAAGGCATACTGACAGTCACGGCGTGCAGGATGTGCCGCCACAACAAGATCAAAAGGTAAGTTCGTGAACACAATCGACAACAAAAGCGTGCAGACGAAAACATTTCGCTGGAAACGCTGGCAGCGCTGGGCCCTGGGCACAGGCTGCGCCCTCGCCGCCTACAGCGCGGCCGGCTTCTGGCTGGTGCCCTACGTCATCAAGCACCAGTTGCCCAAATTTGCAGAGAAAGAACTCGCGCGCCAGGCCAGCATCGACGACGTGCGCTTCAACCCGTTTACCTTGCGCCTGGAAGCGGACCAGATCGCTTTCCAGGAAGCCCCCGGCGCGGATGGCAAGAGCGGCGCGCCGCTGCTGTCCATCGGCGCCCTGGCCGTGCAGCTGGAATGGAAATCCATCGTGCGCCGCGCCTGGAGCCTGGCGGAAATCCGCATCACGGCGCCGCAAGCCCAGCTGACGATCACGCCGGACGGCAAGTTCAACCTGGCCGAAGTGCTGGCCACCTGGCAACGCCATCACCCGGAAAAAAGCGACGGCGGCATGCCGCGCCTCGTCATCGCCCACTTTGCGCTGGAACACGGCAAAGTGGATTGGCAAGACCAGAAGGCGGGCTATGCGGATAACTTCACGCCGATTAACTTTACACTCGACAATATCTCCACCCTGCCCGACGCCAACGGCAGCTACAGCCTCAGCGCCGACGCGGCGCGCGGCGGCAAGCTGCACTGGCGCGGCACGGCCTCGCTCAGCCCGATCCGGGGCGAAGGCGAACTGATACTGAACGACGCTTCCCTGCCCGGCCTGGCCGCCTATCTGAAAGCCTATACGCGCGCGCAAGTGACCAGCGGCAAGCTGTCGGCGCGCCTGCCCTACGCCTTTTCCTATGCCGACGGCACGCTCGAAGCGACCGTCAAAGGCGCGGGCCTGGCCTTGCGCGACCTGGCGCTGGTGCAAGATGGCAAGGGTGCACCGTTTACCGCGCTGAGCACCCTGGGCATCGCCGGCGTGAACGTGGACCTGGCGCGCCAGAGCGTCAGCGTGGATAAAATCAATCTGTACGGCGGCAAGGTGGCCGTGCGGCGAGACAGCCGCGGCGAGATCGACGTGGCGAACCTGATGCTGCCGGGCAATCCCGCCCCGGCCGCCGCCACGCCCGCCGCCGCATCGAAGCCGGGCAAGTGGAAAGTGGACTTGCATCAGCTGACGCTGGCCAATGTGGACGTCTCCGCCATCGATGAAACCGTTACCCCCGCCCTGCAGTTGAGCGCCAGACAGTTACAGTTGCAGATGCAACTGGGCATGCAGCAGGGGCCATCGGGCATGGCCACCGTCATCGACGGCGCGAGCTTCAGCCTGGCCGAACTCGCCATGCAGCGCGGCGCGCAAACGCCGTTCAAGCTGGCCCAACTGGGATTTACGGAAGGCAAGATCGACCTGGCGGCGCATACCGCGCACCTGGGCGCCGTGACGGCCAGCGGTGCGCAGATCGACCTGGCACGCAACCGCCAGGGCGAGTTTGCGATTGCACAAAAATTGCCCGTGTTCACCTCCAGCAAGGCTGACCCGGCCAAGGATGCGCCATCCGCGTCCTGGTCCACCAAGATAGACAAGATAGAACTGAGCCAGTTCGGCGCGCGCTTCGACGATGCGGGCACGGGCATCAAGGGCACGCTGCAGGATGCGCGCCTGTCCCTGCAGAACGTCAGCAACGATATGCAGCAGGCGCTGCCGTTCGAACTGGGCGTGGGCCTGCGCGAAGGCGGCTTGCTCACGGCGAATGGCAAGTTCGTGCCGGGCACGGGCGCCGTCGATGCGCAATTGAATTTGAAACAGCTGACCCTGGCGCCCGTGCAACCCTTGCTGGCGCAGCATCTGAAACTGAAGCTGGCGGGCGGCACGCTCTCCGGCAGCGGTCGCCTGACGACGGGCGGCGGCGCGCCGAAAGCGCCGAAAGTACGCTATGAGGGCGGAGTCGACATCGCCGGCCTCGTGCTCAATGAAACGGATGGCAAGCGCTTCGCCTCGTGGAAAAGCGTGCGCGCCGACAAGCTGACGGCCAGCGTGGGCCCCGACTTCGTCGACATCCCCGAGCTGCGCGTGGTGGAACCGAACGCCCAGCTGATCATCGAAAACGACCGCAGCCTGAACGCGCAGCGTTTGCTGGTCAAGGCGCCCGAGCCAGCCACGGCACCCTCCCCGGCTACTGCTACCGCCACCGCGCCGGCCGCCGACGCCGCCTTCCCCGTGCGCGTGCGCCGCGTGCGCCTGCAGAATGCCAAGCTGGATTTTGCCGACCTGAGCCTGCGGCCCCAGTTCGCCGCCAAGATTTATGAGCTCAACGGCGTCGTCACTGGGCTGTCGACGAAGCGCGATGCGCGCAGCCAGATCGAACTCGATGGCCGCATCGACGAATTCGGCCTGGCGCGCGTGCGCGGACAACTCAATCCCTTCGCCCCGACCGACAATACGGACTTGAACGTGGTGTTCAAGAACGTCGACATGGTGTCCGCCTCGCCGTACACGATGAAATTCGCCGGCTATAAAGTAGCGGAAGGCAAGATTTCGCTGGACTTGCAATACAAGGTGCGCAACCGCCAGCTCGACGGCACCAACCAGGTCGTGCTCGACAAGCTGACCCTGGGCGAGCGCATCGACAGCCCGGACGCCCTGAAGCTGCCGCTGGAACTGGCGCTGGCCATCCTCAAGGATAGCAACGGGCGCATCGACCTGGGCTTGCCCGTGTCGGGCGACATGAACGATCCGCAATTCAGCTATGGCGCCCTGATCTGGAAAGCCGTGGGCAATGTGCTGACGAAAATCGTCACGGCGCCGTTCCGCGCGCTGGGCAACTTGCTGGGCATCAGCGCCGACAAGCTCGAAGCCATCGATTTTGACCCGGGCAGCGCCGTGCTGCTGCCGCCGGAACGGGAAAAGCTCAAGCAGGTGGCGCAGATCCTCGCCAAGCGCGAACAGCTGAAGCTGGCCGTGCCGGGCCAGTACAGCGACACGGATGCGGCCGCCCTGCGCGCCCAGGCCGTGCGCCGCGCCGTCGCCGCCAAGGCCGGCATCAAGCTGGAAGCGGGCGAGGAGCCGGGACCGTTGAACCTGGGCGAACGCAAGATACGGGGCGCCCTGCGCGACCTGTATGGCGAGCGCTTCGGCAAGGCCGAGCTGGACAAGCAGAAAAAGGCGGCGGAATCGGCCATACCAGCCACAGCGGCGGCCGCCGCCAACGCCTCCGCGCCAGCGGCGGCCAAGATCCCCGTCTTCCAACGCCTGGGCAAGCTGATCGAGGGAGAGCTGCAAGTGGCCGATACGGGCGCCTTCTATGCCGGCTTGCGCGAGCAGCTGGAAGCCAAGCAACCCTTACCTGCCGACGCCTTGAGCAAGCTGGGCGCCCAGCGCAGCGCAGCGATTCTGGCGGCATTGCAGCAGGATGGCACGCCGGCAGCCAGGGTCAGCGCGGGCGCGCCGGAAAAAACGGATGCCGCGCCGGGCAAGCTGGTGGGACTGAAGCTGGGATTGGCGGCGCAATAAAAACGGCGTTGCCGCAACCAGTTTGCGGCAACGCCATGCAGGGCACAATTCTTTCCAGCGGCCAACTGAAGCACCCCGGCCCGCTCATGGCGGCGTCTTGCTATGCCGTCCGGCAAGCCGCCGCGCGCAAATGATTCCCCAGTCTGGCACCGAAGAAAACCAGCAGCGCAAACGCGGCCAGCAGCGGCACGGCCAGCAAGGCAAATCCATAGGTAACGAGCACGACCAGGAGCCATAGGATCAACAGGCCGACGAAGGTAGCCATGCCGATGGTTCGATGTTGTGTCGGCTGGACAAACCAGCCCTGGCCCAGGCCGATGACGAAGCCGCAGACGACGATGGCCAATACGGTCACCGTGCCCGGGAAATGTTCAAGACTCGTGTAGATGAGAAATACCGCAAGAAAACTCAGGATGGCACTGAGCGTCCCGATCCATCCCGTCCTGGCTGCGCTCATGCCTGCCTTTCAACTGAAACAAATGTCGGTGGCCGCGTGCCGCCTGTGCCAGCATCCCCAGGCATGCCGGGGTCGGCGGCAAGTAACGCTGCGCTGATTGCTAAATATACCACCCCGCTTCCGCGCCTGGCAAACAGCATTCTGACCAGCGGTATCCTGCCGCGCCATCCGCCGCATGGCGCGCCACCATCCTTTCCCTATTTTGTTTTCCCCGCCTCCTTCACGACCTCGTCCGGCAAGGCAAACGCCACCAGGCTGTCCCCCATCTTCGTGCCCAATGACCCATGGCCACCGGCCATCACCACCACATATTGCTTGCCCGTCTTGTCGGAGACATAGCTCATCGGCGTAGCCTGGCCGCCGGCCGGCAGGCGGGCTTTCCATACGGTCTTGCCGTTGCGCACGTCGTAGCCGCGGATGTAATAGTCGAGCGTGCTGCTGAGGAAGGCCACGCCGCCGCCCGTCGTGCTGATGCCTCCCAGGCTGGGCACGCCCAGCGGCAAGGCGATGGGCACGGGGGCGCTGTCGCGCGTGGTGCCGTTCTTGTGCATCCACACTTTTTTCATGGTGCGCAGGTCGACGGCGGCGATATATCCCCACGGCGGCGCCTGGCATGGGAAGCCCAGCGGCGACAGAAAGGGCTTGATTTCCACGGCAAACGGCACGCCCGTCTGCGGTTGTAAACCCATTTCCGTGCCCGTGCCGCCCGGCGCATTGGCTTGCGCGCGCGGCACCAGGCGTTCCAGGAAGCCCATGTAGTCTGGGTTCACCAGCAGCAATTGGCGCACGGGATCGACAGCCGCCCCGCCCCATTCGAAGATGCCCAGCGGGCCCGGCGAGATGATGGCGCCTTTGATCTTGCCTTCGGCCACCGTTTGCGGCGTGAACGGCCCTTCATAGCGGTGCTGGCGGAAGATGATGCGGCACGCGAGCTGGTCGAACGGCGTCGTGCCCCACATGTCCGTTTCGCTGATGTGCTTCTCGGGCAGGAAAGTGAGGGCCGAGAACGGCTGCGTGGGCGACAGCTTGTCGCCAGGGGCCGCGTTGGCCGTTGGCACGGGTTTTTCCGGCGCCGGCACGACCAGGCTGCCGTCGCGGCGGTCGATCACATAGATGTCGCCCCGCTTGGTTGTGGCCACCACGGACGGCACCTTGCCTTTCGGCGTGTCGATGTCGACCAGGGTGGGCTGGCCGCCGATATCCATGTCCCAGATATCGTGGTGCACGGTCTGATAGACCCAGCGCACCTTGCCTGTCGCCAGGTCCAGCGCGACGATGGCGCTATTGTATTTCTCGCCATGGGGATTGCGGTTGCCGCCCCACGTGTCGGGCGTCTCATTGCCCATCGGAATGTAGACCATGCCCAGCTTTTCATCGACGCTGGACACGCCCCAAGAATTGGGCGAGTTGTTCGTATAGGTCTTGCCATCGGCGATCGGCGCCGTGTCGTCGGGGTTCGAGGCATCCCAGTTCCACATCAGCTTGCCGGTGACGGGATCGTAGCCACGAATCACGCCCGACGGCTCCTCCGTGGAAAAGTTGTCGGTCACGCTGGCCGCCATCACCACCACGTTTTGCGCCACGGCCGGCGGCGACGTCGGCATCAAAAAGCCCCGCTTCTTCATGCCCATGCCGTGGTACAGGCCGATCACGCCGTTTTCGCCAAAGCTTTTGCAGGCTGCGCCCGTATCGGCATTGACGGCAATCAGGGTCGCATCCATGGTGGGCGCGAAGATGCGGCGCGGGCACTCCATGCCGGCCGCCTCGGGTGCAGGGTCGCCCTTGGCGCGGCCCGCGTTGACGTCCCAATACGCCACGCCGCGGCAGATCATGTGCTGGTAGCTCGACGCGTCGCGGTTGATCTTCGGATCGTGGCGCCACAGTTCCTTGCCCGTGTCCGGATCGAGCGCGATGACGATGTTATGCGGCGTGCACAGGTATAGCATGCCGTTCACTTTCAGCGGCGTGACCTCGTTGGCGATCTCGCCCGGGTCGTTCGGTCCCTTGAAGTCGCCCGTGTGGTACACCCACGCCTGTTTCAGCTGCGCAGCGTTGGCCGGCGTGATCTGCGCGGCCGGCGCATAGCGGTCGCCATAGCCGGAACGGCCATACGCGGCCCAGTCGTTGGGCGCCACGCCCGGCGCGACATCGCCTTGCGGCGCGGCCGCCATGTTCTCTGCCGGCACTTCGCCATGCAGGGTGTAGTAATCCTGGAACAGCGAGAACACGCCCACGGCGGCCGTCACCAGGACGGCGGCAAGCAAGGCGCTCTTGCCGGGATCGCGCGGCTTCACCCCGGCGGCCAGGGGCGGATCGAGGCGGCGGTCGACGAACGGCAGCAACAGCCAGACGGCGGCGGCGAACCAGATATCGAGGCGCGGCAGCAATTGCCACCAGTCGAACTTTACTTCGATGACGGACCAGATCAGGGTGGCGAACAGCAGCAGCGCGAGAAACAGCTGGACGCTGCGCCGCCCCTGCCACACGAGCGCGCCCGCGATCAGCATGCCGATGCCGGCCACGACGTAATACCAGGAACCGCCAAGGCTGACGAGCCAGGCGCCGCCGCCGGCAAGCGCCAGGCCCAGCAGGATGAAGATGACTGCGGTGATGACAAGCAAGGGTCCAGGCCGGGCAGAGGCAGTCATGATGCTCCTTTACAAGAGTCAGTCGGCGGCACGCGCCTGCGCACCGTATTTGATGGCGATCAAAGAAATTGCATTTTTTCACTATTTGACAAAGCGTGCCACACGCCAGAACGGCCCATGCATGCCGTGTGGCTTTTTATACACGAGCTGACCGTCAAGCCAGCCACAGCGGCGCGATTTTGATGAAAATCATTGAATAAAATAAATAACCAACAAATTTCTCGAATAAAACGAATTTTTATCGTAGAATGAAAAAAACAGCAAAACCAAGCACTTTTTCTTGCATTTCACTTTATTGGAGCGGCGCCCATCATGACCATCGCTAAACGGCTGTACGCATTGATTCTTTCCGTCGTCCTCGGACTGGCCGCCCTGGCGGGTTTCGGCATTTACCAGATGGACCGCGTGTACACGGCGGCCAGCTATGCCACCGTCAACACGGTGCCCAGCCTGCTGACCTTGAACCAGGCTTTCGTGCCGTTCGCGCAGATGCGCACGGCCGTCTGGCAGCACATGGCCAGCAAGGATGCGGCCAGGCGCGACAAGCTCGAAGCGGGCATCAGGGAAGCGCGCGCGGCGGTCGGCAAGGCGCTCGACCAGTATGAAAAAGACGATATCACCGACGAGCAGGACCGCGCGCTGCTGACCGCCGACCGTGCCGTGCTGGCACGCTACGACACGGTGCGCGACAAAGTGCTGGCGCTGTCGAACGCGGGCGAACTGGACGCGGCACGCGACTTGCTGATGGAAAACCAGTCCATCGTCAAGGAACTGGTCGACGCCCTCGCCGCCCACCACCGCTACAACGAAAACCTGTCCGCCAAGGGCGCGGCCGACGGCGCCGCTGCCGCCGCCAGTGCGCGCTGGATTTCCATCGGCATGGCCCTGGCCGTGACGGCGCTGGTGGCCGGCATGGGTCTGCTGCTGGCGCGGCGCATCGCCGCCTCGCTGGCCGGCGCCATCGACGTGGCCCGCACCATCGCGGGCGGCGACCTCAGCGTGCAAGTGAACACCACGTCAAACGACGAGGTGGGCCAGCTGATGAAGGCCATGGCGGACATGAGCGCGAGCCTGGTACGCATCGTGGCCGAAGTGCGTTCCGGCACGGACAGCATCAGCACGGCATCGGGCCAGATCGCGGCCGGCAACCTGGACCTGTCGGCGCGCACGGAGCAGCAGGCCGGCTCGCTGGAAGAAACCGCCTCGGCCATGGAAGAACTGACGGCCACCGTGCGGCAAAACGCGGACAACGCCCGCCAGGCCAAGCAAATGGCCGTCAGCGCCTCGGACAAGGCGCAGCGGGGCGGCGAAGTGATGGGCGACGTGATACGCACCATGGAAGCGATCGACAGCTCGTCCAACAAGATCGCCGACATCATCAGCGTCATCGACGGCATCGCCTTCCAGACCAATATCCTCGCCCTGAACGCGGCCGTGGAAGCGGCACGCGCCGGGGAACAGGGACGCGGCTTTGCCGTCGTGGCCACGGAAGTGCGCAACCTGGCGCACCGTTCGGCGGCCGCCGCCAAGGAAATCAAGGTACTCATCGGCGACTCCGTGGAACAGGTCGAACAGGGCGGCAAGCTGGTGCAGCAGGCCGGCGCGGCCATGACGGAAGTGGTCGACACGGTACGCGGCGTGACCGACATCGTCAGCGAAATCTCGGCCGCCAGCGCAGAGCAAAGCACGGGCATCGAGGAAATCAACCGCGCCGTCACGCAAATGGATGAAGTCACGCAGCAGAATGCGGCCCTGGTCGAGGAAGCGGCGGCCGCATCGCAATCGCTGCAGGAGCAGGCGGCCAGGCTGGCCGGCGTGGTGGGCGCCTTCAAGCTGGCGCCAGCACAGGCCGGGGCGGCGCCGCAAGCGCCAGCCGCCCCGCGGCCCGCACAGCACAAGGCGGCGCTCAAGCTGGTCGCCACGCGCACGGGCCACGCCAGAAAAGCGGCGCCTGCCGCCGCCGATGCCGGCGACTGGGACGTCTTTTAGGTCCGCCGTCACGCAGGATCACTTGCATAGATCGCACTGGAGCACTGTCATGAACACCTTACTCGCCATCCACCCCTTCCTTCGCTGCGAAGACCTGTCGCTGATGCGCCCGGCGCTGGCCCTGGCCGGCCTGGCGTTGCTGCTGGCGGCCCTGCTCTGGCGCCGCACCCGCTGGCGCCGGACCGGCCGCGCGGCGCCAGCCGATCTGCATGCGCTGCTGCAAATGCGCAAAACGGTCCCGCCGGCCAAGGTGGCTGACAGCGCACCGCCGCCAGCACCCAGGGCGCAGGACACGCCGCCCTTCGACGCGGCGCGCCTGGACGCCATGTTCGGCTGCGACCGGCGCCTGCAGGGCGAGATCCTGGCCCTGTTCGTGGCCGAAACGCGCGATCGCCTGGCCGGCATCGCCCACGCGCTGCGCTGCGAACGGACCGCGCCGGCGCGCGTGCTGGCGCAGGAAATCCTCGACGGCTGCCAGTCCATGGGCCTGCTCCCGCTGCAGGCGCTGGCGCGCCAGGCAGTGCACGCGGGCTTTTCCAACGATATCGGCGCGTTGCGCCGCCTGCATGCGGAACTGCTGATGGCGCTCGACGCGCTGTCGCAGGCCGTCACGGTCCTGCAGACGGCGGGGGCGGCGCAAGCCGATGACCGCAGCGGCGTCGGGAGCCGGCCATGAGCGCGCACATCGACCTGGCGCGCCTGCTCGACGGCGCCATCCTGCCTTCGCCCGCCGGGCGGTGCCACTGGCTGACGAACTTGTGCCAGCAGCAGGTGTCGCTCGATGAGCTGGCGGAACAACTGGGCTGCGATCCTGCCCTGACGGGCAAGGTCATCGGCCTGGCGAATGCGGGCGTGCCACCGGGCGAGCGCACGCATGCGGCGCTCAGCGCGGCGATGCTGGCCGCGATCGGCCTGCCCGCCCTGCGTCAGGCGTTCGCCGCACCTGCCCTGCCCGCGGCCACGTGCGCGCACTTCGACGCTCAACGCTACTGGTCGCACGCGCTGGCCATGGCGTGCGCGGCCCGCGTGGCCGGCGATGCGCTGCAGCTGGCGCCGGCCGATGAGCTGTACAGTTGCGGCTTGCTGGCCAACTGCGGCCAGCTGGCCCTGGCCACCTGGCATCCGCAGGCATATGGAGAACTGCTGGGCCAGTACGGCAATGGCGCCAGGGCCCGGCTGCTGTGCGCGGAGTCGCAGCGCTTCGGTCACCACCAGCTGGCGCTGTCGGCCTTGCTCATGCGGGGCTGGGGCATGCCCGACATCCTGTGCGACACCGTACGCTGCCATGCCGCGCCGCCCGGCTTCGGACGGGCCGGGCGCATGACGGACCTGGCCTGGCTGCTGAAGCTGGCCAGCAGTTTCGCCGACCTGATATTGCGCAACGGCGCGGGGCCGCGCGGGCCGGCCCTGGCCGCCGCGCGGGTACTGGGCCTGGACAGAAACGACATGGAAACCCTGCTACGCCACAGCGGCGCCGAGTGGAGCGAGCGGCGCGATATCCTGGAACCGCAGGCGCATATTGCCCCTTGCCGCACGCGCACGCGAGTCCGGCCCGCCGCCCGCGAGGTTTTTAGTGAATTCATCTAAATCGTTGAAATTGATTTTTTGAGCCCGATTGCGTATCATTCCCTTCAACTACATCCGCGACCATAAAGCCCATCATGCATACTGCTGACGTTTGCACTACCCAAAAGGCCGCAGAAATCCTCGGCATCTCGGTCACATCGGTGCAACAACTGGTCGAGGCCGGCGTAATCGAAGCCTGGAAAACCAAGGGCGGCCACCGGCGCATTCCCCTCGCGGCCGTCGAGGCCTACAAGGGCAATCCCGGCCAGCCGGGCCAGGACCAGCGCGCGGCACGGGCCAACCGCCCCGTCCCATCGGGCCGTCCACCGTCCATCCTCGTGATCGAGGACAATCCGATCGAACGCGCGCTGTATGAAAAACAGATCGGTTCATGGGGCTTGCAGGCGGACTTGCGCTTTTGCGAGAACGGCTACCAGGCGCTGATGGAAATCGCCCGCGATCAGCCCGACATCCTGCTGGCCGACATCGTCATGGAAGGCATCGACGGCTACGAAGTGATCCGTACCATCCTGGCCGACCCGCTGCTGGCGGACATGCACATCGCCATGCTGTCGAGCCTGACGCAGGAAGAGCTGGAAGAACGGGGCGGCGTGCCGCCCGGCGTCGTGTTCTTTGCCAAGCCCGTCAATTACGACGAACTGCGCGGCTATCTGCGCGCCTGCTGCGCCGGCCATGCGCGGCGCAACAGCCTGGCCGCCTAGGCCGCCACCGCTTTTCCCTCGCCACGGAGCCGCCATGCCAGCCTATCGCCACATCGATCCTGCCGTGCTGTTCCGCGCCACCGGCCACGACCTGGAGATGTTCCGCGCCCTGTCGCAGACCTACCTCGATACATCGCCGGCCATGTTTGCCCGCGTCGGGCAGGCCGTGCGCGGCGGCGCGGCGCAAGCCATCGTGCATAGCTGCCATACCTTGCGCGGCACCGCAGCCCTGCTGGGCGCCAGCGCCCTGGTGGCGCGTCTGGCGGCACTCGAACAGCTGGTGCGCCATCAGGGCGCGGCGGCACCGGACTGGCTGACCGAAACGGCGGCGCTGGTCGCGGAAGTGGAGCAGGAGGTACGCCGCAGCATGCTTGAATACACGGGCGCGCAGGAATGAACGCCCGCCAGGCCATCCTGCGCCTGGTGCACCGCTACCGGCCGCGCACCGTGACGGCCGTCGTGGGCCTGGTGCTGGTGGGCCTGCTGGCGCTGCGCATCGCCGTCTCCGGCGTGCTGCTGCACCGCGAAGCCGTCGATGACTGGAAACAGGACCTGTCGAACCTGTCGCTGCTGCTGGCGGAAAACACGGCGCAGAGCATGACGGCGGCCCGTTTGGTGCTCGACAGCGTCAGCAACGAGATCGAGGCCGCCGCGCCCGCCGACGCGCAGGCGCTGGCCGCCGCCGTCGCGACCCAGGCCATGCACCAGACGCTGCGGCACAAGATCGGCGGCGTGCCGCAAGTGGACGTCGTGTCCATCGTCGGCAGCGACGCCAGCGTGCTGGTTTTCAGCCGCGCCTTTCCCGCGCCGCCCATCGGCCTCGGCGAGCGCGATTACTTCGAGTATCACCGGCGCCACCCGAACGGCGGCATGCACGTCAGCGCGCCCGTGCAAAACAAGGGCACTGGCGCCTGGACCTTCTATATCAGCCGGCGCATCAACGCACCGGACGGCCGCTTCCTGGGCGTGGTGCTGGTCGGCCTGTCATGCGACTTCTTCAGCAAATTTTTCCAGAGCACCAGCATCGGCGAACATACGGCTTTTTCCCTGTACCGCAGCGACTACACGCTGCTGGCCCGCTGGCCGGCCGTGCCCGAGATGATGGGCAAGCGCAACCTGACAGGCAGCACCTACCGCCTGCTGGAACAGGGCAAGACCGATGGCGTGCTGCAGGTGGACACGCCGCGCGCGGCTGACCAGGGACGCACGGTCGACCGCCTGGCCGGCATCCGGCTGGTGCGCGACTATCCGCTGGCCGTCAATGTGACCGTCACCGACGCGGTCTATCTGGCGGGCTGGCGGCGCATGCTGCGCACCATGGGCGGGGCGGCCGTGGTCAGCCTGCTCGTGCTGGCCGGGGCCATCGCGCTGATCCTGGCCCTGCTGCGGCGCCAGGAACGCGATGCGGCCATGGCGCTGGCGCTGCAAACGCGCGCGGAAGCGGCGAATGCCGCCAAGTCGCGCTTCCTGGCCGTCATGAGCCACGAGATCCGCACGCCGATGGCCGGCATCGCCGGCATGGCCGAACTGCTGCAGGATACCGCGCTCGATGCGTCGCAGCGGCAGCATGCGCAGCGCATCGGCGACGGCGTGCAGCACCTGATGCGCATCCTGAACGACATCCTCGACCTGTCCAAGGTCGAGGCAGGCCAGATGGGCATCGAGCTGCGCGACTTCGACCCGCGCCTGCTGCTCGACGACGTGCTGGCGCTGCACCGCCCGCAGGCCGACGCCAGGCAGCTGTTCCTGGTCAGCGAAATCGGCAACAGCGTGCCGCCGCTGATCTGCTCGGACCGCACGCGCCTCGCGCAAATCCTCGGCAACCTGCTCAGCAATGCCATCAAGTTCACGCCCTCGGGCACGGTGACCGTACGCCTGCACCTGGAACCGGCCACGCCGGACGGCGCCAGCGCCTGCCTCGTCGCCATGGTCAGCGACCAGGGCATCGGCATGACGGGGCAGCAGCTGAGCCGCATCTTCGAGCCGTTTTGCCAGGCCGACGACAGCATCAGCGGCGCCTATGGCGGCACGGGGCTGGGCCTGACCATCTGCAAGCACCTGGTGGCGCTGCTGGGCGGCGAGATTTTCTGCAGCAGCGTGCCCGGCGCCGGCTCCCGCTTCACCGTGCGCATCCCCTGCATGGCGGCCCAGGCGACGGAGCCGGAGCCGGAGACAGCCGCGCCATCGGAATCCGCAGCCGCCTGCGCACCCGTTCCCGCATCAGAACCGGGCGCGCGCATCCTGCTCGTCGAAGACACGGCGCTGAACCGGCAGCTGGTGTGCCTGCAGCTGGGCGCGCGCGGCTACAGCATCGACACGGCGGAGAACGGCGAGCTGGGCCTGCAGGCGCTGGCCGCGCAGCAGTACGACCTGGTCCTGATGGACTGCATGATGCCCGTCATGGACGGCTACCAGGCATGCCAGGCCCTGCGTGCCCGCGAAGCGGCCAGCGGCGCGCCGCGCCTGCCCGTCATCGCCCTCACGGCCGGCGTCACCGAGGACGACCGGCAGCGCTGCCTGGCGGCCGGCATGGACGATTATCTGTCCAAGCCGTTTACGGCCGCCCAGCTGCGCGACATGGTCGACCGCTGGCTGGCGCGTCAGGCGGCGATACGCTAGCCGCCCGGGCCGGCGCGCAATACAACACTTCTCCCGCGAAAAATCATTTTATTCGTTATAATCAATTATATTCGCTATAATTGATAAATCGACGCGCCAGCGACGCCGGGCATCCTCGCACAACGGCACACTGGCGGACCTTGCGGAGGCGGCATGCGGCAGCACAGATACTGGAAGGCCATGGCCTGGGAGCGTTGGGAGCGTTGGGATACGCGCATCCTGCTGTCGCTCTTCATGGCCATGCTGCTGGCGGGCTTGTGGGGCATCACCATGCTGCAACTGCGGCACGCCCATGACGCGGCCATCGCCGGCGCCGCGCGCGATGCGCGCAGCATGGCGCGCGTCTTCGACGAGCACGCGATCCGCACGATCGAGGCGGCGGACCAGGCGGTTACGTATTTGCGCAGCCGCTACCAGGCGCTGGGCAGCCGCCTCGACATCGTGGCCGATCTGCGGCAAGGCCTCAATCCCGGCCCCCTGTACAACCTGTTTACCATCGTCGACGAACGGGGCGACATGGTGCTGTCGAGCCGCCCTTTCCAGCCCACCAACCTGGCCGACCGAGAGCACATCCGGGTACACATGCAGCGCGACAGCGGCGAACTGTATATCAGCAAGCCGGTGCTGGGCCGCGTGTCGAAAAAATGGTCGATCCAGATGACGCGCCGCATCAACCATGCCGATGGCCGCTTCAAGGGCGTAGTGGTGGTCTCGATGGACCCGTATTACTTTACCCGCCTGTACGACGAAGTCGACCTGGGCGACAACAGCTCCACCGAACTGGTCGGCAACGACGGCGTGGTGCGCGCGCGCCGGGTCGGCGCCGTCGACACCATCGGCCAGGATATCGGCGGCAGCAAGGTATTTTCCTTGATGCAAGGTAAAACGCGGGGCAGCTTCACCGAGCGCAGTCCCGTCGATGGCATCCTGCGCCTGTATGCGTTCGAAAAACTGGCCAACTATCCGCTCTACATGCTGGTCGGACTGGACCGCGACACCGTATTGGCCGACTACGTCTCGCGCCGCAACCAGACCTTGCTGATGGCGGCCGTCACGAGCGCGCTGATCGTGCTGTCGTGGGCCGCGCTGGTGCTGCTGATCGGCCGCCTGGTCGACAGCCGCGCCAGGGCCATCGCCGCCAGCGAAGCCAAGTCGCGCTTCCTGTCGAACATGTCACATGAATTGCGCACGCCCCTCAACGGCATCCTCGGTTTCTCCGAGCTGCTGCTGGAGCAGCTGCGCGAGCCGGAACAGGCCGCCTACGCGCAAACGATACAGGACAGCGGCCGCCAGTTGCTGTCCATGGTCGAGGCGGCGATGGAATTGAGCGCGCTCGAGCAAGACCAGGTAAGGCTGGAGTCCAGCGCCGCGCCATTGGACCAGCTGCTGGAACTGGCGCTGGCGCCGCACCGGCCGCGCGCGGCCCACAAGGGCTTGCAGCTGTCCGCGCAAGTGGCGCCCGCCACGCCGCCCAGCATCGATTGCGACCGCGTCCGCCTCGTGCGCGTGCTCGATATCCTGCTGGATAACGCCATCCGCTACACGGCTGCGGGGCGGGTCGACGTGCACGTCATGCGCAGCGGCGCGGACCTGCAGATCGAGGTGCGCGATACGGGCATCGGCATCGCGCAGGCGCAGCAGGGCGTCATCTTCGACAAATTCTCGCAGGCGGACGATTCACCGAGCCGCGCCCATGACGGCGCCGGCATGGGCCTGGCCATCGCGCGCCAGCTCGTCGTACTGATGGGCGGCAGCATCGGCGTGGCGTCCGCACCGGGCCAGGGCGCCGTCTTCCGCCTGCACCTGCCCCTTGGGGGCAAATTGACCACACTATTACATGCCTAGTTGTGCGCAAAAGTTGTTCTTCATCCATATCGGGTATAGCATCGCCACATGACCTATCACACAGATGCGACGGCGGTGCGCAGACAATGGATCGAATGGCTGTTCTTGCTCCTCGGGCTGCTCATCGTGGCTTCCGCCCTCGCCTATGCGCATCTGGCCGAGGCGAGGCGCCATGACGCGGCCGAACGCGAACGCCTGAGCGTGCTGACGGCGCTGCTGGCAAAAAATATCGAAACCGACCTGGAGGCAACCAACCTGGTGCTGGGCGGCGTGATCCGCGACTATCTTGCCGCCGGCGCCGCGCCCGACGCCGGGCAGGCGCTGCCCCGGCGCCTGGCCGCGCTGGTCGACGCCATGCCTGGCGTGCGCACCATGCTGGTCATCGATGCGCAAGGCAAGCCGGTCGCCACCAATATTGCGGAACTGGCGGACCAGGATTTTTCGCGCCGCGGCTACTTCCAGACGGCGCGCGACGCCCCCGATGCGCGCATGCTGTACATCTCGGCGCCCTTCCATACCTTCAAGGGCGACCTGGTCATCACGGCGTCGCGCATGGTGCAGGACAAACAAGGCCGCTTTGCCGGCGTGGTGGTGGCCACCTTCGCCCCGGAATACTTCACGGCCAAGTTCCGCACCGCCATGTACGCCCCCGACGTCTGGGCCGTGGTCCTGCATGGCGACGGCCGGCAGTTCCTGAATTACCCGGCCAGGACTGCCAATGGCGCCAATATGGACGTCCCCGGCAGCTTCCTGCGGCGCTTTCGCGACAGCGGCTATCAGGCGGGCGTCCTGAGCGGCGTCGAAATTGCCAGCGCCCCCGCCGCCCCCCGCGTCATGTCCATGGCGACCATCGCCCCGCCGGCCCTGCACATGGACCGCGCCCTCATCATCGGCCTGAGCCGCGAAGAAGCGGCCATCGCCGCCCCGCTGCAACGCCAGGGGCTCGGCTACGTCCTTTCCTTTGCCGTGCTGGCGCTGGCCGCGGCCAGCCTGCTGTACTGGAGCCAGCGGCGGCGCCGGCAGCAGGCCGCCTGGCATGCGGAGCAGGAAAGGGAGCGCCAGGCCATGCAAGCCGTGTCCGACAGCGAAACGCGCTTTCGCACCCTGATCGAAGATGCGCCCGTGGCCATCGCCATCCTGCGCCACGGCCGCTTCATCTACTCGAACCCCCGCTACCGCAGGCTGCACGGCTACACGGCGGATGACAATCTGAACGGCCTGCCCTGGTCCGCCATGATTTCCGCGCCATCGCTGGCGGCGCTGGCCGCCAATGAAGCGCTGATCGAGGCGGATTCGCCCAGCGAACAGGTGTTCGAGGCCATCGGCTTGGGCAAGCAGGGCCTGCCCGTGCCCATGTTCAAGACCACCACGCGCGTGGTGCTCAAGGATGGACCGGCGACCCTGATCTTTGCCCAGGATATTTCCACGCAAAAGCAGGCCGAAGAGGCCATGCTGCTGGCGCGCGACGCGGCCGAATCGGCCAACCGCAGCAAGGCGGAATTCCTCGCCAACATGAGCCATGAAATCCGCTCGCCGCTCAACGCCATTCTCGGCATGGCCTGGCTGCTGGAACGGGACGGCCTTGATGGCGAAGCGCTGCTCATGGCGCGCAAGATCCGCGCCGCCGGCCAGTCCCTGCTGGGCATCATCAACGACGTGCTGGACGTATCGAAAATCGAGGCGGGCCACATGACCATCGAACGGGCGCCGTTCCGCCTGGCCGAGGTGATCGAAAAGATCGCCGCCAGCATGGGCGTGGCCGCGCATGACAAGCCGATCGAAGTGCGCATCGGGCCGCTGCCCGACGGCGTCGACCAGGTGATGGGCGACGCGCTGCGCCTGGAACAGGTGCTGGTCAACCTGACCAGCAATGCCATCAAGTTCACCGCGCATGGCACGGTCGAGCTGACGAGCGCACTGGAGAGCCGCGACGGCGACGCCGCGGTACTGTGCTTTTGCGTGCGCGACACAGGCATCGGCATCGCGCCCGAGGTGCAGGAGGCGATCTTTTCCGCCTTCGCCCAGGCCGACAGCTCCACCACGCGCCGCTTCGGCGGCACGGGCCTGGGCCTGACCATCTGCCGCCAGCTGGTGCGCCTGATGGGCGGCTCCATGCGCCTGACAAGCGTCATGGGCCAGGGCAGCACATTCAGTTTCACGGTGCCGCTGCAGCTGATGCCCGCCAGCGCCCCGTCTTCGCCCGACATGCAGGGCTTGCGCGTCTTGCTGGCCGATGGCAAGGCCGACTCGCGCGCCGCCGTGGCCGCCGTCGCGCAGGGCCTGGGCTGGCGCGTGCATGCCGTGTCCGGCGGCCAGGCGGCGCTTGAGCATGCGCTGGCCTGCGCCGAGGATGCGCGGCCCGGCGTCATCGTGCTGGCCGCGCGCCTGCCGGACATGGACGGGGAAACCACGGCGCGCGCCCTGCGCGAGCACCTGCCGCCGCAGGATTGCCCCATCGTGATCCTGGCGGCCAGCGGGGCGCCGGCGACAGCGCCCGCGCGCCGCCATACGGATCCGGCCAATCCGGCCGATGCCATCCTCAACGAACCGGTGACGGCTTCCAGCCTGTACAACGCGACGATGGAAGCGCGCCAGCGGCGCGCCGAAGCGTCCGGCCTGGACGCCGGCCACGCAGCGCTGGGCGCACGCGTGCTGGCCGGCGTGCGCGTGCTGGTGGTCGACGACAGCGACATCAACCGCGACGTGGTCAACCATATCCTGTGCGATCAGGGCGCCCTGCCCTCGTTCGCCTGCGATGGCCAGCAGGCGCTGGACTGGCTGCTGGCCCACCCGTCCGATGTCGACATCGTGCTGATGGATGTGCAGATGCCCGTCATGGATGGCTTGCAGGCGACGCGCGCGCTGCGCCAGCTGCCGCAGTTCCAGGACTTGCCCGTGGTGGCCCTGACGGCCGGGGCGTTCCGGACACAGCGCACGGCGGCGCTGGAAGCGGGCGTGAACCATTTCATCAGCAAACCTTTCGACGTGCCGCAGACCATCGCCCTGATCGCGAGCGCGCACCGGCGCCATGCGCAAGGGCTGCCGGCCCTGCCGCCGGCAGCGACCGAAGCGGCGCCGCCCTCGCGGGCAGGCGGCGCGGCGCCCGTGATCGACCTGGCGCAAGGGATGGCGCAATGGCTCGACGAAGCGCCCTACCGCCAGCATCTGTCGCACTTTGGCAACACTTACCGCAACACGGTGGGCGCCATGCGCGCGCTGCTGGCGGCCAATGCACGCGGCGACGCCGCCGCGCTGGCGCACAAACTGGCCGGCGTGGCAGGCAGCCTGGCCCTGCCCGCCACCCTGCAAGCCGCCCAGCAAGCCGAACAGCTGCTGCATGCGGGCGACGATGCGTCAGCCGCGCTCGATGCCCTGGAACAGGCGCTGGCGCACGCCATCGACGCCGTCGCCGCTCTCACGGCACAGACGCCGGCGCCCGGCCAGCCCGCCATGCCGGAAACGCACCATGGCGGAACATGCCAATGATAAAATTAGCAATACTAAAGGAGGGAGACGACATGATCTGGTGCAGGGATTTGCTGCTGAGAGCATTGATGCTGGGCCTGCTGCTATTCGTCGTGGGCGAATCGCTGTCCTACTGGACGCCGGAAATCAGGAAACTGCTGGCCTGGCGCCCGTTCTGACGGCCGCCTAGCCTTCGCGCCCATCCACCCGCGCGCGCCACAGGTATGGCGCGTACACGCACGCATACAGGCCAAAGGCCAGCGACCAGCACGCGCCCGCGGCCAGCAGCAGCGGCATGGACAGCGAGGCGGGACCGACGGCAGCCAGCAGGCGCGCCAGCGCGCCAAGCTGGATCAGCCAATACATCGCCGCTTCCGCCCTGCCGCCCTTGAGCGCACGTCCCGTGTGGCCCAGGGTGGTGCGCGTCATCATGCCGATGATCAGGCCCGCCATCGATCCCACCGTCAGCGCGTGCAAAGCGGCGCTGGCTGGCAGCAGACCCAGGCTGGCGGCCGCCAGCAGCGCAAAGCCGATGCCGATCCACGCGTACGACAGGTGCAAAATCCACAGCAGCGGCACGCGCACCGTGCGCTGCGGCTGCCAGGCCAGCAGATTGGCCAGCGACACGCCGCTTGCCGCCAGGGCCAGCGGCGCCGTCAGCCAGGCCGGCGCGCCGGCCAGCCACGCGATCGCGGCCGCCGCCATGCAGGCCACGGCGACCAGCGCGCGCTTCGGGCTGGCCACCGGCGTGCGATTGGGATCGATATTGGGTGCGCCATTACGGGTAAACATGGGAATGACGCGCGCGCCGATCACCGATTCGATCAGCACGATGATGAAGATGGCCGCCTGCACGGGCAAGAACAGCGACAGCGGCAGCCAGCCCAGCACGGCCGCGTGGAACAGGCCATTGGCCAGCGCCAGCAGGGCCAGCAGACCGACGAGAAACAGGTTGCGCGTATTGCCCGAGCGGCGCAGCACCTGATACAGGGGCCAGGCGGCCAGCGGCAGGAACAGCCAGTCGACCAGCGCCGGCAACAGCCCGGGACCGCACAGCATGGCCGCGCGTCCTGCCAGCCACAGCGCCACCAGCGCCATCAGCGGAGCGCCGTGCGGCGTGGGCAAGCCCGTCCAGTTGCGCCCCGCCGTGTAGAGGAAACCGACGACGACGGCCAGCGCGAAGCCGAACACCATTTCATGCATATGCCAGCCCAGCCCCACGTGCAGGCCGCCCGTCGGCAATCCCGCATAGCTGGCCAGCCACAGGGGAATGGCGATGGCCGCGAACACGGCCGCCAGCAGGTAGAACGGGCGGAAACCCAGTTGCCAGACGGCGTGGCCGCCCTGCCAGGGCGCCGCGCCTGCTGTCGTAGAAGGTGGGGAAGGTTCGCTGATCGGGGTAATGGCCATGACGGGCTCGCTTTTAAAGATATATTCAATATACTACTTTAAAAGCGCAGCAACCGCCATCGGCATAAAGGACTAGAGGGATAGCGACAAGTGACCATGGGGTCTGACCCGGCGGGTCGGCCCCCATTACAACGGCGGCTACTTGCCCTGGCGGTGCTCGACCGCGTACACGGCCGCCTGCACGCGGCTCGTGAGGTTGAGTTTTTTCAGCACGTTCTGCACGTGGATCTTGACCGTGCTTTCGGCCAGGTCCAGGGTGCGGGCGATGCCCTTGTTGCTCTCGCCGCGCGACAGGCAGTCGATGATTTCCTTTTCGCGCGGCGTGAGCTTGTCGAGCTCCGACACGGGTTCCTCGCGCCGCGTGCCCGCCTGCAGCTGCGCCACCAGCTTGCCCGTCATGGCTTCGGCGATGACGACTTCGCCGGCGGCCGCGCGGCGGATGGCGCGCACCAGGTAGTCGGCGTCGATATTCTTGATCAAATAGCCGCAGGCGCCCGCGCGCAGGGCCGTGGCCAGGTCTTCGGCGTCTTCCGACACGGTGAGCATGACGATGGCCGTGTCGGGGCAGTCGTGCTGCATCAGCTGCAGCGCTTCCACGCCGGACATGCCGGCCATGTTCAGGTCCAGCAGCACCACGTCGGGCTGCAGCTGGATGGCGCGCTTGATGCCTTCCACGCCATCGGCGGCCTCGCCCACGACGGAAAACTCCGTATGGCGCTGCAGCAGCGAGCGTATGCCGCTGCGGAACAGCGCGTGGTCGTCCACCAGCATGACGGTGATCGGTTTATCGGGAGTCTCCATTTTTTTATACTTTCAGATAGTGGCTTAGGCGGCGCGGCGCTGCTCGCGCGACAGATGCAGTTCGACGGTCGTGCCGCCGCCGGGGCAGGCATGCACGTCGAACGTGGCGTCGATGCGCTGCGCGCGCTCGCGCATGATATGGATGCCGACATGGCTGTCGCCCTTTTCCAGCACGTCGACAGCGTCGAAGCCGACGCCGTTGTCGCTGATCGTCAAGGTGAAATCCTGATGATCGGCGAGGCGTACCTCGACGTGGCTGGCCTGCGCGTGCTTGCGGATGTTCGACAGCGCTTCCTGCACGATGAATAATAACTGCAATTGCTGCTCGCGGGGGAATGGCGCGCCGTCGACGTCGGCCAGCAGCTCGGCGTCGATGCCCGTCTGGCGGCGGAATTTGTCGAGCGCCGCGCGCAGGGAGCCGATCAGGTCATCTTCCATCAGGCGGCTGCGGAAGTTGGCCAGCAGTTCGCGCACGTCCTCGTAGCTCTCCTTCACGCCCGCGTGCAGGGCCGGCACGATGCCCGCCACCTCGTCGAAACGCGCATTGCGCACGGAGTCGTCGAGCATCTGCACCTGCAGGTTGAGGAAATTGAGACTTTGCGCGATGCTGTCGTGCAGGCCCTGCGCCACCAGGTTGCGCTCTTCGGAAATGGCCATTTCGCGTTCGCGCGCGGCCAGGCGCAGGTTTTCCAGCGCGATGCCCAGCAGCTGGCCCAGGGTTTCCAGCAAGGCCAGCTCGCGCGCGGAAAACACGCGCGCATGGCGGAAATGCAGGTTGAAGAAGCCCAGGTGCTGTTCGTGCGCGTGGATATGGAAAACGGAGACGGTGGCAAAGCCCTCGCGGTGGCAGCGCAGCTCGTGCGCCTTGTCGATGCGCCGCATGTCGTGCACCTTCGCCACCTTCATCTCGACGGCCGTGCCGCACAGGCAGTCACCCACCTTCAGGCAATGCTCGGATGCCACCAGTTCTTCGGACAGGCCCGTATGCACCACCATGTGCAGGTTGCCCCGCTCGGCGTCGAGCACGCGCACGGTGGAGCCGTCGGCCTCGAAATAATCGACGATGCGCTGCATGAAGCCGCCGCAGATGTCTTCCAGCGGCTGCGGGCGCTGCAAAAAGGCCGCGCTTTCGTACAGCAGCGCCAGTTCGCGGTTGCGGTATTCGAGGGTGGCCGTCTTGCTGCGCACGCCCTCTTCCAGGTTGCCGTACAGCGCCTGCAGGCGGTCGGCCATCTGGTTGAAGCCACTGGCCAGCTGGCCGAATTCGTCATTGCTTTCCACGGCCAGGCGCACGCTGAAGTCGCGCTCCTTCATGCGCTGCATGCCCAGGCGCAGCCGCGTCACCGGTTCGATGATGAGCATGAACATCAGGTAAATCATGCTGACCGTGCCGATGACGGCCATGCCGACGAGGATCAGCTGCGAGGCGCGCAGCCAGAAGGTGCGCTGTTCGCTGTCGTGCTCAATCAGGCGCACCAGCTGGTCGACCTGACCGACGAAGGTGTCGGCGTCATGCTCGAACTGGCGCGCGCGCGTGATGGAATCGGCGGCCAGGGCGGCCGGACGCAAGGCGCTGCGCCAGGCGACGCCGATGCGTTCGAATTCGGACTTGATGGCCGTGCTGGGGGGAAGGAACAGGGGGCGCTGCGGGTCGCCGTGGCCGATCTTGGCCAGGGTCTCGTCGATCAGCAGCACTTGCTGACGCGCCTGCTCGCGGGCGTCGCTGGCAAGCAGCAGTGTCAGGCGGTAGGTCTGCATGCGCAGCCGGCCCGTCTCGTTGATGGCGGCCGAACTGCCTTCGAGCTGCCACGATAAAAACAGGGTGCAGCCGATGGCGCTCAAGGCCAGCACCAGCATGAGCAGCAGCGCGCCGACGATCTTGGTCGACAGCTTCTGCCAGGAGGAAAACATCGCCTTGAATTTCATACCGCCCTTGAATGTAAATGCAAACTGCCTCAGCCGCCCGTCTGTGCCATGAACCGGATGATTTTATCGGGCTGCGTATTGAAATCGTGCTGCTGCGGCTTCAGTTCGATGGCGGCGCGGATCGCCGCTTCGATCTGCGCATCCGTGGCCCCGCCGCGCAGCATGGGGCCGAACGCGAATTTCTCTTCCTGTCCCAGGCACAAATACAGGGTACCATCGACGGACAGGCGCACCCGGTTGCAGGTGGCGCAAAAATGCTGCGACATCGGCGTGATGAAGCCGATGCTCGAGCGCCCATCAGGGGTCGCCATGTAGCGCGCCGGCCCGCCACCGAGCTCCATCGCCTGCGGCACCAGGCCGAAGCGGGCCGCCAGGCGTTCGCGCACGGGCCCCAGCGGCATGTAGCTGGCATTGCGGCCCGTGCTGCCCATCGGCATGGCTTCGATCAGGCGCAGGATGAACTGCTGCTCGATGCAGAAGGCCGCCATGGCTTCGATCTGGCCGTCATTGACGCCGCGCATGGCCACCATATTGATCTTGACCGGGTCGAAGCCGGCCGCCTTGCCCGCCATCAGGCCGTCCAGAATAGGCTGCAGGCTGTCGCGCCCCGTGATCTGCTGCATGCAGGCGCGGTCGAGCGAATCGAGGCTGACGTTGATGCGGTCCACGCCCGCCGCGCGCAAGGCCACGGCGTGCTTGCCCAATTGGGTGGCGTTCGTCGACAGCGACAGATCGTCCAAACCGGGCAGCGCGGACAGCCTTTGCGCCAGCTCGGGCAGGTTGCGCCGCAACAGCGGCTCGCCGCCCGTCAGGCGCACGCGGCGCGTGCCGAGGCGCACAAAAATGCCCAGCAGGCGCTCGATCTCGTCGAACGTCAGCCAGTCCTTCGGCTCCTCGAAGCCGCGAAAGCCCTTGGGCATGCAATAACCGCAGCGCAAATCGCAGCGGTCGGTGACGGACAGCCGCACATAATCGATCGAACGGCCAAAACGGTCCTGTAACTGGACGCTACCCATGACGCTACTCCTGTTTCTACCTTGATTGTAAGGGCTGGGGCACGATCTGACTGCGCCCCAGAAGACGTAGCGCACTACGCCTTTTTAGCTATTGCACCAGCGGGCTGGCTGTGCCTTCGAGCTCGATACCGGCAATGTCGGCCCGTCCCACGAGCAAGTGCAGGTACTGGTGCACCGCGCGCTGCCACGCCGCCCGCGCCAGGCGGTCGGCGATCTGCGCCTGCACCGCTTCGTACGGTATGGCCTGGCCTTCGACCCGGCGCAGCACCTGCACGATGTGGTAGCCGAAGCGCGTTTCCAGCAAATGGCCGGCCAGCGCGCCCTCTTCCAGGCGGAACAGCAGCGCGTCGAACTCCGGCACGCTCTGGCCCGGCGACAGCTGGCCCAGGTTGCCGCCCAGGGCGCCGGACGGGCAGTTCGAATACTGCGCCGCCAGCTCGCCGAAGCGCTCGGGCGCCAGTTTCAGGGCGTCGAGCACGGCTTGCGCCGTCGTGCGCAGCAGCTCCAGGGGCGCCTCCGGCGTCACCTGGAACAGGATGTGGCGCGCCTCGACCAGCGCCCCGCTGCGAAACAACTGCGGGCGCTGCGCATAAAAGGTGCGGCAAGCCGCATCGTCGGCGGGCGGCACGCGCACTTCCTGCTCGAACAGCGCCTCGATGCGGTCATCCATGCTGCCGCCCTGCACGCCGAGACGTTCGGCCTCGGCCAGCAGCAGCCGGCGCAGCACCAGTTCATGTACGGCCTGTTTCAGCGGATTGCCGGCGCCGTCGTGATGCGGCAGTTCCTGCGCGATGTCGGCATCGTCGATATCGATGCCATTGACGGAGATTCCCATCTTACTTTCCTTCCATAAATAGCCTGAAAAATCGTCGCGAGCGGAGATGATTTGCGGCTGAGAAGCACAGCTGTGCGCATGCACAGTGAGCATCGCAGGCCGCAAATCGCTACGCGCAGTAGATTTTTCATGGCGTTTTTTAGCGGCGGCGCACCAGTTGATAAGCGCGGCCCAGATATCCGATGGCGCCAAAGCCGCTCCATACGTGCACCAGACGGGTGAACGGGAAGATGACGAACAGCGACATGCCCATGAACAGGTGCAGCTTGAACACCAGCGGCGCATCGACGATGAAGCTGGCGGCGTCACCGCGCAAGGTCACGATGTGCTGCGCCCAGTTCATCAGCAAGACCATCATGTGGCCATCCATGTGCGAAGCCGAGACGAAGATCGACGACAGACCCAGCAGCAAGGCCAGCAGGATCCACACCATCACCAGCTTGTCGCCGGCCGTGGTGACGGCGCGCAGCCGTGCATTGCCGAAGCGGCGCGCCAGCAGGATCAGGATGCCGACCAGGCACAGGCCGCCCATCACGCCGCCGGCCGCCATGGCCACGCCCTGTTTCAGGCTGTGCGACACACCCAGCGTGTCCCACACCCAGACGGGGGTGAGCAAGCCGGCCGCATGGCCGAACAGCAGGCCGATGATGCCGAGGTGGAACAGGATATTGCCCAGGCGCAGGCTGCCACGGTGCAGCAGCTGGCTGGAATCGGACTTCCACGTGTATTGCTCGCGGTCGAAACGGATCAGGCTGCCCAGGAAAAAGATGGCCAGCGCGATGTATGGATAAATACCATACACAAATTGATGCAAATAATTACTCATGATGTACTCTCCTCATGCGGGCGCAGGCGGCCAATTAAGCGGCGCGCCGCGGCTGCGGGTGAAAATGCACGGGATGGACGCCGCCCGGGGCTTGGCGCAGCAAGGGCTCGACGCCGTCCGCACCGGGACCGAAGGTTTCCAGCGCTTCATCCATGTCGCGCACCGGCGGTTCGGCCAGCATTTCTGCCGCCACGGGGCTCAGGCGTTCGAGCAAGGTGAAGACGGGCGCATACGGACTGCCGTTGGCCGTCAGCTTGCGGCCGATGTGCGCCAGCACGTGGACGGCGTCGCCCAAGAGCGGCGCCGATGCTGCCTCGTCGAGCTGCGCCAGGAATTCCAGGAACAGGGGCACGAAGTCGGGCAAGTCGTCGCCCACCATCTGCAGGCCGTGGCGCTTGTATTCCTCCATCAGGTCGACCATGGCCTGGCCCCGGTCGCGCGATTCGCCGTGGATGTGCTCGAACAGGTGCAGCGAGTGCGACGGATTGCGGTCGAAGGTGGCCACGTACTGCTGCTGCAGGTCGATCAGGCTGCTGCTTTCCAGGTGCGCCAGCAAGGGCCGCAGCAGCGCGTGCTGCTCCGGCACTGCCGCCAGCGCGGCATCGAGCTGCGGCAGGTGTTCGATCAGCTCGGGCTCGGGATACAGCAGCAGGCGGGAAAGGGCTTGATAGTGATGCATAGCGTGTTCCATATGAGCTCCTTAAGCGCCGGGCGCCGTTTTGCGCGACTTCGGCATCTGCATGAAGATGGCCGAACCGTGTTTTTTCTTGCCGAACAAGGTCGGTTCGCTGCTGCCGTCCGAGCAGCCGTTGCCGAAGCTGAAGCCGCACGAACCCTTCTCGTTGAAGCTGTCCTCGGCCATTTCCTTATGGCTGCTGGGGATGACGAAACGGTCTTCGTAGTTGGCGATGGCCATGATGTGGTACATGTCCTCCACCTGCGCCTTGGTCAATCCCACTTGCTTGAGGACCGTGAGGTTTTCCACCTTCTCGACCGTCTTGCTGCGCATGTAGGCACGCATGGCCAGCATGCGGTCCAGCGCCGTGACGATGGGCGGCTGGTCGCCGGCCGTCAGCAGATTGGCCAGGTACTGCACGGGAATGCGCAGGCTTTGGGTGTCCGGCAGCATGCCGTTCACGCCCAGCTTGCCCGATTCGGCGGCCGCCTGGATCGGCGACAGCGGCGGCACGTACCACACCATCGGCAAGGTGCGGTATTCCGGATGCAGCGGGAACGCCACCTTCCACTCGACGGCCATCTTGTAGACGGGCGACTTGACGGCAGCATCGAGCCACAGGTCCGGGATGCCCTGGCGGCGCGCCTCGGCGATGATGGCCGGGTCGTGCGGGTCGAGGAACAGGTCGAGCTGCGCCTGGTACAGGTCCTGCTCCTGCGGCACGGAGGCTGCAGCCTCGATCTTGTCGGCGTCGTACAGCAGCACGCCCAGGTAGCGGATGCGGCCCACGCACGTTTCCGAGCACACGGTAGGCTGGCCGGCTTCGATGCGGGGGAAGCAGAAGGTGCACTTCTCCGCCTTGCCGGACGACCAATTGTAGTAAATCTTCTTGTACGGGCAACCGGAGATGCACATGCGCCAGCCGCGGCACTTGTCCTGGTCGATCAGCACGATGCCGTCGTCTTCGCGCTTGTACACGGAGCCGGACGGGCACGATGCCACGCACGTCGGATTGAGGCAATGCTCGCACAGGCGCGGCAAATACATCATGAAGGTGTTTTCGAACGTGCCGTACATCTCCTTCTGCATATTGTCGAACAGTTTATCCTTGCTGCGCTGGGCGAACTCGCCGCCCAGGTCATCTTCCCAGTTCGGACCCCACTCGATCTTGTCCATCTTTTTCCCCGTCAGCACGGAGATCGGACGGGCCGTCGGCGGCGTCTGCGACAGCGGCGCGCTTTGCAGGTGCTCGTAGTCGTAGGTGAACGGCTCGTAGTACTCGTCGATGGCAGGCAGGTTCGGGTTGGCGAAGATATTGGCCAGGATCTTCAGACGGCTGCCCTGGCGCGGCTCGATCTTGCCCGCGTCCGTGCGGCGCCAGCCGCCATTCCACTTGTCCTGGTTTTCCCACTGCTTCGGATAGCCGATGCCGGGCTTGGTTTCCACGTTGTTGAACCATGCGTACTCGACGCCGTCACGGCTGGTCCACACGTTCTTGCAGGTGACGGAACAGGTGTGGCAGCCGATGCACTTGTCCAGGTTCAGCACCATGCCGATTTGCGCTCTGATTTTCATACTATGCTCCTTCTTCCTGCAACGGGCCTTCGAGCCAGTCAACCTTGTTCATCTTGCGCACCAATACGAATTCATCGCGGTTGGAGCCCACCGTGCCGTAGTAATTGAAGCCGTACGCCAGCTGGGCGTAACCGCCGATCATGTGCGTCGGCTTGGGCACGGCGCGCGTCACCGAGTTATGGATGCCGCCCCGCTTGCCCGTCATCTCGGCGCCAGGCACGTTGATGATCTTTTCCTGGGCGTGATACATCATCGTCATGCCGGCCGGGATGCGCTGGCTGACGATGGCGCGCGCCGTCAGGCTGCCGTTCACATTGAAGACCTCGATCCAGTCGTTGTCGACGATGCCGGCCGTCTTCGCGTCGGTTTCCGAGAGCCACACGTGCGGTCCGCCGCGCGACAGGGTCAGCATGCGCAGGTTGTCCGAATACGTGGAGTGGATGCCCCACTTCTGGTGCGGCGTCAAAAAGTTCAGCGCCAGTTCCTTGTTGCCGTTCGGCTTGGTGCCCAGCAGCGCTTCCGTCGTCTTCGTGTTGATCGCCGGCTTGTACACGCACAGCCCTTCACCGAAATCGCGCATCCACAGGTGATCCTGGTAGAACTGCTGGCGGCCCGTCAGGGTGCGCCATGGGATCAGTTCATGCACGTTGGTATAGCCGGCCGTGTAGCTGACTTCCTCGCTTTCCAGGCCCGACCAGGTGGGCGAGGAAATGATCTTGCGCGGCTGCGCCTGCACGTCGCGGAAGCGGATGCTGTCATGCTCGCGCGGCAGCGCCAGGTGCGTATGCTCGCGTCCCGTGATGGCGGACAGCGCGGCCCAGGCTTTCACGGCCACGTGGCCATTCGTTTCCGGCGCCAGCGACAGGATCATCTCGGCCGCATCGATGGCCGTATCGAGGCGCGGCTGGCCCTTCGACACGCCTTCATCGAGCACCGTGCGGTTGATGCCGCGCAGCACGTCGACTTCATGGCCCGTTTTCCAGGAAATGCCCTTGCCGCCGTTGCCGATGGTTTCCAGCAGCGGTCCGATCGAGGTGAACTTCTTGTAGACGTCGCGATAATTGCGCTCGACCACCGTCATGTTCGGCATGGTCTTGCCGGGAATGGCGTCGCATTCGCCGGCGCGCCAGTCCTTGGGATCGAAAGGCTGGCCCAGTTCGCCCGGGGTGTCGTGCATCAGCGGCGTCAAAATGATGTCTTGCTGGGTGCCCAGCAGCTCGCCGCCGATTTCCGAGAATTTCTCGGCCAGCCCCTTGTAGATTTCCCAGTCCGACTTCGATTGCCACAGCGGCTGCACGGCTTCGGACAGCGGATGGATGAACGGGTGCATGTCCGACGTATTCAGATCGTCTTTTTCATACCAGGTGGCCGTCGGCAGCACCACGTCGCCATACAGGCAGGTGGTCGACATGCGGAAGTCCAGCACCACCAGCAGATCGAGCTTGCCTTCGGCGGCAGGACGCACTTTCACCTGTTTCGGCGTGATGCAGTCGTCTTCGTCGCTGAGCAAGCCATTCTGCGTGCCCAGCAGGTATTTCAGGAAGTACTCGTGGCCCTTGCCCGAGCTGCCCAGGATGTTCGAGCGCCAGACGAACATATTGCGCGGGAAGTTGGCTGGGTTGTCGGGATCGTCGCACGAGAACTGCAGCTGGCCCGCCTTGATCTGGTCGAGCGCATACGCGGCCGGCGCCTGCCCTGCCGCCTTGGCGGCCTTGGCCACCTCGAGCGGATTGGTTTGCAGCTGCGGCGCCGATGGCAGCCAGCCCATGCGCTCGGCCTTGGCGTTGTAATCGAGCAGGGTCAGGTCACCCGTGCCGCCGGCCGCCGATGGCGAGGCGATGTCGCCCGTTTCCAGCTTTTCGTGGCGCCATTGGCTCGTGTGGGCATAGAAGAACGAGGTGCCGTTCATCTGGCGCATCGGACGCACCCAGTCCTGGGCGAAGGCCAAAGGCGTCCAACCCGTTTGCGGACGCAGTTTTTCCTGGCCCACGTAATGGGCCCAGCCGCCGCCCGACTGGCCGATACAGCCGCACATCATGAGCATGTTGATGATGCCGCGATAGGTCATATCCATGTGGTACCAGTGATTCAGGCCGGCGCCCACGATGACCATGCTCTTGCCGCGCGTCTGGTCCGCGTTTTCCGCAAACTGGCGCGCCACGGTGATGACGTCGGCGCGTTTCACGCCCGTGTGCTTCTCTTGCCACGCGGGGGTGTAGGGCACGTCGTCGTCATAGCTTTCGGCGACATTGGCGCCGCCGAGGCCACGGTCGATGCCGTAGTTGGCCAGGGTCAGGTCGAACACGGTGGTCACGAGGCCCGTCGTGCCGTCGGCAAGGCGGATGGTTTTCACCGGCACCTTGCGCAGCAGCATGTCGGACGCATCCTTGCCGCCGAAGTAGGCGAAACCCACTTCCGTGACGGCGTCGCTGTCGTTGATCATGGAGAGCATCGGCACGATGGGCGCGCCGCTGCCGCCCGCCTTCTGCTCCAGGTTCCATTTGCCCGACTCGCCCCAGCGGAAGCCGATGGAGCCGGCCGGCGCCGTGATCGCCCCCGTGGTTTCGTCGATGACGAGGGTCTTCCATTCCGGGTTGTTGGTTTCGTCGAGGTTGTTGTCCAGGTGCGAAGCGCGCAGGAAGTAATCGGGCACCAGTGTGCCGTTATGCTCCTTGAGCAGCACCAGCATGGGGAAGTCCGTGTACTGGCGCGCATAGTCGCGGAAGTAGGCGCTCTGCCCTTCCGAGTGGAATTCCTTGAGGATGACGTGGCCCATGGCCAGCGCCAGCGCGGCGTCCGTGCCCTGTTTCGGCGCCAGCCAGATGTCGCCGAACTTCACCATTTCGCCGTAATCGGGCGAGATGGCCACGGTTTTCGTGCCCTTGTAGCGCACTTCCGTGTAGAAGTGGGCGTCCGGCGTGCGCGTCATCGGCACGTTCGAGCCCCACACCATCAGATAGGTCGAGTTGTACCAGTCGGCCGATTCCGGCACGTCCGTCTGCTCGCCCCACACTTGCGGGCTGGCCGGCGGCAAGTCGCAGTACCAGTCGTAGAAACTCAGGGCCACGCCGCCGATCAGCGACAGGTAGCGCGTGCCGGAGGCATAGCTGACCATCGACATGGCGGGAATCGGCGAGAAGCCGACGATGCGGTCCGGGCCGTATTTCTTGATCGTCAGCGCATTCGCGGCGGCGATGATTTCATTCGATTCTTCCCACGTGGCGCGCACGAAGCCGCCCAGGCCGCGGATGGATTTGTACTGCTGCGAGCGCACCGGGTCCTGGCTGATCCAGTCCCAGGCCGTGACGGGGTCCATGGTCTTGCGCGCTTCGCGCCACATTTCCATCAGGCGGCCGCGCACCATCGGGTATTTCACGCGCTGGGCCGAATACACGTACCAGGAATAGCTGGCGCCGCGCGGGCAGCCGCGCGGTTCGTGATTCGGCAGGTCGGGCCGCGTGCGCGGGTAATCGGTTTGCTGGGTTTCCCAGGTGATCAGGCCATTCTTGACATACACCTTCCAGCTGCACGAGCCGGTACAGTTCACGCCATGCGTGGAGCGCACGATCTTGTCGTGCTGCCAGCGCTGGCGGTAGGCGTTTTCCCAGGTGCGGTCTTCATCGACCACGGTGCCGTGGCCGTTCGAGAACGGCTCGGCGGGCTTGCTAAAAAATTTAAGACGGTCCAGAAAGTGACTCATGCTACCTCCACATTGCGCCGCAAGAGCGGCGCCAGGTCATAAAAACGCTGCAAGCCGGATGGCCCACGCGTCGATACAAACAGTCTATCGACGCGGCGTGGCCGGCGGTATTGGCAAGAAGTCGGTTTCCGGCACCAGGAATGCATAGGCGCGTAGTCACCCGGATAGTCACTATTGCCTATGGGCGGCGCGGGCGGGCTGCGGTATACCTGTCGTCATCGTTCAACACAGAGAAAGAGCATCATGCCAATTACCGATTACGCCAGCCTGCTGCGCAGCGCCCGCAACCAGGAGCAGCCGCAACGCCTGCTGTTCACCTTTACCCAGGCGCAGGCCCAGCCCGGCGGCCAGGGCAAGTCCCTCACGCCCGTGATGTGCGCCGACAAGCTGCCCGATGAACTGGGCAGCTTCGAGACATTGAAGGAGGAGTCGAAACAGATGCAGACGCACTGGGACGTGGTCTTCGTGGCGGGACTGGCGGGTCGCGAGGGCCAGCCGCCCGCAGCGCAGGAATGCGAGGCGCCCCTGCGCGCCATGGTGACGGCCATCGAGCAAGGCCGCATCGACAGCCTGCTGGCGTTTGACCGCAGCGGGGATTTATTGCGTTTTAGCTGAGGGAAGTTGTCGGATTACGGCCTGCGGCCTAATCCGACACATTGTTGACGGCACGTTTCGGATTACCTGGCCGCATCCGGCCAAGGGCGCTCATGCAGATGGCGCGCCCGCTCGATCGGACAGACAAGCGGCAAAAACTGCTGCTGGCGCGCCGAATAGGCCATCAGCGCCCCGCTGTCGATGTCGAAATACCATCCATGCAGTTTCAACACGCCCTGCTCCACCCGCCGCTTGAGCCACGGGTAGGTAAGCAGGTTGTCCAGCGACTGCAGGATGCTGGCCAGTTCGCACGCGTGGTGCTGCTCTGCCGATGAACGGTGCGCCAGTTCGCGCCGCACGCGCTGCGCCACCGGTTCGGCGATGCGCATCCACTGCCCCACGAAGTCCGTTTCCTGGCCTTCCGCGCGCGGCTGCGGTTCCAGCAGCGCGCGGATGCCGCCGCAGCGCGCATGCCCGAGCACGATGACCCTGGCCACTTCGAGCTTGCAGACGGCAAACTCGATGGCCGAGCTGACGCCGGGCGGCGCGTCGGGCGTGCACGGCGGCACCAGATTGGCGATATTGCGCACGACGAACATGTCGCCCGGGTCGCTGCCCGTCAGCAGCATGGGATCGACCCGCGAATCGCAGCAGCCGATCAGCAAGGTCGAGGGCCGCTGCCCGTCGCGCAGGCTGTCGTACAAGGTCTGCGGCTCGCTGAAGTACTGCTGCTGAAACAGGCTGAAGCCGTTGACGAATTTTTCCAGTTCTTCCATTTCCACCTCTCGTACTCATACAGCGCCCGGCAAGCATGACTTGCCAGGCATTCCAACTTTAGCAAGGCATGGGCGCATTCTTGCGCGCATAGCACCACCAGGTAATCGCGACGCAGCTCACGTAAAAGCCGATGAAGCACCACAGGGCCGCGTCGGGGCTGCCCGTCAGCGCAATCGACGTGCCGTAGCTTTTCGGGATGAAGAAGGCGCCGTAGGCCGCCACGGCCGACGTGAAGCCCAGGACGGCAGCGCCTTCCTTGTTGGCGTCGACGATCGCTTGCTCCTGCGCCGCCTTGCCCTTGCCGGCGGCAGCGCGCTGGTGTTCCGTCAGGAAGATCACGGGAATCATGCGGAAGGTCGACGCATTGCCGATGCCCGTGCCGGCGAACAGCAGCATAAACATCCAGAAGAAGCCGTTGAAACTTCCACCCACGCCCGCTTGCGGCATGAAATACAGCACGCCCAGCACGGCGCCTATCATCAAGAGGAAAGACCACAGGGTGACGCGGGCGCCGCCCAGTTTGTCGGAAATCACGCCGCCGGCCACGCGCGCCAGCGCGCCGACCAAAGGTCCCAGGAAGGCGTAATCGAGCGGGTTCACATCGGGAAACTGGATCTTGATCAGCAGCGGGAACGCGGCCGAATAACCGATGAAGGAGCCGAAGGTGCCCGTGTACAGCCAGCACATGAGCCAGTTATGCTTGCGCTTGAAGATCACGGCCTGTTCGGAAAACGAGGCCTTGGCCGATGCCAGGTCATTCATGCCGAACCAGGCCAGCAAAGTGGACAGCGCGATGAACGGCACCCAGATGAAGCCCGCGTTTTGCAGCCACATCTCCTTGCTCACGCCATTCTTGACCCAGGTCAGCGAATCGCCGCCCCAGGCGCCGAAGACGGCGAAGGTGATCACCAGCGGCACGACGAACTGCACCACCGACACGCCCAAGTTGCCCAGGCCCGCATTCATGCCCAGCGCGAAGCCCTTGCTCGCCTTCGGATAGAAAAAGCTGATGTTGGCCATCGACGAGGCGAAATTGCCGCCGCCGAAGCCGCACAGCAGGGCCAGGATCAGCATGGTCGGATAGCCAGTGTTCACATCCTGCACGGCCAGGCCGATGCCGATGGCGGGGATCAGGAGCGAGCCCGTGGAAATGGCCGTCCAGCGCCGGCCGCCGAAGATAGGCACCATGAACGAGTAAAAGATGCGCAAGGTGGCGCCGGACAGGCCCGGCAAGGCCGTCAGCCAGAACAGCTGGTTGTTACTGTAGGTAAAACCGATGTTGGGCAGGTTGACCACCACCACGCTCCACACCATCCACACGGCGAACGCCAGCAGCAGCGCAGGAATCGAGATCCACAGATTGCGCGCGGCCGTGGCCTTGCCCGTGCTTTGCCAGAAGCTCGGCGTTTCCGGCTCCCAGGTATTGATCATATAGCGGCTCATGCTTGTACTCCTGCGGGTTGATTGATAGTCGCCGCGCGCTGCGGCTTGAACGAGAAATGCATCCAGACGAGGGAAACACAGACGGTGCCGTACAGGAGCATGAAGGAGCTCGAACGCACGCCCGTGAAGTCCACCAGGGCGCCGAACATCACGGGCAGGATGAAGCCGCCCAGGCCGCCGGCCAGACCCACCACGCCCGAGACGGCGCCGATGTTGTCGGAAAAATCATCGCCGATGAACTTAAAGACGGACGCCTTGCCGACAGCCATGGCGATGCCGACGATGAACAGCAGCACGGTGAACCACAGCGGCGACAGGCCGATATGGAAGGCCAGCGGCCCGGTGACGGTTTCCACGACCATCTGCGTTTGCGGATACGACAGCAGGAAGAAGCACACCCAGCACACCCACATCACGGCCCAGGTGACTTTCGCCGCGCCGTATTTGTCGGAAATCCAGCCGCCCACGGCGCGCAGCACGCCGCCCGGCAGCGAGAAGCAGGCGGCCAGCAGCGCCGCGTGCTTCAAATCAAAACCGTATTCGGCCACGTAGTACTTCGTCATCCACAGGGCCAGCGCCACGTAGCCGCCGAACACCACCGAGTAGTACTGGCAGTAGCGCCACACGCGCGGGTCCTTCAGCACCTTCATCTGCGCGCTGAAGCTTTCGCCCGATGGCGCCAGGTGCGATTTGTCGGTGTACGAAAACAGCCAGAAGATGATGGCCGTGGCCAGTATGGCCACCGCATACACCTTGGGCAGCATCTGCCAGCCGAACGCGGCGACGATGCCCGGCGCGACGAACTTGGTCAGCGCGGAACCGGAGTTGCCGGCGCCGAAAATGCCCATCGCCAGGCCGCGGCGCTCCTTTTCATACCAGCGCGCCACGTAGGGCGTGCCGACGGAAAACGAACCGCCCGCCAGGCCCACGAACATGCCCAGCACGAGGAAATGCCAGTAGGCGGTGGCGTAGGAGATCAGGTAGATCGGCACCACGCTGGCCAGCATCAGCAGGAAGAAGACGCGGCGTCCGCCGTATTTGTCTGTCCAGATGCCCAGCGGCACGCGCACGAGGGAGCCCGTCAGCACGGGCATGGCGGCCAGCAGGCCGAATTGCGTTTCAGTCAAGCCCAGGCTGGTCTTGATGGGGATGCCCAGTACGGCAAACATCATCCAGACTGCAAAGCAGATGGTAAATGCGAAGGTACTGCTGATTAATACGGACGCCTGCTTGCGCCGCATGCCCGGTTCGACTGCCTTGTTACTACTGTTATTCTTAGTGCCATCTAGGGTAGCCACGATGTTTCTCCATGAATGCACTGGCCGTCTGGCCAGCCGTCCCGACCAGCTTACGTGGCGAAGGGGAAAGGCACTATCGGCCACAGGGTGATTCTGGGAAGGCAATCTGGATAGCCGCATCGGCAAAAGTGACTAGATGACGGGACGCGTGCCTAGCCTGGATGGCGGGTGTTTTACAAACCGGCGCATTTTTGGCACACTCGGCACCGGCACAATAGGGAGCGGCATGGAAAACAGAACGGAAGCAGATGAAATCGTCACGCGCGCTGCCGGGCACGGCGATGTGCAAGCCATGCTGGCTTGCGATGCGTATGCGCAGGCGCACGCCAGCCGGGGCGACGCCGTGCGCGCCGCCGTCGGCAAGGGCCGCTGCCACGTGGCCATTCGCGCCGGCCAGGTGGCAGGTTATGCGCTCACGCACGACGACTTCTTCGGCCACGATTTTGTCTCGCTGGTGGTAGTCGCTCCCGGGCAGCAGCGGCGCGGCGTGGGCTTGCGCCTGCTGGCGGCGGCCGAAGCCGCGTGCCGGACGGAGAAGCTATTCACCTCGACGAACCGGTCCAACGGCGGCGCGCAACGGCTGTTCGCCAGCGCCGGCTTCGTGCGCAGCGGCCAGATCGAGCATCTCGATGAAGGCGACCCGGAACTCGTGTACGTGAAATTCCTGCGTTAGCTGCATTTCGTCCCGACGGCGTATGGCGCAGGACGCCAAAGGCGGCTATGCTGGCGCCACCATCAATCAACGCCACCATATCACGCATGGATTATCTGAGCCTCAAGCATTTCCACATGGGCTGCGCCGCCGCCAGCGGCTGTCTTTTCCTGTTGCGCGGCGCCTGGATGCTGCGCGCCTCGCCCGCCTTGCAGCAGCGCTGGGTGAAGATCCTGCCGCACCTGGTCGACACGGCCCTGCTGGCCAGCGCCATCGCGCTGGCCGTGTGGAGCGGCCAGTCGCCGGGCAGCCAGCCCTGGCTAGCCGCCAAGCTGTGCGCGCTGGTGGCTTACATCGCGCTGGGCACCATCGCCCTGAAGCGGGGCAAGACGCCGGCCGTGCGCGGCGCCGCCTTCGCGCTCGCCGTGCTGGTATTCGCCTACATCGTCGCCGTGGCCGTGACCAAGCAAGCCTGGCCGCTCTGATGCGTCAAAACATGTAGCGCAGGGTCGCGCCGGCAGTACAAAGTGCCGAGCACGCCCTTGTCCACGGTCGTCAGGAAGGCTCGTGACGCGCGCGGCGCGCTCTGCACCTGCTTAGTTGACGCGGTTTCTTTCCAGAAGTTTCTTGCCAGTGGCGTCCTTTAGCCACCATTCACGCACCTCGAGCGCCTTGTTCTCGATGCTGGCATTGGCCAGCAAGGGATCTTTCTTCAGATAGACGATATCTTCCTCGAAATTGTCGTGTATCGAAGCCACTTCCAGGAAACGGTTGGCATCCAGACGTCCCAGGTAGATGACCTTGCCAGCCACGACGTCAAACTCGATCGCCTTCGGCGACGATTCGGAGTACTTGGACCTGCTTCCATAGTCAAGCAGCCAGATGAGGATGCGTTAGCGTCCCGGCGTCAGCTGCAGCGCAAACGTACTGCCCTTGCCCGTAGGCACTTTTGGCGCGACATTCTGCAAGGAGACCTGGCCGGCGGGAGCATGGCTGGATAAACACAGATCTTTGTCCTTGTTGGTGGCAAGGTCGCTGCTGACAATGCCGAATCTGGCGCCATGCGCCTCGAAGACGGCGCGCTCGAACACGGTGCCGACGACAACGCCCTTGGCAGGGTCGGGGGTCGTGTAGGTAAACGCAGGCGCGCTATTGTGGCCGGTGACGCAGCCGGACAACAGCGCAGGCAGCAAGACGGCGCACGCCAGCGCGCGCAGCATGGTGGTTCGGACAAACATGGATGATCCTGGATGAAATGAAGAAAATGGGTAACGAGTAATGGGCAAAAGGGCGGCAAGCGCACCTGTGCCTGCCTGGGCATCGAAAAATATTTCCACATGGGAATATTTTTGGTGTATCCGCTTGGCAAGAAAATATCTAGTTGATAAGTAGGCGAAGGGCGCAGTACGATTTCTGCAGAACGCGGCAAGCCGCACGGCGATGATAGTATTAACAACATCATGCACGCGCTGGCCATCCGGGCCATGCCGCCCCATTGAAAGGCAAACATGCTGCTATCTGAACTGCTGACCAAGCTGACCTGCGGTGACCTGGAAGGCGCAGAACTCGACGAGGCCGTCGCCGCCATCACCGCCGCGCCCTCCGCGCCGCGCGACGAGTGGATCGACAGCGATGCGCAGGCCTGCACGGTGGCGATCCTCCTGCACCTGGCCAGCTATACGGCGTCGAGCGACAAGCTCGATGAACTGCACGAACAGATACAGGACATGTTCGACGACTTCCCCGACTTCCCGTACGAAATGCTCGAGGACAGCGGCGGTAGCGCGCTGCCCTACTTCGAGTGGCTCGATACGGAACTGGCGCAGCGCGCCGTGGATGAAGGCGGCTATGAGCTGATCCAGATCGACGGCAACGGCAGCGACGAAATGGATGCGCTGGTCGTGTACCGGCGCGATACAGACGACATCATCCAGGCGGCGGCATTGATGAGCGTGACGATACGCCAGCCGCTCGCCTACTATCGCGGCATCGAAGCGATGGTGGGCAAGCGGCCGTTCTGAGACCCCACGCTTATTGCATCGGCAAGGCGCCCACATCGACGGCGGGCGCCTGGCCAGTCGCGGGCCGGGTAAAATTCTGGCCGGTTTTCACGACCTCGGCGAAGAAGCCGCCGTTATGCAGGTAGAACTTGCCGCTCTCCAGCCCGCCCGCATAGTCCATGCGCTGTGCATTGGTGGCCGTGGCGTCGCCGGTGAACCTCCCGGCCGTCACTTCCGACCAGGCGCCGGAAACGTTCCTCGCCCACTGGTTGCCGAACTGGACGCGGCGCTCCGTGTAGCCCAGGGTATCGATGAAGTTCTCGAGGAAGGAATGCACGCCCGTCAGATACGTGGAAATCGCCGGGCGCTTCCAGGTGGCGATGTAGCGCCACTTGCCCGTCTCGGGCGCGAAGAACCAGGCCGAGTAATCGCTGCCGCCCTTGCCGTCGGGCCGCGCGCGCGTGATGAAACGGTACGTCGTGCCGGGCGCCCAGTTATAGGAAAGGTAGGTCTGTCCGCCCGTGCCCTCGCCGCCAAATGCATTGTCGATGACGCCCTCGCCCTTGCTGACCAGGGTGGTCTTCGCGCCATTGTCGGCGTCCCACACGGAAAACAGTATCCAGCGCTCGCTCGGTGATTTCACCTGGATGCCCATATAGCCCTGGCCAAAGCCGTTGGCCATGAAATAGGAGCCGATGGCGTCCTGGCCCACGGGGATCGTCATCTCGTTATAAAAATACTCGGATTGGCCGGCACCGTGTAACCCATGTGCACGGACGGGCCGCGCCGCGACCAGTAGTAATTGGCGGGGTCATTGGCGTAGGTGAGCGCGGCGTTCGACGTCACCTTCAGCGCAGAGACGTCGCCGAACGTGGCCTTCACGCGCGACAGTCCCTGCAAGTCCACCTTGACATAGCCGGCCGCCGCCACGTTCACCGTGCCCACGGCATAGGTCTTGCGTTCCTTGCCGGCCAGCTTGACATCGAACGGCGCGCCGTTGATCTTCACGCGGATGGTGCTGTTGCCGCCATCGGCCAGGCTGGCGTCGAGCGCCACCTGCACGGGCCCCGGCGCGGCCACGCGGAAGTAGGTGCTGGCGATGGCGTCTGGATTGCTCCAGCCGGCCAGGCCACGCTCGCTGATGACGGCGCCCTCATTCCCGCTGGTGATGAAGGCGTTGCCGGCCAGTTCCACGGTGGCCGTCGTGGCGGGTGCAGCCACGCTGGAGGCCAGCAAGGCCGTATTGCCGTTGCCCGTGGCGGTGGCGGTGGCGCCGCCGCAGGCGGCCAGCAGCAAGGGCATGACGGGAAGCATGGCATGGAGTAATGCACTTCTGTGTTTCATCGACGTCTCCTGGTGGTGAAGCTTTGCGGCGGGCGAACACAGGCCTGCGCACCTGCGCCGCGGTTGAAAAACGCATGGGGATAGAAAAAAGCCGCTACGGCGGCAGGCGCGGTAGCGGGTTGTAAAGCCTTAGTACTTGCCGTCGAGGGCGAAGATCGGCTTGCGCGATTTCCACTGCCCGCCCGTGAAGTCGGGGAAGTCCAGGGTCTGGAAGTTGGCGGCGATCGATTGCTCGGACAGCGGCGTGATGGCGCTCCACGTCACGGCATCGTAGATATCGATCGGCATCGGCGCGTTGGCCTTCAATGCTTCGACAAAGGCGTGGATGACGAAGAAGTCCATGCCGCCGTGGCCCGCGCCCTCGGCTTGCGCCGCGTACTTGCGCCAGACGGGGTGCTCATACTTGTCCTGGTATGCCTTGAAGTCGTCCCACTGGTGCGGCTTGCTGACGCCCTCGATATGGATGGAATTGTTCAGGTCCATCCACAGGCCGTCCGTGCCTTGCACGCGGAAGCCCAGCGAATACGGGCGCGGCAGACTCGTATCGTGCTGCAGGATGATGGTTTCGCCGTTTTCGCACGCCAGAGTCGTGGTGACCACGTCGCCCAGCTTGAATTTCACCTTGGCGTTCGCATGCTGCGCGCCGCCCGGCTGCTTGACGATGTAGTCGTGCAAGCCGCGCGCCTTGGTGGCGAAGGCGTTGATGCGCGTAAAACGGTTGCCGCGGTTGATGTTGGTGTACATGGCGCACGGGCCGATGCCGTGGCTCGGATACAGTTCGCCGTTGCGCTCGACCGAGTGCTGCGTGCGCCAATGGGCTTCCGACCAGCCCTTCTCGCCGAATTCCACGCCGCCGCCGTATGGCTTGGCCGGATTGCCGCTGTTGAATTTGACGGCGCGCAAATCATGCTGGTAGCCGCCCTGCAGGTGCAGCAGTTCGCCGAACAGGCCCGCGCGCACCATCTGCAGCGCCGCCATCACGTCGCGGCGGTAGCACACGTTTTCCAGCAACATGTACGGCGTGCCCGTTTTCAGCTGGGTGTTCAGGACGTCCCAGTGGTCTTGCAGGGTGATGCCGGCCACCACTTCGCAGCCGACGGCGATCTTCGCCTGCATGGCGGCGATCGCCATCGGCGCGTGGAATTCCCACGGCGTGGCGATGATCACGCCATCGAGGCCGCCCGCGTCCAGCATGCGCTTGTAGGCTTTCTGGTCGCGGTCTTCGCCATACGTGCGCGGACGCGGCTTGCCGGCCTTTTCCACCTGGCCCAGCGCGTGTTTCAACATGATGGGTTCGATATCGCACAGGGCCACCACTTCCACGTCGTCGCGGCGCACCAGCTCGGCCAGCAGCACCTGGCCGCGCATGCCCGTGCCGATCAGGCCCAGACGGACCTTGTCGCGGCCGCCGGCCGGTGCGGCAACGGCGTCGCCAGGCAGCAAGGCGCTGCCGGCCATGGCGCCACCGGCCAGCGCGGCGCTGGCGGACAGGAAATTGCGTCGATTGAATTGTGTCGTCATTGGTCTCTTCTCGCTCCATTGGTAATGATCGTCGCCGGCCCGCCGCATAGCGGGCCGGCTGCAGGTTAATAGGTGTATTCCGCCGTGAAGCGCACGGAACGCGGCGCCGTGCGGCCAGCCACCTGCAGGTAGCTGCGGGCGATGGCGCCATGGTCTTCGCGCGTTTCGTTATAGCGGGTCACGGTCTGGCTGTTGAACACATTGAAGACATCCACTTTCAGGCTCAGGCCCTTGACGGCGCTGGGAGTATAGGCCAGATTCATGTCCAGCTGGGCTTGCCAAGGCAGGCGCCCCTGGCTGCCGCGCGGCGCCGGCTTGCCATTGCAATAGAAGTAGGAATCGCCGTAATCGTTCTCGAACCGCAGGTTATCGGGCAGCGCGCCGATGCAGTTGCGCGGCGCGCCCGAGGTCAGCGACAGGTTGGCGCCCACCATCACGTCCGGGATGACCTGCATGAAGCCGTAGGCCTTGAACGCATGGCGGTGGTCGCCCGGCAGGTAGCCATAGGCGTTGTACATCAGTTCCTTGTGGTCGTCGCTGACCGTCAGGCCCACGTCGCCGCCGCCTATGCTGTCCGTCTGGCCTTCCATATTGCCCTTCAACGCAGACAGGGTGTAGGTCAGCTTGCCGTACCAGCCGTTCGTGTACGGATGCTCGACGAACAGGTTCAAGGCGCGGTAGGTGCGCGATGGCAGCGGATTGCCCCACTCCGCCGCGGAAATATCCACGCGGCGCAAGCCATTGCCGTCGTTGAAGTCCACCATCAGGCTGTTGTCGCGGCCAGGGTTGATGATGGCGCACTGGAAGCCGCCCCACTTGCTCGTGTCGACGCTGTTGCGCGTGGCCCAGGCTTGCAGCGGACGGGCGTCGCAGACGTCGTCGTTGGTGTCGTTCAGCTTGCGGTACAACACACTCGCACCCACCACCAGCTTCTTGCTCAGGGCGCGTTCGAAACCGAGCGAGAATTCATCCTGCGACAAAGGCTTCAGGCCAATGGCCGTCACCTCGCGCGCATCGCGGCTCTGGCCATAGGCATTGTTGGCCGAATACGGCTTGCTGATGGCGTGCAGGCCCGTCGGCGCGCCAGTGACGGGATCGACGCCCGTGTAGGTGTACATCTCGCTGGTGGCCAGGAAGGGGCTGGCCATATTGCTCGACAAATTCGAAGGCACGGGCAAATGGTAGCGGCCGCCGTTGGCGAAGAATTTCAGGGTGCCGTCACCCAGGTAATCCCAGGTGGCGCCCACGCGCGGGGCGATCATGTTGCGCTGCGAAATGAAGGCCACGCCGTCGGTGCTGTAGTTGGTGAACTGTTCGCGGCGCAGGCCCAGGTCCAGCAGCACCCGTTCCGTGACCTGGTAGTGGTCCTGGATGTACTGCGCCGACTGCACGCTGGTCGGGCGCGCCAGGTTGGCGTTCAGGTCCTTGCTGACGTAATAGCCCTGCGCGCCGTAGCCGCCGCCCTGGGCCGGCGTCTCGAACGCGCCGTTGATGGCCCGGTTCGGATCGTCCGCCTTCAGGTAGCTCCAGCGGTAGCCGCCCGCAAGGCTCAGGCCCACCTTCGATTCCACGTCGATGCGGTCGATGCCGCCGCGCAGCGAGTGCTTGCCCAGCTTGTATTCAAGGTCCAGGCGCTTGGCCTTCTGGCGGTCTTCCGACGACGGGTCGACCAGGGTGCCCGTCACCGTTTGCGGATTGGCGTACGTCAGGCCAGGCACCTGGGTCGAGGTATTCGACGACGTTTGCGCCAGCAGCGGATTGTAGCCATTCGGCGTGCGGGTGTGCGACGTGCGCGATTCGCCCATCATGGCCGTCACGGTCAGGTTGTCCGTCAGGTAGCCCGTGTACTTGAAGATGTCGATGTTGGCGCCCGGCGCGGCCGATGAACCGCAGCAGTTGACCGTCGTCTCGCCCTTGCCCGCCTGTACGCCATTGCTCGCATGCGTGGCGTAGCTGTAGCCATACGCCTGGCTGTCCGTCTTCGTGCGGTCATACAGCTTGGTGTATTCGAAGTGATGGTCGTCCGTCAGGTTGTAATCGAGCTTGGCCATCATGCGGTCCACCTTGCTCTGGCTGGTGCTCCAGCCGCGCGCCAGGGCCGTGCCCGAGTCGGCAGTGGCGGCAACGGCCTGGCTGTCCGTGCGCGTCTGTTCCAGCGCCACGAAGGCAAACAGCTTGTTCTTGATCAGGGGACCGCTGCCATACAGGCCGACCACCTTGCTGGTGCTGCCATTGTCGCGGTTCCAGTACAGCAGATTGCCATCCGTCTTGGGATTGGCGCCCGTGTTCGGGTAATAGGTGTTTTCCGGCTCGCCCTTGAGCGAGCGGGGAATGATGGAGACCTTGCCGCCGAATTCGATCTTGTTGCCGCCACTCTTGGTGGTGATGTTGATCACGCCGCCCGTGGAACGGCCAAACTCCGAACCATAGCCGCCCGACAGCACCTGCAGGTTCGAGATCGCGCCGAACGGCAGTTCCGACGCGCCCACCTGGGTCAGGATATTCGTGATGGGGAAGCCGTTGACATAAAAGGCGTTTTCCGACTGGCCCGAGCCGCCGATCGATGGCGCATTGCCATACACGCTGTTGGTGCCGCGCGACACGCCCGGCGTCAGCTGCACGATGGAGGCGACGTCGTTGCCGACCGGCAGCGCTTTCAATTCCTTGGCCGTGAAGATCACGCCATTGTTGGTGTTCGACACGTCGATCGGATTGCGCGACGCTTTCACGACGACGGTCTGCTCCTGTCCCACGGGGCCGGCGGCGCTGGCCGGGCCGAAGTTCGCTTCCGCGCCGGCGCCGATCAGGGCTTCGACTTCCTGCGACGCTTCGACCGAACCGGCACGCAGCACGCGCACCGCATAGCGGCCTGGCGGCATGGAGTTGGCCACATAGCGGCCCGACGTATCCGGCGTCAGGCTGCGCTGCACGCCCGTCGCCAGGTTTTCCAGCACCACGGTGGCGCCGGCCGGTGCGCTCACTTCGCCGAAAATGGTACTCGTGGCGTTCGACTGTGCCCAGGCCTGGCCTGGCACGCCGGCCGCCAGGGCGATCACGATCGCGGCGGCGCGGCTGATGTCGCGCAATTTGAGTCGGGTGGTATGCATGGTGTCTCTCCGTCTATATCGAGGGTTATGCGCGCCCTCCCCGCTCCAGGGCGAAGCCGGGGGGATGCAATTTTTATGGTGATCGTCGGAAGGCAGAGCCAGGCAGCCGCACCTTCCGGGAAATCAGTCCGTATCGGCTGATTTTCGTTTTCTTGGGATTACTTTAAAAAGAAAAATAAATATCGTCAACAAAAAGAAAGTTACAACGCTAATTTATCGAGAAATTCAACAAATAAAGGCGATTTATCTTTCGAATCACTCGATCTAGCTACCTATAACTTTCGCTATCGTGGCGTGACGGATACACAAGGATGCAAGCGGGTGGCCGGGAGAGCGGATTCCCCGCCAGGAATCGGGGCGAAAATCGCGAAAGAAGACATGGCAATCTCCTTTCACTTACGTTTATCTTTCGTATTGCGCATTTCGGAATGTTGTCCTTTTCTTTTCATGGCAATGCCCGACCCGCCACTCTGCCGGCTGGCGGATCGGGGCATCATCACGCGTTAAAAGAACTTGTAGCTGGCCGACAGGGCAAACTGGCGGCCGAACAGGTCCTGGCTATGGTTGTAGCCTTCCCAGCCATTCGGGTCGTAGTACGGCTGCTTGTTGAACGCGTTTTTCACGTTCAGGCCCACGTCCAGGTTCTTGATCGGCTTCCAGCTGAAGGCCAGGTTCACCGTCGTGTACGACGGCGCGCCCTTGCACTGCCCGGCCGGCAGCGCCACCGAGGCGGCGGTGCAGTTTTCCGGCGTGTTGTCCTTGTCCCAGGGACCATACGCCCAGCGCGTCTTGCCCGAGTAGTTGACGAACACGCTGCTGACGAAGTTGCGGTAGCTCCAGTCGGCGTTGACGGTGGCGCGGTAGCGCGGCGAATCGTAGTAGCCGACGGTATTGCCCTTGATGTCGCTGCCGTCTTCGCTGTCATGGGTGTCGCGCTTGCGGATGGTGGCGGCGATGCCCGTGCTCAGCTTGCCCCAGTCGCCGAGCGAAAAGCGCGTGCGCGCGTCGATGTCCACGCCGTCCATCAGGGTGCGGCCCCGGTTCGAGTACGAGTTAATCAAGCCGCCCAGGTTGCCCACCGAATAGCCCGGCACGCCGCCCGCGCACACGCCCGCATTGGCGGGATTGGCGCACATGGCCGCCACCGCCGCCACATTGCCCCGGTCCGTATCCGTCAGGTCGTTGCGGATGGCGTTCGAGGCGCCGGCCAGCGTCGGGCCGTATTTGCCCACCAGTTCCGTAAACAGCTCGTTGAAGTCCTGGCGCACGATTTCATCGCGGCGGTTGATGAACCAGTAATCGATGGAGATGCTCACGTCCTTGGCCGGCTGCAGCACCAGGCCCACGGTGGAAATCTTGGCTTTTTCCGGACGCAGATTCTGGTTCGGCGGTGTCAGGCCGCCCACCGTCGTCGAGCAGTTCGAATTGAGCAGACTCTTGCCCAGATCCGCATCCGTCGCCACCTTCGATTTCATCAGGGCGCGCGCCATGGCATTCGTTTCATCGCAGCGCACCGTGTCGCGGATGCCGCCCACCTGCGCAAAGACGCCGCCCGAACCCGATTCGGCCAGGTTGGGCGCGCGGAAGCCTTCGGAATACGTCCCGCGCAGCATCAGATCGGGCCGCGCGCGCCAGATCACGCCCAGCTTGGGCGCCAGGTTGGCCGAGAAATGCGGATATTTGTCCAGGCGCGCGGCCGCGTTGACTTCCAGCGTGTCGGAAAGCGGCACCACCACTTCGCCAAACACGGCGGCGATGGTGCGCTTGCCATCGAACCAGGAACCGCCCTGCTGCGTGATCAGGCCATTGGCCGCATCCGCGTTGCCGGGCGTGAGGAAGCTTTCGCGCATGATGTTGGTGCCGACGGCGGCGCGCACTTCGCGCTCGCCCAGCTTGAACAAGGTGCCTTCGACCTTCGCGTCCCAGGTCATCAGCTTGGTCCAGGATTCGATGGCGAAGGTCGGATAGGCGGCGCGCAGCAGCGCCGCATTGGCCTCGCTGATTTCACCGAACTTGTAGGCGGGATTGTCGGAGATATACGTGCGGCCGCTGACGGGATCTTTCGTGAACGGGCCGAACGCCTGCTTGAAGCCATTGATATTCAGGTTGGCCGTCTGGAACAGGGTGGAATGGCTGCCCGCCACGCTGAGCGCCGTTTCAAAATCCCAGCCGCCGCCGATGCTGCCGCGCAGGCCGACGAGCGCGCGGTAGTTTTCATCGACATTCTTCTGGCCGAAGTGGCCCGTCGCATCCTGCAGCAGATAATTCAGGCCGGCCGCGCCGCCCATCTTCGCGACCATGTCGGCATCGAGCTTGCCTTTCAGGTAGACGTTGTTGGGGCCCAGGAACGGCGTGGCGAAGGTGTTCAGGGTATTGCCCGTGTTGCGAGAGAACCAGTTGTTTGTGCTGCCGCTGTTGAAGCTGGAAGGACCATTCTCGCCGCGCATCTTGATGTGGGTGAAGGCGCCTTCCGCGAACGCTTCCATGTCGCCGCCCAGCTTCAGCCGGCCGCTCAGGTAAGCCGTGGCGCGCTCCGAGGTGGGCCCCGTATCGAGCTGGTTCGGCAGCGCATTCCACACGCAGCGCGTGCCCGAAGCCTCCGTGATGCTGGTGTTGCAGCCTGGCGCGGCGCGCTGGGTGCGCGCATTGTTCTTCGCCTTGTCGAAGACAAAGAAGGTCCCGGGGTTCATCACGCCCGGTTCGCTGCCCACGCCCACGCGCATGTTCGGGATGAAATTGGGATTGTTCACATAAAAATACGGGGGACGCTTCTGCCAGGTGTCGGCCAGCGCAATGCGGTCGCGCTGGTAGACGTTCACGGAACCGTAGATGTTGTAGCCGTCGCTGGCCAGGTCGCCCAGGCCATACAGCACGCTGGCCTGGCGCTCGGCATAGGCTTTCACGCTGGGCGAAAACTCGCCGTTGGCGCGCGCTTCCAGGCCCTGGTACGACTTCTTGGTGATCACGTTGATGACGCCGGCCACGGCATCGGAGCCGTACACGGCCGACGCGCCGTCCGTCAGGATTTCCATGCGCTCGATGGCGGCGGCGGGAATGGCGTCGATATTGACGAACATGGTCTGGAAGCCGGCCGGCGCGCCGTAGAACGACAGGCGGCGGCCATTGAGCAGCACCAGGGTGCCCTGCGCACCGAGGCCGCGCAGGTTCGCCTGCGAGCCGCCGTCGGAGCCCGTAAACATCGAACGGAAATCCTGCTGCGCCGGGCGGGCGGCGGGCAGGTTGTCCAGCACTTGCAGCAAGGTGAGCGCGCCCATGTTCTCGATCTGCTTGGCGTTGATCACCTGCACCGGCGACGCCGTCTCCGCGTTGATGCGTTTCAGGCTGGAACCCGTCACTTCGACGCGCGCCAGTTTTTCCTCTTCCGCTGCCAGCGCCGTCGACGCCAACGCGGTTGAGCCAAGTCCTACCGCCACCATGGCGGCCATCAGTTTTTTCAAGTGCATTCCCATCTCCCTTTTTATCAGTGATTTGTTTTCGTCAGGTTGCAAGAGCCCCTCCCCGGTCCGAAGAGGGGTTCCCTTTTAGTGAAATGAATGAAGTGCCTAGCGCGGCTTGACCGTCGCGCCCTCCGTGCCGGTCAGCACGGCGTTGGCCCAGTTGCCGCAGACCTGGGCCGGGTGGGCGCCGCGCGCGCCCAGGGTGCGCAAACTGAGCTGGCTCAGGCCGCGCACGTCGATTTCGGGTTTGACCACCCCGGGAGCCGTGACCAGGCCGCTGTCATACAGCAGCCGCTCGCCGCTCCAGACCTGGAATTGCAAGCCGCCCGCGCTGCGGCAGCTATCGTCCACGCCCAGGTCGGCGCGCAGCAGATTCCAGTTGCCCGCCAGCTGCAAGTCGATGCGGCTGGCAGGTCCCACGCCGAGGCCCTTGCGGAACCACAGCCCGTTCATGCGCATCTCGGCGGCCTTGCCGGTCGGCCGGTCTTTCGCGATATTCTTCGGCAGCGCCAGGTCGGACAGATAGCGCTGCACCTCCTCGCCTTCGGCCACGCGGTGCTCGAGCACGCGGAACTCGGACAAGGTCACGGGCGCCACGTCGGTCGCCAGCGCCGCGTCGAACGCGCGCGCCACCGGCCCGGCCTGCACCGCCGTCACCATCGGGTCGGTGGACGCCGCGCCATCGCCTTCCGGATTTTGCGTGCTCATGACGCGGAAGCGCAGCAAACGCCCGGCCGTCGCGGGAAAGTTGATCGTCTGCGTACCCTGTTCCAGCTTGAGGGTGCCGCGCGCAAGCGCCGCGCCCCAGTCGCCATTGTTGTCACCGATGTAGATCTCGTAATCGCGCACCTGGCCGTGCTTCCAGTGCTGGTCGTTGCGCGGCGCCAGTTCGATGCCGTCGACCAGGCGGCGTTCCGTAAAGCCGATCACCCATTCGTGCGGCCCGCTCTTCACGGACGGGCTGCGCACGGTGCGGAACCACGTCTCCGGCTTGCCGTCGAAGGCGTTTTCCAGCGGATAGCCGCTTTCCTCCGCAGGACGCGCCACCACCTGCATGGCGTCGGCCGGCAAGGCGCGGCCCGGCACGGGGGCGGCCGGAAAATCGGCGTCCACTCTCGCCACGGCCAGCGCGCCGGCCACCTGCATTGTCAAGGGCTGGCGGATGTCCTGCGCCGCCACCTTCACGTACAGGGTGCCCCGGCGGTCGGCAGGATCGAAGAACCAGCCGTCCAACGCCTTGTCGTAGGCGGCACGGTCGCCGGACGCCGCGATCACCCTGTCGCCCGCCTTGACGGCGGCCGGGGCCTGTCCCGCCAGCATGCGCAGCGCATAGCCGCGCCGCGCTTCCTGGCCCTGGTACTTGCCTTCGACGGCGCCGATGTCGACCTGCACGTCGCCGCCCGTCTGGCGCATGCGGATGACTTGCTGGCTGAAGGCGCCGCCCTGGTACTGGCGCGTGTTGCCGTCGTCTTCATACAAGGTGTATTCGGAGTCGCCGTGCGGGTAGATATCGAGCGTGAGCTGGTCTTTCGGCTTCTGGCCGTCGTACAGCATTTCCGGATACATGGGCAGGATGGCGCCGGCGCGCATGAACACCGGAAGCTTGTCCAGGGTGACCTGCAGGTCGAGGTCGCGCCCCTTGGCGTCGGCCGTGGCCTGGCGGCCATCCCAGTAGTCGTACCACGTGCCCTGCGGCAGGTGGATGCCCTTGCGCCAGCCGCCGCTGACGGCCTGGCTGCGGTAGACGGGCGCCACCAGCACGTCGCGCCCCAGCAGGAATTGATACTTATAGGCTTCCGTGTAGGCGGCCGGGTCTTGCGGATAATCCCACATCAGGCCCCGCACCAGCGGCGCGCCCGATTGCTCCGCTTCGCGCACCAGCGTATACATATACGGCGTCAGACGCATCTTGAGCTTCAGATAGCGGCGGTTGATGTCGCGGTACGGCTGCTCGAACCACCACGGGTGCTTGCGCTCGGCCGCGGCCCAGCCGGACATGCCCATCAGGACGGGCGTAAAGCTTTTCCACTGCAAGTCGCGCAGATAGGTTTCCGGGCTGCCGCCGAAGATGGCGTCCACGTCGCCCGACGCATACGCCTGGCCGGACAGGCCCGAGCCGATCAGGGTCGGGATGTGCCAGCGGATGTAGTCCCAGCTGGCGCTCTGGTCGCCCGTCCACGCCACGGCGTAGCGCTGGATGCCGGCCCAGCCCATCACCGTCCACAAAAAGGGCCGGCTGTCGGAGTTGTTCAGGATGCCGTCGTAGGCCGACTTGTTCGCATCCATGGCGAACTGGTAGCCCTTGCCCGTCCACGCCACGTCCAGCTTTTGCACGCGGCTGCCCGCCTGGCCCACTTCCCAGGCGATCTTGTCAACGCCGTTTTCCGTCCACAGGCCCGTGCGGAAGCCATAGCCGGCCAGGCCCTTCACCGTTTCCGGCAAGTTCGTGTAGCCGCAGCCATAGCCGTCGTTGGGCAGGATCCAGCCGCCCGGCATGTCGTGTTCGCGGTACTTGCGCGCCACGGTTTCCACCACGTCCGGCGTCTTGCCCGTGGGGCCGTCGGTCCAGCCTTTGGGCACGGAGCCCGGTTTTTTCACGTTGTCGCCATCGTTGTAGCAATCGGCGTCGCCGTATTCCAGCGCCCAGCGGGGCAGCATGCGGGCGCGGCCCGTCAAGTCCGTGTAGCGGGCGACGACGTCGCGCACGTCCTTGCCGACGAAGAAATACGCGTCATAGCGGCCTTCCGCGTGCTGCAGCGAGATCTGTTCCTTGTCGCGCAAATCGTAATTGCCGTCGGCCCAGGTATTGCGCAGCACGCCCCAGCCCCGTGAACTCATCAGGAAAGGCGCTGGATTCGGCCGGTCGCCCTCTTCCCAGCCGCCCGAATACGATACGGGCACCTGCTTGCCCTTGAATTCGAAGCGGCCATTCTGCTGGCCGCCGCCAAAGTAACGCTCGCCCGGCAGGCTCGATAGCACTTGCACGCCCTGCTTGTCGTCGAGCGACAGCGGCTGTACTTCGCGCCACAGAGGCACCGTGTCGCCCTTGCGATACAAGGTGAAGCGCAGGGGTTTGCGGTCGATGCGCAGGCTCAGGGCTTCGGTGCCAATCAGGATATGGTCGGCCTGTTCGCTCAGGGTATAGGCCACCTGCGCGGCGGGCTGGCCGACGACGATGGGCGCGGCCTTGTCGCCGGGACCGGTCAAGCCCCCCTTGCCGCCCGCCTGGATGCGCAGCACGTCCGCCTGCGGCAGGCTGATACGCAGCTGCACGCCCGTATCGCTGCGCACCTCCCAGCCCAGGGCCTCGCCCTCGGCCGCGTCGGCCGCGCGCACGGCGGAGAGCGACTGCAGATTGCCGATAGGCGCGGCATGCAGGCCAGGGACGGCCAGGGTGGCCAGGGCGGCGAGAACGCAGGCGGCAAGGGCGCGGCGGGGAAGCGGGAGAGGTTTCATCTGCTGGCTTTCAGGAAATCGAAGTGATGGAAATACTTTAAGAAGAAAAATAAATATCGTCAATCAAAAGAAAGTTTTAACGCCAATTTATTAATAAAATGCCCAGAATTGGCGCATTTTTCTTACGTTTCACCAAAATGTCACAAAAGATACTTTCGTTATCGTGGCATTTCAGCGACATGCCGCAGCGGCGCCGGGTTTCATGCGGCACCGCAGCATGACCCATGGGGAGAAAAACGCCAATGAGACAGCGTTATTTCGCAAGCTGCACAACTATTTACTTTCGTTTTACTTTCGTATTTGACTTTTCGAAATTTAGTATTTATGCTTTCTCCAACAAACACTTTACTGACACTCCATGACTACCCTTCTTCAGCGTGACATTCAAACCTGGCGCGACATCGGCGGCCTGCACACGGCCGAGGAAATCGCCCACCAGCCAGCCATCTGGCACGCGCTGGCCGCCATCCTGCGCAAGGAGCAGGCCAGCCTGGCCGCCTTCCTGGGCGACGCGCTGGCCAATCCGCAGCAGCGCGTCATCCTGACGGGCGCCGGCAGCTCGGCCTATGTGGGCGAAATCGTCGCCGATACCCTGAATGCCGCCTGGGCCGCGCAGATCCGCGCCATCGCCACCACCACCCTGCTGACGCACCATGAGCTGTACCTGGAAGCGGATGCGCCCACCCTGCTCGTCTCGTTTGCCCGCAGCGGCGACAGCCCGGAAAGCCTGGCGGCCGTGGAACTGCTGCGCCAGGTCGTGCCCGGCGCGCGCTTCCTGAACATCACCTGCAACGCGGACGGCAAGCTGGCGCGCCAGGGCGCCAATGACAGCAACACGTATAACCTGCTGATGCCGGAAGGCAGCTGCGACCGCGGCTTCGCCATGACGAGCAGCTTTAGCAGCATGCTGCTGGCGGCCCTGACGGTGCTGGGCAAGGACACGGAGCTGGCGCGCCTGGACACCCTGGCGCAGCTGGGCGAGCAAGCCCTGCGCGACTGGTCGGCCCCCGTGGCGGAGCTGGGCTGGACACCCGTGCAGCGCGTCGTCTACCTGGGCAGCGGCCCGCTGGAAGCGCTGGCCAAGGAGGCGGCATTAAAGATCCTGGAATTGACGGGCGGGCGCGTGATGGCGATGGCGAATACCCCGCTGGGCTTCCGCCACGGTCCGAAATCGGCCGTCACCACGGAATCCCTGGTGATCCTGCTGCGCAGCAGCAAGCCGCTGGCGCGCCAGTACGAAGACGATCTATTGAAGGAACTGCAGCGCGACAGCGTGGCGCAGCGCTGCCTGACGGTGGGCATCGGCGGCGACTTATCCGCCGACTTAGCGGCTAACTTGGCGGCCGACGCGCCGGCCTGGCACGACGCCTGGCTGGCGCCATTGTGGCTGCTGATGGCGCAGCAATATGCGCTGCACCAGTCCGCGCTGCTGCAACTGCGTCCCGACAATCCATTCGCCGGCGGCATCGTCAACCGTGTCGTGCAGGGCGTCACCATCTATGGCCATGACCAATTCTAATCACACGGCCGGCTACCACGGCATCGACATCGGCGGCAGCAAGATGGAGCTGGTCGCCTTCCGTGACGACGATGGCGTGCTGACGGAAGCGTTCCGCGAACGGGTGGCCACGCCCGGCGACGATTTTAGCGCCTTCGTGCAGGCCATCGTCGACCTGGTGGCGCGCGGCGACGCCGCCCTGGGCGCGACGGCGCCCGTCGGCATCGGCTTGCCCGGCGTGATCGACAGCGCCAGCGGCCGGCAACTGAGTTCCAACGTGCCGGCCCTGAACGGCCGACTGGTGGCGCAAACCCTGCAGCAAGCCTTGCAGCGCCCTGTCGCCATCGGCAACGATTGCCAGTGCTTCGCCCTGTCGGAAGCGCAGGGCGGCGCGGCCGACCATGCCGCCAGCATGTTCGGCGCCATCCTCGGCACCGGCGCCGGCGGCGGCTATTGCGTGGGCGGCCAGCTGCTGCGCGGCTTCAACGGCGTGGCCGGCGAATGGGGCCACTGGAGCCTGCCCGCCACCCTGCTGGCGCAGCACGGCCTGGCCGAATACCCCTGCCCGTGCGGCAAGGCGGGCTGCCTCGAGCGCTATGTCTCCGGCCCCGCCATGCGCAAGCTGCACGCGCATTTCGGCGGCGACGGCGCCGAGCCGCTGGCCATCGTCGCCCGCGCCAATATGGGCGACGCCGTGGCCGAACGCACGGTGGCCGTGCACCTCGACTTGCTGGGCCACGCGGTGGCCGGCCTGGTGCTGGCCTACGACCCGCACGTCATCGTGCTCGGCGGCGGCCTGTCCAAGCTGCCGCACCTGTACGACAAGCTGCCGGCCGCGGTGAAGCGCCATCTGTTCCCCGGCGTGCACGTGCCGCCTATCCTGCCGCCCCGCTTTGGCGATGCCGGCGGCGCGCGCGGCGCGGCCCTTTTGATACGACAACATACAAAGGCGTCAACATGATGAAGCAAGCGGAAAACCCGACTTTTACCCTGTCCCCGATCCAGCAAGTGATCAAGGCGCACCGCCGCGGCGAGCGCGTGGGACTGTACGCCGTCTGCTGCAGCCACCCGAGCGTGCTGCGCGCAGCCATGCGCGTGGCCAGCGAATACGACACCGTGCTGCTGGTCGAGGCGACGTCGAACCAGGTCGACCAGTTCGGCGGCTACACGGGCATGACACCAAACGTTTTCCGCGACACCATGCTGGCCCTGGCCCGCGAACAGGGCTTCCCCGCCAGCCGCCTGGTGCTGGGCGGCGACCATCTGGGCCCGAACGCCTGGCAGCATCTCGATGCGGCCACCGCCATGGCCCATGCCGAAACCCTGATCGCCGCGTATGCGTCGGCCGGCTTCCACAAGATCCACCTCGATTGCAGCATGCGCTGTGCCGATGATCCCTTGCAGCTCGACGATGAAACCGTGGCCGCCCGTTCGGCGCGCCTGTGCATCGTCGCCGAGGCGGCTGCCGCCGCCGCCGGCTTCGCGCCGCCCGTCTACGTGATCGGCACGGAAGTGCCGGTTCCCGGCGGCGAAGCATCGCTGGCGCAGGCCGGCGCCGTCACCAGCCCGCAGGCCGCGCGCCGCACCCTCGACGTCCATTGCCGCGCCTTCCTCGACAACGGCCTGCACGACGCCTGGCGCAGAGTCATCGCCATGGTGGTGCAGCCGGGCGTCGATTTCGACCAGAGCAGCATCCAGCACTACGATGCGGAGGCCGCCGCCGAACTGTCGGCCTTCGTGGCCGAGCAGCCTGGCCTCGTGTTCGAAGCCCACTCGACCGACTACCAGCGCGAATCGGCGCTGCACGCCATGGTGCGCGACCATTTCGCCATCCTGAAAGTGGGCCCGGCCGCCACCTTCGCCCTGCGCGAGGCGCTGTTCGCCCTGTGCCAGATCGAGGAAGAACTGCTGCCGGCGCACGCCACCTCGCAGCTGATGCAGGTGCTCGACGACGTCATGGTGGCCAAGCCGAAGAACTGGATCAAGCATTACCTGGGCACGCCGGAAGAACAGCGATTGATGCGCCGCTACGGCTTGAGCGACCGCTGCCGCTATTACTGGGGCGAGCCAGAAGTGGCGGCTGCCGTCGGCAAGCTGCTGGCCAACCTCGATGCCGTGACGATTCCGCTGCCGCTGCTGAGCCAGCATTTGCCGGAACAGTATGCGGCCGTGGTGCAGGGCAGCCTGCCGGCGCAGGCGCCGGCCTTGATCGAGCACAAGATCGGCAGCTTGCTGGCGCAATATGCGCGCGCCTGCAACCGCAATGCGGCAGTGGCCGTCATTGCCGAAGCGGCAATCTGTTAAGCTCGGTATTTTCATTTTTTACTGAGCCCGCCACCATGCGAAATACCAGCCAACGCCGTGAATCCATCCTCCAAATGCTTGCCCAGCAGGGCTCGGTGCAGGTGACCGATCTGGTGGAAAAGCTCGGCGTGTCCGCGGTCACCATCCGCAGCGACTTGAATGCGCTGGAAGCGCAAGGCATGGCCACGCGCAGCCACGGCGGCGCGACCCTGACGCGCACGCCGCCGCCCGAGCACACGATACGCCAGAAAGACGCCATCAACCACGAGCAGAAGGAGCGCATCGGCGCCTATGCGGCGCGGCTGGTGGAACCGGGCGACAACATCATCATCGACTCGGGCACCACCACCATCTCGCTGGCGCGCCATCTGCGCGACGCCACGGGCGTGACGGTGGCGACGAATGGCCTGAACATCGCGTGGGAACTGGCCGACGCGCCCGGCGTGGACCTGATCCTGACGGGCGGCCTGCTGCGCAAGCAGTCGCTGTCGATCCAGGGCAGCCAGGCCGAGACCTGCCTGCAGGCGTACAGCTTCGACAAGCTGTTCCTGGGCGTGGACGGCTTCGACCTGCAGTTCGGCGTCACCACCCACCACGAAGCGGAAGCAAGCCTGAACCACAAGATGGTGGAACGGGCCAAGAAAATCATCGTCCTCACGGACGCCTCGAAGTTCGGCCGCGTCAGCCTGCACCGCATCGTGCAGCTGGACCGGGTCGATACCGTCATCACCGATGCCAGCATCAGCCAGGAGTACCGCGAAGGGCTGCAAAAGCTGGGCATCGAACTTTTTATAGCGGAATAACACATGCTGAGCGGCAGAATCCTTACCCCATCTGGCTGGATCACGGGCACCATCACCTTTGACCAGCGCATCGTCCAGATACAGGAAGACCCTGCCGCCGACAGCGCGCTGACCATCCTGCCCGGCTTCATCGACCTGCACGTGCACGGCGCGGCCGGCGTCGACATCATGGAAGGCGGCAACGCGGGCGCCACCGTGGCGCAGGTACATGCGCGCCACGGCACCACGGCCCTCCTGGGCACCACGCTGACGGCGAAGGAACCGTCGATCCTGCGCGCCCTGCAAGGCCTGGCCGGCGTCATCGCCGAGCGCCCGGCCAACGGCGCGCGCATGCTGGGCGTACACCTGGAAGGTCCGTTCCTGAATCTGCACCGCCTGGGCGCGCAGCCGCCCGACGTCGTGCAGGCGAGCCTGGCGCTGGTGCAGCGCTTTCACGCCATCGCCCCCATCAAGGTCTTGACCATGGCGCCGGAAATTCCCGGCCACCTGGAATTGATCCCGCAACTGGCGGCGATGGGCATCCGCGTGCAGATCGGCCACAGCGCCGGCACGTATGACGAAGGCGTGGCGGCGCTCAAGGCCGGCGTCTCGGGCTTCACCCACCTGTACAACGGCATGACGGGCATGACCCATTACGACCCCGGCATGGTGGGCGCCGCGCTGGCGCATGCCGAATACGCGGAAATCATCCCCGACCTGCAGCACGTGGCCAAGGGCGCCCTGCGCGCGGCCCTGCGCGCCATCCCGCGCCTGTACGGCGTGACGGACGCCACCTCGGCCACCGGCATGCCCGATGGCGAATACGGCCTGGGCACGCAGCGCGTCTACAAATGCCTGGGCTGCGTGCGCCTGGCCACGGGCTCGCTGGCCGGCAGCGTGCTGACCATGGACCAGGCCCTGCGCAATTTCGTCGACCTGGGCCTGGACCTGGCCGACGCCTCGAACCGCCTGTCGCTGTACCCGGCCGATTACCTGGGCGAATCCGAACGGGGCCGTTTGGCACCGGGCGCCTGGGCCGATATCGTCGTCCTCGATTCGGCACTACAGCCAGTGTCCGTCTTCGTCGAAGGCGCGGCCATCGATCTTTCCACCCGCTAGACCACCTCAACCTACCTCAACCCCGTCCCGGAGTTACCATGCACGACACGTCACACAAGGCCCCCGTGTGGGCCATGCGCTACCTGCTATTTATTGCCGGCATGGGGGGATTGCTGTACGGCATAGACATCGGCATCATCGCCGGCGCCCTGCCCTACCTGGAATCGACGGCCTCCGTGGCCTGGAAACTGACGGCCCAGCAGCTGAGCTTTATCGTCGCCGCCGTGCTCCTGGGTTCAGTGCTGTCGTCGCTGTTCGCCGGCGCCCTGGCCGATATCCTGGGCCGGCGCTGGGTGATGTTCCTGGCGGGCGCCCTGTTCAGCGCCAGCATCCCGCTGATCGCCCTGGCCGACGGCTACACGCCGCTGCTGCTGGGCCGCCTGCTGCAAGGCATCAGCGGCGGCTTGATCGGCGTCGTCGTGCCCCTGTACCTGGCCGAGTGCCTGCCCGCGCAACAGCGTGGGCGCGGCGCCGCCCTGTTCCAGCTGCTGCTGACCATCGGCCTGGTGGCCGCCGCCCTGATCGGCCTGCTGCAGGCGCAGACGGTGGAAACGGCCACGCAGGCGGCGCAAGCCTTGCCGGAAGCGGGCCGCATCGCCGCCATTTTCACCGCCAAGGACCACGCCTGGCGCAGCATCTTCTGGGTCTGTCTGACACCCGGCCTGGTGTTTACCATCGGCGCGCTGCTGCTGGCCGAGTCGCCGCGCTGGCTGGCGCAACGGGGCCGCATCGAACAGGCGCGCCAGTCGCTGCTGCGCACGCGCCTGCCCGCCGCCGCCGAGCTGGAGCTGCGCGAGATGCTCGATACGCCGGAAAATGCGGCCAAGGCCAGCGGCAATGCCAGGGCCAGGGACCCGTTGCTGAGCCGCCGCTACGTGCTGCCCTTCCTGCTGGCCTGCCTGATCCTCGCCTGCACCCAGGCAACGGGCATCAATTCCATCCTCGCCTATGTCGTCAATATCTTGAACCAGGCGGGCCTGTCGGGCGCCTCGGCCAACATGGCGGACGTCTTGTTGAAAGTGCTCAATGCCGTGATGACGGTGGTGGCCGTGCTGCTGGTCGACCGCAAGGGCCGCAAGTTCCTGCTGATGCTGGGCACGGGCGGCATCGTCGTCTCGCTGCTGGCGGCCGGCCTGCTGTTCCGCGGCGCCGAAGCCCACCTGGCCGACGTGCGCCCCGCCATCGCCGCCCAAGTCCAGAACGACGGCCTGACCGTGCGCCTCGATGCGGCCACCTTGACGGCCCTGGGCGCGGCCGCCGACGGCACGCCGCAGCAGCTGACCATCGCCTATGCCTACGGCCCGTTCACCAACGTGAAAAGCCTGCGCAGCGACGACCCCGTGCTGCGCCAGGTGTCGATCGCCCGCGCGGACGCCGTGCAGGCCGACAGCGTGATCGGCGTGTTCTTCCGCAAGCTGCACCTGAACCCGTTCGCCGACCCGGCCGCCGGGCGCGAAGCGCCGCTGCGCATCGAGAAGGCCAGCCTGGGCCCCGTGCCCTCGTCCACGCATGGCTGGCTGGTGGCGATCGCCATCTGCGTGTTCGTTTCCAGCTTTGCCGTGGGACCGGGCGTGTGCGTGTGGCTGGCCCTGTCCGAGCTGATGCCGACCCGCATCCGCTCGAACGGCATGAGCATCGCCCTGCTGGTCAACCAGTTCGTCTCGACGGTGATCGCCGCCATCTTCCTGCCGACCGTGGGCTTGCACGGGTATTCGACCCTGTTCTTCTTCGGCGCCGGCTGCACCGTGCTGTATTTCCTGGCGGCCGCGTTCTTGCTGCCGGAAACCAAGGGCAAGACGCTGGAAGAGATCGAAGCGCACTTTTCAAAGTAAGCCGCAGTAACCATTTGTAGCAGTCTCCTTTTCAGCCCCGGCCCACCGTCCGGGGCTGTTTTTTTTGCCTGCCGGTCAAGTTTACAGGGCTGGCTTGCCCGGCACCGTACGGTTTTCCTTCTGGAATCACGGGCGCGTGGGCTAGAATCTGGCTGCGTCGTGCTACTCACGAGGCGGCAATGGCGCCATGACAAAAACCACCAGGAGACACAGTGAGCTTATTTAGAACCAAGAATTTGGATGACATGATTGCCCACAGCAAGAAGCCGGGAGGACTGGCCAAGGTGCTGGGGCCCTTCGACCTTGTGCTCATGGGCATAGGCGCCATCGTCGGCACCGGTATTTTCGTGCTTACCGGCACGGGTGCGCTGACGGCCGGCCCCGCCCTGTCGCTGTCGTTCGTCGTGGCGGCCGTCGCCTGCTGCTTCGCCGCCCTCTGCTATGCGGAATTCGCTTCCACCGTGCCCGTGGCCGGCTCCATCTACACCTACAGCTATGCGACTTTGGGCGAGCTGGCCGCCTGGATGATAGGCTGGGACTTGCTGCTCGAGTACGGCCTGGCCGCGGCCGCCGTTTCCGTCGGCTGGTCGGGCTACTTCCAGTCGCTGCTGTCGGGCTTTGGCATCGCCTTGCCCGTGGCCCTGACGGCCGCGCCGGGCGCCCTGCCCGGCGTGACCACCTTCATCAACCTGCCGGCCCTCGTCATCATGCTGCTGCTGACGGCCATGCTGGGCTGGGGCGTGCGCGAATCGGCGCGCCTGAACAACATCATGGTGGCCATCAAGGTGGGCGTGGTACTGCTGTTCATCATCTTCGGCGCGCGCCACGTGCAGCCGGCCAATTGGCAACCCTACATGCCCTTCGGCTACCACGGCATGCTGAGCGCCGCCGCCCTCGTCTTCTTCGCCTTCATCGGCTTCGACGCCGTCACCTCGGCCGCCGAGGAAGTCAAGAAGCCGTCGCGCGACCTGCCGATCGGGATCATCGGTTCGCTGGCCGTTTGCGCCGTGCTGTACGTCGTCGTCTCGGCCATCATGACGGGCATCGTGCCCTACCAGAAATTCCTCGGCGTCGACCATCCCGTCTCGCTGGCCCTGCAATATGCGGGCGAAAACTGGATCGCCGGCTTCGTCGACCTGGGCGCCATCCTCGGCATGACCACCGTCATCCTCGTGATGGCCTTCGGCCAGACGCGCATCATCTTCGCCATGTCGCGCGACGGCCTGCTGCCCAAGCGCCTGTCGACCGTGCACCCGCGCTTCCACACGCCGTTCTTCGCCACCTGGCTGGTCGGCATCGTGTTCGGCCTGATCGCCGCCACGATCCCGCTCAACATCCTCGCCGAGCTGATCAACATCGGCACCCTGGCCGCCTTCACCATGGTCTCCGTCGCCGTGGTGGTGCTGCGCAAGAAGCGTCCGGACCTGCCGCGCGCCTTCCGCTGCCCCGGCGTGCCGTTCGTGCCGGCGCTGGCCGTGATCCTGTGCGTGGGCCTGATGACTTTCCTCAGCTGGGTTACGTGGCTGGCCTTTTCCATCTGGCTGGTGATCGGCCTGGTCATCTACTTCGGCTACGCGCGCCGCCGTTCGCTGCTGCATCCGCAACAGTAATCGCGTCACTGCGCCCGGCGCAGTAAGATGGCGGTCTCGCAACCCCGCAGGCCGCCATCCATGCAACCTTCCCCCGACCTCATCGCACAGCTGGACCGGAGCACGGAGCAGCTCAAGCGCGCGCGCCTGCGCAGCATGCAGTGGCTGGCCGCCGGCTTGCTGCTGCTGGCCGCGCTGGTCTTCGCCGTGGCCCGCGCGCAACGGGGCGGCCACCCCGCCTGGGGCTATGTGGAAGCGTTCGCCGAAGCGTCCATGGTGGGGGCGATCGCCGACTGGTTCGCCGTCGTCGCCCTGTTCCGCCACCCGCTGGGCATCCCCCTGTGGCATACGGCCATCATCCCGAACAGCAAGGCCGAGATCGGCCGCAGCCTGGGCGCCTTCGTGGAAAACCATTTCATTACCGAGCAAGGCATCGCCGAGCGCATCGTGCAGGCCGATCCCGCCGCGCGCCTGGCCGCCTGGCTCGGTGACGAGGGCCACGCGCGGCAGCTGGGCATGGCCGGCGCCGGCGTGGCGAAACAGCTGCTGGCGATGGCCGACCACGACACGCTGGGCCGCCTGCTGCGCGAGCAGGCCAGCGGCTACCTCGGTCAATTGAATGTATCGGACGTGGCGGCCGACTGCATCGACGCGCTGATCGCCGACGGCAAGCCGCAGCAATTGCTGGACTTCCTGCTCGACCGCGGCGCCGCCTATCTGGACGACGAGGCGCACCACGCGGCCATCGGCGACTTCGTGCTGGGCGCCTTCCAGATCGAGAACGCGCTGGTGAAAAAGGCCGTGAAGGCATATGAGCCGCGCATGATCGCCTCGCTGCAAAAGTTTGCCGTCGCCGTACGCGTCGATCCCGCCCACCCGCTGCGCCAGCGCGTCGCCGGCTGGATCGCCGACAGCGCGCTGCACCTGAAGGCCGACCCGCACTGGCAGGAGACGGTGCGCCGCTACCAGCTGCAGCTGATCGCCAGCGATACGGTGCAAGCGATGCTGGGCGACCTGTGGGACGCGATCCGCGCGCGCGTGCTGGCCGACCTGCACGCCGACGCGCCCGTGCTGGCGCAGGCGATCGCCGGCCTGGCGCGCAACACGGGCCAGGTGCTCGGCACGGACGACCATGCGCGCGCATGGCTGAACGGCGCCATCGTCGCCGGCAGCGGCGCGCTGGTGCGCCGCTACCGGGGCGAGGTGGGCGCCTTCATCGCCGGCCGGCTGGACCTGTGGAGCAAGGAAGAAATGAGCGAACGCATCGAACTGGCCATCGGGCGCGACCTGCAATTCATCCGCATCAACGGCACCATCGTGGGCGGCCTGGCCGGCCTGCTGATTCATGCCGCCAGCCAGGCCTGGTAGCCCCACCTACCAGCCGGGGACGCTGCCAGGCGGCGCCACGCAGGACACCACGCCGCACGTGGTGCTGAACAGCACCGGCATGCCCGCGTGCCCCGTGGCGATGCAGCTTGCAACCGGCACCACGGCCAGCAACAGGGCCAGGTAAGCGATCGCCTTCAGGCGCCGCACGGACGAATGACGGACCTGCGCCTCGCGCGGATAACCGTGGTCCGCCTCTTCGCTGCGGCTTGCCGATATCTTCGTATGCATGTCCATCTCCTCTATCCGCAGTGACTGGTCTTGCTTTACTGCATTTTGCTGCATAAATTTACCAAATACAACAAATAAATTCAGTAAAAATGATTTTTCCGCAAAATAGTACGATGGATGGCGTGAAAAATGCGTCGCGCCATAGAGAAAAACGAAGTGACAGGGTTTTTTGCGCCGTCCTGGCCTCCGCCTGACTGTGCAGAAAATCAACATAAATCATGAAAATCAAAATATTCGTTGAAATCAATTTTATTTGATGTATGATGAGTCCCAAGGAGAACGCAAGGCGATGTCCTTGATCGCCCGGTATCTCCGCCTTCTTTGTAGGGGACAAGCACATGAACAAAACCCTGGCCTTGCGCCTGCTCGACGCAGCCGACGACGCCGCCGTCATCATCGATGCAGGCTCGCGCATCCGCTATGCGAACGACGCCATGTATGCGCTGAGCGGCTACACCACGGGCAGCCTGCCGGGCCAACAGATCGAGGCACTGCTGCCCGACGCCGTGCGGGAGCAGCATGGCGCGCGGATCGGCGCATATCTGGCCGGCCACAAGCAGTCCAGGGTGCTGGGCCACAAGCGCCATTTCGCCATTCGACACCGCGATGGCACGATGCTGCCCATCGTGCTCAAGGCCATGGACCTGGGCACCCTGGACGACGAAAACTTCATGGGCGCCTTCTTCATCGACCAGCGCCGCGAACTCGCCCTCGAACAGCAGAATGCGGCCCGCTGGCAGCAATTGCAGCGCATCGCCCTCAGCGATCCTCTGACCCAGCTGCCCAACCGCCGCGCCTTCGAGACCGAAGCCGTCCGCGCCGCCGCGCGATCCAGGCGCTCGGGCCATCCGCTGACCATCGGCATCGCCGACATCGATTTCTTCAAGCTGGTCAACGACCAGCATGGCCATGCGGCCGGCGACGCGGTCCTGCAAACCATCGCGGCCACGATCCTGAGCCAGGCACGGGCGGCCGATGTCGTCGCCCGCGTGGGCGGCGAGGAGTTCGGCTTGCTGTTCCCCCATACGGACCTGATCAAGGCGCGCCAGGTGGCCGAGCGCATCCGCCTTGCCGTGGCCGCGGCGTGCATCGATTTCGAGCACGCGCCCATCACGGCGACGATCAGCATCGGCCTGGCGCCGCTGCCAGCGGACGGCGACTGGAAGGCCGGCTTCATGCAGGCCGACGCCGCCCTGTACCAGGCCAAGAAAAATGGCCGCAACCGCGTCGAGCAGGCTTGAATCCCGCCCGGCACCCTTCGCAGTTTCATGCATCACGCAGCACCTGACAGGAGCAAGCACATGGAAACGACCACCACACATGCCGCGGCAGCGGGACAACCGGCGCAAGCGGGCGCCCGCGAATTGCTGGTCTTCGGACTGGGCAAGGAGGAATACGCGATCGACATCGGCCTGGTGCAGGAAATCCGCGGCTACGGCGCCGTGACCCGCATCGCCAATGCGCCCGCCTTCCTCAAGGGTTTCATCCACCTGCGCGGCAGCATCGTGCCGCTGGCCGACCTGCGCATCGCGCTGGGCCAGGCCGAGCCCGCGTACGACGCCTCGACGGTGGTGATCATCCTCGTCTTCGCGCATGGCGCCATCGGCGTCGTGGTCGACCGCGTGGCCGACGTGGTGCCGCTGACGCCTGCGCAGATCAAGCCCCCGCCGCAGCTGCACGGCTCGGCCATGGCCGGCCATGTGACGGCCATCGGCGCCCTCGACGAGCGCATGCTCATCGTGCTGAACATGGACAGCCTGCTGGCGGACCTGGGCATGCACGCCATGGGCAAGCTGGCCGCCTGAGCCGGCTGTCGCCGTCCCGCCCGCCACCTGACCGCCATCCGCCGGAGATACCATGAGCATCCTGATCGTCGATGACAACGACACCAACCTGAGCCTGCTGGCGACCCTGGCGGGCAAGGCCAGCAGCATCGAACCTGTCTGCATGAACGATCCCGTCGATGCACTGTACTGGTGCGAATCGCACGTGCCGGACCTGGTCTTGCTCGATTACCGGATGCCCAGCCTGTCGGGCAATGAATTCCTCAGCATTTTCCGCAAGATGCCGGGTATGGCGAACATTCCCATCATCATGGTGACCACGGAAAACGACCACGCCGTGCGCAAGCAGGCTTTTTCGCTGGGCGTGACGGAATTTCTCACCAAGCCCGTCGACACCATCGAGTTCAGCCTGCGCGTGCGCAATCTGCTGGCCCTGCGCACGGCGCAAACCATGCTGGCCGACCGCGCCAAGCTGCTCGAACACGAAGTGGAACAGGCCATCGCCAACGTCACGGCCAGGGAAATGGAACTGGTCACGCGCCTGGCGCGGGCGGCCGAATTCCGCGACCCTGAAACGGGCGCCCACATCATGCGCATGGCGCGCTACTCGGCGCTGATAGCCAGGGAACTGGGCCTCGACGCACAATGGCAAGACCTGCTGCTCAAGGCGGCGCCCATGCACGACGTGGGCAAGCTGGCCACGCCCGACCATATCCTGCTCAAGCCGGGGCGGCTGGACCCCGATGAGATGGCCATCATGCGCCAGCACGCGAAAATCGGCGGCCATATCCTCGCCGGCAGCGACTCGCCGCTGATCCGCCTGGCCGAGGAAATCGCCTGCGGCCACCACGAAAAATACGACGGCAGCGGCTATCCGGACGGCCTGGCGAAAGAGCAGATACCGCTGTCGGCGCGCATCGTCGCCGTGGCCGACGTCTTCGACGCACTGAGTTCGGAGCGGCCGTACAAGCCGGCCTGGCCGTTGGCCGAGGCGCGCCAGTACCTGGAGCAAAACCGGGGCAGCCATTTCTGCCCGCTGTGCATCGACGCCTTCCTGGGCGCCTGGGACGAGGTGCTCGTCATCCGCGACAGCCTGCCCGACCCCGTCCCTCAACACACCCACCCACTGTAAGCGAGGAGCCGCCATGCGCGTGCAACAACTGATCCTGAAACACCATGCCGACTTCGATGCCGCCCTGGCGCCCCTGGCCGCCATGGCGCCCGACCTGGTGCTGGTCTTCGGCGCCTGCCCCTACTTTGCCACGCCCGACCTGAGCGCGGCGCTGCGCCGCCAGCTGCCCGGCGCCGTCATCGCCGGCTGCTCCACGGCAGGCGAGATCGCCGGCAAGCGCGTCTACGACGACAGCTGCGTCATCACCGCCATCCGCTTCGCCCACACGACGGTGGCGATTGCCGACGCCATCATCTGCGATATGGCGGACTCGCACGAGGCGGGCGAGCGCCTGGCGCAGGCGCTGCCGCAGGACGGTCTGACGGCCGTCTTCATGCTGGGCACGGGCGTGGCCATCAACGGCAGCGCGCTTATCGCCGGCCTGCAGGCGAACCTGCCGCCGGGCGTGACGGTGTCGGGCGGGCTGGCGGCGGACGGCGGCGCCTTCCGCCAGACGTGGACGCTGGGTCCGCGCGGCGCGGCCGACAATACCATCGTCGCCGTCGGCCTGTACGGCGAGCATATCCGCCTCGGCTACGGCAGCCATGCGGGCTGGGAGGCGTTCGGCCCCGCGCGCAAGGTGACGCGCTGCGTCGACAACGTGCTGTATGGCCTCGATGGCGCGCGGGCGCTCGACATCTACAAGCTGTACCTGGGCGACCATGCGCGCGATCTGCCCGCTTCGGGCCTGCTGTTCCCGTTTGAAATGCTCACGGCCGCGCATGAAAAAAGCAATGTCTTCCGCACCATCCTCGCCGTCGACGAGGAACAGGGTTCGCTGACCCTGGCCGGCGACATTCTCGCCGACGGCTACCTGAAGCTCATGCATTCCAGTACCAACCGGCTGATCGACGGGGCCGAAACGGCCGCGCGCGGCGTCGTGCCCCATGCCGATGCGCAGGGCGACCAGCTGGCCCTGCTGGTCAGCTGCGTGGGCCGCAAGCTGGTGATGGGTGACCGGGTCGAGGAAGAGGTCGAAGCGGTGGCCGACCTGCTGGGCGGCGCGGCCTGTATCGCCGGTTTTTACTCGAACGGCGAAATCGGCATCGCCCAGCCCCATGGCGCATGCCAGCTGCACAACCAGACGATGACCGTGACTGTGTTGAGCGAAGCATGAACCGCACCCTGGCACGCCAATTGCACCGCGTCTGCGACATCGACTCGGAGCGTGCCTGCGCCGCCTTGCTGGAACAGGCGCAGGCACTGTGCGGGAAAGCGGACACGCCGCCCGAACTGGCCGGTTTCCTGGCCGGCTTGCCAGCCCTGCTGCAGCGCATCGACGGCGCCTACGAACAGTCCGACCGCGACCTGGACTTGCGCTCGCGCAGCCTGGAACTGAGCTCGAACGAGCTGAGCATGACGAATGACCTGCTGCGCACGGAACTGGCCAGCCGCAACCGCGTGATCCAGTCGCTGCGCGTGGCGGCCGTGCGCCTGCTCGACAACGACGATTCCGGCCTGCACCTGCCGCAGGAAGGCGATATCGAGGGACTGTCGGTGCTGCTGGCCGAGCTGGTGTCGCAGCAGGAACTGCGCCGCATCGAATTGCAGAACCAGCGCTTTGCGATGGACCAGCACGCCATTGTCAGCATCACCGACACGGCCGGCGTCATCATCTACGTCAACGACAAATTCTGCGCCATCAGCGGATTTGCGCGCGAAGAGCTGGTCGGCCAGACGCACCGCCTGATCAATTCCCACACGCATCCTGACGCCTTCTTTGCGCAGATGTGGCAAACCATCACGGCCGGCCAGGTCTGGCACGGCGAAATCTGCAACCACGCCAAGGATGGCGGGCAGTACTGGGTCGACGCCACCATCGTGCCCTTTCTCGACGCGGCCGGCAAGCCCTATCAGTACATCGCCATCCGCACGGAAATCAGCGACAGCAAGCGCATGGCCGAGACCATCGCGAAAAGCGAGCGCGAATACCGCAACGTCGTCAACAGCCTCAACGAGGTGGTCTTCCGCACGGACCTGCACGGCGCCTGGACCTTCCTCAATCCCGCCTGGCACACCATCACCGGCTTCGACGCCGCCGACAGCCTGGGCAGGAGCGTGCTGCAATTCGTCGATGCGCGCGACCGCGAGCGCGCCGCAGCCGGCCTGTCCCAGTTGCTGGGCGGCCAGGTGGACAGCATGCGCCATGAAGCGCGCTATGTCACGCGCGACGGCGACGTGCGCTGGATCGACGTGTGCGCGCGCGCCGAACGCGACGGCCTGGGGCAGCTGGCCGGCATCACCGGCAGTCTGACGGACATCACGGAGCGGCGCCAGGCGGCGCGCGAGCTGCGGCACAACCTCAACTTCGTCGATGCGCTGATCGAGACCATCCCTATCCCTTTGTACCTGAAGGACGTGCACGGCCGCTACCTGCGCGCCAACCGCGCCTTTTGCGCCTTCTTCCATCTCGACCAGGCGCGCATCCCGGGCCTGACGGTGGCCGATATCCTGCCGCCGCAAGAGGCGCAGCAAGCGCGGCAGCACGACCTGGACCTGCTGCAGGACCGGGGCAACCACACATACGAAGACCGGTTGATCGTCGGCACGCGGCAGGTCGATGTCCTGTGCAGCAAGGCGGCCCTGCTGAAGTCCGACGGCAGCCTGCACGGCCTGGTGGGCACCATCGTCGACATTTCCAGTCAAAAGGCGGCCGAGCGCGCGCTGCTGCTGGCCAAGGAAGTGGCCGAATCGGCCAGCCGCTCGAAGAGCGAATTTCTGGCCAACATGAGCCACGAGATCCGCACGCCGATGAACGGCATCCTGGGCATGACGGACCTGGTGCTCGATTCCGACCTCGATGCCCACCAGCGCAAGTACCTGGAAATCGTCAAGGCCTCGGCCGACGCCCTGCTGTGCATCATCAACGACATCCTCGATTTCTCGAAGATCGAGGCGGGCATGCTGACTCTGGAAAGCATCCCCTTCGACCTGCACCGGTTGCTGCAGGAAACCATGCGCGCCCACGCCATGCGGGCGCAGGCCAGCGGCCTGGAACTGGTGCTCGACGTCGATCCCGCGCTGCCGCACACCCTGCTCGGCGACCCGGGCCGGCTGCGCCAGGTGCTGACCAACCTGGCGGGCAACGCCATCAAGTTCACGCCGCAGGGCGAAGTGGTCGTCAGCGCACGGCTGCGCGCCAGCGGCGACGGCATGGCCCGCCTGCACCTGTGCGTGCGCGACACCGGCATCGGCATCGCCGCCGACATGCAGGAGGCCGTCTTCGACGCCTTCCAGCAGGAAGACGGCTCGACCACGCGGCGCTTCGGCGGCACGGGCCTGGGCCTGTCGATCACGCGCCGTCTGGTGACGATGATGGGAGGCCGCATCGGCCTGTCGAGCGAACTGGGCAAGGGCAGCTGCTTCAGCGTGGACCTGGCCTTGCCCATCGGCGAACAGCAGCCCTTGCCGCCGCCCGGCGCCTCGCTGGCGGGACGCGGCATCCTGCTGGTCGACGACAATCCCAGCAGCCTGACCATCCTGCGCCGGATCTTCGAGCACAGCGGCGCCAAGGTCACGGCCTGCGAGTCCGGCGAGGCGGCGCTGGAGCACTGCTGCGGCGCCTTGCCGGCGGACTGCATCATCATGGACTTCGCCATGCCCGGCATGAATGGCTTCGACACGGCATCGGCGCTGTCCGCCCTGCCCCACTGGAGCCAGGTGCCCGTCGTCGTGCTGTCGTCCTGCGGCAGCCTGGGCGACGCGGCGCGCTGCCGCGAACTGGGCATCGACGGCTACCTGCTCAAGCCTGCCAGTCCCGAGGAATTGCTGGCCATCACCATGAGCGTGCTGGGCACCTGCCGCGGCATGCCCAGCGCCGCGCCCGTGGCGACGCGCCAGACCGCACGCGAAGACACGCCCGGCCTGGACATCCTGCTCGTCGAGGACAACGCCATGAACCGCGAACTGGCCACCGTGCTGCTGTCGAACGCGGGCCACCGCGTCACGCATGCGGCAAACGGCCGCATCGCCCTCGATTGCCAGGCCGCCGGCCATTTCGACATGATCCTGATGGACCTGCAAATGCCGGAAATGGGCGGTTTCGAAGCCACCGCGCAGATACGCGCGCGCGAAGCGCAAGGCATGCCGCGAAGCGTCATCATCGCCATGACGGCCAGCGCCCTCGAAGGCGACCGCGAACGCTGCATCGCCGGCGGCATGGACGACTACCTGTCCAAGCCGTTCCGCGCGGCCGCCTTCCACAGCCTGATCGAGCAGCATGTGTCGCAAATAAACAAGCACACGCCGCGCTTCGGCTATGGCGCCGCGCTGGCCCAGGCCGACGCCGACGTGATCGGCATCATCGGCGCATCGTTCCTGACCGCCTTGCCGGCGCAGTTGGCGGCCTTGCGGGCGGCCCTGCAGGAAGGCGACCGGCCCACCGTGAGCCGGCAAGCCCACACCCTGGCCGGCCTGCTGGCCAACTTCCGCGCCGCGCCGGCCGTCGCCATCGCCGCCGCCATCGAGCGCGAAGCGGCAAAGGCGCCGCAGGGCGCGTTGCTGGCGCGGCTCGATGCGCTGGACGAGCAGCTGCGGCTGTTTGTGCAGGAAACGGACGCGGCCATCCAGGCGGCAAGCCACATGCTGCACGCATCCGGACAAACTTGATGTAGATCATAATTTTTTAAACAAGCTCTTGCTATCCTGTCAAAAAATGACAGGAGCCGTGGATGAGCAAGACGCAGCCGAGCAATGCGCAGCACAACGTGGAGCATGAGCGCCTGGGCAGCGCCTGGCAAGGCGTGCCGGCGCCCGACTATCCGGAAACCGCGCCGGAGGGCGCCACCCTGGACCTGCTGCTGAACGCCTGGCTGGGCAAGTTCACGGGCGGCATTTCGCCGGCCGCGCTGGGCAACGCGTATGCCGACTGGCTCAGCCACCTGGCGCTGGCGCCTTCGAAACAGCAAACCCTGCTGCAGGAAGCGTGGAAGAAGATCGGCCGCTGGCAACAGTACGCCATGCAATCGGCCATGGCTGGCGGCGCCGCCGAGCCGCCGTGCATCGCGCCGCTGCCGCAGGACCGGCGCTTCGAAGACCCGGCCTGGCAGCGCTGGCCCTACAACCTGGTCTACCAGGGCTTCTTGCTGCAGCAGCAATGGTGGCACCGCGCCACCACGGGCGTGCGCGGCGTCGCGCCGCACCACGAGGATGTCGTCACCTTCACCGTGCGCCAGTGGCTCGACATGCTGGCGCCGTCGAACTTCCTGCTGACCAATCCCGTGGTGCAGCAAGCGACCCTGGAAAGCGGCGGCGCCAACCTGGCGCGCGGCATGACCCACGCGGCCGAGGACTGGCAGCGCGCCGCCCTGGGGCCGCACGCGCGCGACCAGCGCACGTATAAAGCGGGCGTGAACGTGGCCGTCACGCCGGGCAAGGTGGTTTACCGCAACGACTTGATCGAATTGATACAGTACGCGCCCACGACCGCCAGCGTGCATGCGACGCCCCTGCTGTTCCTGCCGGCGTGGATCATGAAGTTCTATATTCTCGACCTGTCGCCGCACAATTCGCTGGTGCGCTACCTGGTGGCCCAGGGCCACACGGTGTTCATGATTTCCTGGAAAAATCCGCAGGAAGAAGACCGCGAGCTGTCGCTGGAAGACTACCGCCAGCTGGGCGTGATGGAGGCGCTCGACGCCGTCGTGCGCATCACGGGCGCGCCGCAGGTGCACGCGGCCGGCTACTGCCTGGGCGGCACCCTGCTGGCGATCGCCGCCGCGACGATGGCGCGCGACGGCGATATGCGCCTGGCCAGCCTGACCATGCTGGCCTCGCAGGTCGATTTCAAGGAACCGGGCGAACTGTCGCTGTTCATCGACGAGAGCCAGGTCAGCTTCCTGGAAGCGGCCATGTGGAAGCAGGGCTACCTCGATACGAAACAGATGGCGGGCGCCTTCCAGCTGCTGCGCTCGAACGACCTGATCTGGTCGCGTCAGCTGCGCCATTATCTGCTGGGCCTCGACGAGCAGGACAGCGACCTGATGGCCTGGAATGCGGACGCCACGCGCATGCCCTGCCGCATGCATTCGGAATACCTGCGCCGTCTGTTCCTGCACAACGACCTGGCCGAAGGGCGCTACCGCACGGCGGGCCGCCACATCGCCCTGCCCGACATCAAGGCGCCCATCTTCGCCGTCGGCACCCTGACGGACCACGTGGCGCCGTGGCGCTCCGTGTACAAGCTGCAGCTGCTGACCGACACCGACGTCACTTTTTTGCTCACTTCGGGCGGCCACAATGCGGGCGTGGTCTCGCCGCCGGGCCAGCCGCACCGCAGCTATCAGCTGGCCACGCACCGCCACGATGCGTCCTACATCGACGCGGACAGCTGGCAGCGCGAGGTGCCGCACCATGACGGTTCGTGGTGGCCCGCCTGGCAAGCCTGGCTGGCGCAGCGCCCGGGCGCGCAAGCGGCGCCGCCGGCCATGGGACCCGACCTGGGCGATGCGCCAGGCAGCTACGTGCTGCAGACCTGACAACCAACTACCGAGGAAAACGCCATGCCCTACACCACCCTGCTGGTCCACGTCGACAATTCCCGCCACTGCGCCCAGCGCATCCGCCTGGCCGCGCGCCTGGCCGTTGCCGAAGGCGCGCACCTGATCGGTTCGGCCATGAGCGGCATCTCGCGCTACGCGTATGGCGGCGGCGTCAACGCGCTGCAGTTTGCGCCGGCGCAGATGCAGGCGCTGCGCACGCAGGCCAGCGAGGCCTTGCACGATTTCGAGCGCATCGCCCGCGAGGAAGGCCTGGGCACCTACGAAACGCGCTTCGTCGATGACGACGCGCAAGGCGCGCTGCTGCTGCAGGCGCGCTATTGCGACCTGCTGATCCTGGGCCAGACGGATGCGCAGGATACGCCGTCGCGCGTCATCGCCGGCACGGCCGAATACCTGATGCTCCATTGCGGCCGGCCCGTGCTGATGGTGCCGCACGCGCCTTGCGCCGTGCCAGCGGCCATCGCGCAGCATCCGCTGCTGGCCTGGAACGGCAGCGCCGAAGCGCTGCGCGCCATCACCGACGCGCTGCCGCTGCTGCAACGGGCCCGGCAAGTGACCCTGGCCGTCGTCAATTCGCACGCCCAGCCTGCCGCGCACGGCGAGCAGCCGGGCGCCGACCTGGCCCTGTACCTGGCGCGCCACGGCGTCAACGTCGAGGTGCTGCAGCACGACACGCCGCCGGGCCAGGACGTGGGCGCGGCCCTGCTGGCCATGGCAGCGCAACGCCAGTGCGACCTGGTCGTGATGGGCTGCTACGGCCACATGCGCCTGCGCGAGGCGCTGCTGGGCGGCGTCACGCGCACGGTGCTGCAAGAGATGACGTTGCCGGTGCTGGTGTCGCACTAGCGCGGCCGGGAAAACCTTCAGCCGTCCTTCACCGGCCCCTCATCCGTGCTTCATGCGCGGCGCCGATACTGCTCATGCCCCCCAGGAGTACAGCATGAGCAATACACCCGACGCCAGCACGCATTGCCACACCCGCCGCCTGCTTTTGCTGGGCACAGCGGCGTTGGCCACCGTGGCCGCCTGCGGCGGCAGCGGCTTACCGTACAGCGCCCGCGCGACGGACCGGCAGATCGCCGTCGCCCCCGGCGTCAGCCTGCATGTGCGCGACTGGTCGTCAGCACAGGGGGGCGCAGGCGACGACGTGATCGTGCTGCTTGCCGGTCTGGGCGCCAACGCCTGCGCGTTCGACAGCCTGGCGGCCGCCCTTCCCGGCAGCCGCCGCCTGGTGATACGCGACGGTTTCCACCGCGACTTCTTCATCGAGCATGAAAGCACCGTGGTCGATGCCATCGAGGCCATGCGCTGGGAAGGTCTACAATGAGCGTGCAATTGCCCGCCGCGCAGTGAGCAGTCGGTCACGGCGCGGTCTTCGCCGTTTACCTCGCCCCAAGGAGTATCCGCATGAGCAAGCAAGTCACGATTGTCCTCGTCCACGGTTTCTGGGGCGGCGCCGCCCACTGGAGCCGCGTCATCCTCGAATTGCGGCGCCAGGGCCACACGGCCATCCGCGCCGTCGAACTGCCCTTGACGTCGCTGGCCGACGACGCCGAGCGCACGCGCAAGATGGTGGCGCAGGTGGACGGCCCGGTATTGCTGGTAGGCCACTCCTACGGCGGCGCCGTCATCAGCGTGGCCGGCAACGCGCCGAATGTGGCGGGTCTCGTGTACATCGCCGCCTTCGCCCCCGACGCGGGCGAAAGCCCGGGCAGCATCACGCAGGAGCACCCGCCTCTCGGTGCGGCCAGCCTGGAAGGCGACAGCGACGGCTACCTGTGGGTCAAGCCCGAGCAATACCATGACAGCTTCTGCCAGGACCTCGATGCGGAAGAAGGCGCCGTGCTGGGCGTGGTGCAGAAAGCGCCGCTGGCCAGCACGTTCGGCGACACCGTCAGCGACCCGGCCTGGAAACATCAACCCAGCTGGTATCAGGTGTCCAGCGCCGACCGCATGATTTCCCCCGTCAACCAGGAACGCATGGCGGCGCGCCTGAACGCCCGCAAGGTCATCACGCTGAACGCCAGCCACGCCTCGCTGGCCTCGCGCCCCGTGGAAGTGGCGGCGCTGATCCTGGAAGCGGCTGCGGCGGTGGCCGGAGCATAGGCAAAAAGAAGGCCCCTGGAAATCAGGAGCCTTGTGGCGCAGGACAGGCGATATGCTCCACGCCGGCGGCCATGGGGTACGGCGCCGGCCGGACACGCTATCCACGCCAAGGAGGTTCAGCCACCTGCCATCGACCGCCTTCGCCATGCTATTTCATCGTAGCAGTCAATTGCGCGGCAAAACTCTCCAATATTTGCATGGCGGCACGGCGCCGCCGCTACAGCCAGCCTTCGCGCTTCAGGCGCCGGTGCAGCCACCAGCAGCCGGCGATGATGACGACGATCACGGCCGGATAGCTGCCGCGCCACTTCAGTTCCGGCATGAACTCGAAGTTCATGCCGTACAGGCTGAAGACCATGGTGGGCACGGCCAGGATGGCGGCCCAGGCGGCCAGGCGCTTGACGACTTCGTTCTGGCGGATCGAGATTTGCCCCAGCGCCACCTGCATGGCCGAATTGACCAGCTCGCGCATCTGCCCCGCCGTGTGCGTGACCCGTTTCACGTGGTCGAGAATGTCGCGGTAATAGATGCGGTTTTCCTTGGGCACGATGTCGCCATGGAAACGGATCAGCTGGGTGCAGATGTCGTGCAGGGGATTGACGGCGGAATCCAGCTTCAGCAGCTCCGTCTTGAGCTGGTAGAAATCCTGCAGCTTGTCTTCGCTCAGGCTGGGCTTGAACAGCTGCAATTCATGGTGCTGGAAGCGCGCCTGCAGATGGTCGATGCAGGGCTGGTACTGGTCGACGATGAAATCGATGATGGAATACAGCACGTAGCCGGGGCCGCTGGCCAGTTTCTCGGGCACGCTTTCCTTGCGTTCGCGCAGCTTCGCATAGCCGGCCGAGGGGCCGTGGCGCACCGTGATGATGAAGCGGGGGCCGAGAAAGACGTGGGTTTCGCCATAGGCGATGGCCTCGCCGTCCAGGGTGGCCGTGTGCATCACCATGAACAGGGTGTCGCCGTACTCTTCCAGCTTGGGCCGCTCGTGCGCGCCCTGCGCATCCTCGACGGCCAGCTCGTGCAAGCCGAAGGCCGATTGCAGCGCCTGCATGGCCGCGACGTCGGGGCCGGCCATGCCGATCCACACGAAACAATCGGGGTCGCCGAGAAAGTCGCCCACCTTGTCGATGTCGAAGTGGGCGATCTTCCTGCCGTCGCGGTAGGCTTCGCAATTGACGACGGCGGCGTGGGTACTCAAGTCCATGGTGATTTTCGGCTGATGGCGGCAATATTGGGGGGGCCAGTATAGCGGAAAGACCATGATTTCGATGCCGATCCAGCGTTCCCATTGACATTGAGCCATGTGACAATTCGTGAGTTTTCCCTGTGGAAATATCCGTAGAATCACGGCGCGCCACGGCACGCCTTGCCGGCATCACTGATCCTACTATGAAAAAAATTATTATCACTCTACTTGCAACCACGCTCTCCGCCTGTGGCGGCGGAGGTGGTGGCGATGCCGCACCCGCGCCATCGGTCACCGCGGCCATCAGCAGCGGTACATTGGACGGCAAGTGGAAATGCGCAACTGGTTCGCCAACGCTGGGACAGATCGCCGCCGGCGCCGGCGATACCTTGCAGATATCGGGCCTCGCCTACTACCCTTATCTGGGGGCATCGGCACAAACGCTATCCTTAAACCAAGGCATCATCACCGGCCCCGATACCGCGCATTATGGCGGCGCCGGCAATCTTGCCAGCCGATTGGTCAACGACCGCATCTATCCGGTGATCCACCTTGCCGATAAAATCGGCTATGCCGGCATTTATAGCACGCAAGATGCGCCGATTGGACGGGGCCGGGAATTCCGCCTGAATGCCAGCGGCAACCTGGTGGTGAAAGATTACGCGGTACAATTCCTGTATGACACGGTCTTCTCGGATGCCAGCGGCAAGGCCGCGAACCTGGATATTACCGAAACGACTTGCACGAAAGTATAGTGCCCCCTGCCAGCAAGCCGGCAAGGCGCTGACAGCCTTGCCCTTCCCTCCCCCTACCCCGTCGAAATGACCGCATTCAGGGCGCGCCGCAATTCCTTCAGCCGGGGCGGCTTGCCCAGCACGCAGTTGACGTGCTCGGGATAATCGCTGTCGGCCGCCAGGCGCTGGCCCCAGCCCGTGAGCATGATGATGGGCATGGCCGGCGAGCAGCGGCGCACGGCGCTGGCCACCTTGCGCCCGTCCACGTGAGGCATGCCCAGGTCCGTGATGACCACGGCAAAATCCTCGTGCCTGTCGCGCGCGGCCAGGAAGCAGTCGATGCCGGCCTGGCCCCCATCGGCCGACACCACGTCGTGGCCATCGATTTCCAGGATGTCGCGCAGGGACTTGAGCACCATCGGGTCGTCGTCCACCACGAGGATGCGCAGGCGCGGCGGCACAACGTGAGCCATGTCGGGCGCTTGCTGCCCCTCGTCCGCGGCGCAGGCGGGAAAAACCAGGCGCACCGCCGTGCCCTGCCCCGGCGCCGTGACGATGTCGATGCTGGCGCCATGGCGCTCCATCATGCCGTACACCATGGCCAGGCCCAGACCCGTGCCACGCTCGCCCTTGGTGGTGAAAAACGGTTCCAGGCAGCGGCGGCGCGTATTGTCGTCCATGCCGATGCCCGTGTCGGCTACTTCTATCCGTACCTGGCGCGCCGCCTCGCCCGGCGCGCCGATGCAGCTGGTGCGCACGCTCAGGGTGCCGCCTTCCGGCATGGCGTCGATGGCGTTGAAGACCAGGTTCGTCAGCGCTTCGCGCAGCTCGCCCGCGCTGCCGGGCAGCATAGGCAGGCCGTCCGCCAGCTCCGTGCGCAGGGCGATGACGATGCCGCGCTGCTGCGGCATGTCGCTCCAGCGCGCGCGCGTCAGGTCCAGCACCTGCTGCACCACCAGGTTCGCGTCGATGGGCGAGAGCGCCAGTTGCGGTTCGCGCTGGCGGTAGAATTCGCGCATGCGCGCCACGGTGGCGGCCACGTCGTCGATGGCGCGTTCGATCACTTCCAGGCAATGCCGGCCCTGCACACTGAGATTGGTTTCCGTCTCCAGCAAGGACTCGGTGTACAGGGCGACAGGGGAAATGGCGTTATTGATGTCGTGCGCGATGCCGCTGGCCATCTGGCCCAGCGCGCGCAGGCGTTCCTGCTGCATCGCAGACTGCTGCGTCTGGCGTAAATCGTCATACGCGCGCTGCAGCGCCCCGTAGAGCCGCGCCTGGTTGGCGGCCAGCGCCACGTGTTCGCTCAGCTGACTGAGGAATTCGCACTCGCCGCTGGTAAAGCTGTGCGCGGCGCGGCGCGCCACGATCAGGATGCCGAAGACCGTGTTTTCGGCCAGCAGCGGCGCCATGACGAGGCCGCGCAGCCCCCCTTGCGCCAGGCGCTGCGGAAACGGAAACGCCACTTCGGCGATGTCGGCTTCATACACGAGCTTGCCGCGCACGCAGCTCGACAGGCCGTTCTCGTCGATGGGAATGTGCGCGTGTTCGCTCATCATGAACGATAGCGCCAGCGCTTCGCTGCGCACGCCCACGCACGTCACCTGCAGCGCGTGCTGCGCCGGTTCGTACAGGCAGATGCAGCTGAAATCGATGGGCAGCTGCTCTTCCAGGCTGCGCACCACCACCTGGAAAATGCTGCGCAAATCCTGCCGCTCGCCGATCGAGCGCGTGATCTGCTGCAGCAGGTTCAGGCGCTCGAGCTGTTCATGCACCTTGCGCTCGGCCAGCTCGCGTTCGGCGATCTGCGTTTCCAGGGCGGCATTCGTGTGCGCGAGCTCGTCGCGCGAGACGGTGGTGCGGCGCAGCTTTTCCGTCATGCCGTCGAAGGCGCGCGCCAGGTCGCCGATTTCATTCCTGGTATGCACGCCGAGCACAAAATCGAGCTTGCCTGCGCCGACGATCAGGGTGCCCTGGCGCAGCTTTTCCAGCGGTCCCGTGACGCTGGTCATGGTGAAATAGATCAAACCGGCCACCAGCGCGATGATCATGCCGCCAAACAGCATCACAGCCACGTTGGCCCGCTGCTGCGCATCGAGCACGCCTTGCCGGCTCAATTCGGACAGCCGCATCGCGTCCGAGATCATGCCCTGCACCTTGCCCATGATCTGGCCGGACAGGCGCGACTCCAGCTCGCCCAGCACCTCGCGCCGCTGCGGGTCCTGTCCCAGCTCGCGGTGATTCGCGACGAACAGGTTGAACAGGCCGCCCACGCTTGCCAGGTCGCCCTGCAATTCGCGCAGCAGCTTGCGCTCTTCGTCGCCGTTGAAGGCGGGCGTGGCCAGCAGGCCCGTGGACAGCGACTCGCTGCGCAGCTGCCACTGGGCGCGGGTGCGCGCGCCATGGTGCAGCGCATATTCGATCGACAGGTAGCGCAGCGACGTGACTGCTTGCAGGATATCGGCCGCCGCCTTGTTCTTCGCCAGTTCGCGCTGCATCGCCATGGTGGTGGAAAACAGCACGGCGACGATGATGGCCACGAGCAGCACGCAAAACAGTTCGGCCAGCTTGAAGCGCGTGACGATTTTCATGGTCGCCTTCTCAATGAATGACCGTCACGGCCGATGGCGCCACGGCTTCCAGGCCGTCCAGGTAGACGGCGTCGAGGAAGTTCGGCATCTCGCCGTTCCCGGCCAGACGGTTCTTGATGGCCCAGCGCGCCTCGTCTTCCAGCGCCAGCAGCAAGCGCTGGTCGAGCACGACGCCGAACTGATAACCGTGCCAGGCCGCCTGCAGGCGCTGCGCCTCGCTGGCCGACGCCCTGGCAAACAGCGCGCGCGCGGCAGCGGGCTCGTCCCGGCAAAAGCGCGCGCCGGCGATCAGTGCGCGCAGCACCTTGCGCATCGTCGCCGGATGCGCACGCACGTAGTCGCCCGCGCCGGCCACGTTGAACAGGCCCGCATACACATCTTCGCCATAGAAGATGGCCGCCTTGCCCGCGATGGCATGCGTCATGTCCGTCAGGAACGGTTCCCAGCCGGCCGCGGCATCGACCTCGCCGCGCGCCAGCGCCCCGGCCAGCTGGTCCGGCGCATAGTTGCGCAAGGTGACTTCGGCGGGCAGCAGCTTCTGGCGGTTCAAAAAGGCCTCGAGCGTGAACTGGCCGGAAGTGCCCAACGTGACGCCGATGCGCTTGCCCTTCAGGCTGGCGGGCGAGGACACGCCGCGGTCCAGGCGCCCCACGATGCCGTGGTCGCGCTCGGCCTCGAAGATGCTGGCGATGATGACGACGGACTGGTTCTGCAGGCTGGCCAGCACCACGGGGATGTCGGACACGGTGCCCAGGTCGGCCTTGCCCTGCAGCACGGCTTCCATCGAGGCCTTGCCCGACGAATACGGCTGCAGCAGCGCGTCGATGCCTTCGCGCCCGAAATAGCCCTGCCCGCGCGCGGCCAGCACGGGGCAGCTGCCCACGTACTCCGCATTCACGGCCAGGCGCAGCACTTCCACGGGGCCGGGCGGCGGCGCGGGACGGGCATTGAGCCGCCAGAGGGCCACGGCGGCCAGCGCCACCAGCGGCAGTGCGGCCGCCAGCCAGACCGCCCGCCGCGCCGGCGCCGCGCCGTTCATGCGCTGCACGGCGCCGTGGCCGACTCCAGCGCGCTGTTGACGGCCTCGGAAAACGCCACCAAGTCGATCGGCTTGGTCAGATAGCGGTAAAAGCCCGCCGCCAGCCCCTGGCGGATATCGCCGGGTCCGGCCACGGCCGTCAGCGCGATGACGGGGATGTGCGCGGTGCGGGCGTCGGCGCGCAGCAGCTGCATGACTTGCGTGCCGCTGATGTCGGGCAGGTCGCTATCCATCAGTATCAGCTGCGGCAGGTGGCGGCGCGCCATGTCCAGGCCCGTCTGCCCGTCGCCGGCCGACAGCAGGACGAGATCGGGGCGGAAATGGATCAGGCCCGCCATCAGGGTCACGTTCAGGGGATTTTCTTCCACATACAGCAGCGTCTTGCGCTCCGGCAGGGGCATCGCTTCAGCGGGCCGGGCAATGGCGGACAGGCGCGGACTTTCCTGCAGCGGGTAGCGCGCGGGGCAACTGTCGATATCGAGCCAGAAGGTGCTGCCGCGCCCGGGCGTGCTGGCCACGCCTATGGTCGCCTGCATGGCTTCGGCCAGGCGCTTGCTGACCACCAGCCCCAGGCCCGTGCCTTCCTCGTCGCGCCCGTCGCGACCGAGGCGGTTGAAGGGCTGGAACAGCACCTCCAGCTGCGCGGCGCTCAGCCCGCCGCCCGTGTCGCGCACGGACAGGCGCAGCCGCCGTGTATCGACGGGCTGGCAATCGACGTGGATCTCGCCCTGATCGCGGTTGTACTTGACGGCGTTCGACAGCAGGTTGAGCAGCACCTGCTTGAGGCGCGTGCGGTCGGCCAGCACGTGCACGCTGCCCGCTTCGACGAACGTCAGGGTGATGCCGCGCTTGCGCGCCAGCGGTTCCATCATTTGCCAGCATTCGTGGTAGATGTCGGCCAGGCCCACGGACTCCATCGACAGCGCCATATTGCCCGACTCGATTTTGGCGATGTCGAGGATATCGTTGATCAGCGTCAGTAAATGGCGGCCGGCGCCGAAGATGTGCGAGGCGAAGGTTTTCTTTTCCTGCGCCGTCGAGGGGATGGAATCGGACGTGAGCATCTGCGAAAAGCCCAGGATGGCGTTGAGCGGCGTGCGCAGCTCGTGGCTCATGCTGGCCAGGAAATTGGTCTTTTCCTCGCTCGCCCGCTCGGCCACTTCACGGGCCAGCCGCAAATCCCGGTTCATGGCGTCGAGTTCGGCCGTGTGCTGGCGCAGCAGCAGTTCCAGGCGCGCATTGGCGATGCGCAGCTGGCGCGTCTCCAGCGCCCGCGCCAGTATCAGCAGAATGCCCGACACCTTGAACGGCTTGACGACGTAATCGAGCGCGCCCGCCTTCATCGCTTGCACGGCCGAGGCGATCGTGCCTTCGCCCGTCATGATGATGCAGGCCAGGTCCGGATCGATCAGCCGCGCCGCTTCCACCACGGCGATGCCGTTCATGCCCGGCATCATCAGGTCGACCAGCAGCAGGTCGAACGATTCGATGGCCAGCAGGGCCAGCGCCGCCTCGCCCGAGGCGAGCCCCGTGGTGTCGTAGGCCTGGCCGCGCAAGGTGTCGCACAGCGCGCGCACGTGCGCCAGCTCGTCATCGACGATCAGTATCCGCGGCGGCATTGTTGATCTGTTCATGCATTCTCCTGGCAGCATGGCCTTGCGGATAGGGAAATTTCCCCGCAGCATGCGTTCCGAGCATAGCATCTGAAAATTACCAAAAATACACGCTTTGTCACGCGCGCGCCGGCGCCGGGCAGATGTCAGTGCATGACGGGCAGCCCGCGCAGCAGCTTGTCGAGGGTCAGCGGATAGTTGCGCGCACGCACGCCCGTCGCGTTGTAGACGGCGTTGGCGACGGCCGCCGCCACGCCGCAGATGCCCAGCTCGCCCACGCCCTTGGCCTTCATGGGCGAGGACATGGGGTCCGTTTCGTCGAGAAAAATGACGTCCTGGTGCGGGATGTCGGCGTGCACGGGCACTTCATAGCCGGCCAGGTCGTGGTTGACGAAGAAGCCCCGGCGCCGGTCGACCACCAGTTCCTCCATCAGGGCCGCGCCCACGCCCATGGTCATGGCGCCGATCACCTGGCTGCGCGCCGCTTTCGGGTTCAGGATGCGGCCGGCCGCGCACACGGCCAGCATGCGGCGCACGCGCACTTCGCCCGTGTCGCTGTCCACGCCCACTTCGACGAAATGCGCGCCGAACGTCGATTGCTGAAATTTTTTATCGAGCTCGCCGTATTCCATATGGTCTTCCGCGACGACGTCGCCGTGCAAGGCGGCGGTGGCGAGCGGGACGCTGCGCTCGCCCTGGCTGACTTGTCCATCAGAAAAGCGCGCCTCATTCTCGTCGAAGCCCAGTTTGCCGGCGATGGCCTGGCGCAGGCGCACGCAGGCCGCGTACACGCCGGCCGTCGAACTGTTGCCGCCCCACTGCCCGCCCGAACCGGCCGAAACGGGAAAATCCGAATCGCCCAGGCGCACGACGACCCGGTTCAAGGTCACGCCCAGCATTTCCGCCGCCGTCTGCGCGATGATCGTATAGCTGCCCGTGCCGATATCCGTCATGTCCGTTTCCACGGTCACGATGCCGTTGCCGTCGAGGCGCACCCTGGCGGCGGACTGCATGACGAGGTTGTTGCGGAAAGCGGCCGCCACGCCCATGCCGACGAGCCAGCGGCCGTCGCGCCGCATGCCCGGCCGGGCTGCTCTCTCCTTCCAGCCGAATTCCACGGCGCCCGTGCGCAGGCAGTCGATCAGGCGGCGCTGGGAAAACGGTCTGCCCGGTTTTTCCGGGTCCACCTTGGTGTCGTTCAGGATGCGCAGGACGATGGGATCCATTTTCAATTTTTCCGCCAGCTCGTCCATCGCGATTTCCAGCGCCATCAGCCCCGGCGCCTCGCCCGGCGCGCGCATGGCGTTGCCTTCTGGCAAGTCGAGCACGGCCAGGCGCATGGCCGTCATGCGGTTGGCGCCCGCGTACAGCAGGCGCGTCTGCATCACGGCCGTTTCCGGCTGACCGCCCTTCAGGTCGCCCGACCACGATTCATGGCCGATGGCCGTGATCTTGCCGTCGCGCGTGGCGCCGAGGCGCAGACGCTGGATGGTGGCGGGCCGGTGCGTCGTGTTGTTGAACATCAAAGGGCGCGTCAGGGCGACCTTGACGGGGCGCTGCGCCGCACGCGCGCCCAGGGCCGCCAGCAAGGCTTCCGCGCGCACGAACAGCTTGCCGCCGAAACCGCCGCCAATATACGGCGAGACGATGCGTACCTTGTCTTTCGACAGCCCCAGGGTGCGGGCCAGGTCGCCGCGGCCCCAGTCCACCATCTGGTTCGCCGTCCACACCGTCAATTTATCCCCCTCCCAGGCGGCGATCGAGGCGTGCGGCTCCATCATGGCGTGCGACTGGTCGGGCGTCGTGTAGGTCGCGTCCAGGCGCACGGGGGCAGCCGCATAGGCGCCGGCGAAGTTGCCCGTCTTGCTGTCGGGCTTGCCATCCTTAGGCTTGGCAGCGCTGCCCTTGGCCTTGGCCAGGTCGAAGGCGCCCGGCTGCTCGACGTACTTAACGTCGAGCAACTGCGCGGCCGAGCGCGCTTGCTCGAAGGTTTCCGCCACCACCAGCGCGATGGCCTGATGGTAATGCTCGATGTCCGGCCCGCCCAGCAGCTTCGCCGTGTTCATCTTGCCTTTGCCCAGCTTGCCAGCCGATGCCGCCGTCACCACGGCCAGCACCCCGGGCGCGCGGCGCGCGGCGCTGGTGTCAAGCGAGGCGATGCGCCCCTTGGCAATCGCCGCGCCGACGACGTGGCCGTAGGCCGCGTGCGGCGCGGCCTTGTTCTGTTCGTACGCGTATGGCGCCGTGCCCGTGGTTTTCTGGGGGCCGTCGATGCGGTCCGTGGGGCGGCCGACGACTTTCAGCTGGTCGATGGGGTTGGTGGTCGCAGGTGTCGTGAATTTCATGGCCCTAGCCTTTCTTCGCTTGTGCGTCAGCCAACACCGAGGCGATCGTGCGCTGCGCCAGGATCAGCTTGAAACCGTTATCGGCCGTCGGCCTGGCGCCGGCCAGCAGGCGTTCGCTCACGGCGGCCGCGCCAGCGGGCATGGCCTGCTCGGCGGCGGCAAGCCGCCACGGCTGCGGCGCGACGCCGCCCAGGGCCAGCCTGCCAGTGCCATCGGGCAAGATGATGGCCGCCACGGACACCAGCGCGAACGCATACGAGGCGCGGTCGCGCACCTTGCGGTAGACGTGCGTGCCGCCGATAGGCCGGGGCAAGGTCACGCTGGTGATCAATTCGCCCGGCTGCAGTACCGTTTCCAGCTGCGGCGTACTGCCCGGCAAGCGGTAAAAGTCGGCGATGGGGATGCTGCGCGTGCTGCCGTCGGCCCGCACCGTGTCGATGGCGGCGTCGAGCACGCGCATGGCCACGGCCATGTCGCTCGGATGCGTGGCGATGCAAGCCTCGCTGCCGCCCAGGACGGCCAGCGGCCGGCTGAAGCCGCCGATGGCCGAGCAGCCGCTGCCCGGCATGCGCTTGTTGCAAGCCTGGTTCGTGTCATAGAAATACGGGCAGCGCGTGCGCTGCAGCAGGTTGCCGGCCGTCGTCGCCTTGTTGCGCAATTGCGCCGAGGCGCCGGCCAGCAAGGCGCGCGACAGCACCGCATAGTCGCGCCGCACCGTGGCGTGCGCGGCCAGGGCCGTGTTGCGCACGAGGGCGCCGATGCGCAAGCCGCCGTCCTTCGTTGTTTCCACTGTATCGAGCGCGAGGCCATTGACGTCGATCAAATGCGCGGGCGTTTCGATTTCCAGTTTCATCAGGTCGAGCAGATTCGTGCCCCCGGCGATGAAGCGGGCGCCCGGCGTATTCAAGGCGGCGGCCGCCGCCTCGGCCGGCGTGGCGGCCTTCTGGTAAGTAAACACTCTCATGCCGGCCTCCCCGCCACTTCGGCAATCGCCTCGATGATGTTGGAATACGCGCCGCAGCGGCAGAGGTTGCCGCTCATGCGCTCGCGCAATTCTTCGGGCGTCACCGAGGGGGCCGCATTCAAGTCCGCGCTGACGTGGCTGGGGATGCCCTGGCGCAGTTCGCCCAGCGCGGCGACGGCCGAGCAGATCTGCCCCGGGGTACAGTAGCCGCATTGGTAACCGTCATGCGCGATGAAGGCGGCCTGCATCGGATGCAGTTTCTCCGGCGTGCCCAGCCCCTCGATGGTGGTGACCTTGGCGCCGTCATGCATCACGGCCAGGGTCAGACAGGCATTGATGCGCTGGCCGTCGAGCATGACGGTGCAGGCGCCGCACTGGCCGTGGTCGCAGCCCTTCTTGGTGCCCGTCAGATGCAGGTGTTCGCGCAAGGCGTCGAGCAAGGTGGTGCGCGTGTCGAGTTCCAGGCTGTGGCGCTGGCCGTTGACGTTCAGGCCGACTTTCATCAGGACGGGCGGCGCCTGTCCGGATTGGGCCGCGGCATGGGCCGCTTCGGCTGCCCCGGTCACGCCGGGCACGGCCACCGCCGTGGCCGACAGCGCGCCGGCGATCAGCACGCCGCGCCTGCCGGCGTTGATATGATTACAGTCTGTCATCTCGCGCTTCCTCCTGGCTGGGTGGGCGCATGCAGGCCCGAAGCAGCAGTCTGACGCCCGGATGCCTAAGAGTCTGTACGCGAACGAACGTTCAGCCTCAGGCTGCGCCGGGTCGTGCCGACTCCGCCCTGCGCCGCGTAGCCCGTGTGGCGGGCACAATGGTCGAGCGCCTGGCGCAAGGCCGTATCGACGTTGCGCAGCGACATGTCGTGCCGCGCAGCCACTTCCTGGCGGGTCAGCTCGTCCACGCGCAGCGCTTCGAGCACTTGCCGATGGCGCCGCGGCAGCAAGTCGACGGCCTGCGCCAGCCGGCGCACATCGGCATGCAGCTCGGCCAGGCGCTCCGGTCCCGCCGCCGTATCGGCGAGGAAATCGACGAGGCTGGCGACGCCATCCTCCTCGTCCGCATACAGCCAGGCGCGGTTGCGGCGCAGGCTATCCATGGCCGCGTTGCATGCTACGCGAAACACATAGGCGACGGGGCTGTGCGCCAGCGCCGCGCCGTCCCCGGCTGTCAGCACGCCCAGGCGCAGCCAGGCGTCGTGCAGGCTGTCGCTGGCCAGCTCGGCGCAGCCCAGGTGGCGCGTCAGGCGCCGGTGCAGGGCTGCGTAATTGCTTTCCAACACCGCCTGCAGCCGGGGGCCCTGCCCTGGCGCCGGTGCTGGCACGGGCGCCATATCGTTGGCCGCCTGCATGCGGGGCCGGATGGCGGGCCGGTACCAGACCATGCCTGCCTGCCGCATGGCACCTGCCATGCGCAAGGGCAAGGTGCCAGCCATGCCGGCCATCATGGCGACAACCTGCTGCGCTCTTGCGCCGTCAACTGGCGCGTGGCCGATTCCGGCAACGTCCCCAGTCCCAGCACGCGCACGGCGCTGCGCGGGTTGTAGTCGGCCGCCTCGATGCGCGCGCCATCCTGCGGAGAAGCTTGCGCGCTGTCGGGCGGCGCGTCGTTGCCAAAGCCCAGCACGCGCACCGTGAATACGGATGGCTGCGCGGCGCGGGTGGCGGCGCGCTCGCGCTGCACGACGTCTTGCGCGGCAGCCGTCGCCTGCGTGGCGGCCGCGCTGGCGTTCGTCATGGCAGCCACATTGACGGACGCCACCGTCGGCATGCCCTTCGCTTCGCCCTTGACCTGGATGTTCGCCGCGTTCATCACCGTCAGCGCGGCCAGGTTGACGTTGCCCGAGACGCGAATGCCCGCCTCGCCCGCGTCGATGGTGCCCAGCGGGGCCAGCAAGTCCACGTCGCCGGCCGGCACTTCGGCGATCGGCGCCAGGGTGGCGATGCCGGCGCCCGTGCTCGGCACGTCGGACGAGAGGGTCACGTTGCCCCAGTTGTCATACACGCGCTTGGGCGGCGTGTAGACGATGGTCGACTTCGAACCACGGCCCGCGTTGATGTCGCCTTGCGACGACCAGCCGAGGATATCGCCGCCAAACGTCGTCATGACGCGGCTCTGGCCCAGCAGGATGCTGCCGTGCGAGAACAGGTTGATATTCCCGCCGCCCTTGGTGATGACGCCCGAAGTCGACGGCGGCGCCTCGCCTTCGATGCCGAACACCTGTTTGCCGCCCGGCGTCAGCAGCTGGATGTCGCCGCCGAAGTTCGTGTGCACGTAGCCGCTGCGAGGGTAGTAATCCCAGCGCTGCTCGTTCTCATTGCGCACCGCGTACAGGCCGCGATACATGACGATGTCGCCCGCATAGGCAAGCGCCTTGCCGTTGGCGTCCGTGACCGGCGCCAGGGCCGCGATGGCGTTGCGGCTGCGCAAGAAGCTGCCATAACGCGAGCTTTCCGCATCGTTGTATTCGCGCCCGCCCGCCTTCAGTTCCGCGAAATACACATTGCGGGCGAACACGCGCTGCTGCGGCTCGGGCAAGGCCAGGTAAAAGGCCAGAACCTCGGCGGCCGTGCCCTTGAAACCGTAGCGTTCGCCCAGCCACGCCGCCAGTTCGCTGCCGTACGCTTTCACGACCTTGCCCGCCTGGTCGGCCAGCGGCACGCCCTTCTGCGCCACGTTCGCCGGGTCCAGGTAGGGCTTGACGAAGCGCAGGTAATCGAGTCCGGCCGCGCCCACGCCCGCCTGCATGGCGATGCCGGCGCCCGGACGCTTGTCGCCCGCCACCACGGGACCGAGGCTGACGACGCTGCCCTTGTCCTGCATCAATATGTTGCGCCCGGCGCTAATGTCGAGCGTGCCGGGACCGGCCACGTTGAAGGAGCTGTTCAGGATGTCGCGCCCGGCCGACACCACCGATACGTCATACACATTGTTATGCACGACCAGGTTGTTGATATTGCGGAAGCTTATGTCTCTGCCGCTGGCAGTGCCGTTAATGGCTTCCAGCTGCGCCGTGCCGCTGCCGACGATATCGCGGCCCGCCTTCATCCACACGGGCTGGGCGCCCTCGTACCAGGTAATGCCTGCACGCTTGGCATTGGAAAATTCGAGGATGCGGCCGCTGTTCACGCCCACCAGGTCACCCGTGACGGCATAGATGCGGGCCGTCTGCGTGCCGCTGTTGGCGGGACCGGCCGAGGAGTCGGGACCGAAGGCGAACAGCGGGAAGTTCGATTGCGTCGCCGGCGCCCCCGTGCTCGAGACATTCGCGGCCAGGGGATCGGTCACGTAAGGACTGACATCCCAGCCCGTGAAACCCGGCTTGAACGGCGTCGCCATGCTGTCGGCAGAGGCGCCGGACTGGCTGACGGAAAAACCGCCCGCATAAATGGAGTCGCTGGCCAGCCATTGCAGCTGGGCGTTGGGCGACGGCGCCAGCAGCAGTGGGTGGTCATAGTCGCGGACGGCATTCGGACTGCCGATCGCCTTGCCATAATACAAACTGCCATTCGCGGCCGCGGCCCGCACGATGGACGGATAGACGACGGCAAGGTCGGTGGCCGTGTCGATCGCCGCAGTCAGCGGGATCATGTTGCCACCGGCGGAGTACAGATCGAGCGCCGTGTGCGGCGTCCACAGGCTGAACCAGCTGTAGCCATACCCCTGCTCGCCCGCCGCGCCGGTGAACGGCGTGGCATTGAACGGGGTCACGCGGCCTGGGTCGGCCACATCCTGCAGCACCTGGTCGCCCAGGGTTGCCACGCTGAACGTGGCGTCGCCAGGTACCAGGGTCATGGCGCCCCGGGGCGCGGCGCGCGTGGCGCGGAAGGCATCGTAGGCACGCGATTCCAGCGGCACGTGATCGACCCCCCAGGTGCCGTACTGCAGCGCCACGCTGCCCAGTTGCGTGGCCGACGCTTCCGCATGGCCACGCAAATCGACCAACGCGCCATTCAAGTGGCGGCCAGCGGAGCCGCCGCCGGGGTTGAGGCCGCCGCCCACGCGCAAGTCCAGGTCGCCGCCGCCCGTCTGCAGCAGGCTGCCGTCGGCCTGCATGCGGCCCGTGCCGCCCACGGCCAGCAGCAAGCCCTGCGAACGGGGATTGATGTTGGCGTTATAGGTGCTGCCGGTCAGCGGCGCCAGCACGCCGGCGTCGCCCGCCACCTCGGCGCGCACATTGCCGCCGCCCAGGGTACCGAAACCCGTAAAGCCCAGCACCGTGTCGGCCAGGGTGGGGCGGCCCACGTAGCTGCCGAAATTGATCCACCACGCCACCGGCTGAGGCTGTCCTCCCGTGGCCACGCCGCCGCTGCCCTGGCGCCACAGCCAGTTGCCTACTGCCACGGAATCGGCCATGCCATCCTTGCTGACCGGACGCAGGTTGCTTGCGCTGGCCGCGTCGACCAGCGAGCCGCTCAAGTCGCCCGCCACCTGCAGCAACAGATTGCCGCCCTGCTCAGGATACCAGGCGCGGTAGATGCTGTCGGCGCCGCCGTCGACCAGGCGTTCATGGGCGCCGTCGGGGTTGCCCAGCACCTTGCCGTCCGCATTGCGCGCACGCGGCAGGTTGTACGGGTCGCCGGCCGCCGTCGGCGCGGACGACATACCGGCCGTGTACACGCCATACAGACTGTCCATGCGCAGGCTGCCGCCGCTGACGAGGTCCAGGTCGCCCGTGCCCGTGCGCAGCACGCTGTAGCGCAGGCTGCTTGCCTTGTAGTCGAACGTGGGGTTCGACGTGCCGCACCAGGTGGGATTTTCCTCGCACATGGTGGGCCAGCCCAGCCCGGCCAGGTCGACCACGTCGCCCGCCTTCACGCTCGGGTCGGCGAATTCTTCCGCGCCTGCCTTGGTCCACACGTAGGCCACTTTCAGCAGGCATAGCGTCGGGTCGTTGGCGCAGAATACCTCGACAGTCTGGCCGAACTGGCTGGTGAATTCCTCGGTGATGGGTTCGCCCGCCACGATGCCGGGGATGCCCTCGCGCTCGCCCAGTTCCTGCGCTTCCTTGGTCCAGTACTGCACGCCCTTCGGCGGCACCAGCACGCCATACATGCCGTAGTGGCTGTCGGCCAGGCGCAAGGTACCGTGCGCGGGATGCGCCTGCACGCTGCGCGTGTCGGCCGCCTCCAGGTCGGCGCCGGCCACCAGGCGCATGCCCCACGCTTGCGAACCCTCGGCCAGCATGGGCGCGATAGCCCACAGCTTGCCCTGGCTGCCCGCCACTTCCGGACGCAGCGCGATTGAATCCACATTGGGCAACAGCTTGACGTCGGTGCCCGACGGTATCAGCGCACCCACGGCCAGCGCCAGGTTGCCATTGAGGGCGAACACCGAGCGTTCGCCGGCCACGCCAGGCAGAGGCACGCCCTTGGGCCAAGTCATGGCGCCCACTTTCACCGTTTGCCTGAGCACGCTGCCCGCATCGAGGCGCATGCCGGCTGTCAAGGTCTGCGCCGTGGCCAGCAGGGTACCCGCCGCGTGGACGATATTGCCGGCGCCGTCGCGCACGGCGGCCGCCAGCACCGTGCCTGCCGGCACGGTGATCGCCTGGTCCAGGGTCACGGCCGCGGGCAGGCGCGTGTCAGCCAGCAGATCGAAGCCCTTGACGGGCAAGTCGTAATTGAGCGCGATGCCTCCCGGGAACAGCGTGCCGTCGGCCAGGGTCACGCCCTTGCCCGGCACGATGACGTCGCTGCCGTTGATGTCGCGTCCCGGCAGCAGTTTCCAGCCGCTGTCGTCCTGGGTGGCGGGCGGCGGCGCGAAGCCGTCATTGATGCTGCCATAGATGCTCAAATCCCCGCCGGCGCGCAGCAGCAGGCTGCCCACCTCGCCCGAACCGCGCAGATTGCTTACTTGAAAGCGCGGGTTCAGGCTGGCGTAGCGCATGTTTGAGAGATCCAGGTCGCCCCGCACCACCAGGTCGCCATCGGGCGTCTTGCTGACGATATCGACGCCGGGGCGCAGATGCAGCGCGTCGGCATAGGCGGCCGTGGCCAGGCCCGCCAGCTTGCCGCTGCGCAAGTTCGTGTTGGCCAGCACCGCATCGATGAAGGTCGTGCTGTCCGCATGCTTGCCGTCGAGATAAGCCTGGTTGATCACTTGGTAAGGGCGGCCGCTGGCCGACAGGTCCGTGGCGTAGGCCGCGTCGTCGTAGCGCTGCATGGCGTTGACGGCGATGGATTTCGCGCCGCGCACGGTGAATCCGCCGCCCGCACGGACGTCGATGTCGCCGAAGGTGGCCGCGTCAAGGTCCGTGCGCGCGCCGCCGCTGCCCAGGCGCGGCGCGCTCAGCTCCACCGTGCCGCGCGCGGCGCCGTCGTGTTCGCCCTTGCCCTTGCCAACCACGGCCGCCGTGCCGTGGCGCACGTCGATCTGCGCACCACCGGCCAGATCCAATGTGCCCTCGCCCGCATTCAGTTCCACCATGGCCCGGTTCGGGCTGTCGATGATCTTGCCATAGCTGTCGACGCGCAAGACCGTGCCATGCGCGTCGAGCACGGCGTTGCCGGCCAGGGTGACGCCGTGCTGGCCGGCCAGGCGGATGCTGCCCACGCGCTCGCCGCTGGCGTCGATCGTGCCGGCGACGGTGAGGCGGCCGTTGTCGACGGCCACCTGCACTTCGCCCGCCTTCAGCTCGTTGCCGATCGTCAAGTCGCCCTGTTTCAGCTGGAAGCTGCGCGCGCCCGTCACCGCGCCTTCATTCAGGCGCTGGTTCAGCGACGCGAACTGGCTGTCCAGGGTGCCGCCGGCGCCCAGCGTCTGCGCACGCACGTCCACGCCGCCCTGCTTGTACGGCACCATGGTGCCGCCCGCGTCATAGCTGCCGCTGGCGCCGCCCAGTATCTTGCCCTGCAAATCGACCATGCCGGCCGCGCCGTCGAGCGCCACGGCCTTCAGGCTGCCAGCGCGGTTGTGCTCGGCCGACAGGTCGATCACGCTGCCCGCCCCCTGGCGGATATCGCCGGCACGGCTGTCCAGGGTCACGTCGCCGCCCCAGCTGTACTTGTCCACGTCAAAGAAGGTGGTCTTGCGGCCCGCCATGTCGATGCGCGCGCCGTCAGCCACGGTGATGTCGTGCAGGGCGTTGACGGTAAGCTTGCCGCTAGGCAACACCACGGCCGTCGCCACGCTCACGCTGTCGCCGTTCAAGGCCAGCTGGGCGCCCAGCGCGGCGCCATTTTTGACGGGTGCCGCTGGCGCCGCGCCGGCCGGCGCCGCCACCTTCAGCGCGCCGCCCGCCGTATAGCTGTGCGCCGAACCGGCGTCGCCCGTCAGCAGCGGCGTATTGATGTTCAAATTGCCGCCGCTGTACTGGTAGCCCTTGCCCGTCTCATACGCGCCCTGCGACTGGTAGACGGACAGGCTGCCCTTGTGGTTGGCCGTGACTTGTCCCGACGCTTTCAGGTTGACCGTGCCAAAACCGAGCGCCAGGCGGTCGAACGAGGCGACGCTGGCCGGCTGCGTGAACGGGCCGAAGCCGAAATCGATGCGTTCCGCTTCCAGGTTCAGAGTGCCGCTGCCCGTGCCGGCGCCGTGCGCAATCACATTGCCGGCCGGCGAAAGGGCGCCGCCCCAGACCAGATTGGCCGTGCGGATGGTGGCCATCGTGCCCGCATCGCCCTGGCCATACATGGCGGGCGTGGTCAGCACCAGGCGCTCCAGGGTGGATTTCCCCGTCGTCTTGTCGTAGGTGTCGAGCACCACGTCGCCATAGAAATTGACGCCGTCCGCCGCGCTCAGCACCAGCGCCTGCAGGGCCGGCGCGCCCGCGCTGGTGTCGCCGCGCAGCAGGCGGTCCAGCACGCCCTGGTTCATGGCCAGGCCGTTGGCGCGCGTGCCGTTGGCCTGGGCCGCCGCCAGCGCTTCGCTGCTGCCCATGTTGATGGCGCCCACGGCCAGGCTCAGGTTGCGCGTGCCGTAGCGGGCGGAGTCGTCCAGCGCGAAGCTGCCATTGGTCGACAGCAGCAAGGTGCCTTCCGAGTACAGGCTGGCCGTGCCGATGCGGATGCCGCCGCGCGCCGTGCCACTGACGGGCGCCACATTGAGCAAGCCGTTCGACGCGGCCAGCATGTGCACGTCCGCGCGGCCCTTCTTGTAGATGAAGCCGTCGTTGGCATCGTAAGCCGCCTTGCCCTTGCCCAGGGTGCTGATGCCGGCGCCGGCCGCGATATCGATCAAGCCGTCACCCAGCAGATAACTGCTGGGGTCCTGGGCGACGAGGAACACCTCGGGCGCCGACAGCACGGCCCCCGCGCGCAGGTAGATGGAGCGCGCCGAATTGGCGCCGAAACTCACGTAGTTGCCGGCCTGGCCATACTCCACCGACGGCGCATTGCCCACCAGGATACGGGCCGCACCGATACTGTTCAGGCTGGAAGCGCGCACGCTGACCAGTCCGGCGTCGCGGGTGGCCGGCGCGCCGTCGGCAAGGATTTCAATGTCGCCCTTGGCGCTATTGCTCGGCATCACGATCACGGTGCCGCCATAGCCGCCCTCCGCAGCGCCGAACTTGCCGGTGCCCTTGAACTGGAAGGTGTCCAGGCCGCCGTCCTGCATCATGCTCAGCTTGAGCGTTTTCGCATCGGACGGCAGCAGCGCGCGCGGAATGCCCCGCGTTTGCGCATCGGCCAGTGCGAAGGCGGCATAGCCGGTTTCGTTGTACTGCGAATACGTGCGCAAGACCTTGGCAGGCGTGAGTATCAGCTGGCTGGCCAGCGGCGCGCGGATGTCCGTGCCGGCGATCGACAGGGTGCCGGGCGCGGCCCAGGAACCGTTGCGCAACTGCTGCGCCAGCGTGCCGGTGCTGCCCTGGCCCGCCAGGCCGTTCAGTTCCACGCGGAAGGCGCCCGGCAACAACGCATAGGTGGACGGCATCAGCGTGTAGGTGCCGGCCGCCAGGCCCGGCACGCCGCTGCCTATCGTCACCTGCCGGCCCACGGCCGGATCGGACGCCGCCTTTTCGCCGCCCGCGGGCGCTTGCGGCGCCTGCGCGCCCGGCACGATGGCGTACACGGGGTTGGTGGCCAGTCCCGGCAGGACAAAGCCGCCGTTCGCGCCCACCTGCGCCAGCGGATGGTAGCGCGCATCGGTGGAGCCGCCGCGGCCCGCGATGAAGCCGGCGCCCGCCAGTTCGCCGCCGCCGGACAGGTCGAGCAGCGCGCCCGGCCGCACGTCCACGGCCACGCCGCCCAATTGCACGCCGTTGAGCAGGCCGCCCTGCGAATTGATGCCGCCCACGCCCATCAAGGTGACCGGCTTGCCGCTGACGTTCCAGGTCTGGCCATCGACGGTGCCGCCATACGGCATGACCAGGCCCGCGCCGCTGACGGAACTGATGCTGTTGGCCAGCAGATTCACGCTCAGGCTCTTGTCATTGTCATAGCGGGCCGCGCCGATCACCAGGCGCCCCAGCGGCGCGCGCACCACGCCGCCCTGCTCGATATGCGCCGCTTCCAGCTCCAGCGAGCCGAAGGCGGAATACGGCATGGCCGGCACGGCGTCGGTTGCGCGGCCGATGGTCAGGCTGCGCGCAGGGTCATAGCCGAACTTGCCATCGATGATGCCATGGCCGGCACGCACGGCGGCGCCGGCGCCCGATTCCGGATACAGCTGGGCCGCAACGAGGGTCATGTCGCCCGGTGTGGACAGCACCGTCGTCGCCTGGTTGCCATCCCAGCCCAGCGGGGACAGCAGCAAACGCAGGTCGCCGCGGCTGCTCAGGCGCACGTCGTCAGCCAGCATGTTCACCATGCCGCGCACGTCGATCAGGTCGCCCGTGATGCTGATCTGGCTGGCGAGCGGCGACTCCCCCGCGCTGCCCGGCGTCGTATAGAAATCGCGGCCGGCCGGCTTGATGCTGGCCAGGCGCACGTACGGCGCCGCGATGCCGATGCGCGCGCCGGGCTGGCTGCCGGGCGACAGCAGCGGCGCACCGTACAGCTGGAAGCTTTGCCGCATCGTCAGCGACACGTCGCCATCGAACGAAGCGGCGCCGAGCAGCGCCAGGTTGCCGAAACCGCCCGCCTCCACCTGTTCCACGGAAAAACGGCCATGGCCATACTTCAGCGTCGCCGCCGCATCGCGTGCCGTCACGGCGGAGGCCAGGTCGCTGGCGGCCTGGCGCTGCGTCAGCCGCAGCTCGCGCCCTGCCAGCACCTTGTCCGTGGCCAGCACTTTCAGGTATTCGGGCGTGCCCGTGGCCACGGACAGGGTGCCGCCCGCCGCACCCGCGCCGCCTGCCCTGGCCCGCAGCTGGCCATCGAGGTACAAGCCATTGTTCGACGCCAGCGCGATGCTGCCGCCCGCGCTGGCCACGTCGATGGCGTCGCCATTGACGTCGAGCACGGCGTGCGCGCCGGAAGCGTCGAGCACGGCGCCGTCGCGCACGACGACGAACAGGCTGGCCGCCGAAGTGCTGCCCTGCGCATGGTCGATCTCGCCGCCGACGACGATGCTGCCGCCATCGACCACCTTGCCGTAGCGCCGGCCCTGCGCATCCGTGGCGCTGACGGCGCGCGACGCGACGTCGAGCACGGCGTTCTCGCCGATCCAGATGGAGCGGCCATGGCCGGCCGCTTCCACCGCCTCGGAAACCGTCCGGTCGACGCCCACGCCGCCCAGGCTGATCTTGCCGCCCCAGGCGTTCAGGCGCCCGTCCACCGTCAGCTGACCCACGCTGGCCAGCTTGATGGACTGGCCCGCATCGACGCTGACTACCGCGCCCTTGCCTATCAGCAGTTCGGCGCTCGCCATGTCGGCCGCGCCGGACTGGATATCGCCCGCTTGCAGGGCCAGGCTGGCGCCCTTGCGCTGCGTCAAGGTGCCCTTCAGCGCATTTTCCGTGACCTGTTCCGGCGTCCACAAGGCCAGGCTCTCATTGTCCACCACGCGTAGCACGGGCATGCGCACCTCCACCTGCGCGCCGTCCGCGACCGTCACGCCCTGCTTGCCGACCAGGCTGTAGCTGGAAAAACCCTGGTCGAAGAAGCCGCCGTCCAGCTGCAGGCTGCCCGCGCCGGATTTTTCAACGTTGCCGATCATGATCTTGTTGGCCTGCAGTTCCAGCTTGCCGCCGCCTTGCACGCCATGGCCGCGCACTTGCGCGCCCTCGCCCAGCATCAGGTCGGCCTTGGCTCCATAGCTGGCCAGGGTCACGCTGCCGCCCTTGCCGCCCTGCTGTTTCGCCTGCGCCAGGATGGCCGCGCCCGAGCTGACGTCGACCAGGCTGCCGCTGCCGATATGCACGTCGCCATTCGCCCGCAGCGATACATTGCCGCCGTTGATATAGGGCAGGCCGGCGACGGCCAGCGGATCGCGCAGCACGTTACTGAGCAGGCCGCTGGTATCGAGGCTCACGCCATCGGCCAACACCAGCTTGCCCAGGGGAGCGCCCGGATTGACGAGAGTATCGACCATGCCCAGCGCGCCGATCTGGTTCAGCACGTTGCCGGCCGCGATGCTGCCGCCACGGCTGCGCAGGCTGCTGTTGATGGCAACGTCCTTGCCGAACAGGGTGATATTGCCGCCGTCGGCCACCTGCAGCGCGCTGTCGACCGTGATCGATCCTTTCGCGGCGAGGCGGATGGCGCCCAGATGTTGGTCATTGAGCAAGCCCGTGTCGAGCAGCAGCTTGCCCTGGCGCTCTGGCGCCAGCACGTCCGCCACGTCGAGGCCGGCGGCGATGCCGTCCTGCACGCGCGTCAGGCGCACCTCGTCCATGACGGCCGACAGCGCATGCTGCAGCACGCCAGTGCGCTTGTCGAACATCGGCTGGTACTGGCCGACGATCAGCTGCCCCCGCTGCGCGGCGGCGAACTGCGACTGCTGGTAGCCGTCCAGCAGCGCCTGCGGCGCCTGGGTCTGGCGCTCGCCCTGGAAGACATCGCCCGCGATGCCCCCTTCGAGCACGGCCGAACCGGTGGCGACCACCAGCTTGCCCGCGTCGCGGCCCACCGTGTAGCCGTTTTCCAGGCGCTGTTGCGCGGCGATCAATGGATTGGCGTAGAACGCGCTGGCATCCTTGCCCCAGCGCGCGTGTTCTTCCTCGTAACCCTTGTACACGCCAAGGTAGGCCAGGTCGGCGGGCGCGCTGCCCGCCTCGTGCAGCTTGCCGTCCAAGCCTTTCAGCCAGGTCTGGCGCACCGCGCCCGTCTGCACGTCCAGGGTGCCGCCCGACAGGTTGATGGCGGAGCCGGCCTGCGTGACGACATCCTTGCCGCCGAAGCTGACCGTGCCGCCCTGCGCCATCCATTCGCTGACGGAATGGCCCTGCGTGCCCAGGTAGCCGGCCACTTCCAGCAAACCGCCGGCCGTGTACCAGCGGTCGCTGTCGTAGCCGTTCGTGCCCTTCGGTACGAACACCAGCTTGCGGCGGTCGACCCAGATATTGCTGTTGAGCAATGCCTTGCCATCGCGATTGACGGGCGCGTCGCGCTGCTCGTTGCCCTGCACATTGATCTCGATATTGTTCGCCTCCATGGCCACCTTCACGCCCACGGCGCCGGAGACGTCGAGCTGGGCGCCGTCGCGCAGCAGGCTGCGGCTGGCGGCGTTGACGGCGATCTGGCCGCCCGTGGCCAGGGTCAGCGAGTCGCCCATGAATTCCACCGTGCCGGCGCTGCCGATCTCGATGCGCGACTGGTCGCGGCGGTCGTTGACGGCGACGACGTTTTCCGTGTCCGTCACGGCCGGGCCGCGCATGGCGTCGCGCTGGCTGTCGAGCGCCGTCGTCTTGCCGTCGTCCTCGACGAGGATGGCCGTGGTGGCGCCCCGCCCCACGGTGACGGCCGCGTCGCTGCCCAGGGCGTTGAGGTGTATCGTGCCGCGCGTGGCCGCCGTGGTGGAGGCGAGCAGCACGCCTTCCTGGCGCACGTCGCGCCCGGTCAGGGTGACGTCGCCTTCGCGCGCCTGGATCAGGCCCGTGTTGACGACCTTGCCCGCCGTGCTGCCGGCCGCGAACTGCGGCGTGACTTCGCTGCCGCGCGTGGTCGACAGCGGATTGCCATCCGTGCCCACGCCTTTTTTAATGGTAAAACTGTCGCCGGCGGCCAGCAGGGCCTGGCCCTTGGGCGTGGCGATCTCGCCCGCATGGTGCACTTCCTTACCCAGCAGCATCACGTAACCGCCGCCTTCCGTGCTGCCCTTGGGCGCATGGCTGGCCAGGCGCGCGCCGGCCTCTACCTGGACCTTGCCGCCCGCATCGGTGAAGCTCGTGGCGCCGGCCGTGCCGGGGCTGTAGATGCCGTTCTTCTGGAATTGCGCATCGCCGATGCGGGCCGCGGCCGCCACCAGGCTGCGCGTGTCGACCTGGCTCGTGCCGGTAAACACGATGCCGTTGCGGTTGACCAGCAGCAGCGTGCCGTCGGCCTTGATCTGGCCCTGGATCTGGCTGGGGCGCGCTTGCGGATCGTTCACGCGGTTCAGCACGGCCCAGTCCTTTTGCTGCTGGAACGTCAATGTCGTGTCCTTGCCGACGTTAAACGTTTCCCAGTTCAGGATGGCCTTGTCCGCCGTCTGCTGCACCACCACGGCCGTCTTGCCGTTCGCCACCGTCTGCACGGGGGCCTGGGCATTGAGCCAGCCGGCCGTCAGGCTGTTGGTGTCGACCTGCAAGCCGCCTTGGGCCAGGCCATTCGGCGCGCTGGCGCCGCCGGCGGCCGCCTGGCGCGCCTGCGCCTGGGCCGATTGCTGCGCGGCGATGGCGCGCGCGGCCAGGTTCAGGTTGTTGAGCGAGCGTTGCAACTGCTGATTGGCCTGCTGTTGCTGGCCCTCGGGCCGGCTGCCCAGCGGCAGCGGCTGGCCATTCGGCAGGCGGCCCGAGGTGGCAGCCGTATTCTGCGCCGCCCCCTTGGCCGCGAACCAGCCGCCGCTGAACGCCTGCTGCGCCCGCGCCGGCGTGGTGAAGGCGCCCGCCATCAGCATGGTGGTCAGTGCGTAAGCAAGCGGCGTGAGCCGCAGGCGGCTGCCCAGCGTGGAAGTACGCTGCGCGCCCGTGTCAACGGTTGGGACTGGGCGCTGGGCAGTGTGAAGCTTGGTCATGGCAATGGTTTCCTGGCTAGAGAGAAGGGAACGGAGCCTGGCGTTAGCGCAAGCGTCCATGCCTCCATGACGTAGCTGGGCGGCGGAAGGGATAATGTTTTTTGAAAAATATTTTCAAATATTTTCAAATAAGCCTGCCAAAGGGAAACCTGGAATCAGCGGAAATCAACTGAGCAGCACGATGCCGCCCGGCAAACTGGTCATTTGCGCGCCGTACAGGTCGCGTATCATCGCCAGCGCGCCATCGGTTTGCCCGATGGAAAAACGCATGCGCACGAGGCGGCGCCCCAGCTCGGCATTGCGCAGCACCACCCGGCCCGGCCGGTAGCGATTGATTTCATCGACGACTTCGGCAAGCGGCTTGCCGGCAAACGACAACGCCCCCGTGCGCCACGCGCTGGCCTCCTCCGCTGGTGCGACCGTGGCGGCCTGCGCGCCCCCATCGTCGTACACCAGTTGCTGTCCTGCATCAAGGGTCTGGCGCCGCTGTTGCCAGACCACCTCGACGGCGCCCGCCAGGCAAGTCACGCACACGGCGTCGCCCGTGTGGCGCACATTGAAGCGGGCCGACTGCGCCAATAAACGCCCCGCGCCCGCCACCACCGACACGGGCTGGCGCGCGCCGCTGGCGAGGATTTCCGCTTCGCCGCCCAGCAGTTCGATCGCTTCCGGCGCCCGCACATTGATGCGCGTCTGCGTGTTCATCTGCACCGTCATCTGCTGCGACAGGGCCAGTTGCCGCTGCTCGCCCGTGCCCGTGCGGTAGTCGGCGCTGAGTTCCTGCAGCGACGGCCAGGCGCCCAGCGGCGGGCGCAGGGCCAGCACGGCCACGCCGGCCGCCAGCGCGCCGCCGAGAAAGGCGCGCCGCCCCGGGCGCAGCGGAAACGCCAGCACGTTTTCCCGCTGCGGCGCGGCGGCAGCGCGGGTCAAGGCGGGATCGAGCGCCTGCCACACTTGCCGGAGTTCGCGCCAGGCGCGCGCATGGCCGGGGCTGAGGGCGCACCAGGCGCGCAAGGCGTCGGCATCGGCCTGCGTGAAATCGTCGGCACGCAGGCGCGCCCACCAGGCAGCGGCCTCCCGGCCGATGGCGGTGTCGTCATGTTCAACAAGGTCGCGTGGATTGCGGTCGGAAGCGGTCATGGGATTCATCAATATTTACGGCGGCCCGCCACATCGCTGCGCTGGGCCGCATCGGCGTCGGCCATGCACGTTTTACAGTGTTGCATGGCGGCCTGCAATTCTTTCTTGACCATGGCCACGGAAATGCCGAAGCGCTCGGCGATCTCCGCATTGAGCATGCCGTCGATGCGCGCCGCCGTCAGGATGGCGCGGCGGCGCGGCGACAGGCCCGCCAAGGCCGCGTCGAGCGCCTGCACGTCGAGCCGCGCCGAGACGATGCGCGCCGGGTCGCTGATGTCGTCGCCCGTTTCGTCGGCCATGTGCATCAGCTCCTCGCGTTCGCGCTCGGTGACGATGATGCGGTCGCGGCGGTAGGCATCGGTGGCGATATTGGCGGCCATGCGCAGCAGGTAGGCGTCGGGATTGTGGACGGGCGCGGCGGCCGGGCCTGGCGCCACCATCGCTTCGAGGCGCAGCCAGGTTTCCTGCAGCGCATCGGCCGCATGGTGCTTGCAGCCGACCACCCTTTCGAGTCGCCAGCGCAGCACGGCGTAGCGCGAACTGAGGTGGCCTTTGAGCCGGGTGCGCAGGTCGGGCAGGCTCATGGCGCCGCGCTTCTTTGCGCGCCAGCGGCGCAATCGACTTCGCTGCCCGGCCCTTGCGGCAGCAGCAGGATGGAAACGGGCTGCGGCATCGACGGCAGCGGCGCCGCGCCCACGCGCATACCCAGCACCACGCGCGCAATGGCCGTGTCGCGCGCGCGCAAGCCCGTGCTGTCGAGCAGATGCACGCGGTCCACGACGCCGGCGCGGTTCAGATACAGCTGCAGCGCCAGGCGGTAGCCGCCGGGGCGCGTCTGCGCGGCGCGGCACAGCAATCCCAGCAGCACGTGCTGCAACCGGCCCACATAGGCCGCATGGCCGCCGCCGCCCTGCGTGGCGCCCGGGATATCGGCGGCGGCCAGAATGGCGGCTGGCGGCAGGTCCGCTGCGGCTGGCGCTGAAGCCGCGGCAGGGGCATACACGATGACGGCTTGCGCGTCGGACAGGCGCGATTGCAGCCCCGTACCCTCCAGCAAGACTTGCAGGGCCGCGGCGGCCGCATAGGGGCCGCGCACGGCGGCCGACCGGCGCTGCGCGTAACGCTGGTCGATCAGCACGGCGATGCCCGTGCGGCGGCTGTAGATATCCAGCGCGTCGCCGAGGTTTTGCGCGGCGATATCGAACTGCAAGACGGCGCCGTCGGCAGGCTGCGCCCGCACGGGCCCCACCGCGGCCAGAAAACCCAGCAGTACCAGGTATCCGGCCAGCGCAAGCACATGGACGGATGCCGGGCTGCCTGTCATATCGCTATCGTCTCGCTATCGTGTGAGGAGTAAAGCGGACGCCTGGGGTGTTTACAATTAACAATCCTTGCGTCAACTGCAACAGACTACACAGCAAACATGACGGCTTCGTGACATGCTTGTCACCAATAAATTTGGCTATGTCACCGTCAGATGTGGGAATGCACCCAGCGTTGCTTTCAATAACGTTTCGGGTGAGCGGATACGTCTGGCGTCGAGTATCCAGCGCCAGCCCAGGTAATTTGGCAGGTAGCGCGTGGCGACGCCGTGAAACGGACGCAGCCATTGCCGCAGGCGGCTGTGATACGCATTGACGTTCTGCACGTGCGCGGCGCCCTGCACGCGGATGCCGGCGCGCAAGTTGACGGCCTGATGACTGAGGCCCGCTTCCCGCGCAAACGCCCGGTAGGCCGCATGGCCATCCGTGACCAGCAGGATATCCTGGTCGATGACAGGCAATAAACAGCGGTGCAGCTGCGCCTTCGTCAACGCGCCTCTGCCTGTGACGAAATCGAGGGTCTGGCCCGTGCGGTCGCGCGCCACCAGGATGCAGACTTGCTCGTTGGATATGCCGCGCCGTTGCGCATGGCCGCCCCGGCGGCGGGCCGGACGCGTCATCTGTCTGGAGCCCTTTTCCGATTCCAGCACATATAACTCGTCGGCCTCGGCGATGCCATGCAGGCCGTGCGGCCGGTCCGTTTTTGCCAACGATAAAAACCGGTGGCGCCAACGAAACGTGGTGTTGCGGTGCACGCCCAATTGGCTGGCCGCCTGGCGCACGGAATCCGATGCAAGCAAGCAATCGGCGTAGTCGAGCCACAGCGATTTATGGCGCAGGCGAGCCAGCGGCGTGCCGGTGAGCGCATTGAAGGTGCGCCCGCAAGGCACGCAGCGGTAGCGCTGCAGGCCGTGCGCATGACCATGCCGGTGCAGGTGAGCCGAACGGCAGGCGGGACAGGTCAAGCGCGGCTGTGCCACGCTTTCCAGCAACGCGACGGTCGCGTCGTGTGGCGTGTTGCCACGCAGCAGGGCCATGCCTGTCTGCCGCTGGCGCCGGTTCAACTGCGCAAACTGCGCGATAAAGCGGATCCATTCGGCTGGCTGCATGATCTGCTCCCTGTGTGGTGGGTATGCAGAGTCAGACAGCACCGCCATGGGAAGATTCCGGCATGTCCCCTACTTGCCGATGACAGAGCCATAAATTTCGCCATGCGGTACGTCGGTCGCGGCAATGATTTCGGCTACACTGGCTGCTACTTTCCCTTTCAGACGCCTGATGATCGAAAAGAATCTGCCCGAGCTGGTCATGCTGAAGCGCCTCATCGACGAGGGCGGCAGTCACCTGGAAGTGGCCGCGCCCTGCAGCATCGCCATCGATGGACGCGCATTTCCCGTGTATTCGATCGCCATGGGCAATCCCGGCCCCGACGTGCCCGTGCTGGGCTTTTTCGGCGGCATCCACGGCCTCGAACGCATCGGCACGCAAGTACTGTTGTCCTTTCTGGAAAGCCTGGTCGCGCGCCTGCGCTGGGACGCCACGCTGCACCAGCAGCTGGAAACCATGCGCCTCGTGTTCATGCCGCTGGTCAATCCGGGCGGCATGTGGCAAGCCACGCGCTGCAATCCGCGCGGCGTGGACCTGATGCGCAATGCGCCATTGAGTGCGCGCGAAAAAGTGCCGTTCATGCTCGGCGGCCAGCGCTACAGCCCCCGCCTGCCCTGGTACCGCGGCGCGCCAGACGCGCCGATGGAGCTGGAAAGCGCCGCCGTGTGCGACTTCGTCGAACGCGAACTGCTGTCGCGCCAGTTCAGCATCGCCCTCGACTGCCATTCCGGTTTCGGCTTGCGCGACCGTATCTGGTTTCCGCACGCCCATACCAAGGTGCCGATCGAACACCTGGCCGAGATCGGCGCGCTGGAAGAACTGTTCAGCCAGAGCTACCCCAACCACAACTATGTGTTCGAGCCGCAAAGCCGGCAATACCGCACGCATGGCGACCTGTGGGATTATCTGTATTTGAACGGCACCAGCTACACGGGCCGCGTGTTCCTGCCGCTGACCCTGGAAATGGGCTCGTGGTTGTGGGTCAAGAAAAATCCGCGCCAGCTGTTCAACCGGGTCAGCATCTTCAACCCCACGGCCGCGCACCGCCTGCAGCGCGTGCTGCGCCGGCATCTGGTGTGGTTCGATTTCCTCATGCGCGCCGCCAGCAGCCACGGCCGCTGGATGCCGGAAGGCTTGCTGCGCAAGGCGCAGCGCCGGCGCGCTCTGGTGCAATGGTACGAATCATGACGGCGCCCACCTGGCTTTTATTGCGCGGCCTGATGCGCGAGCAGCGCCACTGGGGGGAGTTTCCCGCCACCCTGGCGCGCGCCCTGCCCGGCGCCCGCATCGTCACGCCCGACTTGCCCGGCAACGGCACGCGGCACGACGAGGACAGCGCCACCCGCGTGGCCGCCATGGTGGAAAGCTGCCGCGCAGACTTGCTGGCGCGCGGCATCCCCGCGCCGTACCACTTGCTGGCCCTGTCGCTGGGCGGCATGGTGGCCGTCGAATGGGCAAGCCGCTATCCGCAGGAAATCGCACGCTGCGTGCTCGTCAACACGAGCATGCGGCCATACAGCCCGTTTTACCTTCGCCTGCGCTGGCAAAACTACGGCGCCCTGCTGCGCCAGTTGCTGGTCGGCGATGCACGCAGCCAGGAAGCGCTGATATTGCGCCTGACGAGCCGCAGACACGCACATAGCAATCCGGTGCTGCTGGCCGATTGGCTCCGTTACCAGCAGCAATATCCGGTCAGCCGGTGCAATGCGCTGCGCCAGCTGCTGGCGGCCGCCCGCTACCGCGCCCCCGCCAGCCGTCCGGCCATGCCCGTGCTGGTAATGGCTGGCGCGCGCGATCAATTGGTCGACCACCGCTGCTCGCAGCGCCTGGCGCGTGCCTGGCAGGCCGACTGCTTGATCCACGGCGACGCCGGCCACGACTTGCCGCTCGATGAGGGGGACTGGGTGGCGGACACGCTGGTGCAATGGCTGGGGCGGATGGCCCCGCAGCCAGGCAACACCCCGCCCGCCACTGACAAAAACTGACCGCTGCTCCTTGCATGACTCATGCATCAGAAAAGTCCTTACAAGGAGAAATTCATCATGGCTTTTTTCACGCAGGCGGGCCATGATGTCGCTCGGCACAGGGCCGGCGCTTGGCTAAGCCAACGATGGCGGCCAGGTCAGAATGCCTTGCCTACGAGCAGCCAGGCATGCGTCGACGACTGCCCGGACAACAGCGCAGGCACCGCGCCCACGCGGGTTGCCACGGAAGCGCTCGCGCGCCACAGGTCGGGCCCGACCCAGCTCAGACCGACGCCGGCGCCGGACAAGGTCGCACTGTTCACCGTCACGGTCCAAGGCTGGCGGTTGACCTTGATATAAGCATTGTCGATAAACACCTGCGCCTGCCATGATCCTGACAACAGCCGTCCCAACTCATGACGTATTTCCACACTGGCGGCATAGCCGGTGTCGCCTGAAAGCGCACCGATGTCATAAGCACGGACAGTGTAAGGGCCGCCAATAGCCATCTTCTCGGCGGAATCGAGATTGCGGTCCGCCCATTGCCCGGCAAAACTGAGATACAGCGAGTCGCGCGGCGTCAGTCCCTGCAAGCGGGCGAGATTGACATTCCACTTCGAGAATGTACCGCTCGACCGCGCGGTAGCGGCATCCGATGCGGCGGCGCCGGCATCGTCAAAACTGGTACGTCCGCTGGTCCAACTCAGCGATCCTGTGCTCATGCCGCCTGCCAGCAGGCTGTCGCGATAATCACCGTTGAGACTGGCTATCCAGTTACCGAGATGCCGGTCATTGCGGATGCCGGTGAGATCGACGCGATCATGCAGCGTCTTGGCTTCATATTGCAGTTGGGCATAGAGGTTATATTGCATGGTACGAATCAACGGATGCCTTACCCACAGGCTGCCGACTGCCGCCGTGCCATTCGCATCAAGGGCGCGGGCAGTGTTGCCGAGCTTGTAACGCAGTGCAGAATATGCGGTGCCGATCCGGGTCCCCTGACCGTTGAGCAGCGTGTCGTATGCCGCCCGCAGATAATTCATGCCTTCGCCGGTGGTGGTCATGTTGGCGCTCAGTGTGTCACCGGCATGGAATGGATTGACAATATTGACATTGCCGCTCAGGCGCGTGCGGCCGATATAGCGGTTACCGTAGTTATCCAGCGACAAGTTAGCCAGCGTCGCCGGAATGTGGCGCGTCTCGATATCGATGTCGGACGTACCGGTGGCCGCTCCCGGTTTGAGCACCGCATTCACGCCCACGCCTGGCACGTCCGACAGCAGCAGCAAAGCATGGTTGAGTTCGTCATCGACAATTAATTTTCCTGTAGCGAGCGGCTTCAGAAAGGCCTGGAGTAAATCGTCGCTCACCTCGCTTTGATTCCTGAGCCGGACGTTGTCATAGTGCGCCTCGACGACCTGGATAATAACGACGCCGTCGGTAATCGACTGCACCGGAATGATGGCGCGTGTAATTGGAAATCCATGCGCTTGATAGTATGCGGTAATGCGCCCGGCGAGCTCTTCGAGTTGCGCCAGCGTCAGATCTTTACCTTCCTGATCGGCGATCAATGCATGCAGCGTTGCTGTAGCGAACGCAGTATTGCCTGTGATACGCAATTTGCTCACGTGGAACGGCTGCGATGGCGGCATGCCGGCATCGATTTTCGGCTTCACCTCAAGGATCGGCGCCATCGGTTGCGCCGCCTTGGGAATTGGTGGTTGCAATTGTTGCAGAATCGATCCGGCGTCGGGAGGCACTTGCTGACCCGCAGCTTGGGCCTCCAGCGACGCAAGCAACAACGCGGCGAACAAGGGTTTCATCAGGAAAGGCTGTTTGGATAGGGTATGCATATATTCTTCACTCTTTGCTGCTGGTCGCAACGAGCGGCAATTGCATGCCGCCATTTTGAATTTTCAGTATCGGCGCGGGCGTGCCAAATCCTGTTGCCGTATTGATCAACGGCAGGCCCATCGTTTCTTTCGAGCTCTCATTGCTGTTGCCGCTGCCGGAGTCAGTCAACCGCTGCACCACCAAGGTCGTGGACAGGCTCAATAATTGCGGCTGCGCCAAGGCTTGCGGCGGCAGCAAGGCCGACTGTACTTGCGTCACCGCGCTCTGAACTTGCTGCGTCGGTGTGCCGGGCACAACGACAGGCTCTCCCGTGATGCTGGCAATTGCCTGCGCTTGTCCGGTAACGACGTAGTTGCCGATATCGGCACCGCCATAAATGCTGCTCAGATTGACCGTCTTGCCAACGCCAGCGGCAGCGTCGGAAAACTGGCCGGTCGACGCCAGCGTGATGTCATCCGAACCAAACTTGCCTGCCAGTGTCGCATTGGCGGTGCTGACGGTGGCGGCAGTGCTGCCGTCGAACGCTTTATCGGCTGCAGTGATGCCACTGACCGTCAGCGCTGCACGGGCAATGGTCGCCGTCAGGCCGCTCGGTTGATTGATGACGTAGTTGCCGGCGTCTGCGCCCGACAGCGTGTAGCCGCTCACGCTGACCGCCTTGTTGGCACCGGCGTTCTTGTCCGCAAAGCTGCCCACGCCCGCACCCGTTACCGACACGCTGTCGCCGCCCAGTGCCGCCACGGCCGCCGTGCCGCTCAGGGTCGCGCCGGTGGTGGCGTCATAGGTTTTATCGACGGCGGCGATACCCGATACGGCCAGGCTGGCCTTGTTGATGGTCGCCGTCAGGCCGCTCGGTTGATTGATGACGTAGTTGCCGGCGTCTGCGCCCGACAGCGTGTAGCCGCTCACGCTGACCGCCTTGTTCACGCCGGCGTTCTTGTCCGCAAAGCTGCCCGTGCCGCTGCCTGCCAGCGTGACCGTGTCGCCGCCGACCAGGCCCGAGTACGCCACGCTGGCGGTGTTGAGCGTGGCCGTGGTGGTGGCGTCGTAGGTTTTATCGGCCGCGCTGATGCCGGTCAGCGTAATCCCTTTGGCAGTGACCGTATAGCTGCTGCCAGTGGTGCTGAGCGCATTGTAGTTGCTCGACAATCCTCCATTACTGCTGCTGCCCAGGCTCAGGCCCGTGGCGCTGGCGAGCGCCGCACCGCTTTGCACATTCTTGCTGCTCAAATTCGAGGCGTCGCCGGCGCCCGTGACGCTGAACTGCTGCCCGGCCACGCCGGTCGCCGTCAAGGTGCTGCCCGCCACCGACGTGGCGCCGTCGTAGGTTTTGCTGCCGGACACGATGACATCGGCCTTGTTGATGGTGGCGGTCACGCTGGCCGGCTGCACCAGGTTGTAGTTGCCCGCGTCATGTCCGCCCAGCACATAGCCAGTGACGGTCACGGCCTTGCCAACGCCGGCATTGGCGTCGGCAAAGTTGCCGGTGCCGCTACCGGCCACCGTGACGCTGTCGCTGCCCAGCGCGCTCACGGCGGCCGTGCCGCTCAGGGTCGCGCCGGTGGTGGCGTCATAGGTTTTATCGACGGCGGCGATACCCGACACGGCCAGGCTGGCCTTGCCGATGGTCGCTGTCAGGCCGCTCGGTTGCGTTACCACATAGTTGCCGGCGTCGGCGCCCGACAGCGTGTAGCCGCTCACGCTGACCACCTTGTTCACGCCGGCGTTCTTGTCCGCAAAGCTGCCCGTGCCGCTGCCTGCCAGCGTGACCGTGTCGCCGCCGACCAGGCCCGAGTACGCCACGCTGGCGGTGTTGAGCGTGGCCGTGGTGGTGGCGTCGTAGGTTTTATCGGCCGCGCTGATGCCGGTCAGCGTAATCCCTTTGGCAGTGACCGTATAGCTGCTGCCAGTGGTGCTGAGCGCATTGTAGTTGCTCGACAATCCTCCATTACTGCTGCTGCCCAGGCTCAGGCCCGTGGCGCTGGCGAGCGCCGCACCGCTTTGCACATTCTTGCTGCTCAAATTCGAGGCGTCGCCGGCGCCCGTGACGCTGAACTGCTGCCCGGCCACGCCGGTCGCCGTCAAGGTGCTGCCCGCCACCGACGTGGCGCCGTCGTAGGTTTTGCTGCCGGACACGATGACATCGGCCTTGTTGATGGTGGCGCTCACCGCGTTCGGCTGCACCAGGTTGTAGTTGCCGGCGTCAGCGCCAGTGAGCGTATAGCCGGTCACGCTGACCGCCTTGTTGCTGTCGGCATTGGCGTCGGCAAAGCTGCCGGTGCCGGTGCCCGCCACCGACACGATGTCGTTGCCCAGTGCGGTCACGCTGGCCGCGCCGCTCAGGGTCGCGCCGGTGGTGGCGTCATAGGTCTTGTTGGCGGCGCTAATGCCCGACACCGCCAGGCTGGCCTTGCCGATGGTCGCCGTCAGGCCGCTCGGTTGCGTTACCACATAGTTGCCGGCGTCGGCGCCCGACAGCGTGTAGCCGCTCACGCTGACCACCTTGTTCACGCCGGCGTTCTTGTCCGCAAAGCTGCCCGTGCCGCTGCCTGCCAGCGTGACCGTGTCGCCGCCGACCAGGCCCGAGTACGCCACGCTGGCGGTGTTGAGCGCGGCCGTGGTAGTGGCGTCGTAGATTTTATCGACCGCGCTGATGCCGGTCAGCGTGATGGCTTTGGCGGACACGGTGTAACTGCTGCCGGCCACGCCAATCGCGTTGTAGTTGCTGGCCAGGCCGCCGTTGCTGCTGCTACCCAGGCTCAGGCCCGTGGCGCTGGCGAGCGCCGCACCGTTTTGCACATTCTTGCTGCTCAGGTTCGAGGCGTCGCCGGCGCCGGTGACGCTGAAGGTCTGTCCGGCCACGCCGGTCGCCGTCAAGGTGCTGCCCGCCACCGACGTGGCGCCGTCGTAGGTTTTGCTGCCGGACACGATGACATCGGCCTTGTTGATGGTGGCGCTCACCGCGTTCGGCTGCACCAGGTTGTAGTTGCCGGCGTCAGCGCCAGTGAGCGTATAGCCCGTCACGCTGACCGCCTTGTTGCTGCCGGCATTGGCGTCGGCAAAGCTGCCGGTGCCGGTGCCCGCCACCGACACGATGTCGCTGCCCAGTGCGGTCACGCTGGCCGCGCCGCTCAGGGTCGCGCCGGTGGTGGCATCATACGTTTTATTGGCGGCCGCAATGCCCGACACCGCCAGATTGGCCTTGCTGATGCTGGCCGTCAGGCCGGTCGGTTGCGTCACCACGTAATTGCCGGCATCTAGCCCCGACAGCGTGTAGCCGCTCACCGTGACGGCCTTGTTGACACCTGCGTTCTTATCCGCAAAGCTGCCGGTGCCGATGCCGGCCAGCGACACCGTGTCGCCGTTGATCAGGCCCGAGTAGCCGACGCTGGCGGCGTTGAGCGCGGCCGTGGTAGTGGCGTCGTAGATTTTATCGACCGCGCTGATGCCGGTCAGCGTAATCTCTTTGGCAGTGACCGTATAGCTGCTGCCAGTAGCGCTGAGCGCATTGTAGTTGCTGGCCAGGCCGCCGTTGCTGCTGCTGCCCAGGCTCAGGCCCGTGGCGCTGGCGAGCGCCGCACCGCTTTGCACATTCTTGCTGCTCAAATTCGAGGCGTTACCGGCCCCGGTGACGGTGAAAGTCTGGCCGGCCACACCGGTCGCCGTCAAGGTACTGCCCGCCACCGATGTCGTGCCATCGTAGGTTTTGGTTCCCGCCAAGGTCAGATCAGCCTTGTTGATGGTGGCGGTCAGCCCGCTCGGCTGGGTAACCACGTAGTTGCCGGCATCGGTGCCGCTCAGCGTAAAACCGGTGACGGTAACGGCCTTGCCAACGCTGGCATTGGCGTTCACAAAGCTGCCGACACCGGTACCGGCGACCGTGACGCTGTCGCCGTTGACGATACCGGCGGCGACACTGGCGCTGCCGGACAGCGTGGCCGAAGTGGTGCCATCATAGGTTTTGCTGTTGGCCGTCAGGCCGGTAAGGTTGACGGTTTTGGCCGTGATCGTGGCGGTCTTGCTGTCGAGACCGCTGATGAAGTATTTGTTGTTGTTGTAGCTGATGACGGTGGTGCCATCGCTGGTGGTGCTGGTGGCGGCGCCGCTGCCGCTCGCAGTCACGCCGGTGATGGTGACGGTTTTGTTGGCGCCGACATTCTTGTCAGCAAAGGTGCCCTGCGCACTGGCGGTATTGAGCGTCAATCCGGACGGCAGGGCCACTGCGGAATTCAACCCTGACACCGACGTCGTCGTGGAACCGTCGTAAATCTTCGAGGCAGCCGTGCCGCTCACATTGATGGCCATATAGGCCGTCAGCTGACTGAGGTCAGATTGCATGTAGGCGGTAAAGTCGGTCGGCGAGTTATAGCTGGTCGGATTGTAAAAGATGGAAAGGGTGCTTCCACTATTGACCAACAGGACATAATTTTGACCCGGATCGTCAAAATTGACCGTGCCTGTGCCCTTGGCAGTATTGTCTGCCCTCAGCACAACGTTGCCGGCGCCGTAAGCCAAGATGTTTCCGCCAATCGTCCCGCCGGCGGTATCGCCTTTATACTTCACGTTATTGGTTACTTTGAAATCAATGTTGCGATAGGCACTGAGCGTGAGCGTGTTGTTACCGAAGTCCCAATTAACGCCTGGATTGTTGGACACATCATAATCCGTCGCGGAACCAATGGGATCGAGCACGATGATATCGCCATTGCCGGGCGCTCCCGTACACGGCGGCGTGCCCGTGCAACTGGCCGAAGATCCGGTGGTTTTGATGGTCACGTTGCCATGATTGAGCGCAGCCGACAAAACCCGCGTATCGACATTGATCGGGTAGGAAACGCTATTCAAACCGCTATTAAAGATACTGTTATTGCCGATCGTAATATCATCGGGGTCCAGCAGCCAGTCGCCTGCCACGCCATGGGGAGCCGCTGTATTGACAGCGGCGCTGACGTTGATGTTCAAGTTCTTGCCGGAAGTTTCCACCTGGCCGCCGTTGCCGGCAGTGCTGCCCCCGCGTGCCGTGATGCTGCCGTCGAACTGCGTGGCGCCATCCGACCAGACCGCAACACTTCCGCCATCACCTGCGGTCATGGCGTCGGCCTTGATCGAGGCGCCCGCTGCGACTGTCGTGGTGTGCGCGTTTTGCTCGGCGCCGGCGCCGAGGAAATTTCCTCCAATGAGTGCGGTGCCGCCGCCGGCGTCGCCTGAAACATCGGTCAGACTGCCTGCCGCCAGTGTGACGGCGCCGCCCAGCACCTTCACGGCGCCGCCCGTTTCGCCGTGTCCGAGGCCGGATGCATCGAGGGTGCCGCTATTGCCAGCGGCGCCAGCGCTGCCGGCCTCCAGCACAATCACCCCGTTGACATTCTGCACGCTGCGCGCCTGAATAATACCCGTGTTGTTGACCACGCTGGCCAGCACAGTATCCCTGGCGCCGGCCGACAGCCAGACCGCGCCGCCGTCGGCATTGATCAGACCGCCATTTTCAGCCAGGTTGTTCAACGTGCCCTGGTTCACTTGCAGCTGAACCAGGCTATCGCCGGAAAACGACAGCGTGACGTCGCTGCCCGCGCCCAGCGCCACCGTCCCCGCCCTGGCGTTGATCGTCCCCGAATTACTGACCTGCTTGCCGATGAAGGCAACATAACCGCCGTTGCCGGTATTGATGGCGCCCTGGTTGATGATGCTGCCGCTGCCCGCGCCGCGGAAATTGCGCGTAGCACTATTCAGGCTGGCATCGCCGATATCGAGCGTCGACGCCACCAGGCCGCCGACGTTGACTTGCGATCCGGCGCCAAACAGCACGCCGTTCGGATTGATCAGGTAGACCTGGCCGTTGGCGTTGAGTGCGCCGTAGAACTGGGTGGCGCTATTGCCGCCGATGCGGTTGACGGCAATGGCGCTGGCCGAGGGCTGGACAAAATTGACGGTTTCGCCACTGCTGGTGTTGAACGACTGCCAGTTCAACGACAGGTTCTGGCTCGCTTGCGTCACCGTGGTGGTGGCGCCGTTCTGGTTGATGGTGCCGTTGCCGGCCGTAACCTGGCCGCCGGTCGGCCCCGCCATGGCCGCGTGTGAGGCCGCCAGCAATACGCTGGCGACGAGGCGGCGATTGGCCGACTTACCCTTGCCCCTGGCGCGTTCATGGACGGCCACCCAGGTCTGGTGGACATGACTCCAGACGAGTCGGTAAATGCGGTTCATGGAAGCATGCATGGTGGTTTTCCTTGGTGATCGGCACGCTGCGCCAGCAATGGCGCCGCCTGTGTCTATGCTAGTTGACTGTCAATTTGCCGAGATGCTCGGCCACGCGGCGGTCGAGCTCGGGTTTCCACTGCGGTGGCATCACTTGCTGCAGCAGTTGTTCAATACCGTCAATTTCAGCGATGTCGGACGGGTTGCTGGCGGTGGCTTTGGCCGCGCGGCTCCACATGTAAATCTTTGCCAGGCTGTCCGGCGTGAGCGCGCCGGTGGCAGGGTCCGGCGCGCTGTTGCCATACAAGATGGCCACCGGCAAATAAGCGGGCGCATACCCCTCGGAGGCCGCGTGCTCGAGCCAGAACAAGGCCAGCGCCGGGTTGGCGGCGCCGCCCTCGCCCTGTCCCAGCATCACACCGAGGCGGTATTGGGCCACCACCATACGGTGTTCCGCCGCCTGCTGATACCAGGAGCGCGCAGCCGCCAAATCTTGCCGCACATCAGGATCGTTCCTGTAGTAATCGCCCAGGCGCAACATGGCCGGCGCCGAACCGGCCTGCGCCGCTTGCGCGCACAGGGCCAGGCCGCGCGCGACATCCTTCTCGACGAGCTGGCCGCGAATATACAGTTCGCCAGCGGAGCAGTTCGCGTACGCGATGCCTGATTGCACGGCCTTCTGATACCAGGCCAGCGCAGCCTTGCCGTCGGCCGCACGCCCGGTGCCGCTTGCCAGGCAATCGCCGAAAAACTGTTGCGCCGCCGGGATATTGCCTTGTGCCGCCTTGCCGAACCAGGCACAGGCTGCGACAGCATCACGTGGGCGTCCCCAGCCCTCGCGTTCGATCAGTCCAAGGTTAAATTGCGCCAAAGGATTGCCCGCGGCAACACGCGCATACTCCTTGTACGCCAGACCATAATCGTGCGCTGCCAGGGCCTGGTTAGCGCGCTTTAACTCGGCAGAAAGGTCGCGCGGAGCGGCGCCCGCGTTCAGTGTGACCGCAAACAGCGCGGCAGTGATCATTGCATCAACATTACGCAAAGCAGCATCCCAGCTAAAGTCGTTATTGGTGGCCTGCTCAGCCACTGCAGCATCTCCAGTGACGGACGCAGACGCTGCCCCGGCAGGCAATGAGGCGCTGCTGGTGCGCCTCATTGCCGACCAGCACAGCATCAGCATTACTTAGTTAGTCTTAGTCGCGGCTCGGATACAGGCCATTTTGCGCCGCGATGTAATACGTCAATGCGATATACGGCGGCCTGATATCAATCGGCGCCCCCGTCCCGATGACATTCGTGTTGCCGCTGACGGTCGCCGTGCCGCCCACGGTTCCTGCCATGACTGCGCCGCCCGCCACGGTAGCGGTTGAGGAACTGGCAGGGACCGTTACCGACACCGTGCCGCCGCTGATGGCGCCGGCATTGAGCGTGGCATCGGGCGTCGCGCTGGAATAGACGTTGACGAGAGGGCTGGTGCTCTTGCCGAGATAGTTACCCGATGGCGAAGTGGCACCGCCCGAACCACCGACCACGTTCAGTTTCAGGTCCGACACCGTGCCGGTGGCGACGCTGCTGGCGATATTGACCGTGGCGCTCAGCGTAGGCAATGCCGTGGAAACGGTCACCGCACCCAGGGCAACCGGCAGCGCGTTCAAGGTGAACAAATGCGCCGGCAACTGGGGTGTCGTCAGGGTGATGGCATTTTTCCCGCCTGTAGCGCCCGTGTTGTAATTGACGCCGTCGGCACCGACCACGAACTTGCCGCGCAGGTCGGGCACCTTGAAGGTCGTACTATTGGATTGACCATAAGTGATACCGATCAGGGAGTACAGCGCCGTATTGTTATTAATCGATAAATCCTGCCCGGCGGCGAGAATATACTGGCGATTAAAAGAACCGAACGTGAACGGCACGGCCATGATGCAAATACTCGCCAGCACCGGCGTATCGGAGCAGGCGAAACTGGCAGGACTCCAGGCCGCCGCAAGCACACCAGCGAACAGCGCGACGTTAGAAACACGATTTCTGACGAGTGATTTCAACTTGCTCTCCTTGTTATGATAGATGGCCTGGGTGATTATGATTTATTTAATAACTTTCTATCCGCGCGGTATTTGAGAAACCAGTAAATTAACTGTTGCCAATAATAATTTAGAATACGTGGCCGTGCCTATATTTATTTCATTATTCGTTACATTAAAGCATCATATCCGAAAGGTATGCCTGCATGAACTTGAAGAAGCGCTGCGTCTCGGAGCATTACCATGGTGCTCAATTAATCACCGCGCCGGTCGACCGCCCGGGCCGATAAACACACCTGGCGAGACGCAAGTCTTGGCGCCCCGGAGCCTTGTTAACCGACAACGGTTCAGCCTCTTGGTGCAGGTCATTCAAGGCTGCTTGCAGTCAGATAGCAGAGCAGCACCGCTTTACACGGCCATATCGGCGGCGGACCAATGACAAGGCCGAACGCGTCATCCAGTCAGTTTTGCGTGAATGGGCTTGCGGCTTCATTTATAACAACTCGCTGGAATGTGCCCACATGTTCAAGGAATAAAATCATCATGACAACTGGCACCGGCCGCATCAGCGCATTGCTGGCAAAGCCCTGATGTCACGGTTCAGATCCAGTCCGAATAAGCTCTTGCAACTTCACACCTAAGTAATCCTCAGGAAATGATTGTGAATATATAAAGAACAGAACCGGATGCCATGCAAGGCGCCCGTTGCGATGCAGAGCGCCGGTTATGAAAAACAGAAATCACAATAATTTATTGGGGGTTACTTATTTATCTGCGCCAGCAAATGCTGAAAAGCGGGCACGTCGAATCCGACTCTCCACACGAGCACCGTGTCGGCTTGCCCGGCGGGCAGCGTTTTCAAGCTGGCCGGCGCATCGGACAGCGCCAGCACGCTGGCCGGCAGCACGGTTACGCAGGCGCCGGCCGCCACGCAGGCGATCATGGTGTGATACGAACTCAGCTCCTGTACCCGCCACTGCGTGCTGCCGGCCACCCCCAGCAAGTCCTCCGCGATGCCGCGGTAGGTGCAGCCCTGCGGAAAGGCCGCCAGCGAGCGCGTGCGCACGTCGATGGCGTGGCGCGCCCGCCCTTCGCTGGCCGGCAGCAGCAGACACAGCTCCTCGCGCCACACGGCCGTCGATGCCAGGCCCAGCTCCGCCAGGGCGGCGGCGCCGCCAAAGGCCGGCGGCAAGGCGACGAAAGCGCAGTCGAGCAAACCCGTGCGCACTTGCTCGATCAGGGGGCGCGACGGCCCCGTGCTCAGCGCCAGGCGCGTGTCCGGATAGCGGGCGTGATACGCGGCCAGCAGCGCCGGCAGGCGGCTGGTCGCCGTGCTTTCCATACTGCCGATGCGCAAGGTGCCGCCCGCGCGCCCGCCCGTGACGACGTGCCTGGCCTCTTCCGCCAGCGCCAGCAAACGCTGCGCATACTCGAGAAAGCGCTCGCCCGCCGCCGTCAGGGCCATGCGTTTATTGGTGCGCACGAACAGTGCGGCGCCGATGTCGGCTTCCAGCTGCTGGATGCGCGTGGTGACGCTGGACGGCGCGCGGCCCAGCCGGGCCGCGGCCTGGGTGACGCTCAGTTCACTGGCCACGGCACAAAAAATCGTCAAGGACTCCAACTCCATCATGTTCTTTCTTTTTGAATGATTGTGCTATTATATTCTCAAAAAAAGAATCATATACATCAATCTCAACTTCATGAAGGAATCATCATGACGTCAATCCAGCGCTTCCTCGACCGCCTCGGCCTGCGGTTCCCCATCATCCAGGCGCCGATGGCGGGCGTCTCCACGCCGCGCATGGCCGCCGCCGTCTCGAACGCTGGCGGCCTCGGCTCGCTGGCGATCGGCTCAGGCACCGTGGCGCAGGCGCGCCAGATGATCGAGGAAACCCGCGCGCTGACGGACCGCCCCTTCAACGTGAATGTGTTCTGCCATGCGCCGGCGGTACGCGATGCGCGGCGCGAAGCGGCCTGGCTGGCCCATCTGGCGCCCCTGTTCGCGGAACTGGGCGCGGCCGTGCCTACGGAACTCGACGAGATCTACCAAACCTTTCTCGGCAACGAGGCAGCGTTCGCCCTGCTGCTGGAACTGCGTCCCGCCGTCGTCAGCTTTCATTTCGGCTTGCCGACGCGGCAGCAGATCGCCGCCCTGCGCCAGGCCGGCATCTATACTCTGGCCACGGCCACCAATCTGCACGAGGCGGCGCTGATCGAGGCGGCGGGCGTCGACGCCATCGTGGCGCAAGGCGTGGAAGCGGGCGGACATCGCGGCGTTTTCGACCCGCAAGCGCCGGACGAGCGCCTCAGCACCGGCGTCCTGCTGCGCCTGCTGGCCGGCCGCACCGCCCTGCCCCTGATCGCCGCTGGCGGCATCATGGATGGACAAGGCATCCGCGCCGCGCTGGACCTGGGCGCCGCGGCCGCCCAGCTGGGCACGGCGTTCGTGCTCTGCCCGGAATCGGCGGCCAGCGCGCGCTACCGCGCCGCGCTGCAAAGCGAACGGGCGGCGAGCACGCGATTGACGGCGACCTTCTCCGGCCGGCTGGCGCGCGGCATCGTCAACCGCTTCATCGAATACGCCGAAGCGCCGGGCAGCCCGCCGCCGGCCGACTATCCCGTCGCCTACGATGCCGCCAAACGATTGAACGCGCTGGCCAGCCAGCACGGCAACAGCGCATTCGGCGCGCACTGGGCCGGCCAGGGGGCGCCGCTGGCGCGGGAAATGGGGGCGGAGGAACTGGTGCTGGCACTGGCAAGGGAAATGGCGGCCTGACGCCAGGATGCTTCTGGCAATACGGAGGCGCATCCCGGTCAGTCAAACCACGGCGGCACTGAACGACTCGGGCCGCCGCGCAAGCAGATGAGACAGTCGTTGAAGACCGGCCTGCAGGCGTCCACGGTCCTTGATGCAGCCCAAAGAGATCCGAATGGCGTTCACGGATGCGCTGCCCGTTGCGAATGCCTCCGCCGGCGTGACGGCGATGCCGTAGCTGGCGGCTGCAAGCGCAAGCTGCGAGGAATGCCAATACGCGGGCAACTCGAGCCATACATGCAGACCGTCGCCCAAGCCGCTGTAGCGTCCCGCCAGAACATCGCGCGCCATCCGGTGGCGCAGGCGCGCCTCCTTGCGTACGCCTTCCATCAATCTGTCAGCCGAGCCGTCGAGTATCCACTGCGTGGCCAGGGCGGCCGTCAGAGGAGCGACCATCAGCGCAAATGATCTTAGCGCGACCAGAAAACGCTCGCGCTCCGCCGGGTCGCGTATCAGCACGAAGGCGACACGCAAGCCGGGCGTCAGGCATTTCGACAGCGTGGAGATGTAAAGCACCTGTGCCGGGGCAAACGCGGCAACGGGCGGCGGCGGCGCATCGGCAAGAAGCCAGTAGGGATCGTCCTCGACGATGCGTACATTGCAGCGCTGCGCAATGCCGGCGAGCTCCTTGCGCCGGCGTTCCGGCATGGTGATGGCGGTCGGGTTCTGCAATGTCGGATTGAGGTAGACCAGCCCGGGCTTGTGCTGGCGGCACGCTTCCTCAAGCAGATCAGGCAGCATCCCGTGCTTGTCCGCGCCCACCGCGATGACGTGCCGGCCGAACTGGGCCGCTGCGGCACGCAAGCCCGGATAACTCGTCGGCTCGGCCAGGATCACATCGCCAGGCTCCGTCAGGGCAAGGATCAATGCGGCGATCGCCGCTTGCGCACCGGGACAGACAACCACCTGCCCTGCATCCAGAGGGCCGAACATCGGTTCCAGCCACCTGGCTCCGGCCTTGCGGTCGGAGTCGCTTCCCCCGCCCAGGTGATAGGTCATCAGTAACTCATTATCCGCGCGCATCAGCACTTGAGACAAACCTTGTCGCAACATGTCGTCGAAGTCCACGCCATCCGGCGGTGGCGGCGTATTCATGCTCAGGTCGAGGATAGCGGTCAATTCGACCTTCGGCGCCGCGACATACGTGCCGCGAGCGCCGCGCCCCTCCAGCAAGTTGCGGCGTCTGGCTTCGTCGTAGGCGCGCGTGATCGTCGTCAGGTCGACGCCCAGCTGTGCCGCCAACTGGCGCTGCGTCGGCAGACGGTCGCCGGCTGTCAGCGAGCCGTCTGCCACCGCCACCTGCAAGGCATCCGCAATTTGCAAAAAACGTGGCCCCTTGTTCCCGGCCAATCGCGGCAACCAGCTCGTCAAATTTTCATCTTGTATGGTTTTTAACTGGGACATTTTGTCTCAATGTATGGAGATTGTTTTAAGGTAGTATGCCTCATAACGTGCAGCAACACCATCCTTGCATGGCCGTCGCTGGCGTTTTCTCCTCACTCATCCGCATGCGGCACATCACTGCGCGCGATACCGTCGTTATTTCAGAGCTAGCTATAATGAAAGAGTCAAACAGGATGCGTGGGGGGGATAGTTGAAAAAAGTGGGAACAGAAGCTGCTGAAACAGCATTTTGAGGCAGTGCGCCTCACGACGGATAGTGTCAAGTAATCAAGTAATAGACTGGAAATACGCAAAATGATCGATTGGACCCCTATAGTCTTCGTTACATTCAAGGCGCTCGTGCTCGCCACAGGCATGTTCTTCGCCATTAAGTGGCATTACGACCAAGGCAAGAAGGATAAGGATAAGGCGAAGCAGAATCGCGCGGTGCTGCGCGCGAGCGGCAAGGTGGTCGCGATCTTCGCGCTATTGCTCCTGGCGCTGGGGATCGTCACCTTTTTCGTCGTCAGGATGGCCGGTCTGGACATGACCATGCCATGATGACAGGCAGTCGCCAGCCGATATCCCGCGATGCGGCGGCAATTTCCCGCCGCGGCGTTGCGCGCAGGCCTGCCTCAGCAACGGATTAGACGGCGCGCCTTGGGTTTTCAACGTCCGGTGGGTTCCCTCAGGACGCCTTCTGCGGGAGCTGTTCGGCAAGTCCGATGAGGATGCCTTCGGGACCACGGATGTAGCAGAGCCGATACATGTGTTCGTACCGGACTACTTCGCCGACCAGCTTCGCGCCGCGTGTGACGAGCCGGCCGAGCGTATCGTCGATATCCTCGACGGTAAACATGACACGCAGGTAACCAAGAGCGTTCACTGGGGCGTCGCGGTGATCGGCGACCACGGGCGGCGCGAGGAAACTGGATAACTCGAGACGGCTGTGACCGTCCGGCGTACGCATCATGGCGATCTCCACGCGCATGCCGTGCAGACCGGTGACGCCATCTGCCCAGTTTCCTTCAATGGGGGCGCGCCCTTCGAGAACGAGACCAAGTTCGGAGAAGAACGCAATGGCGGCTTCGATGTCTTCCACGACGATGCCGACGTTGTCCATGCGCTTGACTGTCATATTGCCTCCTGGGAGTCTAACCTGGCCCGCCGTCAGGGAGAAGGAGCGCCCCGCTACGGCAGCCTGTGCCGGAAAGTCGGTTCGATATTGCGCGCATGCAGCCAGCGTACGATGTCCTCCAGTGTGGCGTCCTGCAGCAGCAAGCCTGGCTGCGTAACGGGCTTTACCGCCGGTAATGGCACGGCGACGGGCGCGAGAGCGGGCACGGTATCAGCCGGCCCCGCATGTCCCTGCAGCTTCGCCAGCGCCTGCGCGAATTGTCCCGCAGTGATGCTGCGCAAGCTTTCCAGGAAGCCCAGCTGGGCGGCGGGCGGCGGCGGCATATCGAGGCCCGGCTCGTCGACGAAGGCGGCGCCCATGCTGGGGTGGATGAAGGCGGCCCACTTGCCCGATGGCTGCAGGCACGGCGGCAGCGCCACCTGTTCCACGTCGGCCGGCGGCGCAACGGCGAGGATGTCGGTCGAAGCAGGTAAAAAGGTGGAGCGCAGCAGCTGCACGAACTGGCGCGCCTGGGCGACGGGCACGGGCGTGGCCAGCGACAGCCACAGCTGAAATGCCGTGCCCGAGATGCTGACGGCGGGCGCCGGCAAGTCCAGCTCGTGCTGCACGGCATTGGCGATCATGCACAGCGCGCTCCAGTGCGCTTCGCCGCAGCCCTTGCCGCCAAACTCCAGCACCAGCGCGCGCGTCAGGCCGTGTCCGCTCACCAGTTGCACGGCCACCGTCCGCTCGCCCGACAGGTGGCGCGCCAGCACGGCCGGCATCAAAGGCTGGGCGCCGCCCTGCGCATCGACGTATTGCTGCTGTTCCTCGAACAGGTACAGACGGGTGAGTTCGGAAATCAGTTTATGCATGGGCGGCCTCGTAATGACGTTGAGCAACACTTGTCAACGTGCCCCGATTATAGCCTTCCCGCCCTTAACGCACCCACCCGCCCGGCGCCGAACACCAGCCAGCTGGCCGCGGCAAACAGGCAGGCGGCCACGCCGCCGTACAGCATCACGGCGCCAAAGCCCTGTGCCAGCGCAAGCTGGGCCACGCGGGCCGGCAGCGCGCCGGCGCCCTTGCCTGCCGACAAATCCTCGGCCATGGCGCGCAAGGCGGCCGCGTCCAGCCCGCCAGGCAGATGCGGCCGCAAGGCGGACTGGATGGCGCCGACGAGGATAAAGCCCATCAGCGCGATATTGATGGACAGGCTGATCATGCGCGCGCTGATGTCGATGCTGGACGCCATGCCGGCCCGTTCGCCCGGCACGGCGCCCGTCGTCGTATTGGTGACGGGCGTATTCGTCAGACCGAGGCCCGTGCCGGCCAGCAGGCAGCCGGGCAGGATCGTCAGCCAGCTGGCGGCATCCGCATGGCTGCCCCACAGCATCAGCAGAAAACCCGCGCCGATGGCCAGCATGCCGGCGGGAATGACCGCATCGGCGCGGTAGCGCAGCGCCAGCCGCTCGGCCAGCGGCGGCATCAGCAAGGTGGGCAAGGTGTAGGCCAGCAGGGTCAGACCCGTGCCCAGGCTGCTGTAGCCGAGGCCATGCTGCACGTACAGGGGCAGATAGATCATGAAGGGCCAGAAACTGCAGTTCATGCCGGCCGAGCCGAGCAAGGCGCCCGAGAAACGGCGGATGCGAAAGACGGCAAAATCAACCATCGGTTCAGGCTGGCGACGTTCGATGACGGCAAACAGCATCAGGCTGAGCAGCGCCGCGGCCAGGCTGGCCACGGTGCGCGGGTCGGAAAAGCCCAGCGCCGGCCCCTGCGTGATGCACCAGGCCAGGCTGGACACGGCCAGCGACAGGGTGACGATGCCCGCCACATCCAGCTTGCGCCGCTGCGGATCGCGCGATTCCGTCACGCCCAGACCCGCCAGCAGCAGTGCGACGACGGCCAGCGGCCCGTGCACGAGAAATACCCATTGCCAGCTCGATAGCGCGACGATGGCAGCGCCGATGATGGGTCCGAAGCCCAGGCCCAGGCCGAACACGATGCCCCAGGCGCCAAACGCCCTGCCCCGCGCCGCACCGGCCGGGAACTGCCGCGACAGTACGGCCACCTGGCAAATCAGCATGGCGCCGCCGGCCGCGCCCTGCAACGCCCGCGCGGCGATCAGCACGCCCGTGCCGCCGGCCCAGCCGCACGCGAGGGAACTGACGCCGAACAGCGCCAGGCTGGCGAGCAGCAAACGCTTGCGGCCGTAGCGGTCGGCCAGGGTGCCCGTGGCCATCAGCACGGTGGTGCAGGCCAGCGTGTAGGCGTTCATGACCCACTGCAAGTCCTTGAAGTCGCCATGCAGCAGTGTTTCCAGGGTGGGCAGAATGACGGGCACACTGGAAATTTCCAGTCCGAACATGAGCGAGGCCAGGCACACGGCGGCCAGGGTCAGCGAGTTTTGTTGTGAAGTAGTCAGGTGCATCGAAGCCTTGATGTCGGTAGTCATGGAGGGGCGCGTAGAGGCGGCGCACGGCGAGCCGCCATTCTAGAAAGCCGCAACTCATGAGGGAAATGATAAAATTTTGTACAATTCATTCATTTTCATCATGAATCACGGGAACCCCATGGACTTCGATACCGCCCTGCTGCGCGCCCTGGTCGCCGTCGCGGACACGGGCGGCTTTACGCGTGCCGCCGAACGGCTGCACCTGAGCCAGTCCGCCGTCAGCCACCAGATCGCCGCCTGGAAGAACAGGCGGGCACGGCGCTGCTGCAGCGCACGACGCGCAGCCTTAGCCTGACGGAAGACGGCGAGGATTTTTTGCGCCACGCGCGGCAGATTCTGGCGGCCCAGGATGCGCTGTCGCGGCGCTTCCGGCGTTCCTCGATTGCCGGTGCCGTGCGCTTCGGCGTGCCGGAAAATTTCATGGGCGCGCGCCTGCCCGCCCTGCTGGCGCAATTCGCGCACCTGTTTCCCGCCGTGCGGCTCGATGTCACGGTGGGCACCTATCTTGACTTGCAGCAACTCATCGCCGCCGATGCGCTGGACCTGGCCGTCGTCATGGTTCTGGCCGATAGCGGCGATGAGACGGCCGTGCTGCGCCGCACGCGCTTCGTCTGGGCGGCGGCGCACGATTTCCGCCACGACGGCGCGCTGCCGCTGCCGCTGGCGTTTTCCCCGGCGCCGTGCATGCACCGGCAAGTGGGCGTCGACGCCCTCGACGGCGCCGGCCTCGACTGGCGCGTGGCGTTCACCTCGCCCAGCCAGCAGGGCTTGCGCGCCGCCGTGCTGGCCGGGCTGGCGATCACGGCCCTGCCGCAGGGCGACCTGGAGCCGGGCATGATCGTCATCGATGGCCAGCATGGCTTGCCCGCCCTGCCCGCCGCCCAGTTCCAGCTCGTCTGGCGCGCCGCTGGCAGCACGGCGGCGGCCGACGCGTTCGGGCTATTGCTGCGCGAGTGGTCCGCCGGGGCGGCGGCATGACAGCACCAGCAGCGAGGGCGGCATGGCGCGGTACCGGGCGATGGGCCGCATGACCGGGCAGACATCGTCGCCACGCGAACATGCGTTTACCGTGCGGCGGCGCAGGACTATAGTGGCTGCTTTCCCACCTGTTCAAGGATCGCCATGAAACTCTTTTACTCGCCGGGCGCCTGCTCGCAGGCACCGCACATCATCCTGCGCGAAACGGGCACGCCGTTCACCCTGGTGAAGGTCGACCTGGGCCAGCACCAGACGCAGGAAGGCGGCAATTACTATGAACTCAATCCGAAAGGCCAGGTGCCGCTGCTGGCCCTCGACGATGGCAGCACCTTGAGCGAAGGCCCCGTCATCGCCCAGTACATCGCCGAACAGGCGGGCAGGCAGGATTTATTGCCGCCGGGGGGCAGCTTTGCCCGCTACAAGGTGCTGGAATGGCAGAACTACATCACGTCCGAGCTGCACAAATCGTTCAGTCCCCTGTTCGATCCCCGCTACGACGCCGCCACCAAGGCCTTGTTCATCGAGCAACTGGGCAAGAAATTCAAGTGGGTCGACAGCCGCCTGCAAGGCCAGGCTTACCTGACCGGCGACACCTTCACCGTGGCCGACGCCTATCTGTTCGTCATCGCGGGCTGGGCGCCGCGCGTAGGCGTGGATTTGTCGGGCCTAGCCAATGTGCAGGCCTTCCTCGGCAGAATGGCCCAGCGCGACAGCGTCAAGGCGGCATTGGCGGCGGAAGGACTGGCCAAGGCGTCTTAAAAGCAGTGTTGTGGTGCCGGGAAAGACTGCTCTTTGACGGCGCCGACATAGGCCGTGAACGCGCCGCCGATGCTGGCCTGCCCCGTCATGAAGTCGCGCACGAAGCGCGCCTTCTTGCCAGGAAACACGTTGAGCATATCGTGCATGACGAGTATCTGACCTGAACAGTCGGGGCCAGCACCGATGCCGATGGTGGGAATGGCCAGCAGTGCCGACACTTCCCGGCCCAACGCGGCCGGTATGGCTTCGAGCAGCAACAGCGACGCGCCTGCCGCCTGCAGGGCATGCGCATCGGCTTTCAACAAGGCCGCGCTTTGCGGCGTCTTGCCCTGCACCTTGAAGCCGCCCAATTGGTGCACGGACTGCGGCGTCAAGCCCAGATGGGCGAACACGGGGATACCCCGCTCGGTGAGAAAGCGCACGGTTTCGCACAGCCAGCCGCCCCCTTCCAGCTTGACTATGTGCGCGCCCGCCCGCATCAGCTGGACGGCGTTGTCATACGCCGCTTGCGGCGTGGCATAGCTGCCGAACGGCATGTCGGCCGCCAGCACGGCCGTACGGTTGCCGCGCGCCACGCTGGCCGTGTGGTAGGCGATGTCGGCCACGCTGACGGGCAAGGTCGTACCCTGCCCTTGCACCACATTGCCCAGCGAATCGCCGACCAGCAGCAGTTCCACGCCACAGGCATTCATCAGGGTGGCGAAACTGGCGTCATAGCAAGTCAGGGCGGCAATCTTTTTCCCCGCATCGCGCATGCCCAGCAAGGCTGGTACCGTCAACGGTTTGCTCCGCGGCAAATGTTCAGTGTGGTCCGGGGTGGGCATGGTCTTCATTTCATTTCGTTAAGTTAAGTTTTCTCGGACTTGCCGTGCATCACCATGATGGTCTGCTGCATCAGTGCACACAGGATTTCCTGGCCATCCTTGACGGCAAACACTTCGGCTTGCGTGACGATCAGCGTGCGGCCGGGCCGCACCACCTTGCCGCGTGCAATCAATTTCTCGCCGTCGGCGGGCGCCAGCAAATTCATCTTGTATTCCACCGTCAGCACGGACGCGCCTTCCGGCACCATGCTCATGGCCGCGTAACCTGCGGCCGAATCCGCGATCATGCCCACCACGCCGCCATGCACGAAGCCGTGCTGCTGCTCGATGCCGCTCCAGTGCGGCACGTGGATTTCCGTGCTGCCGTGGTTGACCACGGGCAGGCTGGCCTGGATCAGGGTCATCGCGTTTTGCAGCGCAAAACTGGCGCGGACTCGGTCGGCGAATTGCGGGTCGGTAAGTCGGGTCATGGTGGATTGCTTTCTCAAGGGGGACGGGGGGAAACGCCAGCACGCTAGTATGCAGGATGCAGCTTTTCTTGATATAGTGAAAAACCGACAGCATCTCATGCAATACCGCCACCTGCGAACATTCCCATGTCAACGACCAGACACTTGCTGACGGCGCCCTACAGCGGCGTGCTGCCCGCCCCCATCTGCTTTCGCAGCGCCGCCATGCCCGCTGCGGCCATGTATCCCAGCCACAGCCATTCCTGGGGTGAATTCGTCTATGCGCTGGGTGGCGTAGTAGAGGTGCTGGTGGCAGGAAAACACTACCTGGTGCCGCCCCAGTACGGCATCTGGCTGCCGCCGCGCGTGATGCACACGGGGCAAAACCGCCATCCCGCCTTCCACAGCTCGCTATATGTGAGCGAAGCACTGTGTCGGGAGCTGCCCGCCGCGCCGTGCGCGCTGGCCGTCACGCCGTTCGTGCGCGCCATGCACGAGCACTTGCGCGCGCACCCGCCCGGCTTGCCGCAGACCATCCATGAAGAGCGCCTCTTGCATGTCTTGCTGGACCAGCTGGCCCGCGCCACGCCCGTGGGCAGCTACCTGCCCAGCTCGGATGACCCCATGCTGGGCAAGGTACTGGCGATGCTCGACAGCACCCCCGGCGACCACCGCCCGCTGGCCGCGCTGGCGCAAGCCGTCAACACCACCGAGCGCACGCTGATGCGCCGCTGCCAGCGCGACCTGGGCATGAGCTTTGCCCAATGGCGCGCGCGCCTGCGCGTCATCAAGGCCATGGCCATGCTGGAAGCGGACCAGACGGTCGAAAGCATCGCCTTCGACCTGGCGTATGCCAGCTCCTCGGCCTTCATTGCCATGTTCCGCAAGGTGACGGGTGAGACGCCGGACGAGTACCGGCGCCGCAGCGCCTAGTCGCAACCGTGCCCGCTGTGCGAAAATGCCCGCCTTCGCCATTGCCGGACTTTACCCATGCCGCACGCTACCATTGCTACCCTTTCCGCACGCGACGCGCGGCGCATCGCGCGCCTTGCGCCGGCGGCCGACGCCGCCCGCTTCCTGCACCCGGCCCAGCAAGCCTTGCTGCACCGGCGCGGCTGGCTGACGATGCTGGCGCCGCGCAGCGCGGGCGGCGCCGAGCTGCCCTTGCCGCACGTGGTGCGCCTGGAAGAAGCCGTGGCCGCCGTTGACGGCAGCATGGGCTGGGTGCTGACCCTGTGCGCGGGCGCGGGCTGGTTCGCGGGATTTCTGGCGCCCGACATGGCGCGCGCCATCATCGGCACGCCGCGCGCCTGCCTCGGCGGCAGCGGCGCGGCCACCGGCTACGCGGACGAGGAAGGCGACGGCTACCGCATCACGGGCAGCTGGGATTACGCCAGCGGCGCGCCCATGGCGACCCATTTCACCCTGAACGCCCGCCTGCGGCGCGATGGCCAGCCCCTGCTCGACGAACAAGGCCAGCCGCGCATCCGCGCCTTCCTCGTGCCCGCTGCGCTGGTGCAGCTGGTGCCCTCGTGGAACAGCATCGGCATGCGCGCCAGCGCCTCGCACAGCTACCGCATCGACGGCCAGTGGCTCGCCAAGAAGCACGGTTTCACCATCGATGCGGCCGCCGCGACGGCCGACGGTCCCCTGTACCGCTACCCGTTTTATTCGCTCGCCTACGCGACACTGGCCGCCAACGTGGCCGGCATGGCCGCGCATTTCATGGAATTGGCCGAGCAATGCATGCGCCACCGCCGCCATGCGCGCGCCGGCTTGCCCCTGCTGGAGGTACCGGCAGTGGCCGCCACGCTGCAAGACAGACAAGACGCGTTCGCCGGCGCCCGCATGCGTTTTTACGCCGTGCTGGACGACAGCTGGGCGCAGGTGGCGGGCGGCGCGGCGCTCGACGCGCACGCCATGCAGGCCGTGCAAGACCGTTCGCTGGCCCTCGTGGCCGCGTGCCGCGCGGCCGTCGATGGCCTGTATCCGTACTGCGGCCTGTACGCGGCCCGCGAAGACAGCGCCATCAACCGCGTCTGGCGCGATTTCCATACGGCCAGCCAGCATGCGCTGCTGCTGCCCTGAGCTGCCTGGCCGGCGCCTTAGCGCGGATAGCTGTCATCGGCCACCTGTTCCAGCCACGTCACCACCGTGCCATCTTGCTCTTCCGCAATGGCAACATGCTGCATGGCGGATGTGGCCGTGGCGCCATGCCAGTGCTTGACGCCGGGCGGTATTCACGCCACGTCGCCCGCGGCCAGCGCCTGCAGCGGTCCCTGCCAGTGCTGCACCCAGCCCCGGCCTTGCGTGACGACCAGGGTCTGGCCCAGCGGATGCGTATGCCAGGTCGTGCGGGCGCCGGGCGCGAAGGTAACGGTGGCGCCGCCCACGCGGGCGGGCGCCAACCGCAGGAACCTGGCGTCGACGTCGACCTTGCCCGTGAAATAGGCGGCGTCGCCGGTGATGGCGGCCATGGCGGCGGCGCGTGTGACGGTGACGGCCGCCGGCGCGGAAATGACGCCGGCCCCGGCGGAGACGGCCCCGGCGGGCAGGCAAAGCGGCAAGAGTGCCGCGGCGTATCGGTGCATCGGTGATTTCCTTTCTTGCCGGTATGATTGATCCCACGGGCAGCCGGCGGCGCCTGTCCCGAGATACGAGCTTAACAGCGCTGGCCCGCGCTGATTAGCGGCGCAAACCCGCTAAGGCCTATAAGCTGGGCTGATGAATGAGCCGATGCACGGCCTGTTTCGCAAGAAAGGCAGGCGGACGCCCCGCGGGCCGGATTGCCTGATAATATGGGGCATCGCTACTATTCGCTCCCCTATCCATGCACGTCAACACGCTCAGCAGCCTGGCACAGCTTTTGGCCAGCGCCGAAACGGAAACCCTGGCCTTTCCCACCAGCATCAATACGGCCCTGCTCCTGCAAAAGGAACTGGCCAACCCGGATTGCCACTCGGCCGATATCAGCCGGCTGCTGCTGTGCGAACCGACCTTGTCGGCGCGCGCCGTGGCGCTGGCCAATTCGGCCATGTTCGCGTCCGGCCAGGCGCCCGCCATCACCAGCGTGCGCGCCGCCGTTGAGCGGCTGGGCCACCGCAACCTGTATGCGCTGGCGACGGCGGCCGTCATCCGCCAGTTGAACGCGGGCATCCGCGACGAAGCCTTGCGCGCCCGCGCCACCCAGCTGTGGGCGCACACCGTGCATGTGGCGGCGCTGGCGCATGCGCTGGCAGGCGCCGTCACGCAGACGGATGCCGATACGGCGCTGTTCGCCGGTATCGTGCATGAAGTAGCCGGCTTTTACTTGCTGGCCCAGGCCGACAAGACCCCGGGTCTGTACGCCGAACTGGAAACGCAGATGGCCTCCACCCTGGAAGTGATCGGCCGCGCGCTGATGCGCCAGCTGGGCGTGCCGCTGTCGGTGGCCGATGCCGTCAACGCCTTGCCCGGCTCGACCATCATGTTGCCGCCCGAAGGCTTGCGCGACACCCTGCTGCTGGCCAAGGCGCTGGCGCCGATTCCTTCGCCGCTGCCGCAGGCCTACGTCACCGTCAGCGCGCCGCTGCAGGCCTACCTGGACCACGATCCCGTGCTGCAGGCGCTGCGCACGCAGCCGTCGGCCGAAGCGAAGGCCCTGATCAAGGTGCTGCTTAGCTGACGGCCGATCTGCTATGATGGCGCAGGCCCGGACGGACCCGGCCCGCTTTCATTGATGTGCACTGGAAAACTGCCTTGACTACCTCCCTACGCATGCTCGGCCTGGCCGCAGCTCTGACCATGGCGTGCAACGCCAACGCCGACAGCTTCGTTTCCTCGGCCTCCAGCGCCGGCTCCCAGTCGAGCGGCAGCATTTCCGATTCGCTCAACGGTTCGAGCAACAGCTCCTCGCGCGACAACAAGGTGGCCAATGGCCCCTACCGCATCATCGACGTGGCCGCCGTGCCGGGCCGCGACGGCATGACGCGTCTGACCATGCAGGCCGAGGCCACGGCCGCGCCGCTGGTGCTGGACTTGCCGCAGGCGGCGCTCGACAAGCAGCAGCTGGCGCAGGGCGACGTGGTGCATGCGCAAAACCGCGCCTACGGCATCGAATTCTCGCGCAACGACACGCGCGCCGCCTTCTTCCTCGTGCTGGCCGACGACTGGTACGGCGAACTGGCCACGCGTCCCGTCAGCCTTTGATCCGTTTTCTCCTGCACCGCCCGGCACTGCTGCTGGGCGTTTGCGCCGTCTTCAGCGCTGGCGCCGCCCAGGCAGGCACGTCGCTCGCCTCGTCGCGCTTTTGCGACCGCGCGCAGGAACTCACGGCGACGGAACAGGACCGGCTGCTGCGCTTTGCCGCCGTCGTGCGCGAGGAACTGGCCGCCAGCGAAGGCAGCGTGGCCCTCATCAGCCGCTCCGGCCTGGACCTGGCCCGCTTCGGCATCCGCTATTCGCACGCGGCGCTGGCCTGGCGCCACGACAACGACAGCGGCTGGTCCGCGCGCCAGCTGTACTACGCCTGCGACGAAGGCCGTCCGCGCATCTTCGACCAGGGCACGGCCGGTTTCGCCATGGGCACGGCCAATCCTGCGCTCGGCTACATCTCGCTGGTGAAACTGCCGGCGGCAACCGTGCCGCCCCTGCGCCGCGCCCTGCTCGATCCCGTGCGCGTGCAAGAGCTGCTGGCGGGCCGCTACAGTGCCAATGCGTACGCCTTCAATTTGAAATACCAGAACTGCAATCAGTGGGTGGCGGAAATGCTGGCCGCCGCCTGGGGTGAACTGGCCGCGGGCGGCGACTTGCGCGCGCGCGCCCAGGACTGGCTGCGCGCCGCCCAATATGCGCCCGCCCCCGTCGACGTGGGCGCCCGCTGGCTGATGCTGGGATCCATCTTCGTGCCCCTCGTGCACATGGACGACCATCCGCCCGAAGCCATCGGCACGATGCGGCTGGCAGTGAGCCTGCCGGCCAGCCTGGAAGCGTTCGCGCGCCAGCGCCTGCCCGCCAGCGAGCGCGTGGAAATCTGCCACGACGGCAGGCAGGTGGTGGTGCACCGGGGCTGGGAACCGGTCGCCGACGGCTGTATTCCTGGCGCGAACGACCGCGTCATCGCCCTCGACGATACGCCCTAGGCAGTCCAGGCGGCCAGCGTCGCTTCGACCTGATCGAGCAAGTGCGCTGACTGCGGCCCCTGCCCCATCCGGCGGGCCACCTCGCCGCACGCCAGTTGGACGGCGGGCGCGGCCAGCAGGCGCGCCAGCTGCCGCCGCATGCGCCCGGCCGACAAACGCCTGGCCAGCAAGACATCCCCCACGCCGAGCCGCTTGATCCTCCAGCCGTTGTCGAACTGGTCGTACGCGAACGGCACGATCAGTTGCGGGATGCCCGCGCGGAAGGCGTCCGCGCTGGTGCCGATGCCGCCATGGTGCACCACGGCCGCCACGCGCGGCAGCAGCGCCGCAAACGGCACGTACGCCTGCCACATGACGCTGGGGGGCAAGTGCTGCGGCACCTGCGCCGCATGGGACGTGAGGAACAGGCCGCGCCGTCCCAGCCGCCGCAACACGTCCAGGGCGATGCTGAAATAGCGCTGCGCGTGCTGGTGACCGGTACCGGGCGTAAAGACGATGGGCGGCTCGCCCTCGTCCAGAAAGCGTTCCAGCTCCGGCGGCAGCGCCGCGACGCCATGCGGGGCGGCGCAGGGGAAAGCGGCTTGCACGAAGTGCGGCGGCCAGTCCGCCTGCGGGGCGGCGAACCAGGCGGGAAACAGCCCCAGCGAGGCATCCGGCGCGGCCAGCATGTGCGCAAAAAAATGCGCTTCGGGCGGCAGTCCGTGCTGCGCGCGCGCGCCGTTCAGGCCGGGCAGCAGCGCCGGGTCGACCATGCTGCGGTGGATCAGCCGCCACAGGGCCTGGCGCCAAGCGAGCGGCACCCACGCGGGAATGCGCAGCGAGCCGGCCGCCAGGAAATCATGGCTGCTGCACAGGTTCGATGGCGCCAGATAGGCCGCGACGATGCGCAGGTCCGGGCGTGCCGAGCGCGCCAGGGCGGCCATCGGCACGAGGAAAGGATGGCACAGCACCACGCACTCCTCACCGTCCGGCAAGCCTTGCACCACGTCGCGCACGGCGCCCAGGTGCGGCACGAGGCCGCGCCACACCACGCCCCAGCCTTTGCGCTCATCCCACAGGCCCGGGTCGCCCAGCATGGCCTGGCCCTCCGCCGCACTGCCGAAGGTGCGATACGGCAGCCCAGAGGCCAGCGCCGCCGCTTCCTGCCAGGCCGGCACCAGCAGCAGCACGCGCCGCCCCCGTTGCCGCAAGCCCTGCGCCAGCGCGATAAACGGTTGCATGTCGCCGCCGGTGCCGTTGCTGGCGACAATGACGAGCGGCGCAGGCGGGTGGTTGCCATCAGCCATGCCGCCCTCCGTGCCTGGCAAAGCTGTGCGGTGCAAAATCAGACAAGAACGCAGGGTGCATGGGAATCTTTCCTAGTTGAAACGTCCAACGATGGTAGGCGATGACGGTCAGCATTTCAATCAATAGCTGAGCGCCGCTTGACGCCATGGCTGCCTGCAATGGCTACGCCGGGAGTTGCAACACCATGTCCCACTGGTCGATGCCGGGCCCGAAGCCATCCGGCGTCACCTTCACCGGCACGAAGCCGAAGCGCGCATAAAAGCCCTGCGTGTGCTGGCTGGTGTTCATGCCCACCTTGACCACTTGCGGCACGGCGCGTATCGCATCGAGGCGCGCCTGCGTCAGCGTGCGGCCCAGTCCCTGGCCGTGCGCGTCCTGCGCCACCATGCCCCAGCACAGGCTGGCGGTTGAGCCGTCCGCCTCGATGGCATGGCCGCCGCAGGCGACGATGCGCGTTGTTCCCTCGACCGCACGTTCGATCACCAGATACGGCTGCGTTGACTCTTCCAGCCAGGCAACGAAGGCCGCACGCTCGGACGGGTCGAAAAAGCGCGGCGTGTTGCCGTCGAAAAGAGCCAGGCAAGCGTCGCGGTCGCTGGCGCGGTAAGGACGTACTGTTTGCATTTTCTGTACTCAAAAGAACATGAACGCCAATTATAAGGGCTGTGCACTCAGGCCAGCTGTTCCGAACCGACGATATGCACGCCCGGTGCGGCGGCCAGCGCCGCTTCCAGCAGGGCGCCGGCGATGCGCGCTGCGGGGTTGATGCGCCAGCGGCGCGGCAGCGCGGGACCCAGCACGCGCAGCAGGCGCAAGGCGGCGCCCTCGCCCGCGCGCGCCACGTCGCGCTCGCCGCCGATCAGGCCCGGGCGCACATAGGTCAGCGACGCAAAACCCAGCTGCGCCAGGTCGCGTTCCAGCTCCCCCTTGACGCGGTTGTAGAAAAAGCGCGAGCCGGCGTTGGCGCCGGCGGCGGAATTGAGCGCGTACGCGCGCGCACCGGCCGCCAGCGCCAGGCGCGCCACGGCCAGCGGATAATCGTGGTCGACGCGCCGGAACGCCTGCCGCGTGCCGGCCGCCTTCATGGTCGTACCCAGGGTGCAGATGACGGCGTCCATCTGCCACCAGGGCGCATCCGCCGGCAAGTGGTCGAAATCGACGAGCGGCGCGGACAGCTTCGGATGGGGCGGCAAGGCCTTGCGCACGGGCGCCACCACCGTGCTGACGCGCGCATCGGCGAGCGCCAGGCGCAGCACTTCACGGCCGACGAGACCGGTAGCGCCCACGAGCAATAGTTTCATCGTTTCCCAGTATAAAGTTGCTCACAATCACACCATACACGGAACTCAGGACAGGCGCAGCGCCAGCGCCGCCAGCGTCAGCAGCAGCACGGGAACGGTCAGCACGATGCCGACGCGGAAATAGTAACCCCAGGAAATGTGGATATTCTTGCTGTCGAGCACGTGCAGCCACAGCAAGGTGGCCAGGCTGCCGATGGGCGTGATCTTCGGGCCCAGGTCGCTGCCGATGACGTTGGCGTAAATCATCGCTTCGCGCACGGCGCCCTGCGCCGTCGTCGGGTCGATGGCCAGCGCGCCCACCAGCACCGTCGGCAGGTTGTTCATCACGGACGACAATAAGGCCGTCAACACGCCCGTGCCCATGGCCGCGCCCCACACGCCGTACTGGGCACAGTAGTTCAGCATGCCCGTCAGGTAAGCCGTCAAGCCTGCATTGCGCAAGCCATACACGACCAAATACATGCCCAGAGAAAAGACGACGATCTGCCATGGCGCATGACGCAGCACGTGGCGCGTGGAAATCACGTGCCCCTTGCCCGCCACGCCCAGCAGCAATGCGGCGCCCACGGCGGCGATCAGGCTGATGGGCACGCCCAGGGCTTCCTGCGAGAAAAAGCCCACCAGCAGCAGCGCCAGCACCAGCCAGCCGGCGCGGAAGGTGGGCAAGTCGCGGATGGCGGCGTCCGGGCGTTTCAGCTGCGAGGCATCGTAGTCGCGCGGGATATCCTGGCGGAAAAAGAGCAGCAAGGCGCCCAACGTCGCCAGCACGGCGACGACGTTGACGGGCGCCATCACGGAAGCGTACTCGGCAAAACCGATCTTGAAGAAATCGGCCGAGACGATATTGACCAGGTTCGACACCACCAGCGGCAGGCTGGCCGTGTCGGCGATGAAACCGGCCGCCATCACGTAGGCCAGGGTGGCTTTGGCGGAAAACTTCAATGCCCGCAGCATGGCGATGACGATGGGCGTCAGGATCAGCGCGGCGCCATCGTTGGCGAACACGGCGGACACCAGCGCGCCCAGCAAGACCAGCAGCACGAACAGTTTGGTACCGCTGCCGCCGCCCCAGCGCGCCACGTGCAAGGCGGCCCATTCGAAGAAGCCGGCCGCGTCCAGCAGCAGGCTGATGATGATGACGGCAATAAACGTGCCGGTGGCGTTCCACACGATATGCCAGACGACAGGGATGTCGCCCCAGTGGATCACGCCGGCCAGCAGGGCGACGCCGGCGCCGATGACGGCGCTCCAGCCAATGCCCAGGCCGCGCGGCTGCCAGATGACCAGGGTCAGGGTGGCGAGGAAGATGAGGAAAGCGGTCAGCATGCGGCGAGGTTCCGTTCGATGCGGCGACGCGGGCACCATGCGCCGCAGCCTGTCAATGTCAAAAATAATTCCATAATACTGGAATTGTTGAATGAATGCAAAACCATGTCACAGGCATGCAAACGGAAAAAATACTCGCGCCATCCGGTCCTGGCATTATCTTTAGGTAACTAATCCGGTGTATAGTCCCACGGCAACACTGCTTGTCAAAAAGGAGGCGCCGGTGGCAACCGTATATCAGACAGCAACAATGGGCGAGGCGCGCGTACGCGTGGCCCTGGTGGAGCGCGGCAGCGCCGACCTGCTCGTGCACCGGGTGGGCAGCCGGGGCCTGGCGCACGGCGACGCCCTGTGGTTCATCACGCGCGAACGCCAGAGCGCCAATGTCCACGCGTACTTCACGTCGCAGGGCATGGCACAGCTGACAGTGTGCTTTGTCGACAACCATGGCGAAGCGGGCTGGACAAAGCCGCATCCGCTACGTGGCCGGCTATAGGAAGGCACCACGCCGTTTTCCCGATGACAGGAGCGACAACCATGGATTTGATCTTGCTGGAACCCGGCAACGGGGAACTCGTGTTCGGCAAGACGCCGGACGGTGGCAGCGCCGGCATCGACGCCATCTGGCGCGATGCCGGCGCCCTGCAGGACCTGGGCCCGTGCATCGAGCTGGTCTCGCTGCACCAGGGTATGAAACAGCAGGTGACGACGGACGTCAGCAATTCGGCGCGCACGTCCGGGCGGCCCGTGATCACGGAATTTACCTGCGTCAAATATGTCGATGCGACCTCGGTCAAGCTGTACGAGCTGTGCCTGCTGGCGAAGCCGCTGGGCTCGGGCGCGGCCCAGCCGACCAGGCTGTACATCGCCCGCAATACGGGCGGCAAGGCGGTCAACCTCATCACCATTGCCCTGCGCGACGCCCTGATCAGCGAAATCCAGCTGCAAACCCATCCCGACGACATGCCGACCGAGCAGTTCAAGCTGAACTTCACGGAAATCCTCTGGACGCACAGCGTGCAGCAGGCGGACGGCCAGCCGGGCGCCCAGCAGGCGACGGGCTGGAGCCTGGCGCGCAACCGGCCGATTTCGTCCTTTACCGGATAAGCCCATGAACGACGCGGCACCTTCTCCTGACATCGCCTGCATCGGCAACGCCGGGCTGGCGCTGCTCCACCCCTTCCTGCCGCCAATGTTCCAGCGACTGGACCTGCTCACCACTGGCGGCGATGGCAGGCCGCAGCTGCGCGGCGAACACGGCGCGCGCGCCGTGCGCTTGCTGCAATACCTGGTCGATGGCAGCAGCGACGCGCCGCAACAGGAGCAAGAGCAGGCACTGTCGCTGAACAAGCTGCTGTGCGGCCTGCCCCTGGACTTCCCCGCCGCGGCCGTCGACCTTGGCCAGGACGAACTGGCGCTATGCGACCAGCTGCTGCATGCCGTCATCGTCAACTGGCCCGCCATTGGCGCTGTCTCGATCACGGCCTTGCGCGCAACCTTCCTGCAGCGCGAAGGCCGGCTGCAATGGCGCGACGCAGACGCCACCCTGGCCGTGCAGCGCAGGACGGTCGATGTGCTGATGCGCCAGCTGCCATGGTCCCTGACCATCATCCTCCATCCATGGATGCCCCAGCCCTTGCATGTGACATGGTAGCCCCGTACCAGACCGATACTTCCACGAGGAAACCCGCATGAGCAACTACATCCGCATCGCCGGCAACCCCGCAACCGGCATCGTGCTGCTGGGCGACGATGGCGCGGTGCGCAGCCTGGGCCAGGTCGGAACATGGTCGGCGTGGATGGCGTCCCCGCAGGCCGCCGCTTCGTGCCCGGCGAAACTGCGTTTGCCTGCCTGCGCGGCGACGGCGCGGGCTTCGTCACGGTGGCCCATGGCACGGCCATCCGCTATCTCTCCGTCCTGGGCCAGCAGAAGGCGCGCTGGAAGGACGTCGCCTTGCCGCCCGCCGGCACGGGCATCGCCGGCCTGGCGGGCGCCCCCTGGAGGGCTACCTGCTGCTGGCCGTCGCCTGTACCGCCTGTACCGCCTGGACGGCGCTGCCGGCGCCACCGCTCGCCTTCGAGATGGTGACAGGGAATTTTCAGGATGGCTTCATCGCTTACGGCGAAGAACAATTGTTCATACTGGAGATGGGCGCCCAGCCGAGATGGGGCCGCCTGGTCATGCCCAGCTTCGACGTGCGCGCCCTGTCCGGCGATCCCGCTCACGGCGTGGCGGCCGTGCTGGCCGACTCCAGCGGCGACGGCACCCTGGTCGTCTATGCCCTGCGTCCGGGCAGGGGATCGTGGTCGCTGGCCCTTGCGCCGTCGCCAAAGCGCGCATAGCCCCTACTCCTCCAGCCCGCCCCCCAGCGCCTTGTACAGCGCCACGGCCGACTTGAACTGGTCGCGCCGCGTGTCGAGCAGGGCTTGCTGGGCCGCATACGACTGGCGCTGCGCGTCGAGCAATTCCAGGCGGCTGTCCTGGCCCGCGCCATAGCGCAAGGCCGACAGCTTGCGCCGCTGTTCGGCGGCGGCCGCCACGCGCTGCTGGGCTTCGATCTGCTGCGCATACGTGGCGCTGCCAGCCAGGCCGTCGCGCACCTCGCGGAACGCCGCCTGGATCGCCTGTTCGTACTGCAGCACGGCCACGTCCTTGCGCAGGCGCGACAGTTGCAGTTCCGCGCGCAGCTGGCCGCCCTGGAACAGCGGCTGCGTCACTTGCGGCGCGAACGACCAGCTGCGCGCGCTGCCGCGGAACAGGTCGCCGAGCTCCGGGCTGGCCAGGCCCAGCTGCGCCGTCAGCGACAGGCGCGGGAAGAAGGCGGCGCGGGCGGCGCCGATTTCCGCATTCGCCGCCACCAGCGCGTACTCGGCCTGCAGGATGTCGGGCCGGCGCCCCAGCAAGTCCGACGGCAGGCCGGGCGGCAGCTGCGTCAGCACGGGCTGGCCAGCGAGCGGCCGGCCGGCAGGCAAGTCCGTTGGCAGCGGCGCACCGAGCAGCAATTCCAGGTTGTTGCGCGAAAGTAGACTGGCCCGTTCGCGCGCCTGTACGTCCGCTTCCGCCGTCGCCGCCTGCCCTTGCGCTTGCGCCACGTCCAGGCCGCTGCCCTGCTGCGCGCCGTGCAGGCGCTGCGTCAGGACCAGCGCCTGGCGCCAGTCAAACAGGGTTTGCCGGGCCAGCGCCAGCTGTTCCTCGGCCAGACGCTGCTCCAGATAGGCGTCGGCCACGGCGCCGATCAGGGCCATATGCGCGGCGCGCTGGCCCTGCTGCGTGGCCAGGTAGCGGGCAAACGCGGCATCCGACAGCGAACGCAGGCGGCCGAACAGATCGATCTCGAACGCGCTCATGGCGATGCCGGCCGTGAACGTGTTTTGAACCTTGGCATCGGCGCCGCGCTGACGCACGCCGCCCGCATTGGCGCCGACGGCAGGATAGCGGCCCGCATCCTGGATCTGGTACTGGGCCCGCACGGCTTCCACGTTGAGCGACGCCACGCGCAGGTCGCGGTTGTTTTCCAGTGCGATATCGACGAGGCGCTGCAGGCGCGCATCGAGCAGCATCTGGCGCCAGCCCAGGCCGGCCGCCGTGCCGGCCGTGGCTGGCGCGGCAATCTCTGCATAGCTGGCCGGTATCGGCGCCGCCGGCTTGACCAGCGGCGGCGTCAGGGAACACGCCGACAAGGCCAGCGCGGCCAGGGGCGTAAGAAAAAATACACGCATTACAACTCTCCTTCCACCGCCTTGACGGCGATGCGATCACTGCGTTTGTTGAAGTACCTGCCCATCCTGTCGACGGCGCCCAGCACCACGACAAAGAACACGGGCACGAAAAACACGGCCAGCACGGTGGCGGTGATCATGCCGCCGAACACGCCCGTGCCGATCGCGTGCTGCGTCTCGGCGCTGGCGCCCGTGGCCAGCATCAGCGGCACCACGCCCAGCGCGAACGCCAGGGACGTCATCAGGATCGGACGCAGGCGCAAGCGTGCCGCTTCCACCGTCGCCTCGACCAGCCCACGCCCTTGCGCCTGCAGCTGACGCGCATATTCGACGATCAGGATGGCGTTCTTCGCGGAAAGACCAATGATCGTGATCATGCCCACCTTGAAGAACACATCGTTCGGCATGCCGCGCAACATCACGGCCAGCACGGCGCCCAGCAAGCCCAGCGGCACCACCAGCATCACCGAGACGGGAATCGACCAGCTTTCATACAGGGCCGCCAGCACGAGGAAGACCACAAGCATCGACAGCGCCATCAGCATGGGCGCCTGCGACGCCGATTCCTTCTCCTGCAGCGACTGCCCCGTCCACGCCAGCGCGAAGCCGGGCGGCAGCTGTTTCACCAGGCGCTCCATTTCCAGCATGGCGTCGCCGCTCGATACGCCGGGCGCGGCGCTGCCCGAAATGCGCGCCGCCGGATAACCCTGGTAGCGCACGAGCTGCAGCGGCGACTCGCTCCACACGGGACGCACCAGCTCGCCCAAGGCCACCATGCCGCCCGCGTTATTGCGGATGCGCAAGGCCAGCACATTATTCAACTGCATGCGCGACGGCGCATCGGCCTGGATGATCACTTGCTGCATGCGGCCCGCATTCGGGAAATCGTTGACATAGGTCGACCCCATGGCCGCCGTCAGCATGTCGGCAATCGCCGTAAACGATACGCCCAGCGCTTCGGCCTTGGTGCGGTCGATATCGAGGCGCACGCTGGCGCCGGGCGGCAAGCCGTCCGGATACACGCCCGCCACCTTGGCGCTTTGCGCCGCCAGTCCCAGCAGCTGGTTCTGCGCCGCCTGCAGGGCAGCGATGCCCTGGCTGGCGCGGTCTTGCAGGCGCATGGAAAAGCCGGACGAGTTGCCCAGTTCATCGATGGCGGGCGGCATCAGGCTCATGATCACGCCCTCCTTCGCCTGCGACATGGCCGCCTGCGCCAGCGCCACCTCTTCCTGCGCCGTGGCGCCGTTGCGCTCCTTCCAGTCCTTCAGCATGGTGAAGGCCAGGCCCGCATTCGGCCCCGCGCCGGAAAAGCTGAAGCCGAGGATGGACTGGTTCACTTCGATGCCGGGCCGCGTCGCCACATGCTGCTCGTACAATTTGACGACATCGAGCGTGCGCTCCATGGTGGCGTCGGACGGCAGCTGGATCGAGGTGATGAAATAGCCCTGGTCTTCTTCCGGCAGGAAGGCCGACGGCAGCTGCATGAAGGCCACGCCCAGCGCCGCGACAATGGCGCCGTACAGCACCATCGAGCGGCCGGCGCGTTTGAGCATCGCCACCACGCCTTTTTCATAGCGCGCCGTCATGCGGTCAAACTGGCGGTCGAACCACAGGAAAAACCCTTTTTTATCGTGGTCGTGCGGGCCGATGGGTTTGAGCATGGTGGCGCACAGGGCCGGCGTCAGGCTCAAGGCCAGGAACGCCGAGAACAGGATCGACACGGCCATCGCCAGGGTGAACTGGCGGTAGATGGCGCCCACGGAACCGCTGGCCAGCGCCATCGGGATGAACACGGCCGTCAGCACCAAGGTGATGCCGACGACCGCACCAGTAATTTCGCGCATGGCTTTCGACGTCGCTTCCTTCGGCGACAGGCCCTCGGTGGCCATCAGGCGCTCGACGGCTTCCACCACGACGATGGCGTCATCGACGATGATGCCGATGGCCAGCACCATGCCGAACATGGTCAGCACGTTGACGGAATAGCCGGCCAGCAGCATCACCGTAAACGTCCCCATCAGGGCGATCGGCGCGACGATGGCGGGAATCAGGGTGTAGCGTATCTTTTGCAGGAACAGGTACATGACGAGGAAGACCAGCACCATCGCCTCCAACAGCGTGACGATGACCTTCTCGATCGAGATCTTCACGAACGGCGCCGTGTCGAACGGCACCGAATACTTGATCCCGGCCGGCATGGTGTGCGCCAGTTCGGCCATGCGCGCGCGCACGGCGGCGGCCGTCTGCACGGCGTTGGCGCCCGGCGACAGCATGACGGCCGCGCCCGACGCGGCTTGCCCGTTTTCGCGGATGCTGAAATTGAAGCTTTGCGCGCCCAGCGCCACTTTCGCCACGTCGCCGATGGTCACTTTCGAGCCGTCCGCGTTCGCGCGCAGCACGATGGCGGCAAATTCGGCCGGGGTTTGCAGCTGGCCCTGCACCGTCAGCGGAATCGTCACGCGCTGGCCATGCACGGCGGGCGAATCGCCCAGGCGGCCCGGGGCGATCTGCGCATTTTGCTGCGCGATGGCGGCCGTCAGTTCGCCCATGGCGATGTTGTACGACACCAGCTTGGCCGGATCGACCCAGATGCGCATGGCCCGCTCGGAGCCGAACAACTGCACCTTGCCCACGCCGGGAATGCGGCGCAGTTCTTCCGTCACGTTGCGCGCCAGGTAGTCGCCCAGCGCCACTTCGTCATGCTGGCCGTTTTCGGAAATCAGGCTGACGATCATCAGGAAGCCGGACGATGCCGACTCCACCGTCAAGCCGTTTTGCCGCACGGCTTGCGGCAGGCGCGGCTCGATGGCTTTCAGGCGGTTCTGCACGTCCACCTGGGCCATTTCCGGGTCCGTGCCCGGCTGGAAGGTGACGGTGATCGAGGCCGAACCCGAGGTATCGGTGGACGACTCGAAATACAGCAGGTGCTTGACGCCCGACAATTCGCGTTCGATCAAGCCCACCACGGAATCGTTCATGGTTTGCGGCGTGGCGCCAGGGTAGCTGGCGCTGATGCTGACGCTGGGCGGCGCCACGGAAGGAAAGCGCGCAATCGGCAATTGCGGTATGGCGATCAGTCCGAACAGGACGATGAAGACCGCCACCACCCACGCAAAGACGGGGCGGTTGATGAAAAATTGAGGCATGTCGTTAGACTTTCATTGGATTCAAATGGCGCATCAACGCGCCTTGGCGGCAGCCGCCGTGGCCACGACGGCCGGCTTCCATGGCTGCGGTGCGACGGTGGCGCCTGGCTGCAGGCGTTCCTGGCCTTCGATGACGACGGTTTCGCCCGCCGCCAGGCCGCCGTTGACCACGTACTGGTGCTCCACCACGTCGCCCACGCTGATGGGTTTAAGACTTGCTTTATTCGTGCCATCGAGCACCCAGGCCTGCGCCTGGCCGCCGCTGCTGCGCAAGACGGCTTGCTGCGGCAGCAGCACGCCATTGGCCTGCACGGCGCGGGCGATGCGGGCGCGCACGAACATGCCCGGCAAGAGCTGGCGCTGCGGATTGTCGACCAGCACGCGGATGACGGCGTCGCCCGTGCCCGCATCGACGCTGATGCCCGAGAACAGGATGCGCCCCGTGACGGGATGCGGCTGGCCGTCGGCGCCTAAAATGGTCACGGGCAGCTTGTCGGCGCCGCCCGTGCTGTCCGAATCCGAGGCCCGCAGCGCGGCCAGCGCGGCGGCCGGCTGGCGCACGTCGACATACACCTTGTCGATCTGCTGGATGCGCGCCATGGGCGCCGCGTCCGCCACGCCCACCAGCGCGCCTTCGGTCACCAGTTCGGAGCCGATGCGCCCGGCAATCGGCGCCTCGATGCTGGCAAAGGCCAGGTCCAGGCGGCGGCGCGCCAGGGTCGCGCGCGCCTGCGCCACGGTGGCCACGGCTTGCTCGCGCTGGGCCACGGCGTCGTCATACGCCTGGCGGCTGATGGCGTCCGCGTCCACCAGCGGTTTCAAACGGTCGGCCTGGCTGCTGGCGCGCTTTGCCGTGGCCACCGCGTGCTGCAGGGCGGCGGCGGCCGAATCGACTTCCGCCTGGAACGGCGCCGGGTTCAGCTGGAACAGCTTCTGCCCCGCTGTCACGTCGGCGCCCTGCTCGAACTGGCGGCGCAGCACGATGCCGCCCACCTGCGGGCGGATGTCGGCCGTGCGGAAGGCCGCCACCCTGCCCGGCAATTCGTCGCTGAGCACCACGGGCGCGGCGTGCAGCTTCAGCACAGTGACGGCGGCGGGCGGCGCCGCGCCTTCTTCCGGCGCGGGTTTGGAACAGGCGGCAAGGCTGAACAGTGCCGCGGCGATCAACATGTTTTTCCTGGTGGGGTACTTTACTGGCATGACTTTTCTCTATGGCGGATCCCAACCGGCGGTCCGGTCGACAGATAGGCGCAGCATAAAAGTCCTGCGTGGATGTTCCGTCAAAGAAATGTGGAGATTCGATGGAGAGCGCGAAGAATGCTAGACTATTTGCATGAACTATCATCACAGCGCCAGCCAGCCCTCGTTTCTTGCCACCACGCCCCCTTCCGCCCTCGTCCTGATCGCCGAAGATGAACCGCAAATCGCCCGCATCCTCGCCGGTTATCTCGAGCGCGACGGCTACCGCACGGCCTTCGCGCACGACGGCCAGGAAGCGCTGCAACAGCATCTGGCGCTGGCGCCGGACCTGCTGCTGCTCGACGTGCAGATGCCGCGTATCGACGGCTGGGGCGTGCTGGCCGAAGTGCGGCGGCGCGGCGAGACGCCCGTTATCATGCTGACGGCGCGCGACCAGGATGCCGACAAACTGGCCGCCCTGCGCGTGGGCGCCGACGACTACATCATCAAGCCCTTCAATCCGGCCGAAGTAGTGGCGCGCGTGGCGGCCGTGCTGCGCCGCTCGCGCGTGCGCCACCACCCCGTCGGCGGCCAGCGCCTGCGCTGCGGCCCCATCGAGATCGACCAGGAAACCTATGTGGCCAGCGTGCTGCGCGAAGGCGCGCCCGTGCCTTTGAGCCTGACCTTGACGGAGTTCCGCCTGCTGGCCCACCTGGCGCGCACGCCGCGCCGCGTCTGCAGCCGCCTGGAATTGCTGGAGTCATGCATGCCCGAGAGCAATTCCATGGAACGCACGGTGGACAGCCACGTCAGCAAGCTGCGCAAGAAGCTGGAAGAAGCGGGGGTGATGAACATGCCGGCCAGCCTGCGCGGCGTGGGCTACCGCCTGGAAAGCGAGCTCTGATGCGCTTCACGGGCTTGAACCGGCAGATCGTGCTGTCGATGTCCGTGCTGATGGTCAGCGGCATCCTGATCATCTGGATCGGTTCCTGGACCTTCTTCGCCATCGCCTTCAAGATCGATCCCGGCATGCTGTCCGACCCGGACGACTGGTCGCCGACGACGGCCGAATGGCTGTGGATCTTCGCCATCACCGTCTTCGGACTGGGGCTGGCCGCCTTTTCCGCCATCAAGCTCGCTGCGCGCATCCTCAAGCCGATCAATTCCGTGATGGACAGCGTGCGCCGCGTGGCCCATGGCGACCTGTCCGCGCGCGCCTTCGCGGGCGACCGCAGCCTGGGCGAGACGGCCATGCTGGTCGACGACTTCAACAGCATGGCCGAGCGCCTGCAGCGGGCGGCCAAGGAAAGCGAAACGTGGAATGCGGCCATCGCGCACGAATTGCGCACGCCCGTGACGATCCTGCGCGGCACCTTGCAAGGCGTCGTCGACGGCGTCTTCAAGCCCGAGGAAGTGCCGTTTTCCAGCCTGCTGGCGCAAGTCGAGGACCTGGGCCGCCTGATCGAGGACTTGCGCACCCTGAGCCTGGCCGACAGCGGCCACATGCAGCTGCGCATGGCGTGGACGGACCTGACCCTGGAAATCGAGGAAGTGGGCCGCCTGCTGGCGCAGGAGATGGAAGCGGCCGGCTTTACCCTGCAATTGCACCTGTCCGACCATCCCGTCTGCTGCGACGCGGCGCGCATCCGGCAAATCGTGCTGGCCCTGCTCGACAACGCGCGCCGCTATGCGCATCCGGGCCTGCTGCGCGTGCGCACCCGCGTGCAGGCCGGCCAGTACTACCTGAGCGTCGAGGATGCGGGCCCCGGCATTTCCAAGGAACTGGCGCCGCACGTGTTCGAGGCGTTCCGCCGCGGCGACAGCGACGGCGGCGACCTGAACGCGGGCAGCGGCCTGGGCCTGGCCGTGGTCGAAGCCATCGCGCGCGCGCACGGCGGCAGCGCCGCCTGCACGCGCGGCAAGGCGGGCGGCAGCGTGTTTACCGTCAAGTGGCCGGTCGAGCATGCGGCCCCGCCTGCCGGCTGACTATATCGCCGGCGCGCGCAGCATGTCGACAAAGGCGCGCAGCACGGCCGGCATCTGCCGCCGGCCGGGGTAGTACAGGAAGTAACGGGACGGCGGCGGCAGGCAGCGCTCCAGCACGCACGCCAGGCGCCCCGCCGCGATATCGGCGCGCGCGTCGGCTTCGTACACATACGCCAGTCCCGCCCCGTCGCGGGCCGCGCGCAGCATCAGTTCATCGTCATCGAACACCAGCGGCCCGCCGACGGCGATGCTGACGGCTTCCCCATCCTGCCCGAACTCCCACGCATACTGGCGCCCGCTGGGAAAGCGCCGGCCTATGCAGGCGTGCGCCAGCAAGTCGCGCGGCGTGCCTGGCGCCCCATGCGCCGCCAGGTAGACGGGCGACGCCACCACCACGAACGGCTGCGGCGCGCCCACGGGCACGGCGATCATGTCGGCCGCCACCTGTTCGCCGAAGCGGATGCCCGCGTCAAAACCGTCGCGCACGATATCGATCATGCCGTCATCGGTGACCACCTCGACCTGCACGCGTGGATAGCGCGCGACAAAACCGGCCAGCATGGGCGCGAGCAGCAGCCGCGCGGCCGGACGGGGCACGTTCAGGCGCAGCGTGCCTGCGGGAACATCCTGCAAGGCGCTCAAGTCCTGCAAGGCATCGTCGATTTCGCGAATGGCCGGCCCCAGCCGCGCCAGCAGCTGCCGCCCCGCCTCCGTCGGCGTGACGCTGCGCGTGGTGCGGTTCAGCAGGCGCACGCCCAGGCGCTCTTCCAGCGCGCGCAATGCGTGGCTGAGGGCGGAGGCGGACACGCCCCGTTCCAGCGCCGCCTTGCGAAAGCTGCGCAGGCGGGCGACAGCGGCAAAGGCCGTCAATTCATTCAGGTCAGTCATCATTCATGAGCCATATTCAGTAATACATGCAGGATTAGCGATCTTATCGCACGCAGTTCCTTCCAGCATACTGATTGCCTCTCTTTTGAAAAGGAATGACAATGGAACACAGAACATTGGGCAACTCCGGCTTGCGCGTCGCCCCTATCGGCCTGGGCTGCATGGGCATGAGCTTTGCCTATGGCGGCGCGGACGAGGCCACCTCGCTGCGCGTGCTGCACCGCGCCGTGGAGCTGGGCGTGACCCTGATCGACACGGCGGAAGTGTACGGCCCCTATGCCAACGAGGACTTAGTGGGCCGCGCCCTGAAACAGCTGCGCGGCAAGGTGAGCATCGCCACCAAGTTCGGCTTCAAGATCTTGCCGCACGGTACAGGCGTCGAGCGCATGGCCGGTGTCGACAGCCGCCCCGAACACATCGTGCAAGCCGTGGACGGTTCGCTGTCCCGGCTCGGCATCGAGTGCATCGACTTGCTGTACCAGCACCGCGTGGACCCGGCCGTGCCCATCGAAGAGGTCGTGGGCGTCATGGCCGAGCTGGTACGGGCGGGCAAGGTGCGCCACCTGGGGCTGTCGGAAGTGTCGGCCGCCACCCTGCGCCGCGCCCACGCCGTGCACCCGATTGCGGCCGTGCAGTCCGAATACTCGCTGTGGAGCCGCGACGTGGAAGCGGAAGTGCTGCCCGCCTGCCGAGAACTGGGCATCGGCTTGGTACCCTACAGCCCGCTGGGCCGGGGCTTCCTGACGGGGCGGCTCGCATCCAGCGCCGTGCTGGCGCCGGACGATTACCGCCACAGCCTGCCCCGCTTCCAGCCGCCGGCGATGGCGGCCAACGCGCACATGGTTGCCGGACTGCAGCGCCTGGCGGCGGCGCGCGGCGCCACGGCCGCCCAGCTGGCCCTGGCCTGGCTGCTGGCGCAAGGCGCTGACATCGTGCCGATTCCCGGCGCCCGCAGCCTGGCGCACCTGGAAGAGAACGTGGCCGCCGCGCGGATTACCCTGAGCGAAAGCGAGCTGGCCGCCATCGGCGCCGCCATCGCGCCCGCGAGCGTGCAAGGCGCGCGCTACCCGGACGTGGAACTTGCCATGGTTGGCCTGTAGACAACCGTACTCGAGTGCGCTAACTTGAGTACGAACGACAGTTCTTTTGCCCTTTGCACTTGAAATGGCTGAATCCGCTATCATTTCCAATCTGAACTATTCATTATGAAAGGGATTTACATGTCCGATTTGCTCGAAACACTGCAATGGCGCTACGCCACCAAGAAAATGGACCCGACGAAAACGGTGCCGCAAGACAAGGTCGAGCGCATCCTGGAAGCCGTGCGCCTGACGGCCAGCTCCAGCGGACTGCACCCTTATGAAGTGTTCGTCGTGACGAATCCGGCCCTGCGCGAGCAGATCAAGCCGCATGCGTGGAACCAGTCGCAAGTGACGGACGCCTCGCACCTGCTGGTGTTTGCCGCCTGGGACAATTACACGGTCGAACGCATCAACGCCCGCTTTGACCTGGTCAACACCGTGCGCGGCTTCAGGAATGAAGGCTGGGAAGCGTACCGCCAGCAAATCCTGGCCACGTATCCGCAGCGCGATGCCGAGACCAACTACCAGCACGCGGCGCGCCAGGCCTACATCGGCGTAGGCACGGCCCTGATCGCCGCGGCGCAGGAAAAAGTCGATTCGACGCCGATGGAAGGTTTTGACCCGGCCAAGGTCGACGACATCCTGAAGCTGCGCGAAAAAGGCTTGCGCTCCGTCGTCATGCTGCCGCTCGGCTACCGCGCCGACGAAGGCGACTGGCTGGTGGACCTGAAAAAAGTGCGCCCCGCGCGCGCGCAATTCATCACCGAGCTGGCGTAAGCGCCTCGATCGTGACTGAAAAGCGGATGCCCTCGCCGGCATCCGCTTTTTTTTCGTTCAAGCCGCCTGCGGAAAGCGCACCGTTACCTGCAGGCCCCGCCCCGCCTCGCCTTCGGCCAGCGCGATATCGGCCTGGTGGTGCTCGGCGATGTGGCGCACGATGGACAGGCCCAGGCCGCAGCCCCAGGCGTCGTTGCCGTCGGGGCGGAAGAAGCGGTCGAACAGCCGTGCATGGTGCTGGCTTGGCACGCCGGGGCCGTTGTCGGACACGCGCAGCAGGGGCCGCCCCCCTTCCAGCGCCGCCTGCAGATCGACCCGGCCGCCCTGCTGCGTGTAGCGCAAGGCGTTGTCGATCAGGTTATTCAGCAAGACCTGCAAGCCATCGGGATCGGCCTGCACCAGCACCGGGGCCGGCAGCGCATCCACTACGCCCAGGTCGATCGCGCGGCTGTCGGCCAGGGCGCTGTGGTCGGCCACGGCTGCTTCCAGCAACTGTCCCAGGTCCACCGTGTGCAGCTGGCTGGCCGTGAGCGCCGTTTCATGGCGCGCCAGGCTGAGCAATTGCCGTACGAGGTGCGTGCTGCGGTCCAGCCGTTCATGCAGCCGCGCCAGCGCCACCCGGCATTCTGCCTCGCTGCCGGCCCGTTCGGCCACCTGCAGCTGCAGTTTCAGCGCCGTCAGCGGCGAGCGCAATTCATGCGCGGCATCGGCGACAAAGGTGCGCTGCGCCGTCAGCGCCGCCTCGAACTGTCCCATCAGGCTGTTGAGCGCCAGCGCCACGGGCCGCAGTTCGGGCGGCATGTCGTCGGCCGCCAGCGGCGTCAGGGCGTCCGGCGAACGGCCCGCCACGGATTCGGCCAGCCGGTGCAGCGGCGCCAGCGCCCGTCCCACGACGGCGACGATCAGCAGCGCCAGGATCAGCGCGAACACCAGCAGGGGCGCGCCGGCGCGCATGGTCATCTGCCAGGCCAGTTGGTCGCGCACGGCCTGCGCCTGCGCCACCTGCACGTAGCGGCCGCGCCGCGTCTCGCCGTACAGGCGCCAGTCCTCGCCGTGCAAGCTGACATCGGCAAAGCCGGCCAGCGCATAGCGCGGCAATGCCGGCTGGCCCTGCAGGACGGGCAATGGCTGGCCGTCCTCGTCCCACGCCTGCAGCACGAACGCCTCTTCCGGCTCCTGCGCGGCGGCCAGGCCCGCCTGCGGCTCGAACTCGTCGGGCAAGGCCACGGCCAGCTGGCGCAGCTGCAAATCGGCCAGTTCATTGGTTTCTTCCAGCAGCGAGCGGAACAGCGAAATGCCGGCGCCGAGCACGCACAGCAAGGTAGCGGCCAGCAAACCGAGCAGTAATTGGCGGCGGATGGTCAGCAAGATGCCACCCGCATCTTGTAGCCCACGCCGCGCACGGTCTGGATGGCGTCCGCGCCCAGCTTCTTGCGCAGCTGGTAGACGTACACGTCGACGGTATTGCTTTCCACTTCGCAATCCCAGCCGTACAGCTTTTCGCTCAGCTGACGCTTCGACACCACCTTGCCCGGATGGTCGAGCAAGGCGCGCAGCACGGAAAACTCGCGCGGCGGCAGCTTGATCTGCTCGCCCTCGAACGTGACGTCGTGGCTGGCCAGGTCGAGGATCAGCGCGCCATGTTCGATGACGGAGCGCGAACGGCTGACGCGGCGGCGCAGCAGCGCGCGGATGCGCGCCAGCAGCTCGTCGAGGTCGAACGGTTTGACCAGGTAATCGTCGGCGCCGCTGTCGAGCCCTTCCACGCGGGCCGGCGTGCCGTCGCGCGCCGTGATGATCAGCACGGGCAACTCGGCGCCCCGCGCGCGCATGGCGCGCAGCACGTCCATGCCCTGCTTGCCGGGCAAGCCCAGGTCCAGCAGCATCAGATCGTAGGCGAACCCGACCAGCGCCAGCTCCGCATCGTGGCCGTCGCGCACCCAGTCCACGGCATAGCACTCGCCGCGCAAGCCCTCGACCAGGCTTTCCCCGATCATCGGATCGTCTTCCACCAGCAACACGCGCACCTGGGCCCCTCGCAGTCTTGAAAATACCGCTATCTTAACGTGGCTGGGGAAAGTGGGCTTGCGCCGGTCGAAGTCTCGCAAGCCCCGCTTGCGGCTCAAGGCAACGTTCCTTGCGGTGACCGTAACCGGCAGCGTGGACTACTGCATGTCCGGGACGGCAGCGCGCATGTCGGTGGGGATGATGATCGGTGATCGTAGGCGAACGGTTCGGCGCTGCCAGGCATGCCTTTCGACACGGGCCTGGCAGGCCGGCGACAGACCCTGGCGGATGCAGGGCCTGCGCGGGTGCAGCAGGACGCTTACTGCGCCAGGTAGCGTTCCGAACGCGGGCCGTACAGCAGGCCGTTCGGCACACCGGCCGACAGCAGGCGCGCATTCGCCGTGCCGGCGATAGGATGGCTGGCATCGGTGCTGGTGTTGATGATCTGCTTGACCGCCGCCGTCACCAGGGCGCCGATCAGGCCGCTGCCACCGCTGTTATTGCCTTCGTTGCTAGACGCGCTGGCTGCGCCCTGCCACAGCAAGGCGCCCGTCTTCAGGTCGACCAGCTTGGCATCGACCGCCACCACCGTCACGCTGTCGATCACGGTGTACGTCGTGCCGTACTTGGAAATCGTCACGTACAGGCCGGCATCGGCGCCAAAGATCTCGTTGAGCTTCTTGGCATCGACGCCGTGGATATCGGCCGCATTCGTCAAGCCGTTCTGCTTGAAGGTTTCACCGACCACAGCCACCGGCAGCACATAGTAGCCCGCTTCGGCCAGCGGATACGTCACTTGCGCGTAGACGCTGTTGCCGGCATTGACTTCCGGCGAGTTGTTCAACGGCGGCAAGACCACGATGGAACGGGGCTTGGCGGCCTTGAAGGCCGTATAGTCATACGCGGCCTGCTTGGTGGCGCAACCGACCATGAAGATGGCGGGACCCAGGCACAGGGCCATTTTCAACATGCGCGACATCATAATTTCTCGCCTTTTTTCAATTTACCCAACAGGAAGTCCATGTACGGCGTCGATTCCGGGAAAAGTTTCTTCTCGTCTTCGAATTGCGCGGCGACCTGCTCCGGCTTGCCGGCGATCGAGTACAGCATGCCCAGGTGGGCATGGAAGCCCGGCGGCGCGTGATTGCCTTTCGCAGCGATCACTTGCAGGTCTTTTTCCATGGCGGCCATCTGCTGCTCCGGGCTTTCGCCCTTCAGGTATTCGTACACTTGCGGCTGGTAGCCTTCCCATTGGTACAGGGTCTTCGATTGCGTGGCGCAACCGGTCAGGGCGGCACAGGCGAGCATAGCCAGCAGGGCTGCGCCCTTGTTCATCATTGTTGTCATGGGATACCTTATTGTTTGCGCAATGCGCCCGCTTCGACGCCGGCCACCAGGCGCTCGACCGCTTCGCGCATGGCCAGGTCCAGGACTTTGCCGTTGAGGGTCGCGTCATAGCTGGCGGTGCCGCCAAAACCCAGCACTTCGCGGTTCGACAGGCTGTATTCGCCGGCGCCGCCGGCCGAATACACGACCTCGGACGTAGCGATATTGACGACATTCAAGGTGACTTTGGCATACGCCACTTGCGTCTTGCCGCGCCCCATGATGCCGAACAATTGCTTGTCGCCCACTTCCTTGCGGCCGAATTCGGTCACGTCGCCGGTGACGACGAAGTCCGCGCCCTTGATGTTCTGGCCTTGCTTCTTGAAGTCCGCTTCCTGCTTGAGTTCGGCCATGTTGTCGCGGTCGAGGACGTTGAAGCGGTTGGACGTCTGCAGGTGTGCGATCAGGATCGTCTTCGACTGGCTGCCCAGGCGGTCGACGCCATCGGAAAAGATGCCGCGCATGAAGTTGGAGCGGTTGTCGAACTTGCCGACAGCGATCAGCGTGCGTGGACCAACGTAAGGTCGGGCCGCGCTGGCGACTGTGGGAACAGCCAGGGCTTGCGACGATTCGGAAGCGCAGCCAGCCAACGCCGCACCAATCAGCGCTGCCATCAACAACGCGCCAGGTTTATTCTTGTTCATAGTGCCCTTAAGATATGGAGGATCAGGAGCAACCCGCAAAATTGAATTTTGGCAAGTTAATTTCCTAATTGCAATTATATGGGATTGCATGTCTCACAATTCTCTCCAAAAGTAACGATGGCAAAGATCGCATTGTTCCCGCCATTTCCAGACGCGGTCCTGCTTGACTTCCCGGGTCCGATTCATTAACTTGGCAGTAAAGTAGAAGGAAACAGCAACGGCGCGCCGTCAGCGCCGCATGCCACTGCCGGCCACAGAACCTTGTCCGCCACCGCACGCTCACCTGGATGGACCCCAAGGCCATGCCGACATACGATCGTTCCCCGTCCCATCCGCTGGCCACGGCGCTGGCGCTCTCGCTGGGCGCCGCCGTCGCCCTGGGCCTGTCGCGCTTTTCCTATGGCTTGCTGCTGCCGCCCATGCGTGCCGATCTGGGCTGGTCCTACCTGCTGGCCGGGGCCATGAACACCTTCAATGCGCTCGGCTATTTTCTCGGCGCCCTGGCCACGCCGGCGCTGATGCGCCGCCTGGGCGTGTGGCGCTTGCTGATCGCCGGCTGCCTGCTGGCCAGCGTCTTCATGCTGATGTCGGGCCTGGTCAGCGATACGGCCGCCCTGTTCCTGCAGCGCGTGTGCGCGGGCGTGGCCAGCGCCTTCATCTTCATCGCCGGCGGCGTGCTGGCGGCGCGGCTCGGTGCCATGCACAGCCAGCGCGCCGGCTTCTACATCGGCCTGTATTACGGCGGCACGGGCTTCGGCATCGCGCTGTCGGCCCTGCTGGTGCCGGCGGCATTGGCCGCCGCGCAAGAGCACGGCGCCGCGCATGCCTGGCAATGGCCGTGGCTGGCCCTGGGACTCGCCTGCCTGGCCGCCACCGCCCTCATGGCCCTGCCAGCCAAAACGATCGGCGAAGCGCCGCGCGCCCTCGACACGCCGCGGCCCTTCGCCTGGCGCGACTTTTCTCCCAGCCTGGCCGGCTATTTCATGTTTGGCGTCGGCTACATCGGCTACATGACCTTCGTCATCGCCCTGCTCAAGCAGCAAGGCATGAGTGCCAACCTGATCACCGTGTTCTACACCCTATTGGGGCTGGCGGTGGTGGCGTCGTCGCGCATCTGGGCGCGCATGCTGGACCGCTACAAAGGCGGCGAATCGCTGGCGATCCTGAATGGCGTACTGGGCGCAGTCACCATCCTGCCCGCACTGACGAGCTTTGCACCCGTCGTGTTCCTTTCCGGCCTGGTCTTCGGCGCCGTGTTCCTGTCGGCGGTGGCGTCGACCACGGCCCTGGTGCGGCATAATTTGCCGCAGCAATCCTGGACGGCCGGCATCAGCGCCTACACGACGGTGTTCGCGCTGGGCCAGATCATCGGCCCCATGGTGGTCGGCGGGATCGCCGACGGCCCGGCCGGACTGGAACGGGGCTTGATCGCCTCAGCCATCGCCCTGTTCATCGGCGCGGCATTGGCATCGCGGCAAAAAGCGCTGGCGGCGGGCGTGTGAGCGGCTGTCTTCATCTGGCGCCCTTGTTGGAATCCCACGCCCCCGCATACACCATCGGCTCCGATATAAAAATCACATGTATTTTTCAATATGGTTTAATAATGGACATTATCAGGCGGAGCACCGAGAAGCCGAACCGATATGATTAAAACTTGAGGGCCAATTCTTCAACATCAATGGATTAAACCTGTCCAATTTCAAATTTCGCCACCGATTTCAGGCGCACGAGAAATAAATAGCCGTCCCCCGGTGACTGGCGACAAGGTCAGTCAAGCGGAGAAGGCTCGGCTGCAACTACGGTGTGCCAAGCCATCCGCACGGGACAACGGCCTTGCCGGCATCATTGTTCAACTTGCCGGGCCTATTCCGGTGTCTACGAGGTAAAAATGCAAGATCATAGTCAAAGGGCAACAGCAATCCCTCATCGTCAGATCAGGGCTGCCTACGACGAAGCAACCATACGCGTATATCAAGCCTATTCCGATGTAATCGCAGAGGCGGCTCTGGCGCATGGCACATTCACCTCGCCGCCATTTAAGATGGAACGCATGACCTGGATTAAGCCATCTTTTTTATGGATGATGTATCGCGCCGGATGGGGATTCAAAGACGTCGGACAAAAACGTATTCTGGCGATCGATATCAGCAGATCAGGATTTGAATGGGCACTGGAGCACGGCTGCCTGAGTCACGCAGACGCGTCCATCAGCAAGGATGAATGGGCAGAGAGAAAAGAAGCATCACCCGTGCGCATTCAGTGGGATCCGGAACGGGATCTGCTGTTGCAGCCGCAACTGCACAGAGCCATTCAGATTGGCCTCGGCAAAGAAGCCGTTGAACTTTATGTACAGAAATGGATTACAAGGATAGAGGACGTGACGCCACTGGCCCACGCCATTCACGGATTGCTTATTCAAGAGAAGTTAGAGGAAGCTAGGCACCTGCTGCCGAAAGAGAGACCGTACTCGTCAGCATTCCATCAGTCCTGAGCGCCGGCAGTAGCTATATGCTGATTGCGGTTCTCCGTCATCGGCGCCGTGCCGGCCTGGCGGAAAATGCGTTTGCGCCGACCGCATAGTAGACTAAAGGCATAGCCCACCTTCGCGGAAAGAACACGATGAATACCGATACCCGAAAACTCCCGCCAACGATGGATGCCGAAACATTGGCATTCATCCAGGGCCTGTTTGCCCTGGTGCGCGAAGGCGATACGCTGCAACTGGGCGCCATGGTCGCCCAGGGCGTCCCGGTCAACTTCCGCAACGAAAAAGGCGACAGCCTGATCATGCTGGCCAGCTACCATGGCCACCTGGAAACGTCTCGCCTGCTGCTCGAGGCGGGCGCCGACGCCGACGTGCCCAACGACCAGGGCCAGACGCCGCTGGCCGGCGTGGCCTACAAGGGCTACCAGGACATCGCCGAATTGCTGCTCCAGCACGGCGCCAGCGTGGATGGCGCCAGCCCGGACGGCAAGACACCGTTGATGATGGCCGCCATGTTCAACCGCCTCGCCATCCTCGACCTGCTGCTGCAACACGGCGCCCGCATCGATGCCGTGGACAGCCGCGGCATGAGCGCCGTCTCGTTAGCCAAATCCATGAATGCGCAGGAAACCCTGGCACGGCTGGTCGGCTTGGGACAGACGGCTTAGCCGATGCAGGTTTCGCCGGCGGTTTTGCGACTCCCCCTAGCTAAAAAGCTAAAATCAGCAGCTTGGCTATCTCACGGATCCGGCACTGCCTTAAGGTGCCCGATGGGAGATTTCATTCGATGGTCAACGAGCTGGCTAAGCGCTTGATTTTTCAGCGCTTTCCAAACCATTCAGTTGCCGACACCCTCAAAAATACCCTCACCTGCAAAATCCGCTATTGCCGGTTTGTCGCGGCCGGGATAGGAGACACCAAGGCCAAGAGCAGACCTTCACCGTGTGAGCAACGTTAGCCGCTGCTTTGAGAGGTCGAGTGTCCCCAGCTTGATGTCCGCTTTGCGTTTTTACACAGCTTGGGCCGAAAGCGGCCTGTCATTTTGGTTGGAAAACCCTTCAAAGATGCGCCATCGGCTTAGGGGGCTATTTTTTCCGTTTTTCCCCTTCTCTCCTCTTTGATCCTGACGTCAAGCCCGGTAATGAGAAGATCGAGGCCCAGCTCGAATCGTGCATCAAAATCCATATCAAACAGATCGTCCATCGCTGCCAGAGCATGAGGATAGCGATGGGCCGCCAGCGCTGCAAATTGCTCCCGTTGCCGTTCGATGTTCGCGGATTCTGCCTTCAGATGCACCAGCGGCTGCTCTTCCGTTACGAAACCAGTCACGTAATAGAGGATGCTGAAAGCACCCCAGGACGCTAGGCGAGTCGAGGCCCCCGCCTCGCATAAAGGGGCGATTAATGCCTCGGCAACACGGAAGACATTGTCGGTGGTGACATACGTGCCTGCGTAGACGCGTGCACCGTCACGTCGCTTGAGTAGCGCACGCCGGATGTCGTGCGCGGTTGCGCTGACCGCAACGGGCCAGCTGGGCGACCGAGCTGGCCCGGCCAATTCCTTGCGGGCGACCCCTTCCATCAAAGCATCCGCCATGCCATCCATCAAAGCCTGTTTGTTGGTGAAATGCCAATAAAGCGACGCTGCTTTAATATCTAGTTTTTGGGCAAGACGGCGCATTGTAAGACCATCGATACCTACTTCGTCGAGCAGATCCAAAGCGGCTGCGATCACGGTTTCACGTTGAATTTTCATACTTATCAGTTTCGTGTTTGACAGGCTAACGTCGTTAGTTTAACATGAAATTTTTACCTAACAACGTTAGATTGGAGTGCGAAATGAAACTTGATAATGCTGATGTAATCGTGGTGGGCGCAGGCCCTGTTGGCTTGACCCTGGCGTGTGAGTTGCGGCTCGCTGGCCTGCATGTCACCGTGCTGGAGCGGCGTGCGGAGCCGATAGCACAATCGCGTGCCCTTACCATGCACGGCAGGACGGTGGAAATGCTGGCACAGCGGGGCGTGGCCGATCGCTTCTTGGAACGTGGGAAAAAGATTCCCATGGGGCACTTTGCCGGTCTTGACACTCGCCTCGATTTCTCTGTTCTTGACACCACGTTTCCGTATACCTTGTTCATCCCACAGAGTGTGACGGAGCAATTACTGGAGGCATGGGCAAATGAGCTTGGCGTCGCGGTGCGCCGAAACGCCACGGTGGAAGGCATCGTTGAAACGTCGACCGGCGTTTTTGTGAAAGGCCGACAAAGCGGCAGCCCTTTCGGCCTTTCTTGCAGCTATGTGATCGGTGCGGACGGTGCGCGCAGCCTGGTACGCCAGAACGCGGGCATCGCGTTCGATGGCTTGCCGGCCACAAAGACCGCCATGCTGGGCGACGTTTGTCTCGGTACGCCGCCCGCCACACCAATTCTTAGTATGACTAACGCTGCAGGGGGCTTGATGGTGGTCCCATTGAGCACGGGCATGCACCGGGTGATAGTGGTCGATGCGGAGCGGATGGGTGTGCCTGCGGCCACGCCCGTGACGCTCGACGAGTTATCGACTTCGGCCCGCAGGGTGGCAGGTCAGGACTTCGGCCTGCATACACCGCAATGGCTGTCGCGCTTTTCGAACGAAACCCGTCTCGCCGCCGCTTACCGCAAAGATCGCTTCCTGCTGGTCGGTGATGCCGCACATATTCATCTTCCCGCCGGCGGACAGGGCATGAATGTGGGCATGCAGGACGCGATGAACCTGGGCTGGAAGCTCGCTGGCGTTGTGCGAGGGTACGCTCCCGACTCCCTGCTCGACAGCTACCATCACGAGCGACACGCCGTGGGAGCGGCACTGTACGACAACACCTTGGCGCAAAGCGCGTTGATGATGAATTCGTTCGATGCACCGGGACTGAAGCTGCGAGAGATGTTCAGTGAGCTGATGAAAATCCCTGCGCTCAATGCAGCGCTCGCACATGATCTGTCCGGCTACGGTATTCGATACGATGCCCCTCTCACCGAGGTTTCGCAAGGGTGGCTCGTCTTGCCGGACTGGACCGGGCGACGGCTATCCGACTGGCAGTTGCAACTCAGTAACGGTAGCCTGGCCTCGCTATTCAGTTTTTTGCGAACCGGCCGTTGGGTGCTATTACAAATGACGAATTGCGAAGGCGGCAACTACATGCCCCAACTTGATGCTAGATGGATCGGCACGGTCAAGGCGGTTCCCGTGAACCGCCACGCAACACCAGCCGGCGTGCATGCCTTGCTCATTCGACCAGACGGGTATGTGGATCATGCCGTCGCACATAAGTAAAGCGTATGCTGCCTACCGTCACGCCGAATCCGCGATGAATGGCTACTTTGGATCCTATGGCGTTGAAAAACTCCAGTTGAGCAAGCGACCTTTACGATTTGCCGCTGTCTAAGCAAAGAAAAGACGGAGGCTGCGATGATGGGACGTCAGGAAACCAAACGGACGCTGTTCGTCTTGATTAGTCTGAACGAATGCGTTCCCGAAGACCATCTACTGAGAGCGGTGGACCAGTACCTCGACCTGACCGGGTTTCGCGAGAACTTGGCTCAGTCGTACCGCCATACTGGTCGGCCATCAGTCGACCCCGAGCTCATGGCCCGCATGCTGATCATTGGTTACTGCTAGGGCATACGTTCTTAGCGGAAGCTGTGCGAAGAAGTCGGCATGAATCTGGCATACCGCTGGTTCTTTGTATTGAACCCGGTCCGGGCGCACATGGTCGTGTTACCCGATGAGTGGCACTGGAGCAGTCATCGCTATTTTTTGGATGACGCGCCAGCTCCGTGCTCGTTGGCGCGTGACTGGCTCTGAGCCAGTTTGGCGCTACGCGCGACGAGGCCATCCCAGCGTACTGCCGGTTTGTCGCAGGCGGGATGGGCGAGGCGAATCCTCTCTCTCGCATCTGCCACCAGATTCTTCTTGGCGATGAGGCCTTCGTTTCGGCACATCAGCGATCGCAGCGTTTCGCAGCCTTCAGAGATACGCCAAGGCAGCAACGCCGCGCTGTCGCGCTGTCACTAGCACAATATCAAGCCCGCTATAGCGACAGAGACGAGGCCATGGCACGCGCCTATCTGTCAACCGCTTTTACCATGTCCCACATCGCCGCCGCTTTTCACGTGTCTAGCAGAACAATCAGTCGGGCCGTAGCGGCATTTGATAAAGCGCAAGATGCTGCAAAGCGCGACGGCCAGGGCTGAGATCGTGTACGAATGCCGGACCTGACCCTGGCTCCCGCTGACCCTGGCTCCCGGTCGAGCCGATGTTAGCCTACAGCGCAGGCCAAAGGCAGGTCTGCCATTCAGGCACGATCTTAACAGTGCATACCGATAATCTTAGATCATCGGAAAAACTCAACCTTTCATTATTTCACCTTCCCATTTTTTCAAAAGAATAGAAAATTTTTCCCTGTCAGGATTTGAAAATGGGCACGCCGATATTGATTTAGATACTATGAGGAATAATTTCACCCTCAATGCTTCATCATCATTAAAGCCGTACAAGCCTGCAAGAGTTTGAAAATATCCATCTCTATTTTTAATTATTTCAAAAAAATCATCTTCTCTTGAGTCAGTCACCCCAATTAATATTGTCTCATGAATTGGGTTGGTTAAATCCACCAATGAGAAATCATCAAAAAAACCTTCAAATTGCGCCCTAATGCGACGTATTTTTTTAAAAAATTGAGGGTTTTTTGCTGCAAAACTGAGAGAAATTTTCATATTATCAATGATTTACTGGATTATACGGAGGACGTTTTTCGAGAGACGGGGTCACGAGAGACGGGGTCAGGTCCGCCATTCCAACGCGGCCTCAGCCATGCCGACATTCAAACCTCTCCGCAATCTCAGTACCGATGTATATAGCTCCGGTACCGTCTACCGCATGACACGACCACTGCAACTTGAGTTCGCCGGTGGCCTCTACCACGTTACTGCGCGCGGCGACCGGCGCGGCGCCATTTACCTGGACGATACCAATCACCTTGCCTGGCAAGAAGTGCTTGCGTTGGTATGTGAGCGGCACCATTTTGTCGTGCATAGCTTTTGCCAAATAAACAATCATTATCATCTGCTCGTTGAAACGGTCGAGGCGAATCTGTCGCAGGGCATGCGCCAACTGAACGGCTTATATACCCAGCATTTTAATCGGCACCACAAGCTTGTAGGACACGTATTGCAAGGTCGCTACAAAGCTATCTTGGTGCAGAAAGAAAACTACCTGTTGAAATTGGCCCGCTACATCGTCTTGAATCCAGTCCGGGCGCACATGGTGGCATCCCCCGATGACTGGTACTGGAGCAGCCATCACTACGTTTTGGACGATGCATTACCTCCATGCTGGTTGACGCGTGACTGGCTCTTGAACCAGTTTGGCACTACGCGCGACGAGGCAGTCCCTGCTTATTGCCGGTTTATCGCGGCCGGAATGGGCGAGGCGAGCCCGCTCGCACGCACCTGCCACCAGATTCTTCTAGGCGATGACACCTTCATTTCAGCACATCAGCAATCGCAGCGCTTCGCAGCATTCAGAGATACACCAAGGCAGCAGCGCCGCGCTGTCAGGCTGACATTAGCGCACTATCAAGCCCTCTATAGCAGCAGAGACGAGGCAATGGCATACGCTTATCTACCAACCGCTTTTCCATGTCTCATGTCGCCGCCGCTTTTCATGTATCGAACAGGACAGTCAGCCAGGCCGTATCGGCATTTAGAGCGCCTAACAAAACGTCGTCCAGAGAAACAAACGGCCCCGAAGTTGGTCAAACCCACCTGACATTGTTTTCGGGAGGCGCGCCATGGCCAACGCCCTTCTTCCTGACGACCTGT
>NZ_JBNYXP010000008.1:0-285153 GCF_051380725.1 Janthinobacterium glycogeni | reverse complement strand
GGCTTGACTGGCGTGTCTGTCATGGTCGCCCTCCGTTGGCTTCGGCCCCTGGAATGCGTCCAATCCTGCAGGCCGTGTTTGCGACACCATACCAAAACTGTCGACCGACCCTGTATTGCGTAGCGCGTTTGCGCCTGCTTGTACGTCATCTCGCCTTTTTCAACCTGCTCGACAACGCTCAATTTAAAAGCCAGGCTGTAATCTCGCTGACTGCGTCGAAACCCTTGTTCCATCGGACACTCCTTCTCTGTAACGAAAAAGTGTCAACTTATTCCAGGACGGGTCAGGCGCATAAAAAAAGGCGTGCCCGGAGGCACGCCTTGCGTTCAGACCAGCAATGGCTTAGTCGGCCAGCACCGGCTTGTCGCCGCGCGCGTTCTGGAACAGCGGCACGGGATCGTTGGTATTGACCTCGACCACCGTCACGCCCTGCACCACGCCAGCGACCTGGTAGCCGACGGCGCCCAGGTGACGCTTGCCTTCGGCCAGGTTGGACCAGCTCAGGGAAACAGTCGCCGTGCCGCCCGTGTAGGCCGTGCCCGGCATCAGCGCCTTGAAGCCGCCATTCGACAAGCCCGGCGCCAGCACCCACGACGACAGGGTGTAGTCGGCCTGGCCGTTTTGCGGCGCGAAACCGATCACGCACACCTTGTAGGTGCCGGCGGCGGGCAGGCGCAGTTCCACTTGCTCATTGGAACTTTCATTGCCGCTGCTGCCGACCAGTACATTGGCGGCGTTGTAGACCTCCATGTCCATGTCGGTATGCGCGCCGCCCGTCGTTTCCGAGTCGTAGGTGGCAAAACGCGCCGCCAGGGTGCCGGCCGGGATCACCACGTTGTGCACGTTCACGCCCGTGGCGCCGCCCGCCTTGCAGGCGGCAGATGCGGCGGCGCCCGTCGCCGCCTGGCCGATCGTGCGCGTTTGGCGCACGGCTTCGACCAGGCCCGACTTGACGCCGACCAGCGCACCCGAGAAGCCCGTGCCCAGGGTCAGCACCTTGCTGCCCGTGGCCGCTTCGCTGCTGACCAGCGGAATGGCGGCCAGCGAGGTGCCACGCGCCGTCAGCGGGCTGCGCACCGTGTGCGTGCCATCCGTCCAGCTCAGGGCGCCGTAGGTCCAGGTATTGGCCGGCGCCGTGGTGCGCGTCAGCTTGACCTGGTACTGCGCCCTGGCGCCCGGCGCCAGGCTCAGGCTCGTTGGCGTCACCGCCACCGTGTAACCGGGCAGGCTGGCCGAGACGTTGTAGACGGCGCTGCTGGCGCCCACGTTGGTCACCGTGCGCGTCAAGGTTTGCGTGCCCAGCACGTTGGCCGCCGTCAGCGACGCCAGGTTCAGGTTATAGGCAGGAATGGTACCGATGGCCTGGCAGGTGGCCGGACTGTAGACCTTCAGGTTCAGGCCGCACAGGAAGCGCGCATAGTCGATTTCCGACACGTCGTACACGAGCCCGGGATCGGCCGCGCTGTTCGGCGCGATGTGGCCGGCGCCCTGGCCCCACGGCAGCTGGCCCGAGTTCTTCGCCGTGGCATCCCACGACACGGAACCGTTCAAGCCATCCGAATACGTGCTGAAGGCCGTCGTCATCAGCGCCGACTTGATGGCCGCGGGCGACCAGGTCGGGTGCTGCTGCTTGAGCAGCGCCGCCACGCCGGCCACGTGCGGACTGGCCATCGAGGTGCCGGAATAGAAATCCCACTCGGCGACGGGCGCCGCGCCGCCAGCCGCCACGGCATCGCGCTGTGCCGGCGTCAGGTCGGCCGTCACGCCGGCCAGGATGTTGGTGCCGGGCGCGGACAGGTCGGGTTTCAGGATGTTCGCGTTGGCCACGTTCGGTCCGCGCGAGGAACGGTCGCTGACGATGGGCGCCTGCACCGTCGTGTCGGCGATCGTGTGGATTTCGCCCAATGCCGCCGTGCCGTCCGGATTGGACGCCATGAAAGCCTTCAGCGCGTCGCCCTGCGCCTGGGCCAGGTGCACGGTCGACAGCACGTGCGCCTGATTGACGATGGTGTTGGCGCCGCCGGCCACGTTGGCGATGACCACGCCCGCCGCGCCCGCCGTCTTGGCATTCGCACTCTTGTTGACCAGCACGTTGCCGCCACGGTCGCACACGAGTACCTTGCCCGCCACTTTCGCCGGGTCCAGATAAGCCGGGGCGGCATCGGCCGCGCCGAAGCAGCGCAGCAGATTGACGTCCGTCGGCGGCACGCCGGCCAGGCCCGCGTCGCGCGAGCGGATCAGCGGCAGCGCCGGCGTCTTCGCATTGCTCGATGCGCCTTCCAGTTTCGTGCCGTTGCTGAGGATGACATTGCCCGCATACAGGCGGTTATGCGTGGAATTGGCGACTGTGGCCAGCCACGGGCTGATGTGCGAGACGGGCGCCGGCACGTCGGGCGCCGGCGTGGCCGGGCCGGAATTGCCGCCGGAGGTGGCGACGAAGACGCCGGCCGCCGCCGCGCCGAGGAAGGCGACTTCCGTCGGTTCGTCGAAGGCGCCGCCGCCCGCGTTCGGGCCGATGGAAAAGTTGATGACGTTGACGCCATCCTTGACCGCCTGGTCGATGGCGGCCACGCTGTCGGCCGTGGCGCAGCCGTTGCGGCCGGTCGACGCGGCCGTCCAGCAGACTTTATAGGCGGCGATGCGGGCGCGCGGCGCCATGCCCGAGGCCTTGCCCAGCGACACGCCATTCGAGGTGGCGATGGCGCCGTTGTTGCCGCCGGCCGTGGAGGCCGTGTGCGTGCCATGGCCGCCGTGGCCCGTCAGGCCGGCGACGGAATCGCGCGGCGACAAAAATTCCGTCCAGTGCAGCGCCGAGGTGGAGGCGCGGTAGTAGCGCGCGCCGATCAGCTTGTTGTTGCAATTCTCGGCGCTAAAACCTTCGCCCGTCTGGCAAGTGCCCTGCCAGCTGGCCGGCGGCGCGCCGTACACGACGTTGCTGCCGCTGTGGCTGGGCACGCCGTTCTCGTCGAGGCGGTCGGCAAAGGCCGTGTTCTCGGGCCAGATGCCGCTGTCGACGATGCCGATGATGATGTCTTCGCCCGCGTGCGCCTTGCCGCCCAGCTGCTCCCAGATGTCGCCCGGTTTGTCCAGGCCCAGGAAGCTGGGCGTGTAAGTGGTGTCGAGCTGCAGAATGGAGTCGGCGCTGATGCTGGCCACGCCGCTGTTTTTCTTCAGGGCCCGCACTTCATCGTCCGTCAGCAAGGCGGAAAAGCCGTTGAAGACGACGCTGTACTGGTGCGTGATTTCAGCCGCGCTGACGGTGCCGGCCACGGCGGCCTGCTTGCTGTCGAGGTAGCTCAGGTAGGCTTGCACGTCGGCGGCGCCCACGTTGATGCGCGCGCCCGGGGCCGGCTTGGTGGCGGCCAGGCCGTCGACCTGGCCCGTGTAGGTGGCGGCCGGCTTGTCGACCAGCTGCACGATGTAGGAACGGCGTTCCTGCGCCTGCGCCGTTTGCGCCAGGCTGGCGGCCAGCAGGAGGATGGCGAGTGAAACGGGACGTAATTTCATCTCACGCTCCTTGCACGGTGAACGCGGCGAACTTGCCGGCGCGGCGGCGCGACAGCATGCCGATGGCGCCCAGGCCGGCCAGCAGCAGCATGTAGGTCGACGGTTCCGGCACGGCGCTGACGTTGATATTGTCGAGCGCAAACTGCCCCTGGTTAAAGGCAGGGAAATCGATGGAATTGCTGCACACGCCAGTGTCATTGAAAATGCAGGCGTTGAAGGTCAGGCCCGTAAACGCATAGTTGCTGAAACCGCCCAGCAGGGACGCGCTCCGGAAATGGTAGTTGCCGTCGCTGCCCTGGCCGGGAAACGCCAGCGAAGTGCTGATCACCTGGCCGTTGCTGAGGGTGCCGCTCAGCTGCAGTTCGCCCCACTGCATGTTGGGCAAGCCGGAGACGGGCGCGATGAAGGAATAGTCGAATCCGGCCAGGCTGAACGCCTGGTGGTCTGCACGCGCGAAATTCACGCCGCCATCGTTGAGGATGGCCAGGTAGTTTCCGGTGGCGCCCTGCGGGCAGGCGGCGATATCGCACGACGAACCCACGCGGCCATCGAGAATGGCCCCTACGCCGCTGACGCCGCCACCGGCCGCCGTGGTCGGGTCGGCCAGGAACCGCAGGTTGTAGCTCGACGTATTGAGCGTCTGGCCGCTTTCGTACACGTCGGGACGCAAATTATCGAAGGTCAGGACATCGGCCATGGCCGGCGCCGAGACCAGCACGGACAAGGCGGCCAGCGCGGCCAGGACGGTGGTGCGGCCGCGGGTAGCGGGTGGATAGACGGCGGCGGGTGATACCCGCGCATGTGATGGACGATTCATTCTATTCCCTTGTTTGTTGTGGATAGATAGGTCGGCAGGTCTGTCGCCCGCTTTCAGCTTTTTCACAAAAGTGTCAACAAATATAGCAAATCGCACAAAACAAATATCATATTTTTAATATCATTTATTTATTTTTTATCTAAGCCTGCGAAACTTTGTTTTGTTTTATCTATGAAAGTTTGAGTAACCTCAACGTTACATTGGAACAACAATGCATCGCACTGCAGGCGTGTGCGCCAGCGTGCCGGCGCGACTTCGGATAAGCTCGAAAACCGTGCCTGCGGCCAGCGCAAGCGCCCACCGTCACATCGCGGTACACCTGTTCCATCCTGGAACAGTCACTCCTCCCCTGCCCCGCATGACGCCCGCCCCTGCACCGATGGCATGAAGCTTGCACAACAAGAAGATCGACCGTGCTCAGGGAGCAGCATCATGGAACACTACCAACTGGCCGGCAGCGGCCGCTCAGGCACGCGGCCGGCCCGGCGCCTCCTCGTGTGCTGCGCGCTGGCGCTGGCTTTTTTCCTGCTGGCCGCCAGGCTGGACCTGGCCGAACGGCTGACGCACGCACTCTGGCGCCAGGAACACTGGCAACTCGATGAACTGGCCCTGAGCCTGTTGCTGCTGGCGCTGGCGCTGGCCGGCTTTGCCGTGCGGCGCGGACGCCAGGTGGCGCTGCTGCTGGCGCAGAACCGCGCCCTCACGCAGCGCCTGCTGCGCGCGCAGGAAGAGGAGCGCTGCGCGCTGGCGCGCGAGCTGCACGATGAAGTGGGACAGGACTGCACGGCCATCCGCGCCGCCGCCTGCTACATCCTGCGCGCGCGCGAGGGCGACCAGGCCAACGTGCAGGCCTGCGCCGCCAGCATCGCCCGTTCCTCGGAAGCGCTGCATGCGATGGTGCGCACGATGCTGCGCCGGCTGCGCCCGCCCGTGCTCGACAGCCTGGGATTGGCGCCGGCCCTGCAGGCGCTGTGCGACAGCTGGGCCCAGCAGCACGGCATCGCCTGCCATTTCGCGCCGCACGCCATCCCCGCCAGCCTCGACGACGGCACCGCCACCGCCGTCTACCGCCTGGTGCAGGAAGGCTTGACGAACGTGGCGCGCCACGCGGGCGCCGACCGCGCCACGGTGGAATTGCGCGCCGATGCGCATGGCGTGCTGCACCTGGCCATCGAAGACAATGGCCGGGGTTTGCGCCAGGACATGGCGCAGGAATCCGGCTTCGGCATGCTGGGCATGCGCGAGCGCGTGGCGGGCTTGCGCGGCCATATCCGCTGGATCAGCGCGCTGGGCAACGGCTTGCGCATCGAAGTGGCGATGCCGCTGGCGGCCGGTGCGGCATGAACGCGGCCATGCCCCCGATCCGCGTAATGCTGGTGGACGACCACCCGGTGGTGCGCACGGGCTACCGGCGCCTGCTGGAACAGGGCGGCGACATCGCCGTCGTGGCCGAGGCCGGCAATGGCGAAACGGCGTATGCCCTGTACCAGGAGCACGCGCCCGACGTGTGCGTGACGGATTTGTCCATGCCCGGCATCGGCGGTCTGGAATTGCTGCGCAAGCTGCTGGCCCGCGATGCTGGCGCGCGCGTGCTGGTGTTTTCCATGCACGACACGCCGCAGCTGATCGCGCGCGCGTTTGAGGGCGGCGCCTGCGGCTTCGTCAGCAAGCAGGCCGACCCGGAGCACCTGGTCGACGCCGTGCGCGCCGCCCACGCGGGCCGCCGCTACCTGGACCCGCACAGCGCACCGGGCGCGCTGCACGGTACGGCCAGTGCGGAAGCCCAGCGCTTGAGCAGCCTGAGCCAGCGTGAATTCGAAATCTTCCGCCTGCTGGCCGAAGGCCGCAGCGCCGCCGATTGCGCCCGCCTGCTGCACCTGAGCAGCAAGACGGTGGCCAACCATCAGACCTGCATCAAGGAAAAGCTCGACGTGCCCGGCCCCGCCGCCCTGGTGCACCTGGCCTTGCGCAACGGGGTCATCGAGCACGTCCAGCCTTAAAACGCATAGCGCAAGCCCACATTCACGCTGCGCGGCGCGCCGGCCGCATAGAAGGTCGCGTTGACCATTGGATAGTGGCCGTTCACGGCGGGCAATGGCCGGGCGGCGAAATTGCCGTTGGCGTCGAACCCCGTCGCGCCCAGCTGGGCCGCCGTCGCATATCTGCGGTCGAACAGGTTATTCACCTGGGCGAACACGCTCAGCTGTCGCGTCAGCTGGACCTTGCCGTTCAGCTCGACCACGGCGTAGCCGCCGCTCTTGCCCGCGCCCAGGTACGCCGGCCCGCCCGCCTGGTGCTGGTTGTTTTCATTGCCGCGCGCGTAGGCACTCGACACGGCCGTCATGGCCAGGCCCACCGTCCAGTCGCGTCCGCCCTGATAGTCCACGTGCGCCTTGAAGATGTGGCTCGGTGTCAGCGGTATCCGGTTGCCGGGCGTGATGACGATATTGCCTTCCAGGCCGGGCGCGTCCGCGTCGCTGCTGCTGTTGGCGCTGCCGTTGACGGTTTCCCGGCTTTGGTACGTCGCCTGCAGCCACGTGTAATTGACGCCGAAGTCCAGCGCGCCGGCCTTGCCATCGGCCGCCAGTTCCACGCCCTGATGGCGCGTCTTGCCGAAATTTTTAAAATAGCCAAATCCCGCCTGGTTGTCGGCGACGAACAGGATATCGTCATGGTTTTCCGCGCGGAACACGCCCGCGCTCCAGCGGGCCACCGCGCCCCACTGGCCGCGCACGCCCGCTTCCCACGTCTTCGTCACCACCTGTTTTAACGGCGGATCGCCGGCCATGGCGTTGGGCAGGCGGCACGGGTTGTCCGGGTCGGCGCAACCGAGTTCGATGGCCGTCGGCGTGCGGCTGCCTTCGTTGTAGCCGAGGTAGGCGCCCACGCCCTTCTCCGGCGCATAAGCGAGGCCGATGGCGGGATTGAAACGGCTGAAACGGTGGTCGCCGTCGAGCGAGCCGCTGCCGCCGCCGGGCGTAATGGCGTCGCGGTTTCGCACCGTGCTGCGGTTGTAGCGGCCGGAGATGGTCAGGGTCAACGCTTGATTGAACGCCATGCTATCGCTCGCATACACGCTCCAGGTGCGCATGCGCCCGCTCAAGTCGACCCGGTTGTCCACGCGCGTGCCGTCGTCGTCGATTTCCGTGCCGTCGGCAAAGAAGTTCACGGGCGTGATGCTGCGGTCCGGGTTCAGATGGCCGAACTGGCTGGTCTGGCGGAACGTGGCGTGGCTCATGTCGTAGGCGGCACCAGCCGTGACGGCGTGGCGCGCTCCCGCCGCGTCGGCCAGCGCCGTGAACTGGCCGGAGAAGCCATAGTTTTCCTGCGCGGTATGGCTACGGTTGAGCATGCCGTTACATTTTTCGGCCGGTTCATCGTTCAGCAAGACGTTGGCGATGCAGCGCCACTTCGGGAAAGGCGTATTGATTGCATTCGCCCCGCTGGCGGGAAAGCCCGTGTAGCCGGCCGCCGCCAGCGCCGCGCGCTCGGCCGCGCCGGGCTGGTAGACGGATTGGTCGAGCGACTCGTCGTTCAGGTCGCCATTAAACGTGTGCGTGTCGATCTTGCGGTAGTACACATTGCCGGAGAGCAGCAAGCCAGCGCCGGCCTGGTGCTTGCCCGTCAGGTTCAACAGGGTCGACCTGTTTTCCGTCAAGTCCGGCTTGGTGTAGACGCTGCGGTAATCGCGCGCCAGCAGGCGCTGCTCCTGCAAGCCGTTGCCCGTCAGCGCATTGTCCGCGTGGGCCACGGTGACGGCGATATCGGTGCGCGCATCGCTCCAGCCCAGCTTGCCGAAGACCTGGCGCACGTCGGACGGCGAATCATCGCGCCAGCCGTCTTCCTTGAAGCGGTTACCCGTCACATACCAGTGCCAGCCCTGCGCATTGCTGCCGCCATGCTCGACCTCGACGCCGCGCCGTTGATCGGAACCCAGGCGCGCCTCGACGGCCGTGCCGGGGCTGGTCTTGCCATCCTTGGTCTGCAGTGCCAGCGCGCCGCCCAGAGTGTTCAGACCGAACAGGGGATTCGAGCCCGGCATCAGGGTCAGCGAAGATATCGCCATGCGCGGGATCAAGTCCCAGCTGACGACGTCGCCAAACGGCTGGTTCAGCCGCATGCCATCGAGATACACGGACAGCCCTTGCGGCGTGCCCAGCAGGGGCGAGGCCGTGTAGCCGCGGTAGCTGACGTCGGGCTGGAACGGGTTGTTCTGCACCTCGTTCACAACCACGCTGCCCAGGTTGCGGCGCAGGAAGGCGGAAATGTCGAGCGCCTGACTTCCGGCGATCTGCTGCGCGCTGGCCGTCTGCACGGGCGCGGCGAGCGCATCGCGCGGCTGCTCCACGGTGGGCAGCGGCATGCTGCCCGTGACGATGACGGTGGGCAAGTCGCCCGAGGCGGCCAGGCTTGCAACCAGGCCGGTGTCAGCGGCAAGGTCGGCGGCCTGCGCCTGGCACACGGCCATGGCGGCGGCGGCCAATAAAGTCAGTTTCATGCGTGTCCCCGGTTTTATCATGGTTTTTATGTCTGTCCAGTATCGGACAGCCACCATTAATGAACTAGGGAAAAACTCCCGCCGTGCAGGGAATTGAAAACACCTGATAAAACCGTAGCGAGCGGAAGGGGAGCGTGGCCGAGAAGCGCAACTGTGCTTGCGCGGGGCCGCCGAGGCAGTGAGCATCGCAAGCCGTGCACCACGACGCGCAGTAGGTTTGATCAGGTGTTTTAACGTTGCAAGGGCAAATAACTCTGCTTAAGCTGGCGCAAGACGAAGCTCGACTTGCTGTGGCGGATGCCGGGAATTTTATACAGGCGCTCGCGCAGCAGGCGTTCGTAGTCGCGCGTGTCGCTGACCGCGATGCGCAAATAATAATCGTAGTCGCCGGAGACGAGGAACGCTTCCAGCACTTCCGGGATCATGGCCAGCGCGTGGCCGAACTCGAACAGGGCCTGGTCGGAATGGTCGTCCAGCGTCACTTGCACGATCACGGTATCGGCCAGTCCCACCTTGGCCGCGTTGACGTTTACCGTGTAGCCCTCAATGACGCCATCGTCTTCCATGCGCTTGATACGCGCCCAGCACGGCGACGACGTCAGGCCCACCTTGGCGCTCAGGTCATGCAGGCTGATGCGGGCGTCCTGCTGCAGGGCCGTCAGGATGGCGAGGTCGAATTTGTCCAGCTTCATTCTGTTCTTTCGATATTTTGCAGCAAATTTTGCTGAATATCGCATTCTATACGAGAAAACCAGCAGCCTTTTCTGCCGCATCAGGCAGAAAATAAGGCCATGAAATCCGACCCCGCTCCCCTCCTCGCTCGCGCATCCCATAACGGCGCCAGCACCCTGATCGACACCCTGCTGGCGCTGGGCGTCGACACCGTCTTCGGCTACCCGGGCGGCGCCGTGCTGCCCCTGTACGATGCGCTGCATGCCCAGCCCCGCCTGCGCCACGTGCTGGTGCGCCACGAGCAGGCGGCCGTGCACGCGGCCGAGGGCTATGCGCGCAGCACGGGCCGGCCCGGCGTCGTCTTCGTCACGTCCGGCCCCGGCATGAGCAATACCACCACGGGCTTGCTCGACGCCCTGTGCGACTCCATTCCCGTCATCTGCATCAGCGGTCAGGTGGCCACCACCAGCATCGGCACCAACGCCTTCCAGGAATGCGATGCGCTGGGCATCTCGCGCCCCGTCACCAAATGGAACCGGCAAATCCAGTCGGCCGACGAGACGGCGGCCGTCGTGCGCGAAGCGTTTATCCAGGCCACGCAGGGACAGCCCGGTCCCGTGCTGGTCGATTTCCCCAAGGATCTGCAGCTGGCGCGGGTCGAGGAAACGGTGGCGCTTGCCCCCAACATGCCGGCAGTGGCGCCCCTGCCGGCGGCCTCCGACCTGGAACGGGCCGCCAGCCTGATCGCCTCCGCGCGCCGGCCCGTGTTCTATGGCGGCGGAGGCCTCGTCAATTCCGGCCCGGAAGCCTGCGCCGCGTTCGGCCAGCTGGTGAAACTGGCGGCCGCGCCTTGCACCCTGACCTTGTTGGGCCTGGGCGCCTTTTCCGCCGCGCACCCGGCCTTCCTCGGCATGCTGGGCATGCACGGCACCCTGGAAGCGAACCTGGCCATGCACCATGCGGACCTGATCGTCTGCGTGGGCGCCCGCTTCGACGACCGCGTCACGGGACGGCTGGACGCCTTCTGCCCCGGCGCGAAAATCATCCACGTCGATATCGACCCGGCCTCGATCGGCAAGGTGGTGCGCGCCGACGTGGCCCTGCGCGGCGACTGCGCGCCCGTGCTGGCGGCCCTGCTGGCGCAGCTGCGCGGCCGCCTGCTGGCGGACCGCCAGCCGTGGTGGCAGCGCATCGACGGCTGGCGCGCGCAGGACTGCCTGGCCTTCGACGACACGCCCGACGTCATCGCGCCGCAGGCGCTGATGCGGCGGCTGCAGGCGGCGCTCGACAGCATAGATGGCGGCGACGCCATCGTCTCCACCGACGTGGGCCAGCACCAGATGTGGGCGGCCCAGCACCTGCGCTTCGAGCAGCCCCGGCGCTGGCTGACCTCGGGCGGCGCCGGCACCATGGGTTATGGCTTGCCGGCCGCCATCGGCGCACAGATCGCCCACCCGGATGCCTGCGTCGTGTGCGTCAGCGGCGACGCGTCGATTTTGATGAATATCCAGGAACTGGCGACGGCCGTGCAGCACCGCCTGCCCGTCAAGGTGGTGCTGTCGAACAATGGCTACATGGGCATGGTGCGCCAGTGGCAGGAACTGATACACGGCGGGCGCTACAGCCACAGCTACACGGAAGCGCTGCCCGACTTCGTCGCGCTGGCGCGGGCCTTCGGCTGGCAGGCGCACACGGTGAGCCGGCGCGACGAGCTCGACGCGGCATTGACCGAGTGCCTGGCGGCCGACGGCCCGTATTTTCTCGACGTGCGCGTGCATGGCGCGGAAAACTGCTTCCCCATGATGGCCCCCGGCGCGGGGCACCATGAGGTCACTTTATCCAAGGGAAAGGTGTACAGCGAGCGGTAGGTCGGATTGGCGGCGGGACGCCGCGTCATCCGACATGTGCCGTCAACAATGGCGTCGGATTACGCGAGGCCAGGCCTCGCTAATCCGACCTACGCCCTCAATTCCAGATTCTGTAGATCCAGTAACTCTCATCGTCGCGGATGGCGCGCGCCAGCTCCGTGGGACTCAAACCCGTGATTTCGCGCGTCTCGCGGCAGAAATGCGCCTGGTCGGCGTAACCGCCGCTGGCGGCCACGTCGGACCAGGACGCCGTGCCCTGCAGGATGCCGCCGCGCTCGTCGAGAAACAGCTGTTCCGCGCGGCGCATGCGGCGCAAGGTGCGCATGGGCTGGCCGGCCCAGGCCTTGATGCGCCGCTCGATATGGCGCGCGCTGCTGGCCAGGCCCGTCGATGCGGCCTGCACGCCCAGCCGGCGCACCCAGTCCTGCACGGCGCCGGCCGGATGGTCGCCATTCTTGCGCGCCAGCAGCCAGCGGGGCGCCAGGAAATCCTCCACCAGCCTGACGCGGGCGCCATCGTCCGGCGCGGCCAGCACGGCGTCGGACAGGGCCAGCCAGTCGGCATCGAACAGCGCGACGAGGGGGCGGAACTGGTCCAGCAAGGCATCCATCGATATGCCCGTCAACGCATGCAGGGCGGCCGGATAAAACATCACGACAAACGAGTGCACGGGACCGGGGTTGTAGCTGACCAGCGGATACGAACGGGGGCCGCCGAACAGCGCGGGCGGCATGCGCACGTCCGGCAGCGACAGGCCCGGCGCGGCCGCTTCCACATCGCCCGCGACGGTCCAGATGATGCTGCACATGGGCACGGCAGGAAAGCGGTTCAGGCGCTGGGCCGGCGGCAAGGGTGCGCAGCCCGTGGTGTCGCGCACGAGGATGGCACGCACGCAGGAAGCGAGCGCGGCGCGCGGGGCGATCAAACGGGTCTGGGGCGTAGGGGTGGCTGGCATGGCGACGATTGTACCGGCAATTTCCGGCCGCGCACGATGTCGTATTCGTTCAATACAAACGGACCGCAATCGCGTAGAGTGTGGCTATTATTGCAAGCAATCCTCGTACTTTCACCGTATCGACAGGAGATGTTCATGCCGCCACTCGACCACGCCGCCGCGCCCGCCATCGCGCGGCCCTTGCGCCAGATCCGCCGCTTGCCGGGGCCGTTCGCCCTGCCCATCGTCGGCAACAGCCTGCAGATCAAGCTCACGCGCATCCACCGCGACGTGGAAGAGTGGGTGCGGCGCTACGGCCCCTACCTGCGCGCCTGGTTCGGCCGCACCCTGGTGCTGGTGGTGGCCGACAGCGAGGCCGTCGGCGCCGTGCTGCGCGACCGGCCCGACGGTTTTCGCCGTCCCCTGAGCAGCTCCGTCGTCTCCGACGAAATGGGCGGCGTGCCCGGCCTGTTCCTGGCCGAGGGCACGGAATGGCGCAACCAGCGCCGCATGGTCATGGCCGGCATGGCGCCCGGCGCCATCAAGGCGTATTTCCCTGCGCTGGTGACGGTGGCGCAGCGCCTGCAGCGGCGCTGGCATCTTGCCGCCACGCAAGGCCAGGCGATCGACCTCGACGGCGACCTGAAACGCTACACGGTCGACATCATCGCCGGCCTGGCCTTCGGCACGGAAGTCAATACGCTCGAATCGGGCGAAGACGTGATCCAGCGCCACATGGACGACATCCTGCCCGCCGTGGCGCGGCGCAGCCTGTCCATGTTCCCGTACTGGCGCTATGTCAAGCTGCCCATCGACCGCCGGCTGGACCGCGACGTGGCGGCCCTGTCCGCCGCCGTGGCCGACCTGGTGCAGCAGGCGCGCACGCGCATGGCGCGCGATCCGGCACGGCGCGAGCGTCCGCCCAACCTGCTCGAAGCCATGATCGCCGCCGCCGACCTGGAAGGCAGCGGCGTGACAGACCGCAACGTGGCCGGCAATGTGCTGACCATGCTGCTGGCGGGCGAGGATACGACGGCCAACACGGTGTCCTGGATGATCTATCTGCTGCAACGCCATCCAGGCTGCCTGGCCAAGGCGCGCGAGGAAGTGCGGCGCCTGGCGCCCGACGCGACCCAGTTCACGATCGAGCAGATGGATAGCCTCGACTATGTGGGCGCCTGCGCCAGCGAAGCCATGCGCCTCAAGCCCGTGGCGCCTTTCCTGCCCGTCGAGGCGCTGCGCGACACGGTCATCGGCGACATCGCCGTGCCGGCCGGCACGCTCGTGTGGTGCGTGATGCGCAACGACACGGTGTCCGATGCGCACTTTCCCGACCCGCAGGCCTTCCAGCCAGAGCGCTGGCTGGCCGAGGGCGGCGAGGCCAACAACAAGCGCGCTTCGATGCCCTTCGGCGCCGGCTTGCGCACGTGCCCGGGCCGCTATCTGGCCTTGCTGGAAATCAAGATCGCCATGGCCATGCTGCTGGGCAGCTTCGACATCGCCGGCGTCGACACGCCCGATGGCGGCGAGGCGCAGGAACTGATGGGGTTTGTGATGTCGCCCATCGGCCTGACGATGCGTCTGGCGCGGCCACAGTGATACCATGGGGGGAATCTCAGTCAACGTGCTTTCCCCCATGCAAATTCACCTGGAATCGCCGCAGCAAGCCGACGTGCAGACCCTGATCGCCGAGCTGGATGCCTATCAACAGACCCTGTATCCGGCCGAGTGCGTCTACTCGCTGGACCTGGCATCGCTGCCTCCTGACACCCTGCTGTTCGCCGTCGCCCGCGATGCAGCAGGCGCGGCGCGCGGCTGCGGCGCCATCGTCGTCACGCCCGCTTTCGGCGAGGTCAAGCGCATGTACGTGCACCCGGACAGCCGCGGCCTGGGTCTGGCCAAGCGCTTGCTGGCCTTGCTGGAAGAGCAGGCGCTGGCGCGCGGCTGCCGCTTGCTGACGCTGGAGACGGGCATCCACCAGCCCGACGCCATCGCCCTGTACGCGCGCCACGGCTACCAGCGGCGTGGGCCGTACGGCGACTACCGCGACGATCCATTCAGCGTGTTCATGGAAAAACTGCTGCAGGCGGCGGCATGAGCGCGCCCGCCGACAGCCTGCTCGACATCCGCGCCCGCCTGCGCGCCTTTGCCGACGAGCGCGACTGGGACCAGTTCCACACGCCGAAAAACCTGGCCATGGCCCTGTCCGTGGAAGTGGCGGAACTGGTGGAGCACTACCAGTGGCTGCCCACGGGCGCGGATAGCGAACTGGACGAGGCGAAGCGCACGGGCATCCGCCACGAACTGGCCGACGTGCTGATGTATCTGGTGCGCCTGGCAGACAAGAGCGGCGTCGACCTGCACGCAGCGGTGCTGGACAAGATGGAACTGAACGCGCAGAAATACCCGGCGCAGCAGGTACGCGGCGACGCGCGCAAATACAGCGAGTACTGATCCCCCAGCCGTGCGTGGCTGATGCGCAAAAAGGCGTAGCATCGGGCCATGCGTGCCTACTTACCTCTCCTGCTGGCTTTGCTGCTTCCTGGCGCTGTTGCGCTGGCGCAAACCGCGCCCGTGCCGCAAGTGAAAGTGGACGCCACGCGCGACCCCGTCGACAAATCCTACCGCAAGATGCTGCAGGGCGTGGACCGCTTCGAGCGCGACCATGCGCTGGCGCCGCAGGCCGTGCTGCGCTTTCGCTTGCTGCCGCGCCAGCCCGGCGTGGACATGACGGGCGTGCAGCTGCGCATCGCGGGCGACACCGTCAGCATTCCCTTGCCCTTGGCCGAGGACAACAGCTTTGCCCCCGTGCGCAACGCGCAGGCCGCGCGCGAAGACGCCGTGCTGATCGCCAACCGCAAGGCCACCACCATGAGCTGGCGCGCGCAGGTGATCACGCCCGGCTTGCCGCCCGGCACGCGGCGCCTGGGCGACTTGCGCCTGGAATGCCGCGCCGGCATGGATTCCGGCCTGATCTCGAACGACCCGCAAATCATCGCCTGGCTGTCCAGCATGCTCTACAGCACAGACAAGGTCTGCTCGCAGCCGGACGGCAATTATCTGTTCTTCACGGACCGGCCCCTGTTCGGCGTGACCCTCGTGCATGGCGAGCGCCGCCTGGCCCTGCCGTTCACCATGCTGTATGCGGGCGGCGAGCAGACGCCCGCCTCGCTGCCCTATTGCGATTGCCAGGTGCTGCTCGACCGCACGTATTACGCACCGTTGTGGGACCAAAGCTGGCCCGACGACACCCTGCTGGAATTTACCTACATGGACGAGGTGGCGCCATGAAGCGGCTGTCGCTGATCGTGCTGATGCTGCTGGCCGGGTGCTCGGGCACGCGCGCCTTGCAGGCAAGCAAAAACGTGCCTTACGCTACGCTGGAACAGACGGTGCAGCCGGGCAGCAGCACGCGCGAGCAGGTGCGCGCCGCGCTGGGCGACAGCACGGCCATCCGCTTCGACAGCGGCAATGAAGTGTGGATGTACACTTACCCGGCCGCCTCGGGCGCGCCGGGAGAATATGTGATTCTGTTTGGCGGGGATGGGGTGGTGAAGCAGGTGCGCAGCGGCGAGGTGTACCAGGTACGGAAGTAACCCCGCCAGCATGGCACTGGCGGGGTGGCCTGCTTATCTTGCCTTCAGCAGGGCCCGCGAGGCCACGCCGGCCGCCACGCTGGGGCTGCGCCCCACGCCGGCCGCCTTGCGCTTGGGCGAGGCCTTCAATTTGAAGATGCCGATCGACTGGGCCACGCTGTCGGTGCGCTGCGCCAGGCTGGTGGCGGCCGCGGCCGCCTGCTCCACCAGGGCAGCATTCTGCTGCGTGATGCCATCCATGTGGATGACGGCCTGGTTGACCTGGCCGATGCCCTGGTTCTGCTCGCGCGTGGTGGACGAAATCTCGTCCATCACTTCCGTCACGCGGGCCACCGAGGCGATCACTTCCGTCATGGTGGCGCCCGCATTGCTGGTCAGCACGCTGCCCGCATTCACGGTGGCGATCGAATGGTCGATCAGGTTTTTCACCTCTTTCGCCGCCGTTGCCGAGCGCTGCGCCAGGCTCCGTACTTCGCCCGCCACGACGGCAAAGCCGCGGCCGTGCTCGCCCGCGCGGGCCGCTTCCACGGCCGCGTTCAAGGCGAGGATGTTCGTCTGGAAGGCGATGCCGTCGATCAGGCCGATGATGTCGAGAATCTTGCGCGACGAGGTGCTGATCTCGTCCATCGTGGTGACCACTTCGCTGACGATGGTGCCGCCCTTGGCCGCGACGGTCGATGCCTGCACCGCCAGGTCGTTGGCCGTGGCCACGTGGTCGGCGCTGTTTTGCACGGTGGAGGTCAATTCCTCCATGCTGGCCGCCGTCTGCTCCAGGCTGGACGCCTGCGATTCCGTGCGGCTGGACAAGTCCATATTGCCCGTGGCGATTTCCGCCGTGGTGATGCGGATATCCTCGAAGTTGGCGCGCACGTCGCCGATGATGCTGTGCAAGTTGATATTGGTCTGGCGCAAGGCCGCCATCAATTGGCCCATATCGTCGTCGCGCACCTTGTCGATCACGCCAGTCAAGTCGCCCCCGGCCATCTTGCGCGCCATCGTGATGGCCTCGCCCAGCGGGGCGACGATGGAATTGTGCAGATGGGCCCAGAAATACAGCATCAGCGCGATGGCCGCGGCGGCGGCGCCGCTGAGCCAGCTGCGCGTGGCCGTGCTCGTATCGCCGTCGATATTCCACACGGCGCAGCCGAGGATGGCCAGCACCACGCCGAAGATGATGCAATGCAGGGCGATGTCCTGCGACAGGCTCAGCTTGCGCCACTCGGCCAGCTTGGCGGCCCAGCCCTGGCGCACGACGCGGCCATTGCGGATCGCCAGGTTCGCGCTATTGCCATCTTTAAAACTTTTATACAGGGCTGCCGCTTCGTTGATCTGCTCGCGCGTGGGCTTGGTGCGCACGGACATATAGCCGATCGGGCGGCCGTTTTCGATGACGGGCGTGATATTGGCGAAGACCCAATAAAAGTCGCCATTCTTGCAGCGGTTCTTGACCATGCCGGTCCACGGCATGCCCGTCTTGATGGTGTCCCACAGGTCGGCAAACGCTTCGGCCGGCATATCGGGATGACGCAGAATATTTTGTGGTGCACCCAGCAGTTCCATTTCTGAAAAACCGCTGACCTCAATGAAATACTGATTGGCGTAATTGATGTTTCCCTGCAAATCCGTGGTGGAAACAATCGTCATGCCTTCATTTAATACGTATTCATTTTGCGTGATAGGCGTATTGACCCGCATCGTCGCTCCTCTATTTTTCTCAACTAGCATAACAAAATCATAAAAACAATATACCACATCAAGCACCCATGATATATCGCCCCGGCGACAGTGACACTGGTCAAAAAATTTAATAAAAACCAATTCATTTATGTTTTAGAATTTACTTTGATTCAACTTGATTGATTTTATTGAATGTAAAATTCAAATTGCGCGCAGACACAATAATTAATAAAAAATTATGTATCTTCGCGTCAGCCAATAAATAGGGTGTTTGCGCCGATAAAAAGACGCGCAAGGGCCGCAATAACCGCCGGCCCATGCGGCGCCTGTCGCCGACCATAAGGCGGCAACCATGAACATTTCTTGAGGGAAAATAAAAACTGGCGCGAATGCGCCAGTAGGGGAAACTTGTCTCCAATCCGCGACACGGGCGCCGTAGCGCCCGTGGGGATGGCTTACTTGTACGTCTTGCGCGGTGGCGACTTTGGACGCGGCGGCGCAGGCTTGCGCTCCGTCGTGCCGTCATCGAGGCTGATGCGCAGTTTCTGGCCCGAGACCACGACCGATTTCAGGTGGTCGAGGATTTCCGGCGGCATGCCTTCCGGCAGATCCAGCACGCTGTAGTTGTCAAAGATATCGATGCGGCCGATATGCTTGGCTTCCAGGTTCGCTTCGTTGGCGATGGCGCCGACGATGTTGCTTGGCGTCACGGCGTGCTCACGGCCCACTTCGATGCGGTACGCCGTCACGCCTGGACGTGGACGTTCCTTCTTCGGCGCGCGCGGTGCCGGTGCTGCGTCGCCCGCGTCCGCTGGCGCATCCTTGAACGCTGGCGCGGACTTGGCGGCGAACGGCTTGCGCGGCGCGGCTGCCGGCGCCAGGTCCGGCGCATCGCCGTCGCGGCTGATGCGCAGCTGCTGGCCCGCGACCCACACGGTCTTGAGCTGATCCAGCAATTCCTTCGGCATGCTGTCTGGCAAATCCAGGACGCTGTAGTCGTCATAGATTTCGATGCGGCCGATGTTTTTCGAATCGATGCCCGCCTCGTTGGCGATGGCGCCCACGATATTGCCCGGCTTCACGCCATGCTGATGACCGACTTCAATGCGGAAGGTCTGCATGCCGGCGTCGGCCGGACGCTGGATGCGTTCCTTCTTCGGAAAGGCCGGGCGTTCGCTGCGCTCGTTACGGTCGAAGCGGTCGCCCCGCTCCGGACGGTCGTTGCGCTCGAAGCGGTCCTGGCGCACAGGACGGTCGTCTTGCCACGTGGCTTGCTCGCGCGCCTTGTTCTTGTCCAGCAGCAGCGGCGTATTGCCACGCGCCATCTTCGCCAGGGCGGCGGCGATTTCGATGGCGGGAATGTTCTGTTCGCGCTCGAAGTCCTCGATCAGCGACTGGAACTGCTCCAGTTCGCCCAAAGCCAGGGTTTCGCTGATCTGTTCCTTGAACTTGGCGATGCGCACGTCGTTGACGGCCTGGATGGTCGGCAGTTCCAGCATGCCGATCGGCTGGCGGGTCGAGCGTTCGATGGCTTTCAACAAGTTCTTTTCACGCGGGGTGATGAACAGGATCGCTTCGCCGCTGCGGCCGGCGCGGCCCGTGCGGCCGATGCGGTGGGTATAGCTTTCCGGATCGTGCGGCACGTCGTAGTTGACGACGTGGCTGATGCGCTCGACGTCCAGGCCGCGGGCGGCCACGTCGGTTGCCACGAGGATGTCGATCTTGCCGTCTTTCAACTGCTGGATCGTGCGCTCGCGCTGGGCTTGCTGGATGTCGCCATTGATGGCGGCCGCCGAGAAGCCACGCGCTTGCAGCTTGCCGGCCAGCTCTTCCGTGCCCAGCTTGGTGCGGGCGAAGATGATCATGCCGTCAAACGCTTCCGCTTCCAGGATGCGGGTCAGCGCGTCGAGCTTGTGCATGCCCGACACCAGCCAGTAGCGCTGGCGGATGTTGTCGGCCGTGCCCGTCTTGGCGGCGACCGTCACTTCGGCCGGGTTCACCAGGTAGGTGGTGGCGATGCGCTTGATGACGGAAGGCATGGTGGCCGAGAACAGGGCCGTTTGATGGCCTTCCGGGGTTTCTTTCAAGATACGCTCAACGTCGTCGATAAAGCCCATGCGCAGCATTTCATCGGCTTCGTCCAGCACCAGCGTTTTCAGCTTGGACAGGTCGAGCGAACCCTTGTCCAGGTGATCGATGACGCGGCCAGGCGTGCCGACGATGACGTGCACGCCGCGACGCAGGGCCGACAGCTGCGGACCGTAGCTTTGGCCGCCGTAGATCGGCAGCACGTGGAAGCCGGGAATGTGGGCGGCGTACACCTGGAACGCTTCGGCGACCTGGATGGCCAGTTCGCGCGTCGGTGCCAGGACCAGGGCTTGGGGTGAGCTTTGTTTCAGATCGATGCGCGACAGGATAGGCAAGGCGAAGGCGGCGGTCTTACCCGTGCCCGTTTGCGCCTGGCCCAGCACGTCGCGGTTGGCGAGCAATAATGGAATCGTGGCCGCCTGGATAGGCGACGGTGTTTCGTAACCGACATCCTTAAGCGCGCGAATCAGCGGCTCGCTCAGGTTAAGGTCGGAAAATAAGGAAATTGGTGTATCAGACATGAAATCACTCACAAGTTCGCTCGAATCGCCCAATGCGAAAGAGTGTATCTGCTAGTTTACTCTTTACTGGACCTTACCGGGTGGAACGAGGCGGCAGAACGCCATTTTTTGCATTCTAAAACGCAGAAAAATCGGCGATCCGCACGCAATTGGTGCAAAAACAAAGCAACATTATGAGTTTTGCAATAGATATGCCCGTTTTACAGGTGTGCCTCGATATTGCTTGCCGCATCGACCGAGTGGCGCAAAAACTCCAGCAAGTCCTCGTTCAGCCGGTCCTTGTGCGTCGTCGCCAGCCCGTGCGGCGCGCCCGCATACACGAGCAATTTGCTGCCGATGATGAGCTCAGCCGTGCGCCGCGCCGAGGCGGCGATCGGCACGATCTGGTCGTCGTCGCCATGGATCACCAGGGTCGGCACGTCGAACTTGGCCAGGTCGCTGGTGAAATCCGTCTCTGAAAATTGCTTGATGCACAAATAGGACGCCGGCATGCCCGCCTGCATGCCTTGCAGCCAGAAGCTGTCGCGCACGCCCTGCGACGGCTTTGCACCGGGCCGGTTGTAGCCATAGAAGGCCTCGCTCAAGTCGCGGAAGAATTGGCTGCGGTCGGCCTGCACGCCCGCGCGGATGGCGTCAAATGTGGACAGCGGCAAACCCAGCGGGTTTTCCGCGGTTTGCAGCATCAGCGGCGGCACGGCGCCCACCAGCACGGCGCCGGCCAGGCGCTCGGTGCCATGGCGGCCGATATAGCGCGCCACTTCGCCGCCGCCCGTCGAGTGACCCACGAGGGTGGCGCCCGTCAAGTCGAGCGCCTCGATCAGCGCGGCCAGGTCGTCGGCATAGGTATCCATGTCATTGCCGTCGAAGGGCTGGCTCGAGCGGCCATGGCCGCGCCGGTCATGCGCGATGACGCGGTAGCCGCGCGCGGCAAGATAAAACATCTGGTCTTCCCACGCGTCGGACGACAATGGCCAGCCGTGGCTGAAGACGACGGGCGGGCCGCTGCCCCAGTCCTTGTAATAAATCAAGGTGCCGTCGGCGGTACGCAGGGTATGACTCGATTGCAAGTTAGTGGCATTCATGGAACGACTCCTGGTCGGTGGGCCAGCGGCCATTGTGGCCGCAATCGGCTTGCGCACGCCGCGCGCTACGCCAGAGCAATGCTGTAAGGTAAGATTGCCGCTGTTTTGCTTTCCCGTATTCACTTTTGGAGTTGTCATGCGCTTTCCCGTCGTCCTCGCCGCCAGCCTGTTCAGCACGGCCGCCTTCGCCCAACCGCTCGTTGCCGAAGCACCCTTGCGCGCCCATTTGTCCTTCCTGGCCGACGATTTGCTCGAAGGACGCGGCACGGGCCAGCGCGGCGGCGACCTGGCCGTGCGCTACCTGGAAACGCAGGCGGCCGTGGCCGGCTTGCAGCCGTTGAAGGATGGCAGCTACCGCCAGGCGCTGACCATCGTCGGCAGCAAGGCCTTGCCATCGAGCACAGTGACCTTCAGCGCGGGCGGCAAGACCTTGTCCCCCGCCTTCGGCAAGGACATCGTCTTCGGCGCGGCGAATGGCCAGCAGACAGTGGCGTTCGACGCGCCCGTCGTGTTTGCCGGCTATGGCATCCGCGCGCCCGAGGAACGCTGGGACGATTTCAAGGGCATCGACTTGAAGGGCAAGCTCGTCATCATGATGGTCAACGACCCGCAGCCGACCGCGGCCGAACCGAACCGTTTTGCCGGCAAGTCCCTCACCTACTACGGCCGCTGGGTCTACAAGTACGAGGAAGCGCTGCGCCAGGGTGCCGCCGGCGTACTGCTGATCCACACGACCGCATCGGCGTCATATCCATGGTCGGTGCCGGCCAACGGTTTCGGCCATGAACGCTTCAACCTGGCCGGCGCGGGCAATGCGATGGAAGGCTGGCTGCAGGAAGACATGGCGCGCGCGCTGTTCCAGGCGGGCGGACAGGACCTGGACGCCTTGCGCGCGCAGGCGGAAACGCGCGAATTCCGCCCCGTGGCCCTGAACGCGACGGTCAAGGTGCAACTCGACAGCCAGGTGCGCAGCATCGAGCAATTCAACGTGGCCGGCATCGTGCCGGGCACGGACCCGAAACTGAAGGATGAAGCCGTCATTTACTCGGCGCACTGGGACCACCTGGGCAAGGATGACGACGGCAGCACCCGCGCAGGTCAAAGCGACCATATCTACAACGGCGCCATCGACAACGCCTCGGGCGCGGCGGCCCTGCTGGCCATGGCGCAAGTGGCCGTGAAACAGCCGGCGCGCCGCACGCAGATCTTCCTGTGGCCGGCCGGCGAGGAAACGGGCATGCTGGGCAGCACGGCCTACACGCGCGCGCCGCTGTGGCCGCTGGCCAAGACGGCCGCCGACTTGAACCTCGACAGCATGAACTTCGTCGGCAAGACGCACGACATCGGCGTGGCCGGCGCCGAGCGCAGCAGCTTGTACGCGAGCGCCGCCAGGGTGGCCAAGCGCATGGGCCTGCGCCTGGCGCCGACGATACCCGACCTGTCCGGCGCCTTTTACCGGGCCGACCATTTTGCCTTCGCCAAGGCCGGCGTGCCCGCCTTCAACGTGGGCTCGGCCGTGTTTTCCGGCGACGGCTCGTTCGACTTCGTCAAGGAGCCGAAGGCGTCAAGCGAACGTCTGGTCGCGTTTAAAAAGGATTACCACCAGGTCACCGATGAATATCACCCGTCGTGGGACTTGTCCGGCATGGTGCAGCAGGCGCAGTTCACCTTGAACCTGGGCTACGAATTGGCGAACGACAAGAATTTGCCTACATGGAACAAGGGCGAGGCGTTTGGAAAAGTGAAGCGCTAGGCACCATGAAAAATACTGGCCACAATATCGTAGGTCGGATTTGCGGCGCAGCCGCGTAATCCGACACCACCAGATTGTCAACCATGTTGTCGGATTACGCGAGGCCAAGCCTCGCTAATCCGGCCTACGCTCCTTGCTTCAAATGGCCATGATGCGTTTCAGGTCCACAAACGCCGTCTCGTACAGGTGCTGGAACGCGCCCACCATGACCTCTTCCACGCCTTCGGCCGCGTCGAACTCGCTCGACCATTGCGCCACGCAGGAAGCGCCGCCCGGTTCGCCCGTGACGCGCAATGTCGAACGGTAGTTCTTGACGGGGATCGGGCCCGAGACGATGGTGTAGCTGTAGCTCTTGTCCGCTTCGCTGTAGCTTTGCAGGCGCTCGGCGATGATGGCGCCGTCCGTGGTTTTCAGGCGGCGCACGCGGCCGCCATGTTCGGACAGGCTGGTCTTGATCGAGCTCGACCATTCAGCCAGCGACTGGAAGCCGCCGATAAAATCCCACACGCGTTCGGCGCTTGCCGCCAATGTTACAGAAACAATTACTTGGGCCATCTTTAATTCGGTTCCTCATCCAGGTTTGCCGGGCGCCGCGCCCGGCCGGCCGGAGTTGCCCGGCACAGCCGCTATTTTAGCGCCCATGCGGCTTTGCTGCTGAGCAAACCATGGCCACTGGCCAGCCTGGGATGGCTGCCTTACAGATTTTCCGCCAAGAAAATCAGGGAATTGCCATGCGCGTGGGCCGCGGCGCGCTGCTGGTAGCTGTCGCGATGCGTGCAGTTGAAACCGTGCTCGGCGCCCGGGTAGATGTGAATTTCCACGTCTTGCCGGTCTTCGAAGCGCTCGGCGATCTTTTGCACGGCTTCCGGCGGAATATGGCTGTCCTGGCCGCCGAAATGCATGAGCAGCGGCACCTGGATCTTGTCGGCCAGGTCCAGCTTGTTCTGGATGCCGCCGCCGTAATAGGCGATGGCCGCATCGACCAGGCCGGCTGCTGCCGTCTGGAATGACAGGCGGCCGCCGAAGCAGTAGCCGACCGAAGCGAGCTTGCCCGTCACTTCCGGGCGCGCGCGCAGGACGGCGATGGTGGCGGCGATATCGCTGTCGGCGTGCGGATTGTCGGTGGCCTGCATCAGTTCCACGGCGCGCTTCCAGCCGTCCGCGTCATAGCCGAGTTCAATGTGCGCGCCGGCGCGCCAGAACAGGTCCGGCACCAGCACCACGTAGCCATCGGCCGCGTACTGGTCGGCCACGGCGCGGATATGCTCGTTGACGCCGAAAATTTCCTGCAACAGGATGATGGCCGGGCCCTTGCCCACGTGCGGCACGGCCAGGTAAGCCTGGAAGCTGTCGTCCGGGCCGGCGATATCGATCCATTGCGAAGTTGTGCTCATAGAAACTCCAGTCTGAGGTTGGGGGAATGCCACAGCCAGGCATGTTACTGGTTTTTTCCCCCGCCTGCGCCGACACGGCCAAGCCGGCACGGCCGCATTGACAAAGATCTAATACAGTTCGCGCAGGTAAATCACGGGACCGGACTTGAACACGCCGAACATGGCGCGTCCCACGGTACTGGGCAGGTAAGGCAGGCTGCCCACGGAAACATCGACGCTGCCCGCCACGCCGGGCGCCAGCAGCACCAGCTGGCCGTTGGGCGATGGCAATACCCCGCCGGCAAAGGTGTAGATGCCGTTCTGCACTTTCGTCGCGCCATTGCAGGTGCCCGCACCGAGGCCCTGGCGGCAATTGGCCAGGATCACGCCGGCCTGGGTAAACTGGCTGGCGCTGTCCGATACATTGCCCAGCCAGCTGCCATTCCAGTATTGCACCTGCACGGGCAGGCGAATCGGCAGGCGTTCGGAACCATAGCTGTTGGGCACCATGATGCGGCCCGTGAGCACGGTCAGCCGCGCTTCCGTGCCGGCGTCGGACGGCGCCGACGTCACGGTGGCGCCCGCATAGGGGGTGGTGGCGCGGAATAGCACGTCGGTCGGCGGCGCCAGCGCGACCGTACCGGCCGGCACCGCATACGCGCCGGGAAAGCGGTAGGCGATCTGGCTGCTGGCCACGCCCGTCGTGAAGCTGGCCGGCGCGATGCCTGTCACGGTCGTTTGCGCGGCCGTCCCGTCGCTCAGCCGGCTGCCCGGCGGCGTCGCCGGCGGAAAGGCCGTCAGGCCCGTGGCGGCATCGTAGGCGCGCAAGGCCACCTGGGCCGTCAAGGCCGTGTCGCGCCCGTCGAAGTTGAGCGTCGTGCCGTTCGCGGCATTTTGCGCCGTGACGCGCAGCTTGAACGGCTGCTGCGCATAGATGAAACTGCCCGCCGCGCAGGACAATGGCGCCTTGCAAGGCATGGGTTCGCTGCCGGGCACCTCCGTGATGAAGTGGTGCGGGATGAATTGCACACTGTTGCTGGCGCCCGTGGTAAACGGCGGGATGACGCCGTTGACGGCCGGCGGCGCGGCCCCCAGGTACGTGGCCATCGTCGCCGTAAACTGGATGGTGCCCGCTTCCGGCCAGCTCAGGTTGCTGGCGGTGCCGATGCCGTTGCCATTGTTAAAAACCAGGCTGCCCGCGACGGCGGGGTTGGCGGCGCCGGAAAAAGTGGGCGCGACAAGGAGACGATCCAGCAGCACCGTCTGCGCGGTCGTTTCCCTGCCGAAATTGGCCGTCACGGCGCCAGCCGCGTTCACGGCCGAGACGCTGATGCGGGTGGCCGGCGCCACGGGCAGCGCGGCCAGGCCCGCCCGCTGCGGCGTGGCGATGGCGCTGAACACGAAACGCTGGGGCCCCACGATGACAGTGCCACTGCCCGTCATCGTCAGGCCGCTGTCGCTGCCGCTGGTCGAGGCATACGTGGCCGTCAGGCCCAGCGCGCCCGCATCGGCGTACAGCATGTTCGGCGTGGCCAGGCCGTTGGCATCGAAGGCCAGCTGCACGGCGGCGCCGGTCGCGCTGCAGGCGCTGCCCGTATTGGCGGCCAGGGGGATGTAGCTGCCATTCTTGTCCTGTATGCGCGCGGGCAAGGTGCCCGTGCCGGGATTGGCATAGGTGCAGCGCAGCTGCAAGGTCTTGTTCTGGTTGGCAAACAGGGGCACGCAGGCGCGCGGATTCGACGCCGACGCCTGCAGCGCGCTGATGGCGATGGAACCCTCGGCCTCGGCATAACGGGGGACGCCGCTCACCTGCAGCGCGCTGCTGACAAATGCCATCTGACAATTGGTCACGCTGCCGTCGACGCTGCTCTTGCAGACCAGCGCCCCCGTCGTCGCCGGCGTGCTGCTCAGACCCAGGGGAACGTTGCTGGCCGGCGTGGTCTGCGCCACGCTGGACGCGGCCGTGCCTGTCGCCGGCTGGGTGGCGTTGATTTGCGCCGTGGCACCGCCCGGCGTCAGCGTGACCTGGGCCGCGCCCGTGTAGACGGTGCTGCAGGCCGCGTCGGCGCAGGCCGTCACGGTCACGGGCGCGGGCGCGCAGCTGAGCGCCGAGGGCGGATGCGTGATCTGAAAATGATGCGGCCCGGCCTGGGTGCTGGGGCCGCATTTCGGTCCCAGCGGATCAGTGTAGGGCCAGCCGCTGTTGTTCGTCACGCAGCTGCACGGATTCGATGGCGTGTACGCCTTGCAAGTGATCGTCTGCTGCACGCGGCCCTGCCAGCCCAGGGTGATGTGGTCGACGAGGGCGTTGCCGGTGATGTAGGCATTCGATGAATCGAGGGTGACGTTGCCGCCCTCCACATTGCCCTTGACGCCGTTGCCGGAGGCAATCGACAAGGAATTGAGGGCCTTCACGTCGCCCGTGACGAGCAGGCCGGACGCCTTCAGGTCGATGGTGGGCGAGGTCAGGTTGCCCTTCACCTGGCTGCCCGAGCCGACGACGAGTGAGGTGCTGGCCGTGATGTCGCCCTGCACCTTGCTGTTGGACGCATCGATGCTGACGACGGGCGCCGTCGTGTTGCCCGTCAGGCTGCTGCCCGAACCGAGGCTGAAGGAATTGACAGCCGTCACGTCGCCCGTGATCGTCACGCTGGAACTGGTGCTGATGCTGGCGCCGTTGATGGGGCCGGTTATCGTCGAGCTTGAGCCGATGCTGACATTGCCGCTGGCTTTCACGCTGCCGCTGATGGTAACGTTGGAGTTGGCGCTGATCGAGCCGCCGCTGAGGGCGCCGTTCAGCACCGAGCCGGAGGAAATGTCGATATTGCCCGTGGCCGTGATATTACCCGTCACCTTCACGGCCGTACCGCCCAGGGAAACGGACGCCGCCGAGATATCGGCCACGATGACACTGCCGCCCTGCGAACCCACCTTGAAATTGCCGCCCTTGGCCGTCAAGCTGCCGCCCGTGATCTTCAGGTTGGGCGGATTGACATTGCCGATGTCGATATTCTTGTTGGCAGTCAGGGCCGCCGTGCCGCTCATGCTCAGGCCCTGGTTGTAGTCGATGCTCACGTCGCTGTTGACCGTCACGCCATAGCCGCTGGCGATGACGACGTTGTCGGTGCTGCCCATGATCAGGCTGGCGCACGTGTATTGGGTGCTGGACGCCGGCAGGGTGCAGCCGCTGACGGCGCCGCCATTGAAGTTGAGGGTGGCCGCCTGGGCAAGGGATGCGCCCAGCAGCAATGTCAGGGCAACAAAAAAGTGGAGTAAGCGCACGATATCGAGGAATCCGGTGGGTGGAAAGCCAGCGGGCGCGCGGATTGTTTCATGCTAACCTACGCTATCGCTGTTGTTGCATTATGGCAGTATTTATCCCCCTCGCGCCTATCGCATGATCAAGCAAAGCCCCAAAGAATTCCCCCTGCGCACCGTCGACATTATCGTCTACCCTGGCTTCAAGGCGCTCGAAGCCATCGGCGCCATGAAAGTATTTGACTACGCCAACACCCATTTGCGCCTGCGCAATCTGCCTGGCGGCTACGACGTGCGCATCGCCTCGACGGCCATCGGCCCCGTCGAATCGGACACCCTGATGTCGCTGCACGCGAGCAAGGCGCTCGACGCCAGCCGCTTGCCCGACCTGGCCGTCATCGTCGGCTGCCACCACGTCGAGCAAGTCTTGCAGGACATTCCCGCCCTCGCCGCCTGGGTGGCCGAGGCCGCGCCGCGCATCGATACCCTGGCGGCCCTGTGCACGGGCTGCTTCTTCCTGGCCGAGGCGGGCGTGCTCGACGGCAAGAGCGCGGCCACGCACTGGAGCGCCGTGGACAGCCTGCGCCAGCGCTATCCTTTGATACAGGTCAATGCCGATGCGATTTTCGTGCGGGAAGGGAAATTCTGGACGTCGGCTGGCGTCACGGCCGGCATCGATCTGGCGCTGGCCCTCGTGGAAGACGATTTCAGCCGCGATATCGCGCTGGAAGTGGCGCGCGACCTGGTCGTGTATCTGAAGCGGCCCGGCGGCCAGTCGCAGTTTTCCGTGCACCTGTCGAGCCAGATGACGACGCATCCGACCATCCGCCAGTTGCAGGGCTGGATCATGGAGCATCTTGCCGACGAGCTTACCGTGCCGCTGCTGGCGGCCAGGCTGGCCATGAGCGAGCGCAATTTTACGCGCGTCTTCCAGCGCGAAACGGGCGCCAGTCCCACGGAATTCATCGACACGGCCCGCTTCGAAGTGGCGCGCCGCTTGCTGGAAGACAATGTGTCTTCCTTAAAGCAGGTGGCCGTGCAGGCGGGCTTGCACAGCGAGGACAGACTGCGCCGCCTGTTTCAAAAGAAACTCGCCATCACGCCGCGCGATTACCGCGAGCGCTTTTCCAGCACGGCGCGCTAGGCGCAGGGGAAATCAGCGTGACTTGTGGGTGCGCACGTGGCGCGTGGCCAACTGCTGGCGGTGCCAGGCCAGCGGCGTAAACATCAGCGCGCACAGCAGATAGGTGGCCAACAGCGCCAGCCAGATGGCGGGCGTGGCGAGGATGGCGGCATTGCTCCACCACAAGGCCAGCAGGGAAGACAGGGCCGCGCCGAGGAAGACGGGCAGCATGCGGCGCAAGGTCGCGAGATAGGCAGTGGCAAACATGGACGGCTCCCAAAGCAAGGCGGATGTCTTCACACTAGCAGGGCCAGGCAACGAAGTACAGCCTGCCGCCCTGCCCCGTCCGTCAAGTGTTGCGCAATGAGGACATCCGATAAGATTAGTACAACACGACGGAACGGATCGATTCACCGCTCTTCATCAGGTCGAAGCCTTCGTTGATGCGTTCGAGCGGCAAGCGGTGCGTGATCAGGTCGTCAATGTTGAGTTTGCCTTCCATATACCAGTCGACGATCTTCGGCACGTCCGTCCGACCGCGTGCGCCGCCGAAGGCCGAACCGCGCCATTCGCGCCCCGTCACCAGCTGGAATGGACGGGTGGAAATTTCCTGGCCGGCCGCCGCCACGCCGATGATGAACGATTTGCCCCAGCCCTTGTGCGTGCACTCGAGCGCCTGGCGCATCAAGTTGGTGTTGCCGATACATTCAAACGAATAGTCAGCGCCGCCGTCCGTCAGCTGCACGATGGCGTCGACCACGTTGTCCACCTCGTTCGGGTTGATGAAATGCGTCATGCCGAACTTGCGCGCGATGGCCTGGCGCGCCGGATTGATGTCGATGCCGATGATCTTGTCGGCGCCGACCATCTTCGCCGCCTGGATCACGTTCAGGCCGATGCCGCCCAGGCCGAACACGGCCACGTTGGCGCCCGCCTCGACCTTGGCCGAGAACAGCACGGCGCCCACGCCCGTCGTTACGCCGCAGCCGATGTAGCAGACCTTGTCGAACGGCGCGTCGGAACGGATTTTCGCGAGCGCGATTTCCGGCACGACGATATAGTTCGAGAACGTGGACGTGCCCATGTAATGGAACAGCGGCTGGCCATTCAGCGAAAAGCGGCTGGTCGCATCCGGCATCAGGCCGCGGCCTTGGGTCGAGCGGATGGCCTGGCACAGGTTCGTCTTTTGCGACAGGCAGAATTTGCACTGGCGGCATTCCGGCGTGTACAGGGGAATGACGTGGTCATCCTTTTTCAGGGTCGTCACGCCCGGGCCCACGTCGACGACGACGCCGGCGCCTTCATGGCCGAGGATGGCGGGGAAAATGCCTTCCGGATCGGCGCCGGACAGGGTGTAGTAATCGGTGTGGCAAATGCCCGTGGCCTTGAGTTCGACCAGCACTTCGCCGGCGCGCGGGCCGGCCAGGTCGACTTCTTCGATGGTCAGCGGGGCGCCCGCCTTCCAGGCAATCGCGGCTTTGGTTTTCATGGGGTGTCTTCCTGCTCGGTTTCAGATGATCCATTATCGGACGCCGGCGAGCGTGGAGGGGCAAGGGACCGCGCGCTTGTCTGAAAACGCGGCGCATTTGTCCGATGGCGCCGCACGTTTGTGCCAGCTCAATCTTCCCGCCCTACAGACGCGCATTCTTGGCACAAGCCCAGCACCGATCGAGCAGCCGTTGCCGCGTTCCCGCAGGAGACTGACATGCGCCCTCTACTTTCCCGCTCTCCCCGGCCGTGGCTGGCCCTGCTGCTGGCATGCTGCCTGGCCCTGCTGGCCGCCTGCGGCGGCGGCCAGCACCACCCGGCGCCCGGCGCGACCACGGGCGATCTGACAGTCACCATCGGCGGCTTGCCGGCCGGCGTGGGGGGCACCGTCACGGTCACGGGTCCTGCGTCGTACAGCAAGACGCTGACGGCGAGCGCCACGCTGACGGACCTGGCGCCTGGCGCCTACGCCATCAATGCCGCCAGCGTGGCGCAAGGCACGGGAACCCTGGCGCCCACGCCCGTCACGCAACAGGTGCGGGTCAATGCAGGCACCACGGCCAGCGCCAGCGTCCTGTATGCGGCGGCCGCGCCGATGGCCCTGCGCCTGCAGGAGGTGGCCAGCGGCTTGAGCTCCCCCCTCTTCCTGACGGCGCCGCCCGGCGACAGCCGTCTTTTCATTGTGGAACGTCCCGGCCGCATCCGCGTGGTGCAGAACGGCAACCTGCTGGCCACGCCCTTCCTCGACGTCAGCACGCTCACCACCATCAGCGGCGAACGGGGCTTGCTGTCGATGGCCTTCCACCCGCAGTACGCCAGCAATGGCTATTTTTTCATCTACTACACCAACCTGGCCGGCGATATCGTCATCGAGCGCAGGCAAGTGTCGGCCGGCAACGCCAACGTGGCCGATCCCCTTTCCGCGCTGACCATCCTCACGATTGCCCACCCCACGTTCAGCAACCACTATGGCGGCTTGCTCAGTTTTGGGCCGGACGGCTATCTGTATGCGGGCACGGGCGATGGCGGCAGCGCGGGCGACCCGCCCCGCAATGCGCAAAACACGAATGTGCTGCTGGGCAAGCTGCTGCGCCTGGATGTCAACGCCAGCACGGTAGCCCAGCCTTACGCCATTCCGCCCGGCAACCCATTTGCCGGCACGGCGGGCGGGCGCGGGGAAATCTGGGCCTACGGCTTGCGCAACCCCTGGCGCTACGCCTTCGACGTGCCGGCCCAGCTGCTGTATATCGCCGATGTGGGCCAGGCCAGTTGGGAGGAGGTCGACGCGCGTCCCGTGGGCCAGGCGGGCAACAACTATGGCTGGAACATCATGGAAGGCGCGCACTGCTACAACAGCGCCAGTTGCAACCAGGCGGGTCTGGTATTGCCCGTTATCGAATACGACACCGGCAGTGCGGGCAACTGTTCAATCACGGGCGGCTATGTGTACCGGGGCACGGCCTTGCCGGCACTGGCGGGACAATACCTGTATTCCGACTACTGCGGCGGCTGGCTGAAAAGTTTCAGCTACAGCAATGGCGCCGCCTCCGCTGTGACAGACTGGGGCATCACGAACGTGGGCAACATCCTGTCGTTTGGCCAGGATGCGCAAAACGAGTTGTACATGCTGAGCGGCACGGGCAAGGTGTACCGGATTGTCCGTAAGTAAGCATAGGCCAATCAGCGCGCGCAAGCAGTCATGGCGGCGCACGCCTGAGGCGGCGTTTTTCGACGGGGCACGGCGAACCGGCTAGAATTGGATTTTTTCGCCGCGCCCTGCGCACCAGCCCAAGAGAACACCATGGCCCGTTTGAAACTTGAATTCCCTGAAGACCAGTACTGCTATTCCTCGCAACTGACGGTACGCACGACGGACATCAACGCCGGCAACCATCTCGGCAACGATTCCATGATTTCCATGATTTCCGAGGCGCGCGCCCGCTTCCTGTTCGAATATGGCGTGCGCGACATCGAAGCGGACGGCACCGGCATCATCGTCACCGACCTGGCCACCACTTACCGCGCCGAAGCCCATGCGCGCGACCAGCTGTTGTTCGAAGTGGGCGTCATGGATTTCAACAAGTATGGCGGCGACATCACCTTCCGCATCACGCGCCCGCGCGACAATACCCTGATCGCGATGGCCAAGTCCGGCTTTGTCTTCTTCAACTACAAGCGTAGCCAGGTCGTGCCCATGGCGGAAGAGTTCGCAAGCAAGTTTCCACTGGTGAACTGGATCGATTGAAGGATCGGTTAAACGGACCGTCATGCCGCCATGCTGTATGCTTGCCAGGAAGACATTAAATCTGGAGCGGCATGCAATCAGCAATCACGGCAAGACTGTGCCTGGCCCTGGCCCTGCTGGGCATATTGCCGCCCGCCCTGGCCGCGCCGCAAACCGTCATCCTGTACGGCGACGATGACTATGCGCCGTACAGCTATGTGGAACACGGCGCCTTCAAGGGCATGTACATCGATATCCTGCGCCAGGCGGCCAGCCGGATGCCCGAGTACCGGCTGGAACTGCAGCCGCGTCCCTGGAAACGGGGGCTCGATGCGCTGGAAAAAGGCAAGGTGTTCGGCCTGTTCCCGCCCGGACGCAAGACGGAACGGCCATACGTGCAGCCGTACTCGGCCATGCTGCACCGCGAATCGGTGGTGCTGTTTTGCCATGACGCTGTCATGCGCACGCCGCGCACGCATTTCCCGGCCGACTTTGCGGGCCTGACCATCGGGGTCAATACGGGTTTTCTGCTGTCGGAGAAATTGATGGCGCCCGCCCGCGAAGGGCTGCTGCGCCTGGAAGCGGCCAAGGGCAATGAAGCGAATCTGAAGAAACTGGCCCTGCGGCGCATCGATTGCTACGCCAGCGACCGCGGCGCGGCACGCCATACGGCGCGCCAGCTGCAAGGCGAACTGGCCGGCTACGGCTTTCAATTGCGCGAAGTGCTGGAACTGTCGTCCGAAGCCACCTACATCGCCTACAGCGCCCGCAATACGCCTTCCTACAAGACCGATTTCATCGAGAAGATGAATGCCGCCCTGCTTGCCATGCGGCAGAACGGCCAGCTGGCGCACATCGAAGACGCTTATTTGCGTTGATTACCTGCGCTGAACGTCGCGCGGCTGCAAGGTCAGGACGGGACTGCTGCGGCCCTGGGGCTTGACGCCGAACGTATTCTTGAACCACTCGTCGATCATGCGCTTTTCATAGCGCAAGGCATCGTTGCTGGAATAACGGTTGATACGCTGCAAATAAGACATATCCGACAGATAAGCATTACCGCTGGCAATGACTTTGCCATGCTGCTCGAGCGTATAGCGCAAGCGCAGGCGGGGCCAGTCAGCACGGCCCGTCATCACGCGCACATCGAAGCCGCCGCGGCGCGCCGGATCTTCGCGTCCCGCCAGGTCGACATCGGTGATTTCGATCCTGAGGTCCTGACCGTGGGGCAAGCTCTTGCCCAACCAGCTGAAGTGATCCGCCAGGCCCGCCAGCACCTGTTCCCGGTCGCGCGAGCTGAACGGCACGTCGGAATAGTCGTCGGGTTTGTCGAACGTTACCTGGACGCCCGCCCAGGCACTGCTGCCCGCAACCAGCGCCAGGGCGGCTATCCATGTTTTCGTCATCGTGGAAATACGCATATGCCTTCCTTCCAGAAAGTTCACGGCAGGCAGAAGCCGCAATGCCGCATCTGCCTGCTCACGCCGGACTATAGACCGAAGTGAAAATTTCCGGAGCGCAATACGTTCGCGCGGCCGCAGGCCACGCGACTGACTGTGCCTGGCAAGCTCTACAGCTTACTTGCGCGCGTGGCGCTTCACCTTGACGCCAAAGGTATCGGCATACCAGTCATCGATCATCAGCTTTTCATAGCGCAACTTTTCATTGCTGAAGTAAGGATTGATGCGGTTCAGATACGACATGTCGGACAGGGCCGCACTGCCGCTGCTGATGACCTTGCCATTCTGTTCCAGCACATAGTGCAGGCGCATGCGCGGCCAGTCGACCCGGCCATTCATGACGCGGATATCCTGGCCGGCACGCAGCGAGGGGTTTTCACGTCCCGCGAGATCGACGTCCGTGACGTCGATTTTCAAGGTTTGCCCGGGCGGCAGCAATGCGCCCAGTTTCTCGAAATGCCGGCTCAGTTCCTTCAACACGTCGTCGCGGTCCTGCGGGTTGAACGGGACGTCCGTGTATTGATCCGGTTTGCTGAACCGCACTTCGGTTCCTGCCCAGGCCGCGCTGCAGGCCAGCAAGGCCAGGCCGGCGATCAGGGCGCGTGTCGTTTGCTTTTGCATGATGTACCCTTTCAGGAAATATGAGTGGCATGGCGCCACTTCTTATGCCTGTCCAATATAGCGCGCTCCAGTCCCTTCAGGCGCGTAATTCATACCTTGTTACTTTTCCGGTTTTTGGCCAAGAAGGAAAGACGCCGTATTTTTTTGCAGATTCATTAGCAATATTAATTAAAACAAAGTATTGTCTTGAAAATATAGTTGCCTAAGCGATAAAGTATAGATAGTGTAGACAGCATGGATTTAAAGTGCTTTTTTGGCACGTTTGTTGCATGATTTTAGTCAATTGTTCTTGCTTATTGTTAATACTTAGCGGTCGGTCTACAATCGACAGAATGCGCCCGAAAAACGCGCAACGCCGGTCTTGGCGCACAGGAATTCCTGGCGCGGGCGTCTCAGCATTGCGTCAGTTATGCCTTTTAGCGGAACTCGCCCTTATGTCATTTTTGTCATCTGCATCGCCCAAGTTACCTCCCTGGAAAGTCCTGCTCGTCGATGATGAACCCGACATCCACGACATCACCGAACTGACGCTGAGCCGTTTCCGTCTCGAGGGCCGCGCCCTGAGCTTCGTGCACGCCTACAGCGGCGCCGAAGCCAAGCAGGTGCTGGCGCGCGAAGAAGGCATCGCGCTCGTCTTCCTGGACGTGGTGATGGAACGCGAAGACAGCGGCCTGGAGGTGGCGCGCTGGATGCGCGAAGACCTGGGCAACCAATTTACGCGCATCGTGCTGCGCACGGGGCAGCCGGGACAGGCGCCGGAAGAACGCGTGATCGTCAACTACGACATCAACGACTACAAGGAAAAAACCGAGCTCGACCGCACCAAGCTGTTTACCACCACCTTTGCCGCCCTGCGCGCCTACCGCGACATCATGAAGGTGGAAGAGGCGCGCCTGGCCCAGCTCCATTACCGCGAAGGTCTCGAGCGCGTCATCGCCGCCTCGGCGCACATCTTCAAGCAGCGTAACCTGCGCGACTTCGCCAGCGGCCTGCTGCAGCAAGTCGTCGCCCTGCTGCGCCTGGAAACGAGCATGCTGCTGCGCCTGCGCGGCGCCAGCGCCATCACGGGCGAACAGGATTATGAAATCCTCGCGCAGATCGGCGACACGGACGACGGCATCCTCAGCCCATCCCTGGTGTCGCAGCTGGACGATGCCAAAAGCAACAAGATCTCGCGCCTGCACGGCGACACCTATGTCGGCTATTTCCCCAACAGCAGCGGCAAGGCGTCCTTGCTGGTCTTGAAGGGCGTGGAAGAAATCTCCGACCTCGATGCGCAATTGCTGGAAGTCTTCTGCTCGGGCGTGGCGATCGCCTTCGACAACATCCTGCTGACGCAGGAAATCACCGATACCCAGGCCGAACTGATCCTGCGCCTGGGCGACGTGGTCGAATCGCGCTCGCATGAAGGCGGCAACCACGTACGCCGCATGGCCGAAGTGTGCCAGCTGCTGGCGCAGGCGTCCGGCATGTCGGAAGAGGAAACCATGGTGCTGCGCCACGCGGCGCCCATGCATGACATCGGCAAGATTTCCACGCCCGACGCCGTGCTGCTCAAACCGGGCAAGCTCGACGCGGCCGAATGGGAAATCATGAAGCAGCATCCGACGGTGGGCATGTCCATCCTGGACGGCTCGCAGCGCCCGCTCCTGAAGGCGGCCGCCGTGATCGCCCACCAGCACCATGAAAAATTCGACGGCAGCGGCTACCCGCAAGGCCTGGTGGGCGAACACATCCACAAATACGCGCGTATCGCCGCCGTCGCCGACGTCTTCGACGCCCTCATGCACAAGCGCTGCTACAAGGACGCCTGGCCCCTGGAGCGCGTGGTGGGCTACCTGCGCGAAGTGAGCGGCAGCCACCTCGACCCGCAGTATGTGGAATTGCTGATTGCGAATCTGGACGAAGCGCTTGCGTTGAATCAGCGTTTCCCGGATTAGCATGCGTACGTCGGATTACGCGGCTGCGCCGCTAATCCGACCTACGTGGCTTCGGCCCAAGCCCCAACACAGGCATTCCGGGCCAAGCGGACCTGAAAAATGTCGAGGGCAAGGCGCAGCGACGCAGACAGTACGCATGTACGGCAAGGAGCTGCAACGCCGCCATCGGCATTTTCTCAGGCCCGCGTCTCCGGCCCGCCGTTTTTAGGTTTTCAAGGACACATCATTGAAACCGAGTGGAAAACGGATCTTGTAATGCAATCCCATCCCCGGCGCGCTGACCACCTTCACCGTGCCGCCCAGCGGCCCCGTCACCAGGTTATACAGGATATGCGCACCGAGGCCGCTGCCGCCGGAACCGCGCTTGGTGGTGAAAAACGGGTCGAACAGCTGGCCCAGGGTGGCGCTGTCCATGCCCATGCCGTCGTCGCTGTAGTCGAGTTCCAGCATCTCGCCGGCCGTCCGGGCGGACAGCTTGATCCTGCCCGGCTCGCCTTCGATAAAGCCGTGCACCAGTGAATTGACCACCATGTTCGTGACGATCTGCGAGACGGCGCCCGGATAGCTGCGCAGCTGCACCTCCGGCGCGCAGTCGATCTCCACCTTGACGGGCTTGCCCTTGAGCTTGGGCTGCAAGGACAGCAGGATTTCATCGAGGTATTTACGCAGGTTAAAGCTGCGCAGCTCGTCCGAAGACTGGTCCACGGCCACCTGCTTGAAGCTGCGCACCAGCGCCGCGGCGCGCTGCGTGTTCGTCGTCATGATGCGCAGGGTCTGGTCGATGATGTCGAAAAATTGCCGCAAGCCGTCTTCATCGAGCTGGCCGCCGTCCAGGTCTTCGCGCGTGAGCTTCAATTCCTGCACCAGGTGGCTGGTGGCCGTCACGCATATGCCCAGCGGCGTATTGATTTCATGCGCCACGCCCGCCACCAGGCGTCCCAGCGAGGCCAGTTTTTCCTGGCGCACCAGTTCCGACTGCGCTTCCTGCAAGGCGTTCAGGGCGCTGTTCAGGGCCGCGTTCTGCTCTTCCAGCGCTTCCTTGGCCTGGCGCATGGCGCTGTCGGCCTGGATGCGGGCCATCGCCACGGCCACGTGGCTGGCCATGAAGGCCAGCACGTCCAGTTCCGCCTGGCCATACACGACGGAACTGTCATAGCTTTGCACGATGATCACGCCATACTTTCTCTCGCCCAGCAGCATGGGCGCGCCCATCCAGCTGGCGATGCTGGTATTGCCCAGCGGCTCTTCCATCTCGCCGCTGGCCACCAGCGCCGCATAGCTGTCCGCATCGAGCAGGCACGCCTTGCGCCGCGCCAGCACATAGGAACTCATGCCGATGCCGTAGTGAAAGCGTTTCACGGGCGCCTGCGCATCCTTCTCGTCGACGAAATACGGGATCGTGATGTCCTTGTTGTCCGGGTGGTACAGGGCGATGAGGAAATTCTTTGCCGTCACCAGTTCGCTGATGATGGCGTGCAGGCGCGCATACAGGGTCGTCGCGTCGGCCGCCTGCGCCGACAGGTTGGCGATTTCATACAGCGCGTGCTGCAGGTTTTCCGCGCGGCGCCGCTCGGCCACCTCGTGCGCCAGCAAGGCCGTGCGCTCCTGCACCGCCTTTTCCAGCCGGTCCATGCTTTGCATGCCTTGCAGCGCGCTCGACACGTGCGTGGCGATCAGCGCGAATAGGGCCTGGTCTTCCAGGCTGAAGCGGTGCTGGGCGTCGTAGCTCTGGATGACGATGGCGCCAAGCACCTGGTGCTGCTGGTCCAGCAGCGGGCAGCCGATCCAGTGCTCGGCCGCCGTGCCGCCGCCCCAGGCGCCGCCGCCGATGGCGCGCATGGCGTCGTCGTCGGCCGTCATCACCAGCTGCTTGCGGTTGACGATGACCCACGCCGTGGGCGACTGCGCCGCGCTGGCCAGGCGCACGCCCTCGTCCGGATCGGGCGCGGCGTCGAATTCGTCGACAAAATAGGGAAAGCGCACGAGGCCGTCGTCATGGTCGCTGAGCGCCACGTAAAAGTTCGCCGCATACATGATGCGTCCCAGCGCCGCATGCACCGCCTGCAGGAATTCGCTGATATCGCTGCAGGTGCTCGAGCGCTGCCCGATTTCCAGCAACACGGTCTGGACGGCTTCCAGGCGGCTGAGACGGCTTTCCATGGGTGGCTATGTACCTTGTGCAAGTATATGTTCTGAAAATCAATATTATCAGTTCAGCCCAGCCTTGGCACGGCATAAAACGAACAATCTTGCCGTCATGCATAGCAACACGCGCCACGCGCACATTTGCCACCTTGGCGATACAGTGGCAGACTAGGCCCCTTCCCACAGACCAGACCGTCCTCATGACCGCCACGCTACGCGCCTCGCTTCGCCCCTACACCCTCGCCGGCCTGCTGGCCTTTGCCGCGCTGGGCATGCCGCCCCTGTGCGCCGCGCCGGCCAAGGCGCCGGCGGCGGAGACGGCCGATGGCGGACGCTATTTCGGCCCCCTCGTCGCGGGCAAGATGCACGGCCAGGGCCGGCTCGAATACGCGAGCGGCGCGTTCTACGAAGGGGGCTTCGCGCGCGGCGTGTTTTCCGGCCAGGGCAAGCTGCGCCAGGCTTCCGGCGTCGAATACACGGGCGCCTTCCGCCTGGGCGCCTTCGATGGCGTCGGCCGCTACACTTCGCCCAAGGGCGAAATCTATGCGGGCAGCTTCGTCAAGGGCAGCTTCGAGGGACCAGGCCGCTTCCAGGGCGCCGACGGCGCCACCTTCGAAGGCCAGTTCAAGCACTGGCGCCCGCACGGCGCCGGCAAGCTGACCGACACGGACGGCACCGTCTTCGAAGGCGACTTCGTCCAGGGCCAGGTGCAGGGCAAGGCGAAAGTCACCACCAGCGACGGCATCCACTACGAAGGCGAGCTGAAAGACTGGAAATTCGAGGGCCAGGGCGTGCTGCGCACGGCCGACGGCGACGAATACCGGGGCGGCTTCAAGAATGGCCAGTTCGACGGCCAGGGCGTGCTGCGCTACGCCGTGGCGCAGGCGGACGGCCGGCGCGAAGACAGCGGCAACTGGACGGAAGGCCAGCTGGACGACCCGGCCGCCGACAAGCTCACGCGCGACAATATCGAGCTGGCCCTGTACAACCAGCGCAGCCTGCTCGACGGCGCCCTGGCACGGATCGCGCCGCGCGACGGGGCGAAAAAGATCAACCTGTACCTGCTGGGCGTGGCGGGCGACGGCGCGCAGGAAGTGTTTCACCGCGAAACAGCCTTCGTGCAGCGCCAGTTCGACCGCGATTTCGGCACCGTGGGCCGCTCCTTGATGCTCGTCAATAGCCGCAACACGGTGGCGCAGCAGCCGATGGCCACGCGCACCAGCATCGCCGCCAGCCTCGACGCCTTGGGCGCGAAGATGGACAAGGCCAACGACATCCTGTTTTTATTTCTCACCAGCCACGGCTCGCCCGAGCACGAACTGGCGCTGGCGCAAAACGGCATGGATTTGCACAGCCTGCCCGCGCAGGAGCTGGCGGGCATGCTCAAGCACAGCGGCATCCGCTGGAAAGTCATCGTCATCTCGGCCTGCTATGCAGGCGGCTTTATTGCGCCATTAAAAGATGACAACACCCTCATCATCACGGCCGCGCGCAGCGACCGCACCTCGTTCGGCTGCGACGACCAGAACGATTTTACTTACTTCAGCGAAGCGTATTTCAAGGAAGCGCTGCCCAAGAGCGCCGGCTTTGCCGAGGCCTTCGACCAGGCCAGGGTGCTGGTGCAGGCACGCGAGGCGGCCGATTTCCTCGAAGGCGGCATGGAAGCGGAAGAGCATTCCGAGCCGCAGCTATTCCAGGGCAAGGCCATCGCCGCGCAACTGAAGGCGTGGCGCGCCCAGCCACGCTAAGCACGGCACGGCACGGCCGCCCGCCTTTCTGTACAATAGCCGTCACCATGCGACGATTCTTCCTCATTTTGCTGCTGTTCGTGCTTCCGCTCCAGATGTCCTGGGCCGCGGCGAGCGCGTATTGCCTGCACGAGGAAGGCAAGGCGGCGCAGCACCTGGGCCACCACAGCCACCAGCACAAGGCCGATGCGGACAAGCAACCCGCCGGCGATAAAAAAGTGGCGGATCAGCAGAAAAAAGGCCAGCCGCACAGCGACTGCAACGTCTGCCACGGCATCGGCCATGCATGGCTGCCGGCCGGCTCCAGCCTGCCCGTCGGCGACATGGCGTCCGTCAACGCGGATACCTCCCCCTTCTTTTACGCTTCCCACATCCCGGACGCTCCCAAGCGCCCCGACTGGTCGTCGGCCATCTAGGCCGACGGGACGTCCCATTCCACTTGTCGCAACACGCGCCCTGACATAGCTCGGGCGCCAGCCTGCGCGTCCCGTCGAATTCTTTTCCATGCTTTTGGAGAATTCGATGCACCGATCCATCTCTTTGTTATTGTTTTCCGCTGGCCTGCTGGCCGGCAACTTTGCCCACGCGCAATCCAGCGTGGAAGCCGCCGCCCCTCTGACCCTGCCCGCCGCGCTGGCTCTGGCAGAGGGCGGCAACGCCACCCTGTCGGCCGCCCGCCATGAACTGGCGGCGCAGGGCGGCGCCCTGCAGCAGGCGCGCGCCCTGCCCAATCCGGAACTGCAAACCGTGCTGGAAGATACGCGCCGCGCCACGCGCAGCACCACCGTGCAGCTGAACCAGTTGATCGAACTGGGCGGCAAGCGGGAGGCCCGTGCCGCCGTCGCCCAGCGCGGCGCAGACCTGGCGCAGGCGGGCCTGTCCCTGCAACAGGCGGAAACCCGCGCCGCCGTCACGTCCGCCTTCGTCGACGTGCTGGCCGCGCAGGAAGGCTTGCGTCTGGCCGACAGCGCGCAAGCGCTCGCCGCGCGTGCCAGCGACATCACGGCGCGCCGCGTCACGGCCGGCAAGGCGTCCCCGGTAGAGGAAACCCGCGCCAGGGTCGCCGAAGCGAGCGTGCGGCTGGAACTGAACCTGGCCCGCAGCACCCTGGCCGGCGCCCGCAAGCGCCTGGCCGCCCTGTGGGGCAACGCCACGCCACGCTTCAGCATCGCCGAGGGACGCCTGGAAACCTTGCCGGAGCTGCCGCCGGCCAGCGAACTGGCGGCGCGCCTGGGGCATGCCCCGGCCGTGCGCCAGGCGCACAGCGCGCTGGCCCAGCGGCAAGCCATGCTGGACGTGGAACAGCGGCGCGCCACGCCCGACGTCACGCTCAGCATCGGCATGAAGCGCTCGGAAGAACTGGGCCGCAATCAGGCCATCATCGGCCTGGCCGTGCCGCTGCCCCTGTTCGACCGCAATGCGGGCAACAAGCTCGACGCCCTGCGCCGCAGCGACAAGGCCAGCGACGAGCTGATCGCCGCCCGCATCGCCGTGCAAACGGCCGTCGCCGCCGCCACGGAACGCCTGGCCACGGCCCGGCTCGACGTGGAAAGCTTGCGCCAGGACATCTTGCCTGGCGCGCAAAGCGCCTATGACGCGGCCAGCAAGGGCTTTGAGTTCGGCAAGTTCGCCTTCCTCGACGTGCTCGATGCCCAGCGCACCTTGCTGCAAGCCAAAAACCAATACCTGCGCGCGCTGACCGAAGCGCAGCACGCCGCCGCCGACATCGAGCGCCTGCTGGGCACACCAGCTCCCCTGTAAGGAAGACCCGACATGAACATCACACTCAACAAGAAACAAACGCTCGCCATCGCTGCCATCGCGGCCGCCGGCATCGTGCTGGCCGTCCTCATCCTCGGCACGGGCAATTCCAAGACCCCGCCGCCCGCCGCCGCCAAGGCGGAAGCGCATGCTGAAAAGAAAGACGAACACGGCCACGAGGAAGTGGAGGGCAAGCTGGAATTGAGCGCCGCGCAAAGCCGCGCAGCCGGCGTCGTTATCGCCACGGCCGCGCCCGGCCGCATCAAGACGACGGTGGCCCTGCCCGGCGAAATCCGTTTCAACGAAGACCGCACGGCCCACGTCGTGCCGCGCCTGGCCGGCGTGGTGGAAGCCGTGCAGGCCGACCTGGGCCAGCTGGTCAAGAAGGGGCAAGTGCTGGCCGTCATCGCCAGCACGGAACTGTCGGAACAGCGCAGCGCACTGCTGTCGGCGCAGCGGCGCTTGTCGCTGGCCCGCTCCACGTATGAGCGTGAAGAAAAACTGTGGCGCGAGAAAATTTCGGCCGAGCAAGACTACCTGCAGGCGCAACAAACGTGGCGCGAGGCGGAAATCGCCGTGCAGAACGCGCAGCAAAAACTCAGCGCGCTGGGCGCCAGCGGCGCTGCCAAGGGGCCGCTGAACCGCTATGAGATCCGCGCACCGTTCGACGGCATGGTGCTGGAAAAGCACATCACCCTGGGCGAAGCCGTCAAGGAAGATGCGAACATCTTCGTCATTTCCGACCTGTCGACCGTGTGGGCGGAAATCGCCGTGCCGGCGAAAGACCTGGCCACCGTGCGCATGGGAGGCAAGGCGGAGGTGAAGGCGTCCGCGTTCGACGCCAGCGCGCAAGGCACGATCACCTATGTGGGCGCGCTGCTGGGTGAACAGACGCGCACGGCCAAGGCACGCATCAGCTTGCAGAATCCCGACATGGCCTGGCGCCCGGGGTTATTCGTCAGCGTGGAAGTGGTGTCCGGCGAAGCGGACGCGCCCGTCACCGTGCAGAGCACGGCCATCCAGACGGTGGAAGACAAGCCCGTCGTCTTCGTGCAGGTCAAGGATGGCTACCAGGCCACGCCCGTGGTGCCGGGCCGCAGCGATGGCAGCTTGACGCACATCAAGCAGGGCATGGCCGCCGGCACGCCGTACGCGGCGCAAGGCAGTTTTGTCCTGAAGTCCGAGCTGGGCAAGGACTCCGCCGGTCACGAACACTGATCACGTCAAAGCTAAGGAAACCATCATGTTTGAACGCTTGATCCGCTTCGCCATCGACCAGCGCTGGCTGGTGATGCTGGCCGTGGCCGCCATGGCCGGCCTGGGCATCTACAGCTACCAGAAGCTGCCCATCGACGCCGTGCCCGACATCACCAATGTGCAGGTGCAAATCAACACCCAGTCCGCCGGCTATTCGCCGCTGGAAACCGAGCAGCGCGTGACGTTCCCCATCGAGACGGCCATGGCCGGCTTGCCCAACCTGGAGCAGACGCGCTCGCTGTCGCGCTATGGCCTGTCGCAAGTGACCGTGATCTTCAAGGATGGCACCGACATCTATTTTGCCCGCCAGATGATCAACGAGCGCTTGCAGGAAGCCAAGGAAAGCCTGCCGGCCGGGATCACGCCCAAGATGGGGCCCGTTTCCACGGGCCTCGGTGAAATCTACCTGTGGACGGTGGAAACGCAGGACGGCGCGAAGAAGCCCGACGGCACGCCCTACACGCCGACGGACTTGCGCGAAATCCAGGACTGGATCATCAAGCCGCAGTTGCGCAATGTCACGGGCGTGACGGAAATCAATGCCATCGGCGGCTACGCCAAGCAATACCAGGTGGCGCCGTACCCGGAAAAACTGGCCGCCTACGGCATCAGCCTGCAGGATGTGGTGACGGCGCTCGAGCGCAACAACAGCAACGTGGGCGCCGGCTACATCGAAAAACAGGGCGAGCAGCTGCTGATCCGCGCGCCTGGCCAGGTGGCGTCCAAGGATGACATCGGCAACATCGTCGTCGCCAATGTGCAGGGCGTGGCGATCCGCATCCGCGACGTGGCCGACGTGGTGCTGGGGCGCGAGCTGCGCACGGGCGCGGCCACGGAAAACGGCCGCGAAGTGGTGCTCGGCACCGTCTTCATGCTGATCGGACAGAACAGCCGCGCCGTCTCGCAAGCCGTCGACAAGAAAATGGTGGAGATCAACCGCAGCCTGCCGAAAGGCGTGCACGCCGTCACCGTGTATGACCGCACGGTGCTGGTCGACAAGGCCATCAATACGGTGAAGAAAAACCTGCTCGAAGGCGCCGTGCTGGTGATCGCGATTTTGTTCCTCTTCCTCGGCAATATCCGCGCGGCCGTCATCACGGCCATGGTGATTCCGCTGGCCATGCTGTTCACGTTTACGGGCATGGTGCAATACCATGTGAGCGCCAACCTGATGAGTTTGGGGGCGCTGGACTTCGGCATCATCATCGATGGCGCCGTCGTCATCGTGGAAAACTGCGTGCGCCGCCTGGCCCATGCGCAGCAAAAGCTGGGACGGCCGCTGACCTTGCAGGAACGTTTTCAGGAAGTGTTTGCGGCATCGCAAGAGGCGCGCCGTCCTTTGCTGTATGGCCAGCTGATCATCATGGTCGTGTACCTGCCCATCTTCGCGCTCACCGGCGTGGAAGGCCGCATGTTTACGCCGATGGCCCTGACGGTGGTCATCGCCCTGCTGGGCGCCATGCTGCTGTCGATCACCTTCATTCCGGCCGCAGTGGCGCTGTTCATCGGCGACAAGGTGGCGGAAAAGGAAAACGCCATCATGCGCGCCGCCAAGCGCTGGTATGCGCCGCTGCTGGACAAGGTGATGCGCAACACGCCCGTCGTGTTGACGGGCGCGGCCGTAGCCGTCGTGCTGTCGGGCCTGCTGGCCACGCGCATGGGCAGCGAATTCGTGCCCAGCCTGAACGAGGGCGACATCGCCATCCAGGCCCTGCGCATTCCCGGCACCAGCTTGACGCAATCGCTGGCCATGCAGCAGCAGCTGGAAAACAAGCTGATGGCAAACCACAAGGAAATCGCGCGCGTGTTCGCCCGCACGGGAACGGCCGAGATCGCGTCGGACCCCATGCCGCCGAATATTTCCGACGGCTACATCATGCTGAAACCCCGCGACGCATGGCCGGAACCGAAGAAATCGCGCGAGCAATTGCTGGCGGAAATCGAGGCGACGGCCACCAGCTTGCCTGGCAATAACTACGAGTTTTCGCAGCCGATCCAGCTGCGCTTCAATGAGCTGATTTCCGGCGTGCGCAGCGACGTGGCCGTGAAACTGTTCGGCGACGACATGCTTGTCCTCGACGGCACGGCGGCGAAGATCGCCGGCGTGCTGGGCAAGATTCCCGGCGCAACAGAGGTAAAAGTCGAGCAGACGACGGGCCTGCCCATGCTGACGGTGCAGATCGACCGCGAGCAGACGGCCCGCTACGGCCTCAACATTGCCGACGTGCAGTCGGCGATCGCCACGGCCATCGGCGGGCAAGAAGCGGGCACCCTGTTCCAGGGCGACCGCCGCTTCGACATCGTCGTGCGCCTGCCCGACAGCCTGCGCAGCGACCTGGAGCAACTCAAACGCCTGCCCATCGCCCTGCCCCTGGGCGCGGCGGCGGAAGGCCGCGCGCGCTTCATCCCGCTCGGCGAGGTGGCCAGCCTGCACGTGGCGCCGGGGCCGAACCAGATCAGCCGCGAAGACGGCAAGCGCCGCATCGTCATCAGCGCCAACGTGCGCGGACGCGATATCGGCTCGTTCGTGGGCGACGCCACGCAGCAGCTGCAAGCGCAGGTGGCCATTCCGGCCGGCTACTGGACCAGCTGGGGCGGCCAGTTCGAGCAGCTGCAGTCGGCCACGAAACGCCTGGAACTGGTGGTGCCGGTGGCGCTGGCCCTCGTGTTTGTATTGCTGTTCGCCATGTTCGGCAACGTGAAGGATGGCTTGCTCGTGTTCAGCGGCATCCCGTTCGCCTTGACGGGCGGCATCGTCGCCCTGTGGCTGCGCGACATTCCCATGTCGATCTCCGCGGCGGTCGGTTTCATCGCCCTGTCCGGCGTGGCCGTGTTGAACGGCCTGGTGATGATCGCCTATATCCGCCAGCTGCGCGAACAGGGCATGCCCCTGCAGGAAGCGATACGTACAGGGGCGCTCACGCGCCTGCGGCCCGTCTTGATGACGGCGCTGGTGGCATCCTTGGGTTTCGTGCCGATGGCCATCGCCACGGGCACGGGCGCCGAAGTGCAGCGTCCGCTGGCCACCGTGGTCATCGGCGGCATCCTGTCGTCGACGGCCCTGACCCTGCTGGTGCTGCCGCTGCTGTACCGGCTGGCGTATGCCATCAGAGGCAGGTCGGAGTAGCGGGGGCCGCCGAGGCCGCAAGCGCGTAATCCGACACATTGTTGACGCTGGTGGTGACGTCGGATGACGGCCTTTCAGGCCTGATCCGACCTACCTGTCCATGCGTCGGTTCCGCGGACGTAGGTCGGATTAGCTCCGAAGGAGCGTAATCCGACACCAGCATCGGCGCCGACAATGTGCAGCTTACGGCCGGCGGTAGCCGCCTTCGATCCAGTTCGCGGCCGACGTGGCGTTGAACTTGAAGGCGGCCGAAGTGCGCACCTTGGCGATCTGTTCGCCGTCGGCGTCGTAGGCGCTCAGTTCCGCGTACGGGTGGTCTTCGTCGGGCACGATGTCGAACATCACCTTGACTTGCCCCTCGTCGGTGGCGACAAACAGGTTCTTGTGCAATTGCGCATGCAGCTGCTGCTCGTGGCGGCGCAGCACTTCCGAGGCCGTCTTGACCAGGGTATTGAAGGCATTGACGTCGAGCGGCTTGGGGTTTTTCTTGTCGCGGCCCATGGTCCACGGACCCACGAGGGCCGGCTCCGGCTCGCCATCCTTGATCATGGCCACGGCCCAGCCTTCATCTTCCTCGTTCTTGATCACGCGCGCCGTCCAGCCATTGCCTACCCACAGGCGCGGCTCCTGGATCGGGGCATCATTGTCCTGCTCGGCTGCTTCGTCGGAAAAATCGGGGAAATCGGTACTCATGGCGGTGCTCGTGATGGAAGGTCGGGGCTAGCATGATAGTCGAAAACGCCCGCCCGTGCCGCCTTGCCGGCGGCATGGGTGAACGTTCGACGCTTCCGTCCGGCATCTTCCCAGGCAACTGTCAGCACATGGACATGGCAGGCCGGTTGGGCCAGGTCAGCGGCGGACCGGGCGGTACCCAGCGCGGGTCGATGGCCGGCAGCGGCGCATGATAATTAAAAGGATTGATGATGATCGGCGGTATCGCCGATGGCGCGCCGACGGGTTCGGCGCAGGACTGCGTGGCGCTACGCTGGCGCGTGGTTCGATGGTGAAAAAGGGATAGCGATTGATCCCCGGTATCTGCAAACAAAAGCATGTTGCCCTCCTTGCGAGACTGAGGTGTTCAGTATAGGACGGCTTGCGCACATTACAAGAAAAGAAATCTTGTTCCAGATCAGTGTTTTCTGGCCGCCAGCGCCTTCCATACCGTGAAAATGACGGCCTGTCGCACGCCGCTGGCGGCAAGCGGGACGCGCCCCTACAGTGTGACCATGCAATACCCGATCCCCCATACACCGAGGCTTACCATGAAAAAATTGCTCACCTTCGTCCTCATCGTCATGCTCGCCTGCCTGTTCCTCGACAAGGTCGGCGGCAGCGACATGCACATGCAGTTCAACGGCAGTGACGTCGACGGTCCGCTGGAGTGGCTGTTCGGCCTGGTGTTTGCCGGCGGCGGCTTGCTGATCGCCGCCATAGCCCTGGTGTGCGCCGCCGTCATCACGGGAGTCGTCCTGGCCGGCGTGGGCGTGGTGCTGATCGCCGTCGTGGCCCTGTGCGTGGTGCTGGCGCTGGCCTTGAGCACGCCCGTGCTGCTGCCGCTCTTGATTCCCGTCGCCATCGTCTGGCTGATCGTCAGCCGCAAGCACAAGCAGGCGCAAGCGCGTCAGCACAGCCTGTAATCACTGCGCCATGAACTTGCTGAGCACGCCGTCGCCGCCGCCGTCATTCTGTTCGATGCGGTTGCGCCCGCCCCGCTTGGCCCGGTACAGCGCCTCGTCGGCGCGCGCCAGCACGGCGTCGCAATCGGCATCGGTGCCTGCCATGGCGGCCATGCCGATGCTCACCGTGATGGTGATCACGACGCCGCCATCGATGGTCAGCGAGCTTTCCGCCACGCGCCGGCGCAGCCGTTCGGCAAACACGGCCGCCGCCGCCAGGTCCGTGCCCGGCAGCAAAATGGCAAATTCCTCGCCGCCCACGCGGCCCGGCACGTCGACCTTGCGCAGCGCCTGGCACATCAGCGCGCCCAGGTGACGCAGCACGGCATCGCCCACGGCGTGGCCATACTCGTCGTTGACGCGTTTGAAATGATCGATGTCGAGCATCAACACGCTGGCGCAGCTGGCCAGTTCGCGCTGCAAGCGGGCATGCTCGTTTTCCAGCGACGCCATGAACTGGCGCCGGTTCGGCAAGCCGGTCAGGAAATCCGTGGTGGCCAGCTGCAGCAGTTCCGCGTTCATGCGCTTGCGCTCGGTGATGTCGAGCGAAGACACCATGACGAAATCGAGGCTGTCCGCATGGCCGGGCATCACCAGCAGGCTCAATTCATTTTGCCGCGCCGCGCCGTCGAGACGCACGAAGCTGCTCTCGCACTCGTACAGGTGAGCGCCGCCAGCGAGCGCCAGCAGCGCATCGCCGAAGCGGGGCAAGGCGCTGTCATCGAAATTCTGCGCCAGGCTCAGCGCGCCACGGCGCTGGTCGTCCTCGTTGGCGCGCACCTGCGCCAGCGCGGCGCCGTTCGCATCGATGATGCGCACCATTCCCGCCAGCTTCCGCAGCGCGTCCGGATTGGCCTGGAAGTGGGCGCCCAGGTCGCGCACGCCCGCTTGCTCGAGAGCGTCGAGCGCAGCGCGCACGGCCGACCAGTCCTGTTCCCACAGGGCCACGGGCGCATGGTCGTACAGGCTGCGGAAACGCGCTTCGCCGGCGCGCAGGGCCAGCGCGACCTGCGCCTGCTCGATGGCCATGCCGGCCAGGTGCGCCGCCTCGCTCAGCCGCGCCAGATGCGCCGCGCCCGGCAACATGGGCTGGCGGTGATACGCCATCAGCACCCCGAGCAGCTTGCCCGAGCCGCCACGCACGGGCTCGGCCCAGCATGATTGCAGCTGGGCCCGGCACGCCAGTTCCATCGCTTCCTGCGCCTCGGCATGCAGGTCGCCGACGATCACGCGCTGGCCGTCGCGCACGGCCTGCGCGGCGATGCCGTGCACGCCCTGCAGGGTGTCGAGGTCGTGGCCATGGCTGGACAGGTTGAAGAACGCGGGCAAGCCCGGCGCCGCGCCCAGCACCAGGCGGTGGCGGCTTTCATCGAGCAGCAAGATGCTGCACAGCATGGCGGGATGGTCCGCTTGCACGCTGAGCACCACGCTTTCCAGCACCCGCTCCAGCGGCGCGCCCGTGGCCAGCATTTCCAGCACTTGGCGCCGCGTATGCTCGCGCCGTTCCATCTGGCTGCGCTCGCTGATATCGCGGAAGGTCCACAGGCGCGCCTGCTCATTGCCCAGCTGCATGCTGCGCACATATTGTTCGACCACCCGTCCATCGCGCAGGTGCAGCACGTCGCGCCGCTCGCGGTGGCCGTGCGGCGCATGGATGCGTGCTCCAAGGAAAGGCGCCGCCTGTTCCAGCTGGCTTTCCACATGGCGCACCAGCGCCGCGCCATCGGCTTGCCAGTCGAGCGCGTCGGGCACTTGCCACAGGTCGCGGAAGCGCCGGTTCGAGGTGAAGATGCGGCCATTGATGTTGTCGACCAGTATGCCGTCGATGGTCGAATCGAGGATGCTGCGCAGCATGGCCTGGCTGCGTTGCGCCGCCTCGGCCATCGCCAGCACGCTGGCCTGTCCCTGCTCCAGCTGGCCGGTCAGCTCGCTCGAGCGCGCCAGCGCCGCCTGGGCGCGGGCGCGGCCCGCCGCCAGCAGCCAGGCCGCCAGCGCCAGCACGATGCTGGCCAGCAAACCGGTCCAGGCCACCAGGCGGGGCCGCGCCAGCAGTTCGCCGTCGAAGCCCGGCATGGCGCGCACGCGCAAGGTCCACGGCCGGCCGGCGATGGTGATGACCTTCCGCGACACCAGGCTGTCCGAGGCGGCAGAGGACAAGCCGCCCGGCATGCTGTCGTACATCAGGGCCGCCTCGGCCAGTTGCGCGCCGTCATAGATTTCCAGGTCCAGCTGGCGCGCCGCCTCGCCGCCCACGCCCGCCATCAAGTCGCCCATGCGGAACGGCGCGAACACCCAGGCGCGCAAGGCGGCGCGCCGCTGCTCCACGCTGGCATGCGGCAAGCCGTTGTCATACACGGGCAGCACGACCAGGAAGCCATGCGTCTGGGCGCTGCCTCCATCCTGCACCAGGTGGATCTTGCCCGTCATGGCGGCCTGGCCCGTGTCGCGCGCCTGCTCAAGCGCGCTGCGGCGCACGGGTTCGGACCAGATGTCATAGCCGAAGGCCAGCAGGTTGCTGTCGCTTAAAGGTTCCAGATACGTGATCGGCGCATGCCAGGCGCGCTGGCCGTGCGGACGCACGGCATAGCCGGGATAGCCTTCCGCGCGTACGCTGGCCTCGTGCCGCGCCAGGGCGGCGCCGGGCACCAGCGGCAGGTAGCCGATGCCGTGAATGCCGGGAAAGTTTCGGTCGACCTGCTGCACCGCCAGATAGGCATGGAATTCGCGGCGCGTGACTTCCTGCGAACTGGCATACAATCCCTGCACCCCGTGCAGCACCTGGATATAGGTCTGCATGCGGCCGCCGATGTTGTTCACCAGTTCGCGCACGCGGAAATCGAAATCGGCCTGCACCTGCTGTTCGCTGGCGTCGTGGGCATTGCGCCAGGCGCCATACGTCAATCCCAGGCACAGCGCCAGCACCAGCGCGGCCAAGGCGCGCGGCCCCACCCAGCGCGACACTGGCCGGGCAAACAACGACGAAGACGCGCGTGTAGACATGGCAGGCTGACAGGCAGGACGACATCAAACCGCGACACTGCCGGCAACATGGCTGGCAGCGGGCTGCACGATTACCATCGGTAGTCGATGAGAATGATAGTACGTTACAGCGGGCGCCCTTGCAATGCCGAATCCTGTATTAAAAAGACCACATATTTCATCGATGCAATGATGTGTACTCCAGGAAAATTCGATGCCATGAAAACCATCGCCGCCGGCTGCTATGATCGCCCCGTAATCCATCGTCAGGGAGCCGCGTTTGCAGCACGATAGCTGGCAAGGAACACTATGGCTGGCGCCGGACTTTGCCATCCTGCATGGCGCAGCGGGCGCCACGGACCGTCACGCCCATTATGCGCACCAGCTGATGCTGAGCACGGGAGCGCCCTTCACGGTCGAGCTCGACGGCATCGTCCACACGGCGCGGCGCTTGCTGGTCGAGAGCCTGCGCCCGCACGCCATCGTGGCCGCACCGGCGCCCATGCTGACCATCTACACGGAACCGCAGCGCCTGGCCGGTGCAGCCTTGCTGGCCGCCGCCGATGCTGGCGCGCCCACGCTGGACCATGTCGCCGCCGCATTGCAGGCCCAGCCGCGCGAGCCCTTGCCCGATCCCCGCTTGCGGCGCGCGTTGGACCAGGTCGATGCGCTGCTATCGGGCAAGGTCAGCGCGGCTGCCGTGGCCGACGCGGCGCACCTGTCGCTGAGCCAGCTGGAACGCCTGTTCAGCGCCCAGCTGGGTTTGCCCGTGCGGCGGCTGGTGCTGTGGCGGCGCTTGCGCCTGGCCATCCGTTTCATCTTGCTCGGCAGCACCCTGACGGACGCGGCCCACGGCGCCGGCTTTGCCGATGCCGCGCATTTTTCGCGCACCATGCGCAGCCTGTTCGGCGTGCGCGCCGACCGCAGCTTGCGCCGGCTCGACGTCAAACTGCTCGATTGACCTGCCGGCTACGACCCGTTGCGCAAGCCGGCCGGCAGCTCGGGGGCGCGCACGCCCTCTTCCGCGCGGAACGGTTCGATCAATTGCGCTCCATACGCGACGGGGTAATCGGGACGGCTGCCGATGCCCAGGTCCTCGCCCCGCATGCGGTAATCCGGTGCGTCGAAGGCCGTGCCCAGCAGGCGATCCCAGCAGGTAAAGAACAGGCCGAAATTCACGTCGCCGGCCGTGCCGTACTTCATGTGATGAAAACGGTGCAGCGGCGCCCAGGCAAACACGTGGCGCAGCGGCCCCATGCGCATATCGACATTCGCGTGCTGCAGCAACAGCTGAACCGCCACGGAAAATGCCAGCACGGCCATGACGGTTTCCGGTATGCCCAGCAGCAATAAGGGCAGCATGCCGCCCGCCGCTTCCAGCAGCAGGTGCAGCGGGTGTTTCATCCAGCCATTGAAACCATACAGGCGCTGCACGCTGTGGTGCACGGCATGCAGTTTCCACAGCAAGTATGAACGGTGGCTCAGGTAATGCACCAGGGTAATGCCGCAGTCGGCAACGAGGATGGCCAGCAGCAGTTGCGCCCAGAACGGCAGCTGGACTGGCCAGAATGCGCCCAGCGCCAGGTGCCCTGCCAGCAGGGGAAAGGCCGCCAGTCCCAGCAGGTACAGCGCTTCATTGACGAGCGCATGCAGGACGTCGCGCCAGCCATCGCCGTGAGCGTGGTTCCACGCGCGGTCATACGGCAGGTAGCGTTCGGCAAGCAAGGAAGTGAGCAGGGCCAGCAGCAGCAAGGGCGGCAAGACCCAGAGGGAATAGTGGCACACCGCGATCAGGCAAGCGGCGGCGCCGATGAAGCCGGCCCAGAAGACGGGGCCGTACAGCGCGGCAAAGAGGGATGGCATGGCAAGGCGCTCCTGTGGCAAAAACCACAGCATGGCCTTGTCCCCCTCCCCGCCGCTTGAAGAAACGGCGCAAGCTGCTTATTTGGCCTGCTTTGCAGCCTTTCTCGCCGCGTATTGCTGGTAGCCGTTCGCGCGCAGGGCGCAGGCGGGGCAGGTGCCGCAGCCATAGCCCCAGTCGTGCAATTCGCCACGCTCGCCCAGATAGCAGGTGTGCGTGCCGCTGCGGATGAGGTCGACCAGCGGCTGGCCGCCCAGGTCTTCCGCCAGGTCCCAGCTTTGCGCCTTGTCCAGCCACATCAGCGGCGTTTCCAGCTTCAGGCGCGTATCCATGCCCAGGTTCAGGGCCACTTGCAGGGCCTTCATCGTATCGTCGCGGCAATCCGGGTAGCCGGAGAAATCCGTCTCGCACATGCCGCCCACGAGCACCGTCAAGCCGCGGCGGTAGGCCACGGTGGCGGCTACCGTCATGAACAGCAAGTTGCGGCCGGGCACGAAGGTATTCGGCAAGCCGTTTTCCTGCATGACGATCTCGACGTTCTGCGTCATGGCCGTGTCGGAAATGGCGGAAATCAAGGACAGGTCGATCATGTGGTCCTGGCCCAGGCGGCTGTCCCACTCGGGCGACTGCCGGCGCATCTGCTCGAGCACGCCGGGACGCACGGTCAGTTCGATCGCATGGCGCTGTCCATAGTCAAAGCCGATGGTTTCCACACGACTATAGTGTTTCAAGGCCCAGGCCAGGCAGGTGGTGGAATCTTGTCCACCGCTAAAGAGCACCAGTGCGGAGTCCGTTGCTAGCATAATTTCTTTCTTTTCAATTTTATTCTGTTGCAATCGTGCGCGGGGAAACAGGATTCCCCGCGCAAAAAATACTTATTCGTCCGCCATCAGTTTACCTATTCCGGTAACATGCAGTCAGCATTTACTCATCTGGAGCACCATGTTTTCTGCACGACCCATACGGCATACGACTGCCGGCAAGGCGATACGACCACGAATTTTGGCACAAGTAGTGACAAAAGCAATGGGTCAACTGACACTGGCGGCCGCCGGCAGTGCCATCTCGCTGTTTCCCATCGCCCACGCCGGCGCGCAGGAGGGTACGCAAGAACGCTCGCAAGATGCCGTTGCGGACAGCCCCGCCACGGAAACGGCGCCCGCCCCGCTGCAGTACGAGGTCAAGGTCAACGCGCCCGGCGACCTCGATGAACTGCTGGAAAAAAACCTGGACCTGGAACGCTTCCGCGGCAACCCGCGCATGGACCGCGAGCAATTGCAGCGCCTCGTGCGCGATACGCCCGAGCAAGCCAAAAACCTCATCGCCACGGCCGGCTACTACACGCCCGTCGTCACGGTGCGCGTCGACACGACGGGCGCCAAACCCGTCGTCATCGTCGACGTCGATCCGGGCCAGCCGGTGACCATCGACAAGGTCGAACTGGAATTGCGCGGCTTCGATCCCACGCCGCCGCTGGCCGCTTCCGAACCCTATAATACGGAAGCCCTGAAACGCAGCTGGGCCCTGAAGACGGGCAGCGTGTTTCGCCAGGCGGAATGGGAAGCGGCCAAGCGCGCGCTGCTGCGCGAAGTGGTGCAGACGCGCTACCCGCGTGCCCAGCTGGTCGATACGCAAGCCGTGGTCGACCCGGAAACGCATAAAGTCTCGCTGCTGGTGGTGCTCGACAGCGGCCCCGAGCTGCGCTTCGGCGAGCTGCGCATCGAAGGCTTGAAACGCTACGACGCCAGCATCATCCGCAACCTCGACAAGATACGCCCGGGCGACTACTACAGCGAATCGGCGCTGCAATCGTTCCAGGCGCGCCTGCAGGACACGGGCTACTTTGCCAGCGTGGAAGTGAGCGCCGACATGAGCAGCATCCTGGGCGAGCAGATCGAGGCGGGGCAGGAAAGCCAGCAAGCCGAGGCCGCCGGCGCCGCGCCGGAAGCCAAACCCGTCAACCGCGGCCCCGCGCCGCAGTTGCCGCTGGTGGTGCGCGTGACGGAAAACAAGCAGCAGAACGTCAGCGCCGGTCTCGGTTTCAGTACCAACACGGGCAATCGCGCCCAGCTCAACTATGACAACCTGAACGTGTGGGGCACGCGCTTCAAGAGCGCGATCACCCTGGAAACGAAGAAACAGGCGGCGCACGCCAATTTTTACTTTCCCACGACCGAGCGCGGCTACAACGACAGCGCCGGCGCCTCGTTCGAGCGCAGCGACATTTCCAACGAGATCACGGCCGTCACCACCATCTCGGCCAAGCGCAACTGGGGCGGCACCAACCTCGAGCGCAGCCTGACGTTCGAGTTCCTCAGCGAAGACAAGACCGTCGTCGGCCTGGAACAGACGCGCAGCAAGAGCTTGCCGCTGACCTATGCCATCACCAAGCGCAGCCTCGACAGTCTGCTGTTTCCCACCAAGGGCTATGTCATCAATGCCCAGGTGGGCGGCGCCCTGCTGCCCGTGCTGACGGACGAGCGCTTCGTGCGCGTGGCCGGCAAGGCCGTGTATTACCGTCCTCTCGGTGAAAAGGGCGAGCTGATCGTGCGCGGCGAAATGGGTGCGCTGGGTTCGAAGGAAAAACGCGGCGTGCCGGCCGTCTACCTGTTCCGCGCGGGCGGCGACCAGTCGGTGCGCGGCTATGGCTACCAGGAACTGGGGGTGAAGGAAGGCGACGCCACCGTCGGCGGGCGCTACATGCTCACCGGCAGCGCCGAATACCAGTACTGGTTCAAGCCGAAGTGGGCCATTGCCGCCTTCTATGACGCCGGCAACGCGGCCGACACGGTGAAAGCGGCCATGACGCCGAAATCGGGCTATGGCCTGGGCGGGCGCTACAAGAGTCCCGTCGGCCCCATCAATGTCGACGTGGCGTATGGCCACGCCGTCCACGCCTACCGTTTGCACTTTTCTCTGGGATTCACTTTCTGATGTCCGATATTTCTACCGAGTCCCACGACGCCGCGCCGCCACCGCCGGCGAAAAAAACGCGCCGCGCGCTGCGCTATGTGCTGATCGCCGTCGCCAGCCTGGCCCTGCTGCTGGGCGGCGCCTTCTGGTTCCTGGGCCGCGAATCGACCCTGCAGATGCTGGTGCAAAAAGTGGCCAGCGCCAGCGGCGGCGAGATCGCAGTGTCGGGCGTGTCCGGCTCGCTGTACAACCGCATGCACCTGGGCCACGTCAGCTACCGCAGCAAGACGCAGCACATCACGGCCGACAACATCGACATCAACTGGTCGCCGTTCCAGTTCTTCTCGGAAGGCATCGCCATCAGCGAACTGCACGTGGCCAGCCTGTCCGTGGAAAGCACGGCGCCGTCCGAGGAACCGTCGACCATGCCGGCCAGCCTGGCCGCGCCTTTTAAAATCGGCATTGCCGACGCGCGCCTGGACAAGGTGACCCTCGTCAGCGCGGGCGGCAACACGGTATTTGAAAAGATCCATTTCACTTTGTCGGGCGACAAGTCGCAATGGCAGCTGGAAGACGCCTCGGCCCTGACGCCATTCGGCCAGGCCACGGCCAGCGCGACGATTGCCGCCATGCAGCCGTTCAAACTCAGCGGCAAAGCTGGCTTGACGCAGCTCAACCCCGCCGCCGGCGAAAAACCGGCCGCCCTGGCGCTGCAGCTGGGCGGCGACCTGAATGTGCTGAACGTGACGGCCAAGGGCAATGCGGGCGCGGCCACGGCCGACGCCCAGCTGGCGCTGGCGCCGTTCGACCCCGTCATCATCCTGCGCTCGGCCAGCATCAAAGGCCGCAACATCAATCCGGGCAAGTTCGACGCGACCTTGCCGCAGGCGGACCTGAGCCTGGAACTCGATGCCGCCATCGATACGCGACCCAACGCGCAAACCGTGTCGGGCAAGCTGGCCATCCTCAACCACGCCACACCGGGTTCCATCGACCAGCAAAAGCTGCCGCTGCGCCAGTTCGAGGCGAGATTGGGCGGCACCCTGACGGCCACAACGCTGGAATCGGCCATCATCGATTTCGGCAACGCGGGCAAATTCACGGGCGGCGGCAAACTCAACCGCGATGCCGTCGACGGCCCCATCGGCAATGCGCAACTGACCTTGCACACGGACAAGATCGACTTGCAGCATATCTACAGCAGCATCAACAGCACGAAGATCGCGGGCGACATCGTACTCGACAGCGACGGCAAGACGCAGACCCTGCGCGCCAAACTGGGCGAAGCCAAGCTGCGCCTGGACGTGGAAGCGACGCTCGCCGATTCCCTCGTGCAATTGCGCAAGGCGACCTTACAAGCGGGCAAAAGCAGCGTGAATGCGACGGGCCAGATCAGCCTGAAGGATGAGCAACCGTTCAAGGCCGTGGCCAGCACCAGCCGCCTCAATCCCGCCGACTTCGGCGCCTTCCCCGTGGCCGACCTGAACCTAGACGTGCGCGCCAACGGCCACGTGGCCCCCAAGTGGCTGGCGAATGCGGACTTTACCGTACGCCCCAGCAAGCTGCTCGACCAACCCCTGTCCGGCAAGGGCAAGCTGACGGCCGATGCGGCCCATTTCAGCGGCATCGACGTGCAATTGGCGCTCGGCAAGAACAACGTGACGGCCAAGGGCAACTTTGGCGGCGCCGGCGAAAAACTCAACTGGAACATCGATGCACGGCAGCTTTCCGCCCTGCAGGGCGACTTGCTGGGCAGCGTGCTGGCCAGCGGCGTGGTGCAGGGCACGCTGCAGCAGCCGCGCACGAGCTTTGTGGCCGACGCGAAAGGGCTGGGCCTCACCAGCGGCAAGCGCCCCGCACCCGACAGCACCATCCACGCCAGCGGCGAAGTGGGCTTGACGGGAGCGAAGCAGCAGGCGGAATTGAAAATGACGGGTTCCTTGCAAAAGATCAACCCGGCCGCGTTTGGTGCAGCACTACCCAACGGCAACGTGAATGCGGATTTCAACGGCAGCGGCCGATTGACCAGCGACTGGCAAGTGGCCCTGAACCTGGCCCTGCGCGAGTCGACCCTGCAAAACGCGCCGCTGGCCGGCTACGCCAAGCTGTCGGCCAACGCGAAACGCATCGACAGCGTGGATACGGAATTGCGCCTGGGGCCGAACAGCCTGCTGGCCAAGGGCGCGCTGGGCGGTGCCACCGACAAGCTGACGTGGAAACTCGATGCGCCGCAACTGTCTGCCCTGGGCCCCCGCTTTGCCGGCGTGCTGCAGGCGGCCGGCTCCGTCAGCGGCAAGATGGACGCGCCCGCCGCGCAACTGACGCTCGATGGCCGCGATCTGACCTTCTTTGGCGACCAGCAAGTGAAAGCCGTGAAAGGCAGCGCCAGCGTCGGCGCCGGCCAGGGCGCGCTCGACCCCATGGTCAGCAGCCTCGAGATTACCGGCTACGGCACGCCCACCTTCAAACTGGGCAGCGCCCGCCTGAGTACCTCCGGCACGCGCGGCAGCCATACGGTGAACCTGGCGGCGCGCAATGACGATTTCGACGCCAGCGTGCAAATCCGCGGCAGCCAGAACGGCGCCGCCTGGACGGGCACCATCGACAGCCTGCAAAACAAGGGCCGCTATGCGCTCGTGCTGCAGGCGCCCGTGCCCGTGAAAGTGGCGGGACCGGCCGGCAGCGGCGTGGCGGGCCTGGGCCAGCCGGAACAGATCAGCGTGGGCAACACCGTCATCAAATTGCCGGCAGGCAGCATCACCATGCAAAGCCTGGTCAAGAACGGTCCCCGCTGGACCAGTTCCGGCCAGGCGGCCGGCGTGGCCCTGACCTATCTGGCGCAGGTCATTCCCTCGCTGCAAGCCAATGCGCGCAGCGACCTGACCCTGGGCGCGCAATGGTCGCTCGACATGCAGGTGCCGACGGCCAAGCAGAAAGATCCCTCGCTGGCCGGCATGCTGCACATCTACCGCGAAAAAGGCGACGTGACGGTGGGCGTGGAGCAGCCGCTGGCGCTGGGACTGCGCACCTTCGATGCCCGCGTGGATGTCGCCAACCAGCAGCTGCGCCTGGCCGTGAAACTCGACGGCGCGCGCGCGGGCCAGAGCGATATCAATGCCACCGTGCAAATGCTGGGCGGGCGCATCAGCAACGACAGCGCCCTGTCCCTGACGGGCACCACCAGCATCGACTCACTGGCCTGGCTGGCGCCGCTGACGGGCCAGCCAGGCCTGGAGCTGGGCGGCGCCTTGAAGGTGGCCCTGTCCGGCAGCGGCACCATCGGCGCGCCGCAATTGAATGGCGACATCAACGGCAGCAAGCTGCTGGTGAACTGGGCCGACCAGGGCTTGAAACTGCGCAACGGCGTGCTGCAAGCGAAACTGGCCGGCGATCAGCTGCAATTGCAGCGCCTGAGCTTTGACGGCGGCGACGGCAAGGTGCAGGCCGATGGCTGGGTGCGCTTTGCAAATGGCGAAGCGAGCCTGGAACTGAAACTGCTGGCCGACCGCCTGCAGGCGCTGTCGCGTCCCGACCGCACCCTGGTCCTGTCGGGCAACAGCACCTTGGTGCGCAACGACAAGCGCTTCAGCTTCGAAGGCAAGTTCAAGGCCAACCGCGCGCTGATCGAACTGGCGCCGCAGGATACCCCCACGCAAAGCAGCGACGTGGTGGTGCTGGGCAAGGAAGTCAAGGGCAGCAAGGAAGCGCCTACGCTGCCCCTGAATATCGACCTCGAGTTCGACCTGGGCAACGCCTTCCACCTGCGCGGCATGGGTCTCGATGCGGATTTGGCGGGCAATGTGCGTGCCAGAGTCATCAACCGCGCCGCGCCGCGCGTGACGGGCAGCATCAAGGTCGCCAATGGCCAGTACGCCGCGTATGGACAGAAGCTGTCGATCGAACGGGGCCTGATCGCCTTCACGGGCGCCTACGACAATCCGTCACTGAACATCCTGGCCGTGCGCAAGCGCCCCGAAGGCGAGGCGCTGTCGGAAACGAACGTGGAAGCGGGCGTGGAAGTGCGCGGCACGGCGCAGGCGCCGACGGCCAAGCTGGTGTCCACGCCGAGCGTGTCGGACAGCGACAAGCTGGCCTGGCTGATCCTGGGCCACGGCGCGGAAACGGCGGCCGGCGATGAAATGGCCCTCTTGACGACGGCGGCAGGCGCCCTCTTCGGCGGCTCCGGCGGCGGCTTGCAGGGCAAGCTGGCCAATTCGCTGGGCCTGGACGAAGTGGGCCTGTCGCAGGCGCAAGGGCTGGAAAGCACGGTCGTCACTGTCGGCAAGCGCCTGTCCTCGCGCGCCTACCTGACGTTCGAGCAAGGCACGAGCACGGCGACGAGCCTGGTCAAGCTGCGTTATAAGCTGAACCGCCGCATCACCCTGCAATTCCAGACGGGCACGAACAATGCGCTGGACGTGTTGTACACGTGGGCATTTGATTAGAGTGGCGGCCAACAATGTTGTCGGATTACGCGGGGCGTTGCCGCGCTAATCCGACACCACAGAAACAACAAAGGGCGCCTCGGCGCCCTTTTCTTTGCTCTGCCGCGAAGGCGATCTTACTCGGCCACGTCGAGCCCCCGCTCGATCATGCCTTCGACATACGCGCGCAGGTATTGTTCCAGCGCGGGGCCGGACAGCACATTGGCGGTCAGCGCGCCGTGCGGCGAGCCTTTCAGCACGCCGTCGTGGTACACGCGCGCAATCCAGGCCACGTCCGCGCCCTGGGTGTAATCGAGTTCATAGTCGAACGATTCTCCGCTGACTTTGCGTGTGTAGACTTCCTTGACAATTGCCATCTAAAACAGCCTTTCTTGACGAGATTAACTGGGATGCGGGTGCGGCACGGGATCATCCTGCGGCACCGGGTGCACGGGCCCCGGGTGACGCCCGGGCGCTTCCTGCGGCTCCGGCGCCGGCATGGGTTCATCGACAGGCGCCGGGTCGGGCGCGCGGTGGGCATGGATGACGGTCATGGCTGGCCTCCCTGCAGACAAAAGAAGACCATACCACGAGTTCCGCGCCGCTGCCCTTATTTGCCTGCAGGTTTGACGTCGGCGGCCGGCGGCGCCGCGTTCTTCACATATTTCTCCAGCCAGTTGTTGCTTTCATACAGCATCTGCATGATCGATTCGCGCGCGCGGTAGCCGTGGCTTTCGTTCGGCAGCATCACCAGGCGCGCCGTGCCGCCCAGGCCCTTGACGGCCTGGAACATGCGCTCGCTCTGGATGGGGAAGGTGCCCGAGTTGTTGTCCTGCTCGCCATGGATCATCAGCAGCGCATCCTTGATCTTGTCCGCATAATTAAACGGCGACATGGCCTGGTAGACGGCCGGCGCCTGCCAGAACGAGCGCTCTTCCGCCTGGAAGCCGAACGGCGTCAGCGTGCGGTTGTAGGCGCCGCTGCGGGCGATGCCGGCGCGGAACAGGCGCGTGTGCGCCAGCAGGTTGCCCGTCATGAAGGCGCCATACGAATGGCCGCCGATGGCGATGCGGTGGCGGTCGGACACGCCACGGCGCACCACCTCGTCGACGGCCGCCTCGGCATCGGCCACCAGCTGCGGCAGGTAGGTGTCGTTCGGTTCCTGCTCGCCGTTGCCGACGATGGGGAACGACGGATTATCGAGCACGGCGTAGCCCATGGACAGGAAGGCGGCCGGGCCCCAGTAGCTGACGGCATTGAATTTATAGGGCGAGCCCTTGGTCTGGCTGGCGGCGCTGGCCGTCTTGAATTCCTGCGGGTACGCCCACATCAGGGTCGGCAGCGGGCCGTCGCGTTTGACGTCGTAGTTCGGCGGCAGCATCAGCGTCGCCGTCAGGTCCACGCCGTCGGCGCGCTTGTAGCGGATCAGCTCTTTCTGCACGTCCTTCAGTTGCGGCAGCGGATGGGGAAAATGCGTAAGGGCCGTCAATTGCGCCGCACCCTGCTGTTTCAGGTTGCGCACATAGTAGTTCGGCTGCTCGGTCGGCGATTCGCGCGTCGACAGCAGCCGGCTGCCATCCTCGTCCAGCACGGCCACCACGTTTTCATAGTAGGGGGCGGCACTCTGGAACAGGCGCTCCTTCTGCTTTGTCGCCAGGTTCAGGCGGTCGATGAAGGGACGGTCGCCTTCCTTCGAGGCGCCCTGGCCGTCGAGCAGGATGGAGTTATCAAAGGCGATCAGCAAACGCGGCAAGCCGGCTGCGTCCGCGCGCATGACGGGCTGGCCCGGATCGTTGTAGCGGTCTTCGAAGGAGCCGGCGTACACGAGGTCGCCAGGCGTGCCCGCCACGGCGGACGGTTGGTCCGGCTGGATGCGCCACTGCTTGACGGCGCGCGTCTTGTACCACGCTTCGCTGAGCAGGGCCAGGTCGCCGCGGCCCCAGGCGACGCCCGCGTAGCGCGAACCGAGCCGGGCCAGCACGGCCGGCTGGGCCGTGAACGGCGCCGCCTGCGTGTAGACGACGTCGCGAATCTCGGCCGCCTTGGCCGGGTCGCCGCCATCCTGCGCTTCGGCCCACACGAGGGTAGCTGGCGCATCGACGCGCCAGCTGACGGAGCGCACGCCGGCGGACACGGCATCGTTGCCTGGCGGCAGCCCTTCCTCCAGCGGCAGGGCCGCTACCGCATGCTCCACCTTGCCATTGAGGTCGCGCACGTCGATCTTGTGACCGAAGTCGTGCGCCGGCACGATGTACGAATACGGCCGCACGATGCTGGTCGTCAGCAGGTGCTTGCCGTCGGGCGAGGCCGATACGCGCGAGAACTGGCCCGGCTGGCCGACCAGGCGCTGCTTGCCCGCCACGTCCAGCAAGGCCAGCTGCACGGTAATGTAGTGTTCGAACAGCTGCGCGTCCTGCTCGTTTTTCAGCAGGTCGGGATAGGTGCGCAATTGCTTGACGCCGCCGCCCGGCACGCTGTCCTGGATGGACGGGCCCGTCGGGATGCCGCTCTGCACGGGCGCCGCGCCCAGCTTGGCCGGCTTCAGCTGCACCAGCAGGGTCTTGCCGTCGGGCATCCAGGAAAAGCCGCGCCCATACACCGTCGACAGCGATTGCGTGCCCAGCTTGCGCGCCGCTTTCGTCTGCACGTCGAGCAGCCACAGCTCCACGCCCGACTCCTTCACGCCCTTCGCGGGATCGGCGTAGGCGACGTGCGTAAACGCCAGGTAGCGCTGGTCGGGCGACCAGGCCAGGTCGGCGATGCGGGGCGCCGCCGGCAAGCCGCTGACCTTGATTTCCTTCTGCGTATCGATGTCGAGCAAGCCCAGTCCCGTGTGGAAACTGAAGCGGCTGGCCGAATACGTGCGCGGATTGATGCGCAAGCCCGCCAGCTTCAGTTCCGGCTGCGCCACTTCGTTAATGCTGGGCAAGGATGGCGTGGGCAGCACGGCGGCCAGGTTGCGTTTCGGGCTCAGGCTCAGGGTCGGCGCGCGCGGCGCATCGACGATGGCTTGCAGGGGCGCCGGCGGGGCTTGATAAGCGCCATCTTGCGCCATGGCTAGGGAAGACGAGGCCATCAGGCCGACAGTGATGGGCAACAAAGACAAACGAGTAGACATGAAACTCCAGTGGATGAAAGTGGCGACAACAAGCGAGCGCACCGCACCGCTCATGGCGGCGCTTTGTGACAGGGCATAGTGCGTTCAGGCCAAGTAAATGTCAACCAGCAACTTTTACCGTTTGACAAGCATCGCCGCCCATCCCCATCTGGCTTACAATCGCTGTTTTACCCGCACCCGAATGCCTACATGGAAACCACTACCCTCGCCCTGCTGTTCCTGGTCCCGCTGCTGGTCTGGCGCATTTATTCGCGCCTGAAGAAACTGGTGGCGCGCCAGAAGTCGCAGCTGTGGCGGCACTGGAGCGTGGCGGTCGCGTTTCCCGCGCTGCTGCTGTTCCTGGCGACGACGACGAAGTTCGAGCTGTTGCCCCTGTCCAGCCTGGGCGCGGCGGCGCTGGCCGGCGGCTGGCTCGGCGTGCTGGGCTTGAAGCTGACGCGCTTCGAACAGGTCGGCAAGGACTTTTTCTTTACCCAGCACCGCTACCTGGGCCTGGCCATCACGATGCTGTTCATCGCCCGCTTGCTGTACCGCGGCATGGAAATCTACCTGAACACGCGCCTGGACGTGCCCGTGCCGCCGCCGCCGTTCGGCCAGAGTCCGCTGACCATGGCCGCCTACGGCCTGGTCATCGGCTACTACGCCGTGTATGCGTGGGGCCTCGTGCGCTGGCGCCAGCGCAACAAGCCCCTGCAGGCTGCCGAATAAGTCAATAGTACTGGCACAAGCCAGTACACGTCGTCACCGACAGCGCCTGGCGTATCGTCGCCAGCGCCGGCGCCAGGGCGGGATCGAGGTCCTTGTCCGCATCGGCCAGGCTGCCCAGCAAACGCTCGCGCAAGGGCGGCGCCATCAGCGCGACATTCGGCGCCGCGTACTGCGCCGCCGCTTCCAGCATGCGCTTCTTTTGCGCCACGCTCCAGAACGGCACTTGCACGAACTGCACCACGCCGACATACAGGGTGGTCGATCCCTTGCTGAAGGCGCGCGCGCGCATGCGCTCCGTACCGCTCACTACCTGCAGCGGCTGGTTACTGAATTCCTGCTCCATCAAGCCAATCAAGTGCGCATGGCAATGCATGCCAAAGGCAAAAAAAGTACTCATCTCATCGCCATAATTGGCCAGGTTCTGCGTTACCTGGTCATTGCGCGCCTGTTGCAATTCGGCGCCGGACAGCGGCAGCGGCAGCTCGCGGCCAAACGTGTAATATGCCTTGCCGATGTTGGTTGCCCGCTCGCACAGGGCCACGCTCGGGTTGATGTCCTGCAACGCCGCGACAGGCGCCCGGAACAGGCCCGGCGCGTCGGTAATCTGGGCAATCAACGCTGCCACTTCAGGGTCGCCCAGCCGCGGCAAGCCGCTTTGCAGCGTCGCCTTGGCCATCAGCGCTTCCAGGCGCGCACTGGCTTGCTGGAAATCGGTATAGCTGTCGGCCCAGGCGGCGGGCGCCACGAGAGCGGAGGAAAGGCAGAACAAGCGGCCGATGCGGCGCAACGGCATGGAAATCGACAGGGACATGGGATCAAGAAAACACTATTGGAAAATTAGCAATTATAGGCAATCTGTATCCACAGTGCATTTAATTGCCATTACGATATCGCTTGTTTAGGCGATGATGGTGACACGCGGCCAGCGCGCCGCATAGTCCTTGCTGGCCAGGCGCTGCGCATAGCCGTCCGCGCTGATGCGCGCCGGGTTGCGCCGCACCACCATGTCGAACAGGTCATCGAGGCCATGCGGCGCGACGATGCCGATCTCGCCGTCACGCTGCAGAAAGATGCCGACGGCCGTGGCGAACTCGGGCCAGGAAGCGATGGCGTCTTCGAGCGACAGCAAGGGCGGCACGGCGTAGCCGAACTCGTCTTCAAACCACAGGTGCACCCTGGCCTGGTTGCACACTTCCCACGGCACGCCGGGCAGTACAGTTTCCAGGCGCTGGCGCAGCCGCACCTCGCTTTCCGCAAGCACATCGTGCGCATCGAAATACGCCACGTCGACGTCGCTCAATGCCGATGGTTGCGCGTAGCCGTGCAAGGCATCCCACACGAGGTTGCGCACGGCGCCGGCGCCGATGCAGCAATGGGGCAAGCCCAGCTGCGCCACGGCCTGCAGCATCTGCATGCACCATGGCGTGGCGCGGACGAGGGCGCGCAGGCGCGCGGCCAGCGCTTCCTGCGTACTCATTCCTATGGCCGGATCTGCGGCGCCACGCCGTCGTTGCTCACCGTGCCTTCGACGTTGCCGAAGTACACGTCCAGGTCCTGCTTCGGATGGAAGTTGCGCAGCTTCACTTGCAAGGTGGTGGGATTGATCTTGGTGAATGTGCCGGGGAAGCACAGGCTGACCAGCTCGTCCGGTTTTCCCTTGATCAGGTTCAAGGTGAAGTCTTCGATGCCATTCTTCCAGGTGTTACCCGTCGTCAAAATGTACGAGACCCACACGGCATTGACGAAGCCGCTTTCACCCTGCTGGGCGGCAAGGCGGTTCCACATCTTGTAGAAGGCCTTGTCGCCGCAGTATTTCTTTTCAAATGTATTGCCATCGCCCAGGTAGGAAGCGCCGGGGCCGGCCGCGACGAACGGCGCATATTGATGGCGCACGCGCACGACTTTACCGGCGGGGAATTTCTGCTGCCACAGGTAGATGACTTTCACGGTCCAGGCCGGCACCCACTCCTCGTCGTACAGCTGGGCCAGCAGGCCCTCCTTGATCATGATCTTGCTCTGCGCGGCCGTCAGCGGCGCCACTTTCTTGTCGAACGGCGTGTGCGAAGGGAAATACGCAATTTGCGCGTCGGACAAGCCCAGCTGGCGCAGCCGGGCCGTCACGTCGGAGCTGCCGAGCTTGGCGACAAACGTGGTTTGATAGTCCTTGCGCTTGCCGTCCACGTCGACGGTAAACTGCTGCGGCTGGCCGTAATACGTGGGCGAGCCGTGGTAGCCGGACGAGTATTCGGGCAAGGGAAAGAAGATCGTTTCTTCCACATCCTTGGCCGATTCATTGAGGAATTCATACTCGACCTTGATCAAGTCCGTGCTCACGCTGAGCACTTCCTTTTTCATGGCCACGGCATCGGTCTTGCCGAACAGGATGCCGCCGGCGCTAACGGAGCCGATGCCGTCATTGGCCACGGCTGACGCAGAACACGCCAGCGCCAAGGCCGCAGCCAGAACAAGCTTGCGCACGGCCATCACGCCGGCTTGCCCGGTACGGGTTCGATGCGCCGCTGCAGCACGAAAATCGGTTGCGCCCATTGGGTATCCTTCTTTTTCTTACTGGTGATCAAGGTCAGCTCCGAGGGATCGTAGACATCCGTGTTGTGCGTCAACGGCGTCGTCATCAGGTATTGCGCTTCCGTATTTTTCAGGAATTCGCCGACCAGCTGAATATTGCGGATATCGAGGTGGGCAAACGGTTCGTCGATGAAGACGAAGCCGCCGGAACCGTCTTCCGATTTCAGCAAGCCGATCAGCAGCACCAGCGACTTCATGACCTGCTGGCCGCCCGACGCTTCGCCATCGTTCATGCCGATGACGCCCTTGCCGTCGAACTTGAAGCGCACGTGCAAGCCCGCCTGCGACAGCTGCACATCGTCGTTTTCCAGGCGCACAGGGTCGGCATGGACTTCGATGCCGGCCAGTTCGCCCAGCTCCTTGATGTTCTTGCTGTAGGTCTTGATGGTGTAGCGCAAGCGTTCCATGTAGGCGCCGCGGGCATTGCCCGTCGCTTCGATGGCGCGGTTGTTCTGGTAGCGGCGCTCGTCCGTTTCCGACTGACGGCCATGCAGCTGCTCCGACAGGCGGTGGTGCTGGTCGATGACGGTGGCGTCGAGTTCCCAGTCGTCGCGCGCCAGACTGTTTTGCAGGCTGGCCACGCGCAGGTCGACCTGGTGCGCATTCTGATGCTCGGCCACGAGGGCCGCGCGGCGCGCTGGACGGCGCCAGCTTTTTGGCAGGTGGCGCCACGCATGGCGCAAGGCCAGCAAGGCGCGCGCATGCTCGGCGCGCTGTTCAATCTGTTTCTTGTAACCGAGGCGCGCCCCCGCTTCCGCCTCGGACAGGGCCAGGCGCGCGTTTTGCCACACGGTATCGGCGCGAGTGCGCGCCACGGTGGCGTTCTTCGTCAGGTTTTGCAGCTCGCCCAGGCGCCCGCCCACTTCCAGGCGCTCTTCCTTCAGCGGCTTCGAGTTGCGCAGCGCTTCGGCGAATTCTTCCTGGCGCGCACTGAGTTCCTTGGCCGCGTCGACGCCGGCGATGCGCGCTTTTAACGCGCCCACTTCGGCCGCCAGCTTCGAAATCGCCAGGGTCAAGGTGTCTTCCTGGCCTTCCAGGCCCGGCAGGGAGCGCAGCAGCGCTTCAAGGCGGCCGCTGCGGCCAGCCTGGCCGAAGCGGTAGCGCGACGCTTCCACGAACAACGAGCGTCCGCCGCGGCGTTCGCGGTGATACGCCTCTGGCGTGATCCACTCTTCGTGGTTGCCCAGCTTGAAGCCCGCCTCGACGGAATCGACGCGCGCGATGCGCGACAATTGCTCGATCAGCCAGCTGGGCACGGGCGCGGAAAATTTCACCACCGCCAGCAAGCTCTCGTCTTTGGCGACAGGCGCCGTGACCAGGTCCGGCACGATGAAGTGGCGGTAGCGTTCCTTCTCGGCCAGGCGGTAGGCAGCGGCCGCATCCTTGGCCTTGTCGAGCAGCACCACCGAAGCGTAGCCGCCCAGTACGCCTTCGACGGCGCCCTGCCAGCGGCTGTCCGTCACTTCGACGATATCGGACAGCATGGCGTGGCCGATGCCAGCATCGCGCAGCGCGCGGCGCATGCCGCGCACATTGTCCGGCTCCGGCATCGCCGTCTTGCCTTGCAGAGCGGCAATCGTTGCCTGCTCGGCCGCGATGCGCGCCGACAGGGCGTCGCGCTGCTGGCGCTGCTGCAGCAATTGCGCTTCCTTCTGTTCCAGCTGCGCCGCCACTTCGGCGATGTCGCTGCCCGAATCGGCCGCCAGCTTGTGCAGGCGCTCCTTCTGTTCCAGCAGGCTGTCCAGCGGTTTCAGTTTGGCATTGATCAGGGAAAGGCGACTCTGCAAGCCGATCGATTCCTGCTCCAGCAGGGTTTCGTTCATCTGCGCGTCGGACAGGGCCTTGGCCTGCGCGGCCAGCGCATTGCGCTTGTCCGTCAGCTGCTGGTCGGCCTGCGCCATCGGTTTGCGCGCATCGCGCAATTGCCGGCTGGCGATGGCCGCCTTTTCGCGCGCCTCGTGGTACTGCAGGCTGGGCAATACTTCTTCGAGCAGATTGCGGCGCTCTTTATGCAGCCCTTCCCACTGGTGGTAATTGGCCACGCGCAGGCGCAAGCCTTCCAGGTTGGTCTTCGATGCTTCCAGTTCCGTCTCGAAGCGTTTCAGTTCCACTTCCGTGTCGCGCTGGTGGCGCTTGGCTTCGTCGTAGGCATCCAGCACTTCCTTGTCGCCGAATACCTGGAACACCAGGTCGAGCAGCTGGCGCGGCGCGTATTCGCACAACTTGTCCGTCTCGCCCTGCTCCAGCGCCAGCACTTTCGACATGGCGGGCGACAGGCCCGCATTGGCCAGGCGCTTGCGGTAGTTTTCCACGCCGAGCCAGTCGTTGGCGTCCGTGATGTCCTCGATCTGCACATTGCCCGGACGCATCAGATACTGGCGCTTCCAGTCGCCGCCGTTCTTCTGGATCTGGCAAAACAGGGTCACTTCGTCGTCGCTGAAGAAGCCCGAGCTGCGGAACGGCCGGTTCGACAGTTGCTTGCCCACGTTCTTGTTGTCGACCACGGCGCGCAGCCAGGCCGTCTGCTGGCCCGAGTGGCGCGCATAGTGTTTATAGGTGCGCCCCATCGAGCAGTCGAGGCCGAACAGGGTGCGCAAGGCGTCGAGCAAGGTGGTCTTGCCCGAACCGTTCTGCCCCGCGATGGTGATGATCTTCGCGTCAAGCGGGATGTTCTTGATGCGCTGCCAGTAATCCCAGTGCACCAGTTCAAGTGATTTGATATGAAACATGGGCGCTTTCAGTGAGGGAGGTCGGACACGGGCTCGTCGCCCGCATCAGGCAGGTCGCCGATGTCGGCGGACAGATCGTCTGTCAGGTCGGCGTCAAGCAGCGTATCGCCGCTGACGGCCACCAGGCGGGCCGGCGCGCGCTTGAACACGTCGGCCAGGGCGCCATTGATGATGCGCTCTTTCAAGACGTCCGTGTCCATCATCAGGTCCAGCAGCGGGCCTTCCAGGATGACGTCGCCGCGCCGCTCGATGAAGCCCAGCTTGGCCAGGGTGCCCAGATTCATATCCATGCGCGTCTTCTTGCCCAGCTTGTCGCCGAAGTCCGACAGCAGCGCCTTGTAGGAAATGCCGATCGACGCGTCTTCCGCGCGCGGCAGCGGTTTTTCCGTGCCAAACATATCGTTCTGGTCGTCGTCCGCGTGCTGGTGCGTTTCCTGGCGTTCGCGCTTGGGCAGGATGATCTGCGCCCACAGCACCACCAGCAAGGCCACGCCATCGCGCGCCAGACCAAAATTATTGTTTTGCCACACGTCGCGCGCGCCGAAAATCTTCGGTTCGATGGTGCGCGTCAGGGCCAGGGTCACATGGTCGGCATACACGTTGTCGAGCAGTTTCAAGCCGCAGGCCAGCAGGCGCGCATCGATCTCGGCGCGGAACAGCTCGTCGGACAGCACGCGCTTGACGAGCTTGTCGTCGCGACGCAGGGTTTGATGCGTGAGCAGGCGCGCAATCAGGATTTGGGAATCGTCATTCATCGGCAGTGCCGCTATCTAAATCAAGTGAAACATTCAGTGAAAGCGAGGCGATCGACATGGCCGCCACGTGGGGGTCGGTCAGTTGGACCATCTCGTCGGTCGGTGTAAAGGTAATCGGCAGACGGGCCAGTTCGGCCGTGGATCCCTGCAAGCTCGCTTCGGACACGTCACCGAGCAGCGGCAGCATCGAAGCGCGGTAGGACGCCACGGCAAAGCTGGCTGGCAGCAGCGAATCCTGCACCGGTACGCTTTTCGGCCCCTCTTCGCCGATGCTGGGGAAATTGCCCAGGCTGGCAAAGTTCGACAGGCGTTCGAGCAAGTCGTCGAGTTCAAGCTGCATGGCGGGTCCGTCGCTGATGGTGGTGGGCGCGTCCTCTCCGCTGGGCAGGCCCGTGTTGATGACGCCTGCCGCCCGTTCGGACAGCAGTTCCGTTTCCGCCACGTCGATCATCTCGGCCGGCGTGGAGAACAGGGGCACGACGGGCTGGTCGATGGCGCCTTCGGCCAGGCTGGCCAGGTCGTCGTGCAGCAAGAGCCAGCGCTTGATGTCGGTGGTCGACAGGCCCGACTGGCCCAGGTGCACGCGCTGGCGCTCGATCTGGTTCAGGGCGCGCGAAAACATGCCTTGCATGTTGAGCAATTTACTTTGCGCGCGGCCGATCGCCTGTGCCGCCTTGTGCGTGGCGCTGTCCGCGTTTTCATCGGAGGTGATGGCCACGAGAATCTCGGAACCCTTCTCCACCCAGTCGCAGGCCATGTTCCACTTCGCTTGCGCCGTGCGCAGGCGGAATTCGGAGCCGGACGCGATGGCGTCGGAAAACTCTTCCGTCAAGTCGACCAGGCGCCCCAGCAGATGTTGCAATTGCTCCACGGACACGCCGCCGACGGCTTGCGCGCCCGCCACCTGCGACAGCAAAAATCCCATTTCCGCTTCGTCTTCCGTCTGGCCCAGGCCCAGCAAGCTGTCGATGGCGGACAGTACATTGCGCGCCATGGGCGTGACGCGGTACACGCCCTGCTGTGCATCCCAGGCCAGCAACTGGTTCGAACGCAGGCGCAGCAAGACCGTTTCCAGGCTTTCCGGCAACAGATACGCGAGTTTCGTGTTGATATCGGCGCGCGTGTAGGCGGACGTGGCGGCATCGGACGCGAGCTCGCGCAACACCAGCAGACGCACCAGCACGCCATCGAAACCGCCATGGAACAGGGCCGTAAACACTTGCAGCAAGGGCTGCGCCCGCTTCAAGTGAAACACCTGCTCGATCTCGTCGGCCGAAATATTGGGCTGGAAATGCGCCTGCAAGGAATCGTGATGCTCTTGCTCTGTCTGATTTGCATCCGTAGCCACGGCTGCACTTGCCATTATATCAATCATTCTTTTCCGGATGAGTGTTCAGCGGGCGGCGCAGCGGGCTAACGCGGCGCTGCGGGGCGGGGGCGTCAGTATATCAGTTCTGACATGCAATTTAGCGCATGGGAGGGGGCGGTGCGGACACGGCGCAACACGACCGGCGCACGGTAGCGGGCCAGGATGATGAAATGGGGGGCCGAACATGGCATGCCTGGCCCCGGACCATTAGTGAACACTTACTTCTTGACGATCTTCTGCAAGGTTTGCTCGACGTAATCGCCGCCGTCCGCATCGGCGAATGTCACCTTGACGGGATACCATTCCAGCGACGGCGCCAGCCACAGGTCCACTTGCTGGCCCTTCTTGTCCGGTGGCGGCGCCTTGACCAGGTGGATGGCGGCCACGTCGCCCAGGCCCGTCGTCACGGTTTCTTCCTTGACCACCTTGAAGGTCCACGGCTCGGCATCATGCGCGCCCGCCACGAAGAAGGCCCATTCCGAGCCGGGGACGAATTTTTCGGGTGCGGCGCGCGCCACGCTGGCCAGTTGCCACACGGTACTGTTGCGGTCCTGCTCGCCGCCTTTCAGCGGATAGCTGTCATCGCCTTCGCCAAAGACGATGGTCTTGCTGTCGCGCTTGAAGGTGGTCGTGACGGCATCCTTGCGGAAGCGCTTTTCCACGAACTGCATCGGCGCCAGGCCGTAATCGTCGACCGTGCCTTCGCTGCGCTGTTCGAGTATCTTGCCGAACAGGGCGGCCTTGGTTTCGGCCAGCAGCGAATACTTGCCGTCGCCCACGCGCCAGTTGCTGACCGACTCGCCCGACAAGCCGATGCCGCGCTGCCTGGCCTTGATCGAATAGACGAGGTCAGCCGACGGCACCAGCTTGTACGGGCGCTTGATGACGGGATGGTCCACGGGCTCGTTCGCCGCCATGGCGGGACTCAGGGTGGCTGCCAGCAGGCTGGTGATCAGAACGCGTTTCAAAGTTATTAAAGTAGTCATTATTTTCCTGTAGCGTCATTGACGCGAATTTGGGTCACGGTTTGCGTGGTCAGCGCCCCGTTCGCTTCGGTATTGCGTATTTGTACCGGATACCATTGCATGGACGGCGCCAGCCAGATATCGAGCTGCGACGAATACGTGCCGGGTTTCGGCGGCCGGCGCAAATGCCAGGTCACCAGACGACCCATTTTCGTGTCCAGCTCTTCCTCGCCTACCAGCTGGAAGCGGAACACGGTCGCTTCCTTTTCCTCGCCGACGAGAATGTCGATATTGCCCGCCAGCTGGTTGACGTCGGCGCGGCCGATGGCGGCCAGCTGGAACGGCACGGTCGCCTTGTCCTGCGCCCCCTCCTGCCATGGAACCGTCGCCGTCGTGGCCGAAAACGTGATGGTCTTGGCATCGCGGTTGAAATGCGTGGCCGTTTGCGCGCGGCCCTTGCGTTTTTCCGTGGCCGTGACGGGCACGATGCCGCTGCCATCGATCGCACCCTCGCTGGTCAGCACCAGCAGGTTGATGCGCGTGATCAGCATGCTCAAGCCCACTTCCAGTTTCAGCTGGTAGGTGTCGCCCCGGTTGTCCCACGCCATCGCGGCCACGCCTTGCCACTTGGTGCCGTCCGCATCGCGCCGGTCCACATGCAGGTCGAACTGGGCCGACGCGGGCGCATTCGTCTTGTAGTGCCGCGCCTGCTCGACGGGCGGTGGCGGCGGTGCAGGAGCCGGCGCGGAAGCTTCCGCCACGGCGGGCGCGGGCGCCGTGACGGCTGGCGCGCTGGCCGCCGGCGCCGCGGGCGTCACCGGCCCTTCCGGTGCGTCGCTGGCAGGCGCCGTCAATTGGGCAGTATCGCTCGACGGCAGCTCCGTCGGCGGCGGTGGCGGCGGCAAGCGGGGCTCGGGCAAGGGCCGCAACGTCGGCGGCGGAGGCGGCGCCACCGGCACGGGGGTGGGCGGCTCGGCGATCAATGCCATGCTCACCACCTGCGCATGATCCTGCCCCAGCGGCACCATGCTGGCATGCGAGGTGAGCCATTCCAGCGCCACGTAATGCAGTGCGCCGATAACCGCGATAAAGACGACGGTGCGGCGGCGCGGTGGCGAAAAGAAGGAGTCAGGCATCATAGGCCGTAGTGTAACGCCTTCCCCCCACTTCCTGCTTCTTGCCCGTGCTCAACTCCCGCTGTTTTATGTAAGAAAATGTTGGCGGCTTTGCGTCAGTTGCAAGCTGATATCTGCTACGCTAGGCACATCCACCTACCAGGAGATTTCGCATGGCAAACCCGCAAATGCCCCAAATACCGGGCGCAGCAGTTGTGACCGACACCCTCGACTTCGTCAAAAACCTGTGGGGCAGCATGAGCGTGCCCGGCATGGGCGTGCCGGGCATCACGGCGCCCACCATGTCGGTGGAAGAGCTGGACAAGAAAATCAATGACTTGAAAGCCGTCGAAGCCTGGTTGAACCTCAATACGAGCATGCTGCGCGGCAGTATCCAGGCATTGGAAGTGCAGCGCGGCACCATCGCCACCCTGAAATCGATGGGCGCGTCCCTGGCCGCGGCCATCACCCAGCCCGGCGCCAGCGAGAAATCCGTGTTTGAATCGGTGCCCTACGCTTCCGCGTTTTTCCAGCACGCGGCACCCGCAGCGCCAGCGCCTGAACCGAAACCGGCACCTGCCCCCGCGCCGGAACCCGCTGCGGCGGCGCCCAACGATGCTGGCAGCCAGGCGGCAGCCCAGCTGGCCAATCCAAGTGCCTGGTGGAATTTGTTACAAGATCAGTTCAAGCAGGCCGTGTCGACAGCGATGTCGCCCGATGCGGCCAGTGCGGCAGCGGCCAGTTTTGGCGGTGGAGCCACGGCCAAGCCGGCGGCCAGCAAGTCCGCCAAGCCGGCAGAAGCAGGCACGGCAGCCAAGGCCAAAGCCCCGCTGCGCAAGGCGCCGGCCAAGCGCGCGGCACCCAAGTCCAAGGCGCCAGGCAAATCCTGACGTCCCGGAGAGGCGATGTGATCAGGCGATACGATGAATGCGGATCGCCTCGATCTGATTGTCGGCCTGGCGTTTTACGTCACCGATCGTGATCAGGCCTTCGTCGGCCAGCGCCTTGGCGTGCTCGTACGAAGACTGGAATGTTTCCAGCGTGTCTCCCTTGGCGGCCACCGGGCGTACCCAGGCAACGGCGCCGACTTTCATTTTTTTGTATACTTCATTGACCACATCACGCATAGTTTCTTCCTTATTGTTGTAGAGCAACTCAAGCGCAGGCGAACCCACGCTGGCCCCTAGTTTATCATCCGGCACGCTCCCGCACGGCTTTTCCCCCTTTTTCCGGCGCCGGCGGCACTTTTCCCGGCACATCGACGGCTTCTTCCGGCCCGGGCGGGGGCGTCAGCCGCACCAGTTGCTCCATCAGCTGCGCAAAGCGCTGTTGGCCTGGTGCAATTTTGTCTACATACAACAACACTTCCATCGCCTCGGCCGCCAAGTCCGCCTGGTAGCCGCGCTGCTCCAGGAACGATACGATGATTTGCGCGGAATTGAACAGGATGCGCAGGTTGTTCGGCAGTTTTTCGCGCGCCGCGCGCATCCAGGCCACCGCTTCGTTAAGCTTGTCCGTCTTCCACAGCAGCACGCCCTTGTTCATCAAGTCCGACGCTTCCTTGCGCGAGGCGATGATCAGGCTCGTGCCTTCGTCGCCCATCTTCGCTTTGTCGAAGATCTTTTGCACCTCGTCCTGCACCACCTGGTTGTCGTGGTTGTTCTTCACCACGTAGCACAGCAGGCCGGCCGGCGCATCCTTGACGCCGACGGCAAACAGCAGGGTCGCCAGTTCCATGCAGATGCTTTTCTCGGGCCGCGCCGGGTCGTCAAGCAGCATGGCTTCGAGTTCGTCGCCGCACTTGCGCGCGCGCCGGTAATCGCCCGTTTCGTGGTGCACCATGCCTTCCGTGATCTTCGCGCGCAAGCCGATCTGCTCGGGCGAGAATTCGCGCTGCGCCAGCAGCAGCCACTGCAGCGCTTCCTTGGCATCCTTTTTGAGGCCGCACACGCGCGCCAGTCCCAGGTAGGCGTCCGGCGTCTTCATGACGGAAAACTCGCCGATGGAAATGCATTTGCGAAAAGCCTTTTCCGCCATGCTGACATTGCCGATCTTTAGCGCCGCCAGCCCCAGATTGCGCTGGCGCGGCACGGAATTGGGCGACAGGCGCGCCGCCTTTTCCAGCACGCCGCACGCTTCCTCGTGCTGGCCCATCAGCTGGTAGGCGACGGCCATCTGGTCGTAGGCGTCGATGTAGTACTTGTTCTCGACGATCACGCCCTGGAAGATCTGCCGCGCCGCCTCGTGCTCGCCGTTGTTCATGCGGATCTTGCCCAGGCCCGCCTTGGCCCAGCTGTAATCGCGCTCGGCCAGCACTTTCTCGTACACGGCGCGGGCCTTTTCCGGCTCGCCGCTTTTCAGCAGCAAACTGGCCTTCATGCGCAGCAATTCCAGCTCGTGCAGCTTGTTGACCTCGATCTGCGCGTCGCACAACTTGGCCGCGCGCAGATAATCCTTCTCCATGCAGGCCTGGTCGATTTCACGGAACACTTGCTTCTTGTGCCACACGCGGTTCAAGCGCGTCAGCAGCACGCCTTCCGTGATCGGTTTGATCAGGTAGGCGTCGGGCTGGTGCTCGGCCGCACCCATCACGGATTCCACGCTTTTCTCGGCCGACACCATCAGCCAGACGCTCGACGGCGCCGTCAGGTTGCGCACGCGCGTCTCTTCCAGCACCTGCTGGCCATTCTTGCCTTCGCCCAGGTTGTAATCGCACAGCACCACGTCGTAGCGCGTCTTGGCCAGCAGCTTCATGGCTTCGCCGCCGCTGGCCGCCTGGTCGATATGGCGCGCGCCCAGGTTGCGCAGCGATTCGCGCAGCAGGATGCGGATGCCGATGAAGTCGTCGACCAGCAGATAATGTTTGTCGGCCCAGTCGGTGCTGCCCGCTTCGGCGGCGGTGGCGTGGCTGTCTGTCGTCATGGCATCCTCGTTCAGGGCAGGCGCAGGATGAAACAGCCGCCGCCCAGGGCGCCGCCATTTTCCAGGGCGATGCTGCCGCTGCTGCCCCGGTGCTTGTGCATCTTTGCCACTTCGCTGGAAAAATACAGGCCCAGACCCGTGCTGTTGGTGGAAAAATTCACGCCGGCCGCCATGCCATCCATGGCCGCGCTGCCCGCGTCGAGCAGCGCCTGGGTATAGCCGTCGCCATTGTCTTCCACGCGCAGCTCGAGCATATCGTCGTGCTCCCGCACCGACAGACGGATCGTGTCCTTCGTGTAGCGGATGGCGTTGTTGATGGCATGCGCGAGCACGCCGATGACCAGGTCTTCATCGAGGGTCCAGATCAGTTCCCGTGGGCAGGCCGTCTGCAGATGGATGCCTTTCGAGGCCAGCAGGATCTTTTCCTGGTCCACCACCTGGTCGATGACCTGGCTCACCAGTTGCGGCTGCACGTCGAAGGGGTAGCCGGGCTTGCCCACTTCCTTGTACAGGGCCAGCAGCTGGATCAGGTTATCGTTGAGGCGCTTGGTCTGGTACAGCATCTGCGCCATCTGCAGATAGGCGGGGTCGGCCTGGGGCGCGGGCTTGGCCTGCTCGGCCGCCAGCAGCGACTCCAGGGTGCCGCTGACCACGCTGATCGAATTCTTCATGTCGTGCACGGTCGACGCCAGGAACAGGAATAGCTCAGGCGAGCTGTGTTGATCTTCCACCGGATATCTCCTTGGGCCGCAGCTTGAATATTGCCAAGGATAAATTATACCGCCAGCCTGCGGACGCCAGCCAGCCGCGCGCAAAGTCCGTGATCTGACGCAACAATGCCGCTCCCGCTGGCGCAGGGGCGGCATCAACTTGACAGGCGGGCAAGATCAGCGGCGCGCGCCCGCCAGGCGGCGCACCACCGCGATCATGCGGTCGATTTCCTCATACGTGTTGTAGAAGGCGAACGATGGCCGCACGGTCGCTTCCACGCCGAAGCGGCGCAGGATGGGCTGGGCGCAGTGGTGGCCCGAGCGCACGGCGATGCCCTCGTCGTTCAGGGCGCGCCCCACTTCCGCCGGCGCGTAGCCGGCCAGCACGAACGAGGCCACGCTGGCCTTGTCCGGCGCCGTGCCGATCAGGCGCACGCCGGGAATCGATTGCAACTGGTGCGTCGCGTATTCCAGCAGCGCGTGCTCGTAGGCGGCGATGTTCTCCAGGCCGATGCGCTGCACGTAATCGATGGCCGCGCCCAGACCCACGGCATCGGCGATATTGCCCGTGCCCGCCTCGAAACGGTTCGGCACGCCCTGGTAGACGGTGCGCTCGAACGTGACGTCGGCGATCATGTTGCCGCCGCCCTGCCACGGCGGCAACTGCTCGAGCAAGTCCGCCTTGCCATACACGGCGCCGATGCCCGTCGGACCGAACACCTTGTGCCCCGAGAAGACATAGAAATCCGCGCCCAGCGCCTGCACGTCCACGCGCAAATGCGACACGGCTTGCGCCCCGTCGACCAGCACGCGCACGCCGGCCGCATGCGCCAGCGCGATGATCTGCGCCACGGGCGTCACCGTCCCCAGCGCATTCGACACCTGCGTCACGGACACCAGCTTGGTGCGCCCGTTGAGCAGCTTGCGGAACTCGTCGAGGAGGATCTGGCCGCTGTCGTCAACGGGAATCACGCGCAATGTCGCGCCCTTTTCCGCCGCCAGCTGCTGCCACGGCACGATGTTGGCGTGGTGTTCGAGCTGAGAGACGATGATCTCGTCGCCGCTGCCAATGTACTTGCGCCCGAACGTATTGGCGACCAGATTGATACCTTCCGTGGCGCCGCGCACGAAAATGATTTCATTGGCCGAGGCGGCGCCCAGAAAGCTCGCCACCTTGGCGCGCGCCGCTTCATACGCATCGCTGGCGCGCGCCGCCAGCGCGTGCGCGGCGCGGTGGATGTTCGAATTCTCGTGTGCATAGAAATACGACACCCGGTCGATCACCGATTGCGGCTTGTGCGTGGTGGCCGCATTGTCGAACCAGGCCAGCGGCTTGCCGTTGACCCGTTCGGCCAGCACGGGAAAATCGCGCCGCACGGCGTGCACGTCGAATGGCGCGGGCGCCCGGTGCTGGCCCGGCTGCGTCGCCGCCGGCAAAACAGTCTGGAAATAGAACTCAGGCTGGCCATTGGCCGGCGATACGGGCAACTGGCGCGCAGGCGCCTGCTGCGATGTGGCAAACAGCCCCCGCGCATCGTCGGGCGCGGCCTGTCCCAGCCCCTGCTGCGCCAGGCCGTCGAGCTTGTCGTTCGAGGCAGGATAGCCATGCGCGCCGCCGACAAAATAGTAGGGCGACGGCGCGCCGAGGCTCGACGCGCGCGGCGTGGGCAACGATGCCGGCGCCGGCGCGATGGGCGACTCCAGCGGCGCCGTCACAGGCGGCACCTGCGCCGTCGCCACGCCGGGGGCGATGGCGGCGAACGACGGACCGGGCTGCGGCGGCGGACGGTGCGCATAGCGGGGCGCCGCATCGAGCACGCTGCCCGAGCCGCCAAGGCTGGGCGACTTGTCAAGCGCAGGCGCGAGGCCAGGCAAGCGCGCGAAAAACTCGCCGGCCAGGCGGTTCAGGGTCGCTTCGTCGGGTAAAAATGGGACGGCAGGCAAGCCCGCCGCGCCATCACTTGTAGGTGTCTGGGTAGTCATGGTATTTACCGATCTCCACGTCTTCCAGTACGGCCAGCGCATCGTCGGTCAGCACGGCCAGCGAGCAATACAGCGAAATCAGGTAGGACGAAATCGCGTGGCGGTTGATGCCCATGAAGCGCACGGACAGGCCCGGGCTTTGCTCGCCCGCCAGGCCAGGCTGGAACAGGCCGATCACGCCTTGCCGCTGTTCGCCCGCGCGCAGCAGGATGATTTTCGTCTTGCCGTCTTCGATCGGCAGTTTGTCGGACGGCACCAGCGGCACGCCGCGCCAGGTGAGGAACTGGGAACCGAACAGGCTGACGGTCGGCGGCGGCACGCCGCGGCGCGTGCATTCGCGGCCGAAGGCGGCAATGGCCAGCGGGTGCGCAAGGAAGAAGCCCGGCTCCTTCCACACTTTCGTCAGCAGTTCGTCGAGGTCGTCCGGCGTGGGCGCGCCCGTCAGCGTAAAGATGCGCTGGTCGTCGTGCACGCTGGCCAGCAGGCCGTAATCGGGATTGTTGATCAATTCGCTTTCCTGGCGCTCCTTGATCGTTTCGATGGTCAGGCGCAGCTGCTCCTTGATCTGGTCGTGCGGGCTGCTGTACAGGTCCGACACGCGCGTGTGCACGTCGAGCACCGTGCTGACGGCGTTGAGAAAATACTCGCGCGGCTGCTCGTCGTAATCGACGAAGGTTTGCGGCAGTTCCGACTCGTCGCGCTGCGAGCAGGCCACGCGCACGTCCTTCGGGTTTTTCACGCGATTGAGACGGTAGATACCCGCTTCCACGGGCAGCCATTGCAGCAGGTGCACGAGCCAGCGCGGCGTGATCGTGGACAGCTGGGGGACGCTCTTGCTTGCATTGGCCAGCTGGCGCGCGGCGTTATCGCCCAGCGCAAACTGGCTCTCTGTTGCTACTGTCATGACTACTCCTGTTGAGAAAAGTGAATATGCTTATCTGAAAAACAAATAAAGTATCGAGCGTCGTGCCGTTCGTCTCAACATGCTATCGCCATCAAGACGGCATTAATCCACCAGTTCCGGTTCGCAGCGCGCCATCAATCCCGCCAGGCCGATGCCCAGCGCGCCGGCCAGTTTTTCCACCGTCAGCAGCGATGGCGTGGCGGCGCCCCGTTCGATTTCGCCGATGAAGGAGCGGTTCAAGTCGGCCGCTTCGGCCAGGCGCTCCTGCGACCAGCCCCGCCCTTCGCGCAACTGGCGCACGGCCAGTCCAAACTGTTTGATCAACATGCTGTCCTCATGGGTGGTGGGCAAAGGCGGGGTGGGATGGCGCCGGCGAATCGGCTGCCTCCTGCTGGTTATGCGCTTGCGTGACATGGCTGCCGGGCGCCACGCTGCGGGTCAGCCAGACATTGCCGCCGATGACGGAGCCCTGGCCGATGGTCACCCGTCCCAGGATCGTCGCGCCCGCGTAGATGACCACGTCGTCCTGCACGATGGGGTGGCGCGCCAATCCCTTTTTCAGTGCGCCGTCGGCGCCTGCTGGAAAGCGCTTGGCGCCCAGGGTGACGGCTTGATAAATGCGTACCCGTTCGCCGATGATGGCCGTCTCGCCGATCACCACGCCCGTGCCATGGTCGATGAAAAAGCTGCCGCCGATGATCGCGCCCGGGTGGATGTCGATGCCCGTCTCCGAATGGGCCACTTCGGCGATGATGCGCGCCACCAGCGGCGCGCCCAGCGCATACAAGGTGTGCGCCAGGCGGTAATGGATGATGGCCAGGATGCCCGGATAGCACAGCAGCACTTCGTCGACGCTGTGCGCGGCCGGGTCGCCATGGAAGGCGGCCGCCACGTCCGTGTCGAGCCGGGCGCGGATGCGCGGCAGCGCGCGGGCGAAGCGCTGCACGATGGCCAGCGCCTGCTGTTCGATGGACACCGTCTGCTGCAAGCCGTGATGACGCGCGTGGTAACTGAGTTCGCGCCGCACCTGTTCGTGCAGGCCCGTGAGGGTCGTGTCGAGCGTGTGGCCGACAAAAAAATCCTCGCTCTCCTGCTGCAGGTCGAGGGGCCCCAGGCGCAAGGGGAACAGGGCCGCGCACAGGGCTTTGATGATGTCGCGCAAATGCTGGCGCGAGGGGAATTCGCGCGCGCCGCACTCCTGGCTGGTGGTCAGCCCTTCGCGCCACTGCGCGCGCACGGCGCGCAATTCGTCGACGATCTGGCGCAGTTCCCATTGCGGCTGCGCGGCAAGGGAGGCGGAGGGGATGGCTCGCTGGTTCATGATGGTCCCGGGAAGCGGTTTAATCCTGCAGCCAGGGCAGCGCATGCCAGCGCCAGCCGCCGCTGTGGCCACGCTGCTGCTGCTCGTCGAGGTCCCCCTCGAAGCCTTGCGCGATATTGAACACGTGCGTGAAACCGGCCTTGGCCGCCGCTTCGGCGGCCAAGGCCGAGCGCTTGCCGCTGCGGCACAGCAGCACCACGACGCCATCCTTGCCGCCCACCTTCGCTTCCAGTTCGCGCACAAAGCGGGGATTGCGATTCATGGCCGTGCCGGTCGCCCACGCCACGTGCAAAGATTGCGGCACGTAGCCGACGAAGGTGCGTTCTTCATTGGTGCGCACGTCGACCAGCACGGCTTTGCCGGCCTGCACCAGCTGCCACGCATCCTGCGCGCTGACGATGCCCGCATACGGCAAGCCCTGCGCCTGCGCCTGGCTGCGCGCGAGATGGAGCACTTCGTCAAACGCCGCCTCGCCGTGCGCGGCGCGGGGATCAAAAATCAGTTCTGCAGCAGCCATCTGTCCACCTCTTTATTTCGTCGTCAAAAACCAGCACGAGTCCACTGTAGCGAACTTATGTTGTTCGGAAAACAAATTAAAAAGAGTTTGGAAAGCTGAAAAACGTATATGGGGTCAGTTCCTTCGGAATCGGAATATGCCCCATTGGGGCATATTCCCCCGCCGGGTCTGACCCCGGCCCTCGCCTGCTGTGCGCCAACGCTCAAGCAGCGCGGCGGCGCTCGCGCAATAAAAACCGGGCAGGGTCCAAAGCAGCGGCCAATTGACTCTCCAGCGGCAGCGGCTCTCCCTCCAGCTGGCAAGCCAGCAGCTCGGCCGCCAGCGGCGCCCAGATCAGGCCGCGCGAGGCGTAACCGAGCAAGCCAAACAGGCCGGGCCAGCGCGGTACGTCGCGCAGGCGCTCGCAGCGGCCCGGTATGCCGGGGTCGGGCAAGGCGCCCGCCAGCGGCAGGCGGTCCGCTGCCATGCAGCGAAAGCCCGTGCGCCCGGCCAGCGGCGCCTCGAACGGGGCGACGCCCAGGATGTCGGCGATCTTCGCGATATTTTCTTCCTGGTTCGATGGGCGCAGCTTGGCGTCCGCGTCCGCATCGTAGCTGGCGCCCACGCACACGACGCCCTGGTACGCCGGCGTCATGTAGGCTTCGCGGCAGACGACGAACGGCAACGACGGCAAGCTGCCTTCGGCCAGGTGCGTGACCTGGCCGCGCACGGCGTCCAGCGGCAAGCCGGCCGCCTGTTCGAAATCCACGGCGCCCGTGCCCGCCGCCAGGATGACGGTGGGTGCCGCCGCGATCAGGGCACCGTCCGCATCGCGCACCAGCCATTCGCCGTCGCCACGTTCCAGGCGCAGGGCGCTGCTGGAAAAGCGCCGCGTGAGCAAGGCGCCGCAGGCGTCCAGCATGGCCGCGCAGACGGAGGATGGGCGCGCCCAGCCGCCCTGCTCGAACCACCAGGCGCCATCGGGCGCCGGCGCGCCCAGCATGGCGGTTGCCTCAGGCGCTTCCAGCCAGCGGGCGAATTCACGCGGATACAGGCCACTGGCGGCGATCTGCCGCTGTACCTGCGCATGCGCGCCGTCGCGCGCCAGGTGCAGCACGCCGCTCTGCGCCCCCTCGATAGCGGTGCCGATACCACCCAGGTCTTTCCAGCGGCGCAGCGAGTACAGGTAGGCGGCGCGCACCAGGCGCGTGGCGATATTGTCGTCCTTCGACATCAGCGGCATGAAGATGCCGGCCAGGTTGCCCGACGCTTCGCTCGCAGGCTGCGCGTGGCGTTCGATCAAGGTCACCTTCCAGCCGCGCGCGGCCAGCCGTTCGCAGGCGGCCGCGCCGGCCACGCCCGCGCCGATGACGACGGCGCACCGCTCGGGCGCGGCAACGGCCGCGTACTCCTCGCGCCGCGCATAAAACACGGCGTGCAAACGGCTTTCGTCAAAAACAAAGCCATGCTGTTGCAGCGCCGCGCGCTGCGCCTCGTCCAGGTGCACGGCTTGCAGGCGCGCGCCATCGGCCATCAGGCGCGCCAGCACCGGCGTGGCCGCGGGCACCCAGGCCAGGTGCACTTCATCGACACGCGACGACAATTGCGCCAGGCAGGCATCGGGCTCGCCGATCAGCACATCGAGTGTGACAAGGCCATCGTGCGACACCATGCGGTGCAGGCCCGGCACGCAGGGCGGCCACTGTGCGCGCCACTCGTCGGGCAAGTGATGCGCATCGACGGGACGCGGCGCCAGCGCGATGTAGTGCAGGCGGCGACCGCCATGCGCCGCACAGGCGGCGCGCAGGCGGGCGCCGTCAAAATCCGTGTCGAGCAGGACCAGCGCGCGGCGCATCAGCGCACCGCGCGGCAAAAGCAGGCTGGCGCGTGGTCGTTGACCATGCCGATGCCCTGCATGTAGGCGTAGATGATGGTCGAGCCGACGAACTTGAAGCCCCGCTTGAGCAAGTCTTTCGACAGTTTGTCGGACAGGGCCGTCTTGGCGGGAAACTCGCCCGGCTGCCAGCTGTTGACGATGGGCCGGCCATCGACATACGCCCACAAAAAGCTGTCCAGGGTCTGCCCTTCCGCGCGCAGGCGCAGGTAGGCCTGGGCATTCGTGATGGCGGCGGCCACCTTCAGGCGGTTGCGCACGATGCCGGGATCGAGCAGCAGCTGCGCCACCTTGTCCGGGCCATACGCGGCGATCTTTTCCGCATCCCAGTTGTCAAAAGCGGCGCGGTAGGTGTCGCGCTTGTTGAGAATGGTTTCCCAGCTCAGGCCTGCCTGCGCGCCTTCCAGGTTCAGCATCTCGAACAGCCGGCGCTCGTCGTGGCAAGGCACGCCCCATTCCGTGTCGTGATACGCAAGGTAGCGGGGATTGGCCGGATTGGCCCAGGAGCAGCGGGTAATATTCATGGTCGTGTTCTTCATGTGCGGGCAAGCACCAGTATAGTTTATCGGCCGCGCAGGAGGCGTCCCAGCTCCTGCAAGCCGTGCGCCATCTCGGCCGGGGGAATCGCCGCAAAGCCCAGCAGCAGCCCGGGCGGCGTGGCGCACTCGGGCCCCGCCGCCGGATCCGCATAGTGGCCCAGCGGGCGCAGTTCGATGCCGTGCGCCAGGCCCGCGCGCGCGACCGTTTCTTCATCATGCTCGCCGCGAAAATACGCGCACAGTTCCAGCCCGCTGTCGGCCGGGCCGCACGCGAGCTGGTCGTCGAGCTCGCGCGCCAGGCCGCGCACCAGCAGGTCGCGCCGTTCGGCATTGCTGTCGCGCGTGCGGCGGATATGCCGGCCAAAGTGGCCTTCAGCGATGAAGTCCGCCAGCGCCATCTGCGGCACGATGGCCGTGTGCCGGTCCATCACGGCCTTGGCCTGCACCAGCGCTTCGGCCAGCGCGGGCGGCGCCACCATGTAACCGAGGCGCAGGCCGGGAAACAGTACTTTCGACAGGGTGCCCACGTAGACCACGCAGCCGGCCCGGTCCAGGCTTTGCAGCGACGCCAGCGGCGCGCCCGAGTAGCGATATTCGCTGTCGTAATCGTCTTCCACCAGCCAGGCTTTATTGTGCGCGGCCCAGGCCAGCAGGGCCAGGCGGCGGGGCAAACTCATGCTCACGCCCAGCGGCATCTGGTGCGACGGCGTCACGTAGGCCAGCTTCGCCTGCGGGCAGTGCGCCACGCCATACGCCACGTCGAGCCCCTGCGCATCGACGGGCACCGGAAAAACCTGCGCGCCGGCCGCGCGCAGCGGGCCGCTGGCGCCCCGGTAGCCGGGCGACTCCATCCAGGCAGCGTCGCCGGGCGCCAGCAGGATGGTCGACAGCAGGAACAGCGCCTGCTGCGAGCCGGAAGTGATGACGATGTGCTGCGGCATGCACTGAACGCCGCGCGAGGCCTTCAGGTACACGCACAGCAGTTCGCGCAGCGGCAGGTAGCCAGCCGGATCGCTGTAGCCGAAATGGTGGTCGGGACGGCGCCAGCGCCGCGCTTCCAGGCGGTTCCACACGTCAAATGGAAAATGGTCGATGCGCGGCATGCCGACGCGGAAAGCGCGCAGCGCCCCCCGGTGGAACGCCACCTGGCGCATGGCCGCCACCACGCCCTGCCCGCGCGCCGACAGGGGCCGCAGCAGGCCGGGCGTAGCAGCCGGCGGCACGGGTAGCGGCACCTCGCGGCTGACAAAGGTGCCGCGCCCGACGGCGCCGTCGAGGTAGCCTTCGGCCGTCAGCAGCGCATACGCATTGAGCACCGTCTGGCGCGACACGGCCAGCAGGCGGCAAAAATCGCGCGTTGGCGGCAGCTGCATGCCGGGACTCATGCGCCCGTCGAGGATGGCCGCCTTGATGGCTGCGTACAGCTGGCGGAACAGCGGTTCGACGGCGTCGCGCCGCAGCGGCAAGGCGGCGATGAGCTGGTTCAGGTGGGAAGCTGGCATGGTGGGATGTCTGTTGGATTGGTAGCTTCAAGATAGCACTTATTGGCTGTTTTAAATAGCCAAGACTGACGCTAAGATGGCGCATCCCATCACTCTTTCGGAGCACCCATGCATCAGTTTTTCGCCACCGTGGCCTGGCAGCGCGACGGCCAGGATTTCGCCGGCCAGCGCTACAGCCGCGGCCATGAATGGCAGTTCGACGGCGGCCTGACGGTCCCCGCCTCGTCGTCTCCCCTGTCCGTGCCGCTGCCGATGTCGGTGGCGGCAAATATCGACCCGGAAGAAGCGCTGGTGGCCGCCACGTCGAGCTGCCATATGCTGTTCTTCCTGTCGCTGGCAGCCCAGCGCGGCTACGTCATCGACGATTACCGCGACGATGCCGTCGGCGAGCTGGGCAAGAATGCACAAGGCCGCCTGGCCATGACGCGCATCGTGCTGCGTCCGCGCATCGCCTTCGCGGGAACGCCGCTCGCGCCCGAAGCGCTGGCCGCCCTGCACCACGACGCGCACGAGCGCTGCTACATCGCCAATTCGCTGACGGCCGACGTCGTCGTGGAAGGAGTCGCCTAGATGTACATGCCCGCCACCTTCCGCGAAGAGCGCCTCGACGTGCTGCATGGCCTGATAGCCGCGCATCCGCTGGGCGCGCTCGTGCGCTGCGGCGCCGATGGCCTGTGCGCCGACCATCTGCCGTTCGAGATCGCCGCGCCCACGCTTGATGCGCCATTCGGCATCCTGCGCGCCCATGTGGCGCGCGCCAATCCGCTGTGGCGCGCCGCCGGCGGAAACGATGACTGCATGGTGATCTTCCAGGGGCCGCACGCCTACATCACGCCCGCCTGGTATGCGGAAAAGCACCGCAGCGGCAAGGAAGTGCCCACCTTCAATTACGCGGTGGTGCACGCGCACGGCCCCCTGCGCGCCATCGACGATGCGGCGTGGCTGCTGGGATTGGTGGAGCGGCTGACGGCGCGCCATGAGGCGGATCAAGCCGCGCCGTGGAAGGTGAGCGACGCGCCGGCCGGCTATATCGACAAACTGTTGAAAGCCATCGTCGGCATCGAGATTCCCCTCACGCGCCTGGAAGGGAAATGGAAGCTGGGCCAGAACCGCAGCATGCAGGACCAGGCCAGCATGGCGCACGGCCTGGCGCTCGATCATCACCCCGGCGCGGCGCGGGCGCTGGGCGCGCTGATCGCCGCCAACGTCACGCCAGCCAGCTGACGGCCGCCGAAAACGTCAGAAACGACAGCGCCGTCGACACGAGAATGATGCGGGCGATGCGCGCCGCGCAGTGTTCACGATGATGCGCAAGGCGCGAGGCGCGCCCCGGACCAACGAATCCACCCTCACGCCAGCCAGCTGACGGCCGCCGAAAACGTCAGGAACGACAGCGCCGTCGACACGAGGATGATGCGGGCGATGCGCGCCGTGTTCGCGCCGAAGCGTTCCGACAGCAGCGAGACATTGCTGGCGCTGGGCAGGCAGGCCACCAGCACCATGCAGGTCAGCGCGAACGGCTCGAGCGGCACGCCCAGCGCGATGGCGGCGTGGCCGACACCCCACACCAGCAGCGGATGCAGCAGCAGTTTTTTCAGCGCCACGGGCACATATTCTCCCAGCGGCGCCGGATCGCTCGTGCTCATCTGCGAACGGGCCAGCACGGCGCCGATGGCAAACAGGGCAACGGGAGAGGCGGCGTCGGCCAGCAGGCCCACCGTCTGCATCAAGGGCTTGGGCAAGGCCAGTTCCAGCCACGACGACAGGGCACCGAGCACAATCGCCCACGGCATCGGGTTGCCTGCCATGCCCTTCATGGCGTTGACAACGGCGGCGCGGCTGCCGTGCGCGCCGCCGCTGCCGATGCGCGAGAGGGCGATGCACAGCGAGCTGGTAATCAACATGTCGACGACGATGGTGACGATGACGGGGCCCGAGGAACGGGGTCCGAGCAAGGTCAGTAGCAGGGGCACGCCCATGAAGCCCGTGTTCGGGAAGGCCGCCACCAGCGCGCCGAAGGCGGCATTGTTCCAGTCGATGCGGTGACTCAATGTCATGGCCGTGGTGACGCCCACCATGATCAAGGCGCACAGCAGGTAGACGCCGAACACGCTGGCGTCAAGCAGTTGCGCGACGGGCGTGGCGGCGCCGAAGCGGTACAGCATGCAGGGCAGCGCGAAGTACAGGACAAAACTGTTCAAGCCGCCGATGGCGGCCAGCGGCAGCAAGGTGCGCCGCACTGCCAGGTAGCCGCACAGCACCAGGGCGAAGAAGGGAAAGGTGATGGCGAGGATGGTCAGCATGAAGCGCCATTGTAGCGCGCCGTACCGGCCGGCCGCCTGGCGCAAAAAAAGGCCGCTCGCGCGGCCCAAGGAGGTTTTCGGAAAATCGCTGGCGGCCGGCTAGGGCTTGAGCTGGGCGCGGATCTCGCCGGCCGGGAAGGCGGCGCTGTGCACGTTCACGTACAGATTGCCGGCCTGGTAGCTCGCATACTGGGGCGGCGTGAGCATGGTGTTCGGCGGCACGGCAAACATGCCTTCGGCGGTTTTCACCAGCGGCACGATGACGGGGCCGTTGACGCCCACCGGCGCTTCATGGATATGCGCGACGGTGGCCACCATGCCCGCGTAGCGCACGCCCCCGCTGACGCTGCGGTCATGCGCAACGCGGATATTGCTGCTGCCGGTGGCCATGCTGGTATTGGCCGGCACTTCCTGCGCGCCCGTCAGGGTGACGTCGTGGCCGCCCGGATGATGGGGGCCATGGGAACAGGCGCCCAGCAGGGCGGCCAGCGCCAGCACGCTGGCGGCGCGGCGTAGGTGTTGCGGCAATGTGGTCATCGCAGTACTCCTTCAACGGACATCGGGTCACGGATGGCGCCCTGCCCTGCCCTGCCCGTACAGCCGAGCCGGGCCTGCGCCGCACTTGAGTTGCATGCTGCGACAGTAACGTCATAGCGCCGTGCCCGCTTTGCTTTGCGCCAAACTTGGCGCACGCCCGCCACCCAGCCTCAGACCAGATGCCCCTCCGCCACCCAGCCGCGATTGGCGGCTGGCGCTTTCGGCTTGGGCGCGATGCCGCTGCTTTTTTCCGCATCGAGGATGATGCTGCGCATGCTGTCGCTGGCGGCAGGCCCCGGCGCGAACGCGTAATACTCATCATTGATGGGCAAGCCCGTCGTGGCGTCGACCAGCACCGGATCGGCGGCCAGACCCGTGTCGCGGCTGGCGATGACGAGGCTGGCGCCTTCGGGGGCGAAGTTTTCATTCCCCCAGGCGATAAACGCCAGCAAGACGGGCTTGAAGGCGCGCCCGGACTTGGTCAGCACATAGTCGTAGCGGGGCGGCTTGGCGCAATACAGGCGGCGCGTCATCAAGCCCCCTTCCACCAGGTCGGCCAGGCGGCGCGTCAGGATGGTGGGGGCGATCTTGAGGCTTTTTTCAAATTCGTCGAAGCGCGTCTTGCCATAAAACGCTTCGCGCAGGATGAGGATGCTCCACCATTCGCCGACCTTGCCCAGGCTGCGCGCAATCGGGCAAGGCAAATTATTAAAGTTGGTATGTTTCATGACCGTCTCCTCACGTTGATCCAACACAACAATTAAAAAAAATCTTACGGTTGCCACACGGAAACTTAGTTACTATCGCTTTGCAAGCCATCTCCCGCCCCGGAGAGGGCTTGAAAATACGCGAAAACTCACACTTTTCTTGCTCCAGTACAATCATGCTTACTCCAGCTTCTCCCGTCGCAATGTGCGAAACGGCGTCAGAGAATGTTGTCACCCATCCGTTTTTCACCTGATACGCTTACGATGACTCCTCTGAAATTTTCCTTCCTGATAATGTTGCTCGCCATGGCCCTTTGCCAGACCACCGCCGCCGCCACCGTCTCCTCCGCATCGTTCCAGGCCACCTTCGTCGTCCACGAAGCGTGCACCGTCGTCTCGCAGCGCGGTCGCACCCAAGTGCGCTGCCAGCACAACACACCCTATCTGCTGCAACAGCAGGCGACGCCATCGGACACCGGCCTCATCACCGTCACGTTCTAAAAATAGATCGTTGCCGTCACCGTATCCTTGTAGTCGCCGGGGCGCGGCGACACCTGCGCCGGCACGCGGCCGTATATCGTCAGCGGCACGCTGGCGCCCGTGCCCGTGCCTGTCACCATGCTGGTGCCTGACGTGCCATCGCCCCAGAGCGGGCCATCGAGCGTGGACGACAGCAGGTAGCTGACCTTGTCCGTCGTTAAGAGGTTTTTCATTTGCCGGTTCGCCACGTTGGCCGCCACGCTGCCGCCGTTCAAGGCAATCTGGTACGCATTGTTGTTCACGCAGCGCACGGACAAGGTGCTGGTGCTGCGCAAGTTGCCCGTCAGGATGGAAGCGTTCGCGAACGCCATCGGACTGGCCGCGATGGTGCAGTCGTTGACGGCCGTGGCATTCACCGTGAAACCGAAGCTGCCGCTGCTGGCCGTGCAACCTTGCAGATTGACGAGGCCATAGGTCGTGTAGGTGTACGTGCCCACGCCGGCAAAGCTCGATGTGTACACCGTATCGGCGTTGGCGACCGTGGGTACGGCGGCCAGGGCCGTGCCAGCGGGAATCTTCGCGTACACGGTAAAGGTGGTGGAATATGTGCCGGGCGGGGCCAGCAAGCCGGCCGACAGGATCATGCCGAAGGTCGACGGCGCGCCCGCCACGCCGGCGCCGCCCCAGATCTTCGCCGTGGCGTACGAACTGTCCACGTACACGTTGTACTCCATGCGGTTGCTGCCATTGCCCAGCTTGCGCGGCAGGGCCGAGGTGGAATTCGTGCCCAGCCCCAGCGAGATGCACACTTGCGCGTTGGGCGTGAGCAACTGCCCCAGGTTCAGCGACGAAAAAAGGCAGCTGAAGGTGCCCGTTGCCTGCGCCACGTAATCGGTGCCGGAAATCGGGCTGACGGCGCCGAAATCGATATTCGTCATGCTCACCGTGCAGGTATCGGCCGCCTGCGCTGCGCCGCCCCAGGCGCATCCCAGCAGCAGGGTCAGGCAAGGCAGCAGGCGGCGCATCAGCGGCCTCCCCCGGCGCCGGCGGCGGCGCAGCGCAGCGGCCCGATCACGGGCAAGCCGCCCGCGGCAGGACGCACATAGGCAAAACCTACCGTGCACGCACTGTCGCCCTCGCCCACTTGCAGCTGATTCTGCTCGAGCAGATCGTCGACGAACACCATGCCGTCAAATCCCATGACCGTCTGCTTGCCGCTTTGCACATGCAGCACGGGCAAGCCCGTGGCCAGCGGCTTGCCGTCGGCGCCCTGGACGATGACGGTGGCGGCGCTGTAGCGTCCGACGGGAAAGGCCGCCAGCACGCCAGCCAGCTGTTGCGGCACGACATTCATATTGGTCACGGGCACGCGCGCGTCAACGTCGAGCTCATCCGTGGCGATGCTGATCTGGTTATTGCCATAAGGATTCAAATTCGGCACCAGCAGATAGCCGCCCCTGTCCGTCACGCCGATCTGGCGGTTTTCATGCAGCACGGGAATATTGCCCACACCGCCAGTGGACACCAGCGCAAAACCGTTGCCCACCTGGCGTGCCGCCTCGACATGCCCATCCATCAGCACCAGCGCGCCGGCCGCGCCCAGCGAGGAGGCATTGCCCATGCCGCCGCTTTGCGTGCGCGCATTCACGCGGCCGTCATTGCCCAGGTATTCCACTTGCGCTTGCCGGTAGGCATTGCGGCCCACCGTGCCAGCCTGCAAGCTCCAGCCGACACCGCCGCCAAAGTCCGCCGCGCGCTGCGCGCTGACGCTGCGGCCGCTCTCGCCGTTCTGCCGGCTGCCGCTCGTGCTGATGGCCAGATTATTGTCGAAAGCCATGCTCAGGCCGACATAAAAGCCCCGCTTCTCGCGTTGCCGCAAATCCTGGAACAGGCTGGCGTTCAGGAACAGGCCGTGAAACAGGGTCGCCGAATAGCCCAAGGTGGCCAGCTTCGATGGCGCTGCGCCGGGCGTGCGGTAACTGATATAGCTGCTGCTGATGCTGCTTCCTGCCGGCAAAGGCAGGCTCACGGTGAGGCGGTCCGCCGCGCGCACCACGGGGCTGCCATCGCGCGAAGCGAGGTCGCCAAACCCGGCGCTGGCGCGCACGCTGTACGCATCGACGCTGAAGCTTGGCCCCACATATTGGTATCCGGCGCCCAGCTGCGCACCACGGCTGCGGCCGGCGCTGGCCGACAGCGAGCCGCTGAGCACGCCCGCCTGACCCAGCCGCACCAGCGCGCCCGCCCCCGCCTGGTACAGGCCGGCAGTCAATTCCGCATGGCCTTCGATGGTGAAGCTGTCGCTGACGCCATGGCGGCCGGATGCGCTGGCAAGCAGTTGCCGCCCGTAGCCGAACAGGCGGCGGCCATAGTCGCGCCGCACGGCGCCCGCCTCGACCGAATAATCGCTCAAGCCGCCAGCGAGCATGCGCGTATCGACATACAGGGGCAGCACGGTCGTCACGCTGCGCCCCAGCGCATCGCGCGTGATGAGGGTGGCTTGCCCGGCGCCATTGATGCCGGCCACCTGGTTCAGCACGAACGGACCGCTGGGCACGCTGGCAGCATATTGCTGCACCCCGTTGACGTACAGGCTCAGCGACGAAGGTACGAGCGCCGTGCCATCGACGGAGGCGACGGGAAAGGTCAGCAGGTCGGGGCGCAGCTGGAAATTCTTGCGCCACTGCACGCCGCCTACGCGCACGGCGCGGCTCCAGCTGAGCGATGAGGAGATCAGGTCGCCCACTTGCCACGTTTGCAGGGTATCGGGGTCGGCATGGCTCCAGAACGTGTCAAAGCGCATGTACTTGCGCTGGTCTCCTCCCAGGTTCACGGTGCCGGTATGGCTGAACACGCCGCTGTAATTGAAATAGCGCAAGTCGTTGAAGATGGCGGCGCGCCGTGTCCGGCCCAGTTCCGCATAGGCTTCGTAATTGAGCACGGCGCCGGGCGTGACGCGCGACGGCGGCGTCTGCGCCGCCAGGCGCGCATCGATGCGGTACGGCGCGCGCAAGTCGTCCGCCACCTGCAACGACACGCTCTGGCGCGCCGCATCATATTCATAGCTGAGTCCCGGAACCGCATCGAGCGCCACCTCGGTCTGACCGGGCGCGACCAGGCGCGCCGGGTCCAGCCCCAGCTGCTGCAAGTTCGCCACACTGCTGCGCAAGGTTTTGCCCACCTGGGTAAAACGCAAGATCAGCCCGGTTGAAACAGCATTCACACTTACCTCCAGATACAGTTCATTCGGCGCCGCCGGATCGGTGGGCAAGCTGGCCAGCCCCAGATCGGCGCCCGTCACGGCCGCCGCGCCATCGGCCCTGGCCAGCGGCGCCATGACCAGCAACAGCAACGCTGTCAGCGCGCGTTTCATGGTTCACGCAGGTCGCGCCAGCCATGGCGGCCATGTTCAAGGTGTCGAATTCTTGGCAATGAGCGCCTTCGCATTCACATTGACCGCGATACTCAACGGTCCATCCAGTTCGGCCTCCCTGGCGACAGGCAGGCGCCATACGCGCATGCGTTCGGCCAGGACATAACCAAACAACCCCTTGCTGACGGCAAACTCCTTGCCCGCCTGGTTCGTCAACGTCATCGCCCCGATCTGCGCATGGATATTGCCGCTGTTCTTGATACGCAACATCCACTCACCCCGCTCGCGGAAGACTTGCCAGTCGAGCACTTCCTTGCCTGGCGCAGCGGCCGGCAGCACGAAAACGGGCACCGAATAGCGCAGGCGGATATCGACGCCGCTGCGACCCGCATCATCCTCGCGGCTGATTTCATCGATGAGCACGCGATACGTCTTTTCCTGCGCCACAGGGCCAGCCTGGGCACGCACGAGGCGGATGGTCTGCCGGCTGTTGGCGGCGATTTCGACGATCGGCGGACTGGCCACCAGCTCCTGCGTCGGCGCCAGCACTTCTTCGCCATCGCGCTGGTCCCAGGCAAACACCCGCACCTGCCCGTAGATGGCTTGGTCGCCGAGATTTTGCAAGTTGATACCCGCGGCATTCTGAGCGGCGCGCAAATTGAGCGTCACCGGCGAAATCTGCAAATTGGCGCCGTTCGCGCCTGCGGCGCAGCAGGCCAGCAGGCCAGCAGGGCCAGTACGCTTTTCAGCCGCGAAATCGAACCGGCGTTCACGCGGCGCCTGACTTAAAAGTACACGGTGGCGGTGATGGTCGACTTGTAGGTATCCGGCGCCGGCGTCGCCTGCGGCGGAATGTTGCCGTACACCGTGATCGGCTGCGACGCGCCGTTGCCGGTGCCGCCGACGGTATTCGTGCCCTGCGTATCGCCCCACAAGGTGCTGCCGGCCGTCTGGAACAGGTTGAATTGCACCGTCCCCAGGTTGCCGCCCGTGCCGCTCAGATAGCGCGTGGTGCCGCTTGAGCCCGTGCCCGTGCCCGCCGTCAAGCCCACGTTGTACGGCGTGGTATTGGTGCAGGTGACATTCACGGTCGTATTGACGTTCACGGCAGTAGCCAGTACGCCCTGACTTTGGCCAAAGTCGAGATTGGCCGCCGCAATGGTGCAATTGGCGATGATTTTCAGGGTCACGTCAAAGGTCGTGGTGTTGCTGCCGTTCAGATACACGGCGGCATCGGCGTAGCCAGGCAGGAGGGCCGTAGCGGCAAGGACGACACTGGCAGCAGCGGTCAAGCGGGGTGAAATAACTCGCAACATGATACCTCCTGATGACGGAACATCATTAATGCGCCCATCGGCATGCAGGGCTCGAGGATAGTCACGGTATTGCCGGCGTTTTCTGGGGCACGCAAACCAGGACGACAACATACTTGCGCCGAGAGTCAGGAAGCGAGGGACTCCGGCATTTTTTGCTGCATTGGCAAAACAGATTTTTTGGCAAGCGACATTGCTTAAAATCAATGCATGAGTGAATTATTGGCGATATAGGAAATCCGCGCTTCTTCTCGCGGAGAAACATCTTTTGAAACACGAGAAAAGCAGAAAAAAAAGAAAAAGCGAGGCATAATAAGCCACAACTTGTTATTTGGTTAAGTCATCCATGCCATGCCATTGACCAGCGAAACCATCAGAAAAAACATCTTGATCGTGGACGATTCCGCGTTCGAGCAGCGCATGCTGATGGAGCTGCTCAGCGAGCAGCCCTACCGCTTCAGCATTGCCTTCAATGGCTACCAGGGCTACCAGTTGGCATTGGCCACGCATCCCGACCTGATCCTGCTCGACGTGCGCATGCCCGAAATGGATGGCTACACGGCGTGCCGTTTGCTCAAGGCCAATCCCGACACGGAACAGATTCCCGTGATCTTTCTCAGCGGCGCGGACGCCGCCAAGGAGCGCGTCATGGGCTTGCAGGTGGGCGGCGTCGATTACATTTCAAAGCCGTTCCTGCCGGAAGAACTGGCCGCGCGCATCCATATCCACCTGGGCTTGATGCGTAAAAGCAACAGCACATTACCTGAGGCGACGCCGCTCGGCGACCGGCAGCAACATCCGGACCTCGTGTTTGTCAATGCCGTCAAACAACTGATTCTCGACAACCTGGGCAGCCTGCCCAACCTGTCCGAAATCGCCCGCAGCGTGGGCACCTACCGCGAAAAGCTGACCCTGATGTTCCGCGAGCAGACGGGCATGACGGTCTTTGCCTTCATCCGCGAAGCGCGCATCGCGCGCGGCGTGGAACTGCTGCAGCAGACGGAAATCGACGTGCAGGATGTCGCCCTGCTGATCGGCTTTCACAACGCGGGCAACTTCGCCACGGCCTTCCGCGAACGCATGGGCGTCACGCCCAGCGCCTACCGCCAGCGCCTGCATGAACAGGCGGGGCAGCGGCAGGTGTCAAACGGTCATTAGAACTTGTAGTTCAGCTTTAGCGAGGCAAAGCGGCCGCGCGGGTCGGCCTGCGTATAGTCGAAGCCCGAGGCCGAGTAATCCCACGGCGCGCGCTTGTTGGCCAGGTTCTGCACGATGAAGGTGACGTTCGCCGCGGGCGTCACCTGCCAGCTGGTGGTCACGTCGAAGGTGCTGAAGGCGGCCACCGATTCATCGAGATGCGTGTTTTGCGCATAGCTGCCCACGTAATTCCAAGTGAGCGTGGACGACCACTTGCCCTGCTCCCACGTGGCCGAGGTGACGCCGCGCCATTTCGGGATGGAGCCGAAATAGTTGGTGCCGGCGCCGTCCGTCAGCGGTGCGCCGTCGGACAGCGGTTCGGCAAAGCGCAGCACGCGGCTCAGCTGGCCGGCCAGGGTCAGCTTGCCCCAATCCTTGTCGATGAAGCGCTGGCGCAGGTCCAGGTCGATGCCCGACACTTCGCGCTGGCCCTGGTTGCGGTACTGGCGGTACAGGGTCGTGATGCGGCCATCGGCATCGCGCGTGATCTTTTGCGGCGCCAACGCTTCATTGGCGAGCGTGGTGGTGGCGCTTTCCGTGCCGATCACGCCATCCTGCTTGATGCGGTAGTAATCGAGGCCGATGCTTGAACTGCTGGTCGGCGACACCACCACGCCCAGGTTCAGGTTGTTCGAACGCTCGGGACGCAGCGCCGTATTGGCGATGGTGATGGCCGTCACGCCGCGCGTCTGCGTGGGCGTAATCGGGTCGCGCGGATCGAGCACGCTGACATAGCTGACGGCCGTGCTTTGCGTGATTTCCGGCAAGGACGGCGCGCGGAAGCCGCGCGACACGGTGCCGCGCACCAGCAGCCACGGCGCCGCCTGGTAGCGGGCGCTGGCTTTCGGCGAGAATGCATTGCCGAAATCGCTGTAACGGTCGGCGCGGCCCGCCAGGTTGACGGACAGGTCTTTCACCACCGGGACGTTGAATTCGGCAAACAGGGCCGACACGCTGCGCGAACCGTTGATGATGTTGATGGCCGGGCGCAGCTCCGTGCCCGACAGCACGGCCGTCGAGGTTTGCGAATCCATCTTTTCGCGGCGCCACTGGGCACCGGCGGCAAAGCCCAGCGGACCGGCCGGCAATTGCCACAGGTCTTTCGCGGCCGAAAAGTCGACGGTATCGAGGGTCGATTCGGCCGGGCGCAGGGTCGACAGGCGCAGTCGGTTGCGCACGGCTTCGCTGTTTTGCGACTGGTCAAAGAAGTTATAGCTGCCGTCGGCCAGCACTTTCTGGAATTCGTAGCGGTTGACGAAGTTCTGCACGGTTTCCTCCAGCTTGCTGCTGGAATGGCCCACGGCCGCATCCCAGTCCCAGCCCGCCAGGGTGCCTTTCACGCCCGCCAGGGCGCGGTAGAACGTGACCTTGTCCTGCTTCAGGCGCGGTCCCAGGTCGAACAGGGTGGCCGTGAACGGCAAGGGCGTGGCGCCCGGATTGTTCGGGTGGCCGACGGGCAGCACCACGGGTATCGTGTCGAGCGCCTGGGTGGCGTTGTTCCACACGCGCGTGGCATTGTTGACGGTGAGCGGCGCACTGAAGGTCTGGTCGGCGCGCGAATAACTGTGCAGCAAGTCGACATACGCTTCCGTGTCCGCATTGAGCTTGAAGGTGGCGCGCGCGGCCGTGTGCACGCGCTGGATGCCGGGAATCAGGGTTTTATATGGCGACGGGTTATACGCCAGCACTTGCCCCGTCTTGCCCTGCGTGATATCGCCATAATTGGCCAGTTGCAGCGGTGCGCGCACGCCGCCCAGCGTGCGTGTGGGATCGGTGCCCGCGTAATTCGTGATGGCCCAGCCCAGGCTGCCACGCTGCTGGTTGCGGAAATCCGCATCGCGCATCCACGCCACGTCGCTTTGCTGCAGCTTGTCGCGCTGCTGCGCGTCAATCGAGAAGACCAGGCTGTAGCCGTCTTCCTCGAGCTTGCCGAAACCCGTCTGCAGCGCCGCGCTCTTTTCATGCTGGCCCGTGCCTTCGGTCGAGCCGCCCCACTGCGCCGTGATGTCCGTGCCCGTGAATTCCTTGTACAGGATGATGTTGACCACGCCGGCCACGGCGTCGGAGCCGTAGACGGACGAAGCGCCATCCTTGAGCACCTCGATGCGCTGCACGGCCGCCATCGGCAGGCTGTTCAGGTCGACAAAGGTTTCCTGCAAGTTTTGCGCCGTCGCATAGCTGGCCACGCGCTTGCCATTGACGAGGATCAGGGTATTTTTCTGGCCAATGCCGCGCAGCGACAGACCCGAGGTGCCGGCCGAGAAACTGCCCGTATATTGTTCGTTGTAGCTGTTGCCGCTGTTGGCGGAGATGGCGCGCAGCACGTCCGAGACGCTGGTCTTGCCGCTGGCTTTCAATTCCTTGGCCGTGATGACCTGCACGGCGCTGGCGCCCTCCTTTTCGCTGACGCGGATATTCGACCCGGTGACGTTGACGCGCAGCATCTCCTCCTCGGCGTGGGCGAAGGCAGGAAAGGCGGCGGCGATGGCAAGACTGATGGCGAGTGGTTTGAACATGGTTTCCTCTTATTGGGATTGCAGCCTTTTTCCGATAAAAAAGGCCGAGCTGGGGCACGCGGACCGGGTGGGCCAGCGGACAACGACAAACGGGGGGGATCAGCGAACTACTACGGGATGCGTGGACGGGCACGCACCGGCATCGACTGCGCCATGCATTGCATGGTCAGCTGGTGCCGGGTGGCATAAAAACAGGCAGAAAGGGTAAAGCGCAACATAAAAGACACCGGTAAGCGGGGAAAGGCCACTATATCCCGGCGTCTTTATGGCGTGAACGAATTAAAAATTGATTGTATATACGATTTGAATCTAAGGACTTGTCGTTTGACAACATTCAGGCATCGGCGATGACCGCGGACGGGCCAGCGGGCGCCTGCGCCGCGCGGCGCGCCTGCACGTTCCACCAGTACCAGGAAATCAGGGCATTGACCCAGTAGGCCGCATACAGCACGGCCGTCAGGTGCAGGCCGCGGCTATAGTACAGCGGCACGGCCACGGTGTTGACCAGCAGCCAGAAGGCCCAGGTTTCGATGCGCCGGCTCATCAGCAGAAATTGCGCGATGATGCTAAATACCAACACTGCCGAATCGATGAACGGTGCGTAGGCATTCGTGAAGCGGTGCAGCAGCATACCGTAGATCACCACGGAGGCGATGCCGGCCGGCACCACCCAGGCCAGGGTGCGCCAGCGCGTGCGCGTGATCGGCAAGGGCTGGCCGCCGGCGCCGCGCCGCCATTGCAGCCAGCCGATGACGCAGGTGACGATGAAGAACAGCTGCAGCATCACGTCGGCGTACAGGTTGACCTGGAAAAACAGCACGGCAAACAGCACGCAGCCGACCATGCCGATCCACCAGGAATGAATATTATTGCGTCCGGCCAGGATGATGGAGGCAGTCATCAGCACATTGGCGGCGATCTCGAGCGGGGGAGTCAAGCGGATTTCCTTTGCGGGGCAGTGGTTGCACCGCGCCACTATAGCCGATTACACTGCACGGTGTTCGCCGTGCCGGAAGCGACGCCCATGGGGGCACGCGGCAAAAAACGCGCGTAGATCGAGGAAATGCGAGTCAGGCCGGCCTTCCGCAGCCGCAGCCCTTGACTTCCATGGCCATTCTGGCAAATTGAATATCAAGTTGAAACTCCAGGGAATTCCCCATATGCGCATGCGCCATCTCCTGTTTGCGGCAGTGCTCGGCGTATCCGTCCTGCCCGCCGTGGCTTGCCGCATGACGATGGCGCTGGAAGAGTGGCCGCCATATCTCTATCGCGATGCCCAGGGCCACGCTACGGGCCTGGACCTGGAACTGCTGCACGCCATCTTCAAGGAAGCGCACTGCACCCTCGTCACCCTGCCGGAACTGCCCACCGCGCGGCGCCAGCTGCTGTTCCAGAAAGGGGGACTGGACCTGATGCTGGCCGCGTCCGAGACACAGGAACGCCATTCCTATGCGCGCTTTTCCATTGCGTATCGCGACGAAGCCGTGGGTCTCTTCAGCAAATCCGGCCCGCCCGCCGGCCACCGCCAGATCGCCAGCTTCGCACAGCTCGCACGCGGCAAGGCGACCCTGCTGGCGCCCAAGGTGGGCTGGTATGGCGCGCAATACGCGGCGGCCCGCCCGGCGCTGGAAAAGGACGGCCGCCTGAATACCTTCGGCACCTTCCGGCAAGGCATCCTCATGCTCGACGCGGGCCGCGCCGACCTGCTGCTGGGCGACGTGCTGGCCGTGCGCCACGAAGCGCGCCTGCAGGGCGTTGCCTTGAATACCCTGCCCTTCCTCGTCCTGCGCGCCCCCGTGCACCTGATGCTCAATGCGCGCACGACCAGCGCCGACGACCTGACGCGCCTGAACGCCGCCATCGCGCGCCTGGAGCAGCGCGGGGTGCTGGCGGCGATACGTAGCAACTACGAAGCGCCGTAAGGCGATCAGCCCTTGCCGGCCGCCTCGAGGATTTCCAGCTTCGTTTCGCGGCCATTTTTTTGCACGCCCTGCGCCTTGTCGTAGCTTTCGATCAGCGCGCGGTACGGCGGCACGATGTGGTCCGTCATGATGGCGGCGAACTCCATCGCGTCGGCGCGGTTCCAGGTGCTCATCACCTCGGCCAGCACGGCATACGTGTCGATCGGCACGGCGCCCGCCTGCGTCACGCGCGCCATGGTGATGTCGGTGGCCATCTTCGACCAGTTGCCCGAGGCGTCGATGATGGCAAACACCTTGTAGCCGGCCGCCAGCGCGCTGATGGTGGGAAAAGCCATGCATACGCTGGTGAGCGTGCCGGCGATCAGCAGGGTCTTGCGGCCCGTCTTTTCGATGGCCTCGACCCAGGCCGGATTGTCCCAGGCGTTGATCTGCCCCGTGCGCGGGATGTAGACGGCGTCCGGGTTGAAATGGTGGATTTCCGGGATCAGGGGGCCGTTCGGGCCGTCGGGCACGGAAGCGGTGGTGAAGGTCGGCATGTTGGCCAGGCGCGACAGCTTGGCCAGCGCCGTGACGTGGCCGCGCAGCACATGCTGCTCGATGTCGCGCACCAGCTGGAACAAGCCGCTCTGGTGGTCGATCAGCAGCATGACGGCGTCGTCGGGATCGATCATCGGTGGCAAACCTTGGAAGTTGGCGGGGGTGCTCATGGTGGTCTCCTCAAAAGCCGTGCCGCGGGATGCGGCACGGGTACTGCACAAATTACTTCGCGATGCGGGCGAAGCGGCCGCTGTTGAAATCCTCGAACGCCTGCGCGATTTCCGCTTCCGTGTTCATGACGAAGGGACCGTGGCCGACGATGGGCTCGTCGATCGGCTCGCCGCTCAGCAGCAACACCACGGCGTCGTTGTTCGCCTCGACGGTGATGCTGTCGCCGTCGCGTCCGAACAGCGCCATCTGCGCTTCGCGCACCACGCTCTCGCCGTTGACCAGCACCGTGCCGTGCAGGACGATCAGCGCCGTGCTCCAGCCGGCGCGCACCGGCAGCTGCGTCAGCTTGCCCTGGGCCAGGCGCACGTCCCACACCTGCATCGGCGAGAACGTGCGGGCCGGGCCATGCTGGCCGCCGAAGTCGCCGGCGATCACGCGCACGGAACCGGCGCCCTCCGGCAGCGCCACCGTGGGAATCGTGCCGCTGGTGATGGCCTGGTAGCCGGGCGCCGTCATCTTGTCTTTCGCCGGCAGGTTCACCCACAGCTGCACCATTTCCAGGGTGCCGCCCGACTGCGTGAAGGCAGGCGAGTGAAACTCTTCATGCACGATGCCGGCGCCGGCCGTCATCCACTGCACGTCGCCGGGGCCGATCACGCCGCCCTGGCCCGTCGAATCGCGGTGCGCCACTTCGCCCTTGTAGACGATGGTCACCGTTTCAAAGCCGCGGTGCGGGTGCGAGCCGACGCCGGGCGGACGCGTGCCTGGCGCGAATTCGGCGGGGCCGGCATAGTCGAGCAGCAGGAAAGGGCTCAGCTGCCTGCCATGGCCGCCGTAGGAAAACATCGAGCGCACGGGAAAACCGTCGCCGACCCAGTGCTGGCGCGGTGCGCTGTAGATACCTGTGACTGTGTTCATCTCGATCTCCTTGGGGTGTGTCATACGATGGAAACAGAATACGCTTGCAACGATGGAGGCGGTAGACGGTAAAATATGCCATCAGCGTTCTAAAAATAGAACGATCAAGGAGACGGCATGCAGGACCTGAATGACTTGTATTACTTTGTGCAGGTGGTCGACCATGGCGGCTTCGCCCCGGCCGGGCGCGCGCTGGGCATGCCGAAATCCAAACTGAGCCGGCGCATCGCGCTGCTCGAAGAACGCCTGGGCGCGCGCCTGCTGCAGCGCACGACGCGGCATTTTTCCGTCACCGACGTGGGCCAGACGTTTTACGAGCATTGCAAGGCCATGCTGGTGGAAGCGGAGGCGGCGCAGGACGCGATCGATCTGACGCGGGCCGCGCCGCGCGGCACGGTGCGCCTGTCCTGTCCCATCGCCCTGCTGCATTCCCTGGTCGCGCCCATGCTGGCCGGTTTCATGCGCGCGCATCCGCAAGTCACGCTGCTGCTCGAAGCGAGCAACCGCCGCGTCGACCTGGTGGCCGAAGGCATCGACGTGGCCATCCGCGTGCGCCCGCCCCCGCTGCCCGACAGCGACCTGGTGCTGCGCGTGCTGGCCGAACGCAGCCAGTGCATGGTGGGCAGCCCGCTGCTGTTCGCCGGCGCGCCCGTGCCGCAAGCGCCGGCCGACCTGGCCGACTGGCCCAGCCTGGCCCTGGGCACGCCGCAACAGCAGTACCAGTGGGATTTGCATGGCCCGGACGGCGCGCGCGCCCAGCTGCGCCACACGCCGCGCTTCGTCACGGGCGACATGCTGACCCTGCGCGACGCGGCCGTGGCCGGCGTGGGCCTGGTGCAGCTGCCGACCATGATGATCACCGAGCAGGTGGCCAATGGCAGCCTGCTGCCGCTGATGGAGCAATGGCGGCCGCAGCGCGAAATCATCCACGCCGTCTTCCCCTCGCGGCGCGGCCTGCTGCCCGCCGTGCGCGCGCTGATCGACTACCTGGCGCACGGCTTCGCCGCGCTGGAGGAAGAGTGAGGGTTTTCAGGTACGATGGCATCCTCGCCTATCGCCGGGATGCCGCATGCGTTTATTGATACTGTCGGACCTGCACCATGAACTATGGCGCGACGAAGCGCCGCAGGGCGACCTCGCGCGCAGCTGCCCGGACGCCGTGATCCTGGCAGGCGACATCGATACGGGTGCACGCGCCGTCGCCTGGGCCGCCACCACGTTTGCGGGCCTGCCCGTGCTGTACGTGCATGGCAACCACGAAGGCTATGGCCACCATCTGGACAAGGTGCGCCAGGAACTGCGCAGCGCCTGCGCCGCCACGCCCAATGTCCATTTCCTCGACTGCGGCACACACATCATGGAAGACCCCTCCGGCAGCAAGGTGCGCTTCCTCGGCGCCACCCTGTGGACGGATTTTCGCCTGCTGGGCGACGACACGCGCCAGGCGGCCATGCGCGACGCGGAAGCCGTGATGAACGACTACAAGCGCATCCGCCTGGCCAACATGGGCTTTCGCAAGCTGCGCGCGGCCGATACGGCCATGTTCCACGCGCAGCAAAAAGCCTGGCTGGCGCGCGAACTGGCGCAGCCCTTCAATGGCCGCACGGTGGTCATCAGCCACATGGCGCCGTCGCTGCGCTCGGTCGACGATGCGTATGGCAGCGAGGGCTGCTCGCCCGCCTACGCCTCGCGCCTGGACGAGCTGGCCGCGCAGGCGGACCTGTGGGTGCATGGCCACATCCACGTCTCGCGCGACTATCAGCTGGGCCCGTGCCGCGTCGTAGCCAACCCCTGCGGCTACAAGACACGCAGCGGCACGCCGCAAAATCCCCAGTTCAACCCGAACTTCATCGTCGAACTGGCCGCGCCTTAATCCTCCGGCTTCAGACGGCCCGCCAGCCATTGCTGCAGGCGGTGCTTGCCGGCCCGGCGCGCCGCGCGCGGCGAGGCTTCCGACTGGTGCGCGCCGGCGCCGCCGCGCAGCCTGGCGGCCGCCACCAGCGGATTGCGCGGCTTGGACGTGGCTTTCACTTTGATCTTCATGGTTGCTCCTTTCAGCCCTTGATGCAGACGACCTGGCGCAAGGTATGCACCACTTCCACCAGGTCGCTCTGGTGCGCCATGACGGCGTCGATATTTTTATACGCAGCCGGGATCTCGTCGACCACGCCGCCATCCTTGCGGCACTCGATGCCGGCCGTCTGCTCGGCCAGGTCGAAGCGGCTGAAGCGGCGCTTCGCCTCGCTGCGGCTCATGCTGCGCCCCGCTCCATGCGAGCAGGAACAGAACGATTCCGGGTTGCCCTTGCCGCGCACGATGAAGCTGCGCGCACCCATGCTGCCGGGGATGATGCCCAGCTCGCCCTGCCGCGCCGAAATGGCGCCCTTGCGCGTCACATACAAAGCCGCATTGCCATGCGTTTCGCGCGCGATGTAGTTGTGGTGGCAGTTGATCGCTTCGCCGTCCAGCCGGAACGGCGGCGCAAACTTCGCCAGCACGTCGAGCACGCGGCGCATCATTTCACTACGGTTGAGCAGTGCATAATCCTGGGCCCAATCCACCGCTTCCACGTAGTCGTCGAACACCGTGGAACCTTCGCTGAAGTAGGCCAGGTCGGCGTCCGGCAGCTGCAGCTGGTGGCGCCGCATGTCCTTCTGCGCGGCGGCGATGAAGTAACGGCCAATCACGTTGCCGATGCCGCGCGAACCGGAATGCAGCATGATCCACACGCGCTGCTCCTCGTCGAGGCAGACTTCGATGAAGTGATTGCCGCCGCCCAGGGTGCCGGCCTGGCAGATCCACGTGCGCTCGAACTGGCGCAGCATCTTGACGATGCCCCGGTGACGCTCGACGACGTGCGTCAGGCGGTCGCCGAGGGGCCGCACGGCGCGCGCCTGGCGCGAGCCTTGCACACGGCTCCATTCGTGCTGCTCGAAGCCGACGGGAATCTCCGCTTCGATGGCGCTGCGCAGGCGCGCCAGGTTATCGGGCAGGTCGCTGGCCGTCAGGGTCGTGCGCACGGCGTTCATGCCGCAGCCGATGTCGACGCCGACGGCGGCCGGGATGATGGCGCCGCGCGTGGGAATCACGCTGCCGACGGTGGCGCCGATGCCGGCATGCACGTCTGGCATGGCCGCCACATGCGGATGGACGATGGGCAGGCTGGCGATATTGTGCAGCTGGCGCAGCGCCTGCGCGTCGATATCGTCGGTAAAAATATGCACGGGCACATGGGCGCCGCGCAGTGTCTGATGAATGGGCATAACGTCTTCCTTGGTATTGTCGTTATGCCGGGGTCGTCTAAAACAAAAAACCCCGGCGAGTTTCCTCACCGGGGTTTTGAAGGACACCGGCTCGGGATCGGCAATGTGCCGATGGCCCCGAGCGTCATGCGCGGGGCTAGTGGTCGTACTTGCTGCCAGCCTGCTCGAACATGGGTTTCCTTTCTTTTATCTGATTAATCTGAACTGCGGACGCTGATTCTGCACCTTATGCTGCAGTGCGTCAACCGCTTTTCATGGCGAAGACGCCAACGTTGTTATTTTGTCGCAGCCGCTTCTTTTTCTTTGGCAATGCGGGCATCGAGCTTGGCTTCATTTTTGGCCGCGTAATTGCGGCACGCCTGCGCATCGATGAAGGGATTCGGCGTGACGCCTTCGAGCAATTGCGTCAGCTTCTGGTCGCCGCCGGAGTGGTCGGGGTGGGCCGAGATCAGGATGTCGCACGGCAGTTTGGCGAAGTCCTGCATGACGCGGCGGAAGGCCGGCGTCAGGTCCCCATGGCGCTCATCGCCCAGGTAATGAAAATCGTCGGCCGCCACCGGCGTGAGGCTGGCGCCGAACACCACGTTCAGGCATTCCTGACGCTCGGCATCCTCGCACGACACCCAGGTCCAGCTGGTGCTGCCCGGCGTATGGCCAGGCGTGTAGCGCGCCGTGACGGTCACGTCGCCCAGCTGCAGGGTTTCGCCATCGGCGATCTCGCGCACGTTTTCCACGGCCGGCATGGGATCGATTTCGCCCGCTTGCGGGTCCAGGGCGAGCACCGAGCCCGCGCGCAGCGCCTGCGCGCCGAGCGGGCTGGCGACCACTTGCGCGCCGCTGTCGCGGGCCAGGGCGGCGATGCCGCCCGAATGGTCGAAATGCGCTTCCGTACTCAGGATGAACTTGATGTCTTGCAGGCGAAAGCCCAGCTCGAGGATATGCTCCTTGATGGCGGCCACCGATTGCGGCAGCGCGCCGTCGATCAGGATCAAGCCTTCGCGCGTATCGATCAGCACCACGCTCAAGCCGCCCACGCCCACGTAATACGTGTCGCCGTGGATGCGCGCCGGCTGCTGCGGGCGGTTCCATTGCGCCGCATACGGCGAGGCGATCGGCTGCGTCAAAGGATCGACGGCGGGCGTGGCGGCATGCGCCGTCAACGGCAGCGCCATGGCGGCCAGCGCGATGCTGAGCAGGGACTTGGGAAGGAAGAAAGGCGGCATGCGGCTCCAGTAATGAGTGTGCGGTAATCGATGCCAAAGAGTAACGTCGCTACCCTCGCGCGGTCAAGCAAGCCATTGTCCGGACTTGCGCTACGATAGAGGTCCATACACTTTCGTGCGCCTTGCCGCCCTATCGCCATGCGTTTGCTGATCCTGTCCGACCTGCACCTGGAAGTCTGGGGCGAAGACACGCCCGCCATCGACCTTCCCGCCAGCCGCCCCGACGTGGTGATCCTGGCCGGCGACATCGACACGGGCAGCAACGCCATCGCCTGGGCCGCGCGCACCTTCGGCGCCCTGCCCGTGCTGTACGTGCACGGCAATCACGAAGGCTACGGGCACCAGCTGGAACACATGCAGGACGCCGTGCGCGACGCCTGCGCCAGCGCCAATGCGCAGGGCGCCAACATCCGCCTGCTCGACGGCGACGCCGTGGAACTGGGCGGCGTACGCTTCCTCGGCGTCACGCTGTGGACGGATTTCCTGCTGTTCGGCGCGGAACGCCAGGACGAAGCCTTGAGCGCGGCGCAAGCCTACATGCCCGACTACAAGCGCATCAGCACGGGCGGCGACAAGCCGCGTCTCTTGTGCGCGGCCGACACGGCGCAGCTGCACGCGCAACACCGCTCGTGGCTGGAACGGCAGCTGGCGCAACCGTTCGACGGCCAGACGGTCGTCGTCACGCACATGGCGCCCTCGATGCTGTCGGTGGAAGAGCAGTACGCGACGAACCTGGGTTCGCCCGCCTTCGCCTCGCAGCTCGATGCGCTGGTGGCGCAAGCGGACCTGTGGGTGCATGGCCACATGCACGCCTCGCTCGACTACCGCGTCGAGGACTGCCGCGTCGTCTGCAACCCCTGCGGCTACAAGCGCCCCGATGGCACGCCGGAAAACGATCGCTACGATTCCGGCTTTATCGTCGACCTCGCCAGCATGGTTTAATTTTTCAGATAGCGCAGCTGCGCCACGCCGCTGGGCAGCTGGCGCGTGTGGTCCAGGCGCCAGTCGCTGCGCGGCAAGCCATCCTCGAACAAGCGCACGCCCTTGCCCAGCACCACGGGCAGCACGGACAAGGTGACACTGTCGATGACGCCTTCTCGCAAAGCGGCGCGGATGACGGCGCCGCCGTCCAGATACACGTGGCGGCAGCCTTCCTGTGCCAGCTCCTGCAGCACTTCCCGCACGCTGCCTTCGCGGCGCTGCTCGCCATGGCGCGGCGCGAAATCGCGGTGGCTCAAGACCACCACGCGCTTGCCCGCATACGGCCACGGCTCGAATCCCAGCACGGCGTCATATGTGGTGCGGCCGATCAGCAAGGTATCGACCTGCTCCATCAAGGCCGTGTAGCCGGTCGCCTCGGGCGAGTCGGGCGCCAGCTCGGCCAGCCAGGACAGGTCGCCGTTTTCTCCGGCGATGCAGCCGTCGATGCTGATGCCGAGAAAAACGCTGACAAAAGTTTTTTGCATGGGTGTGCTTTCATTTAATTCTACAGTGTAGAATTATGCCCATGAAAACCGTAAAACTTCAAGACCTGGAATCTCCCGTGCGCCGCGCCGGACGTCCGCGCCGCATTGCGCCCGCGCTGGACAGCACCGCCATCCTGCAGGCGGCCCTGGCCCTGCTGGAAGAAAAAGGCGAAGCGTTTTCCATGCGCACGCTGGCGCAGAACCTGGGTGTCGATGCCATGGCCCTGTATCACTACTATGCGGGGAAAGAGGAGTTATTGCTGGCCCTGATGGCGCAGCGTTTTGCCGCGCTCGATCCGCACCAGCCGCCGTTCAACCAACGCCAGGGGCCGCAGCGCCGCCTGCTCGCGCTGTGCGCGCTGTACCTGGAACTGGTCAGCGCCACGCCGTATTTCGTGCGCCTGATGGCGCGCGGGCTGGTAGAACAAGCCGACGTGGCCGAACGCTTCACGGCGCTGTTCGAGCTGGCCGTGGAGGCCCTCGATCTGGATAAAAAAACCCGGCTGCGCGGGCGCGACGTTCTCGTCGATTTCCTGCACGGCTATGCGCTGGCGGGCAGGCCCGCAAGCGAGACCGCCTGGCATGCGTCCGTCGGCCTGATCCTGGCGGGCATGGCCGCCGGACGTGCTGGTGGATGACGCCCGGCGGCCGGCCGTACTAGCGGGGCATCAAGCCAGCAGCTTGAGCAGCGCCTGGGCGGCCACTTCCGACGACGCGGGATTCTGGCCCGTGACCAGCAAGCCATCGGTGACGGCGTACGGCTGCCAGTCGCCCAGCTTCGAGTAAACGCCGCCGTTTTGCTTGAGCATGTCCTCGACCAGGAAAGGCACGATGGCCGTCAAGCCGACGGCGTCTTCCTCGGTATTCGTAAAGCCCGTCACCTGCTTGCCACGCACCAGCGGCGAGCCATCGGCCGCTTTCACGTGGCGCAGCACGCCAGGCGCGTGGCAGACGGCGGCAACGGGTTTGCCGGCGGCGATCATCTGCTCGATCAGCGCGATCGAATGCGGGTCTTCGGCCAGGTCCCACAGCGGACCATGGCCGCCCGGGTAAAACACGGCGTCAAAGTCGGCCGCCTTCACGTCGGCCAGCTTGCCCGTGTTGGCCAGCACGGCTTGCGCAGCGGCGTCCTGCTTGAAGCGGCGCGTGGCGTCCGTTTGCGAATCGGGTTCGTCGCTTTTCGGGTCCAGCGGCGGCTGGCCGCCGTTGGGCGAAACCACCGTCAGCTGCGCGCCCGCTTCCTGCAAGGCATAGTAGGGCGCGGCGAATTCTTCCAGCCAGAAGCCGGTTTTCTTGCCGGTGTCGCCCAGTTGATCGTGCGAGGTCAGTACCATCAGGATGTTCATGTTGTTTCCTTTTATGTCCGGGTTACAGTGCTGCTTCGAGGATACGGCGGCTGCGCGCGAGGTCGATATCGCGGTGTTCGCCGAGGGAGGTCATGCCATGTGCTGCCAATTGTTTCAGTACCGCTTCCACCGCTTCCTGGCCCAGCTGATAGGCCGACAAACGGGTCGGGATGCCCAGCCCTTCAAAGAAGGCGCGGGTGCGGGCGATGGCGGCGGCTATGCGCTCGTCCTCGCTGCCCTGCGTGATGTTCCAGACACGTTCGCCATATTGCAGCAATTTGCCGCGTTTCTGCTCGCGCTGCACGTCCAGCAGTGCGGGCAGCACCAGGGCCAGGGTGCGCGCATGGTCGATGTCGTACAGGGCCGTCAGTTCGTGGCCGATCATGTGGGTGGCCCAGTCCTGCGGCACGCCGGCGCCGATCAGGCCATTCAGGGCCAGGGTGGCCGTCCACATCAGATTGGCGCGCGTGGCGTAATCGTCGGGCGCGGCCACGGCCTGCGGCGCGATCTCGACCAGGGTTTGCAGCAAGCCTTCGGCAAAGCGGTCCTGCACCTTCGCCTGCACCGGATAAGTCAAATACTGCTCCGTGGTGTGGACAAAGGCGTCGACGAGGCCATTGGCCACCTGCGTGGCCGGCAAGGTGAACGTTTTGCTGGGGTCGAGCACGGAAAACTGCGGGTACAGCAGCGGGTTGCGGAAACTCAGCTTGTCGTGCGTGGCTTTTTTCGTCACCACGCCGCCGCTGTTCATTTCCGACCCCGTAGCCGGCAAGGTCAGCACCGTGCCAAACGGCAGGGCGCGCTGTACATTGGCGCCGCCGCGCTCGGCGATTTCCCACGGCTCGCCGTCGTACAGGGCGGCGGCGGCGACGAACTTGGTGCCGTCGATCACGGAGCCGCCGCCGACGGCCAGCAGGAAGTCCACTTTCTCGCCACGTACGAGGGCGACGGCGCGCATCAGGGTTTCATAGCTGGGATTGGGTTCGATGCCGCCAAACTCCTGCACCGTGCGCTGGCCCAGCGCGGCGCGTACCTCGGCCAGGGTGCCGGTCTTTTCCGCGCTGGCGCCGCCATACAAGATAAGCACGCGCGCAGCGTGCGGCACCAGGGTGGACAATTTGGCGACGGTATCAAGACCGAAGACGATACGGGTCGGGTTGTGGAATTCAAAGTTTTTCATCATGTCGCTCCTGATTATTAGACTGGTCGTCTAGGATGAGTTTCAAAAAATGCGGACGTGGTGCGTCCGCATGCCTGCTATTTATCGGTCGTAGCTGTCCGGCGGCAGCTGCAACATGGCCAGGGTCGCCCGCCAGGCCGTTTGCAGGGCGCTGGCATCGCGCCGCAGCTTGGTCAGCAAGGCCGCGCCCAGCCACAGCTGGTACAAGGTAGCGGCCATCTGCGCCGGGTCGGCCACCGCTGGCAGCGTACCGTCCACCCGGCCCCGCGCGATGGCCAGGGCCAGCCTGGCGATGATGCGGTGGGTGCCGTCGAGCAGCGCCACGCGCATCGGTTCCGACATGTCGGCCACTTCGCTGCTGAGCTTGACCACCAGGCAACGGCAGTCGCAACCGCTGCCATCGAGGCTCTCGCTGGTCCAGCTGGCCCAGTAATCCATCAGCGACTGCGCCGCGCTACGGCCAGGCTGGTCCAGCACGTCTTCCATTCCGGCCAGGTAGCCGGTGACGTAATCTTCCAGCATCGCCTCGCCAAACAATTCCTTGGACTTGAAGTAATGGTAGAACGAGCCCTTGGGCACGTCGGCAGCCGACAATATCTCGTTCAGCCCCACGCCGGCAAACCCCTTGCGCGTGATGATGGCCTTGCCCTGGTCGATAATGTGCTGGCGCACATCGGTGTATTCAGCTTTCATGCGAGGCATTGTAGCACAATTAGACCAGTCGTCTAGAATGAATTCAAGCCAGAAAAAAATTCTGGGGTCAGCCCCTCAAGGCCGCTAACTCAGCGGCTTGCACTCACGGGCGCGGGGGTCTGACCCCGGCGGTCAGCTTAGGCGAACTTCTTGAAATCGGGCTTCCTCTTTTCAAAGAAGGCCGTAAACGCTTCCTTCGCCTCGGCGCCGCCCAGCATGGCGCTGAACAGTTTGTTTTCGTCGGCGATGGCGGCCTTCATCGGCTCCATGCGGCTTTGCTTCATCAGGCGCTTGGTGGCGCGAATCGAGGCGGCAGGCAGAGCCACCAGCTTGGCGGCCTGGCCTTGCGCGAAGGTCATCAATTCGTACAGGGGCACGACTTTCGACACGAGGCCCATTTCCAGCGCTTCGCTGGCCGGGAAGGACTCGCCCAGCATCAGCTTTTCCGCCGCGCGCGGGTAGCCGGCCAGTTGCGTGAGCAGCAGGCTGGAACCGAACTCCGGGCACAGGCCCAATTGCGTGAACGGCATCGAGAAGCTGGCGTTGTCGGCCGCGTAGACCAGGTCGCAGTGCATCAGCAGGGTCGTGCCGATGCCGATGGCGGGGCCGGAAACGGCCGCCACCACGGGCTTGCTGCTGCCGTACAGGGCGCGCATGAACTGGAACACGGGACGGTCATGGTCGAGCGAGCCATCCTTCGGACGCGCCGTCTTCATGAAGTCATCGAGGTCGTTGCCGGCCGTGAAAATCTCGCGCTTGCCGCAGATCAGGATGGCGCGTACTTCGTCGTCCGTCTCGGCCGCCACCAGCGCGTCGGCCAGGGTCTGGTACATGGCGCCCGTGATCGCATTCTTGCGTTCCAGGCGGTTGAATTCCAGGGTCAGAATGCCCTCGCTCTTGCTGCACACAATATCCATGTCGTCTCCAAAAAGATAAAGGGCGCCGGGGTAATCCCGCAGCGCCCTGTTTTATTGCTTTAGCCCGTCGAACTTAGACGCGTTCAAAAATTCCGGCGGCGCCCATGCCGGCGCCCACGCACATCGTGACCATGCCGTACTTCTGCTTGGTGCGTTGCAGCGCGTGGATCACGGTGGCCGCGCGGATGGCGCCGGTGGCGCCCAGCGGGTGGCCCAGGGCGATCGCGCCGCCCATCGGGTTGACCTTCGATGGATCCAGGCCCAGGTCGCCGATGACGGCCAATGCCTGTGCGGCAAACGCTTCGTTCAGCTCGATCCAGTCCAGCTGGTCCTGCGTGATGCCGGCGGCGGCGCACGCAGCGGGAATCGCGAATTTAGGACCGATGCCCATGATTTCCGGCGGCACGCCGCGCACGGCGAACGACGAGAATTTCGCCAGCGGGGTCAGGTTGTGTTCGCGCAAGATCTTCTCGCTGACGATCAAGAGCGCGCCGGCGCCGTCGGACATCTGCGAGCTGTTGGCGGCCGTGACGGTGCCCTTGGCGGCGAAGACGGGCTTCAGCTTGGCCAGCGACTCCATCGACGAATCGGCGCGCGCGCCTTCGTCGGTGTCGACCGTGCGGCGCGAGACGTCCACCTGGCCTGTGGCCAGGTTCGGCGTACGCGTGATGATTTCGACGGGCGTCGTTTCGGCCTTGAAGAAGCCGGCTTGCTGCGCGGCGATGGCGCGGCGGTGCGATTCAACGGAGAACGCGTCCTGCTGTTCGCGCGACACTTTCCATTGCTGCGCCACTTTCTCGGCCGTCAGGCCCATGCCGTAGGCCATGCCGATGTTTTCGTCGCTGAACATGTCCAGGTTCATCGATGGGTGGTGGCCCATCATCGGCACCATCGACATCGATTCGATGCCGCCGGCGATCATCACGTCGGCTTCGCCAACGCGGATGCGGTCGGCCGCCATGGCGATGGCCGTGATGCCCGAAGCGCAGTAACGGTTGACGGTGACGCCGCCCACGGTTTTCGGCAAGCCGGCCAGCAGCACCGAGTTACGCGCAATATTAAAACCTTGTTCCGCTTCCGGGAACGAGCAGCCGATGATGGCGTCGGTGATCAGCGCCGGGTCGAGGCCAGGCGCTTGCGCCAGGGCCGATTGCAGCACGCGCACCAGCAGGTCGTCCGGGCGGGTGTTTCTGAACATGCCGCGCGGCGCCTTGCCGATCGGGGTGCGGGTTGCAGAGACGATGTAGGCGTCTTGAAGTTGTTTGCTCATTTTATGCTTTCAAAGATGTTGAACGAGGTTCGTGTTCTGTCGAATGTCCGGGATGCTGGTCTATCGCTTCTGCGACAAATACCAGTCCACCGTCACCTGTGCCGCCAGCGTGCCTTCGGAGTCGAAGATATCGACTGCCACGGGAAACGCCACCTTGCCGTCCTGCGCCAGCTGCGCCTTCAAGGCCGCTAGGTCGCCCGGTACCCGGCCTTCGGCGCGCGTCGCGCCCCGGGCCACCTTCTGGTAGGCGATGCGCGACTCCTTGGCCACCGGGCGCAAGCCCAGTATCAGCTCGGCGAAGCCGCCAGCCATGGCCGCGCCGGAAGCCGTTTCGGCCAGGGTAAACAAGGCGCCCGCATGCTGCGTGCCCAGGTGATTATGCAGTTTGGGATCGTCCGGCATCGACACCTTCGAGGTGCCGGCGCCGATGTCGTCGATGCTGATCCCCAGCAGCCGCACGAAGGGCAAGGTGTCCATCATCTGTTGTTTGATACGGTCATACACCATGCTTGGCCTCACGCGCAGCAGTACTTTAAAAACGAGGGACAGGATCGTCATCGACGTTGTGCTTAGTTGCGTACCGGCTTACCGGTCTGCATCATGCCCATGATCCGTTCCTGGGTTTTCGGATGGTTCAACAGCTCCAGGAATGCCTTGCGTTCCATATCCAGCAGCCACTGTTCGCTGACGAAACTGCCCTGGTCCACGTCGCCGCCCGATACGATCTCGGCGATCATCTCGCCCAGCTTGAAATCGTGCGCCGAAATGAAGCCGCCGTCGCGCATATTGACCAGCTGCGCCTTGATCGTGCCCCAGCCGTAGCGGCCTGTGACCTGGATCAGCGACGGCAGTTGCGGACGGAAGCCCGCGTCAAACATGGCGCGCGCTTCGACCTTGGCCACGTGCAGCAGCTCGTAGGCGTTGAACACGATCACGTCGTCTTCCTTCAGGTAGCCCATTTTTTTCGCTTCCAGCGCCGATTTCGACACGTTGGCGGTGGCCGCATTGGTGAAGCCCGTTTTCAGGAATTGCAGGATATCGTTACCCTTGGCTTCCTTGTAGGCGCGCTGCGCCGCTTCCTTCAAGCCGCCGCCGGCAGGAATCAGGCCCACGCCCACTTCCACCAGGCCGATGTAGGACTCGATCGAGGCCACGCGCTTCGATGCGTGCAGCGCCAGCTCGCAACCGCCGCCCAGGGCCAGGCCAGCGACCGCGGCGATCACCGGCACGTTCGCGTATTTCAGCGACATGAAGGTGTTCTGCAGTTCGGCGATGATCGGATCGACGGCTTTCACGCCGCCTTGCATGAACGCTGGCAGGGCCGATTGCAGGTCGGCGCCGGCCGAGAAGGCGCCGCCTTCGGCTGCGTCGGCATGCCAGATCACCAGGCCCTTGAAGTTCTTCTCGGCTTCGGCCAGCGCCAGTTTCAGGCCATTGATGACGCCTTCGCCGATCACGTGCATCTTGGTCTTGAACGAGATGATCAATACGTCGTCGCCCGTATGCCAGACGCGCACGGATTCGTCTTCGAAGACGGTGGTGCCTGCGGTTTTTCCATCCACTGCGCCGCTGCCGATGACCGGCGCGCGGAATGGCTGGCGGTCATACACGGCCAGGCTCGAACGGGGCACGAAGCTGTTCGACACGGCGGAGTAGGAACCTTCCGGCGTATGCACGCCGCCTTTTTCAGCGACCGGACCTTCGAAGACCCAGGCTGGCAGCGGTGCGTTGCACAGCGCGTGGCCGGCGTCGATGTCTTCCTTGACCCAGTTGGCCACTTGCAGCCAGTTCGATGCCTGCCACGTTTCAAACGGACCGACGTTCCAGCCGAAGCCCCAGCGCATGGCGAAGTCGATGTCGCGCGCATTGTCGGCCACGGTGTCGAGATGAATGGCGATGTAGTGGAAAGCGTCGCGGAAGATCGCCCACAGGAACTGGCCTTGTGGATTCGTCGATTCGCGCAGCGCCTTCATCTTCTTGACCGGATCCTTTTCTTTCAGGATGCGGGCGATGATGTCGGCAGCCTTGGCGCCGCCAGCGACGTATTCACCGGTGGCGAAATCGAGGCGTTGAATCTCCTTGCCGACTTTCTTGTAGAAGCCCGCGCCGCTCTTCTGGCCCAGCGCGCCTTTTTCCACCAGCTGCGCCAGCACGGCCGGCGTCTTGTAGACGGCGGCGAACGGGTCGTTCGGCAGGTAGTCCTGCATGGTCTTGATCACATGGCCCATGGTGTCGAGGCCGACCACGTCCGCCGTGCGGAAGGTGCCCGACTTGGCGCGGCCCAGCTTGGAGCCCGTCAGATCATCGACGACGTCCACGGACAGACCGAATTTTTCGGCTTCGTGCACGATGGCCAGGATACCGAACACGCCAACGCGGTTGGCGATGAAGTTCGGCGTATCCTTGGCGCGCACGACGCCCTTGCCCAGGGTGGTGGTCAAAAAGCCTTCCAGCTGGTCGGCGATCTCGGGCTTGGTGAACTCGGTCGGGATGATCTCGACCAGGTGCATATAGCGCGGCGGGTTGAAGAAGTGCACGCCGCAGTAGCGCGATTTCAGGTCGGCGTCGAAGCCTTCGGCCAGCTTGGTGATCGACAGGCCCGAGGTATTCGAGGCGAAGATCGCGTTCGGGCCGATGTGCGGTGCGACCTTTTGATACAGGTCGTGTTTCCAGTCCATGCGCTCGGCGATGGCTTCGATGATCAGGTCGCAACCGGCCAGCAGGTCCAGGTTGTCTTCGTAGTTGGCCACCTGGATCAGCGATGCGTCATCCTTGTTGCCCAGCGGCGCAGGCGACAGTTTTTTCAGGTTCTCGATGGCGCGCAGCACGATGCCATTCTTTGGGCCTTCCTTTGCCGGCAGGTCGAACAGCACGACCGGCACTTTCGCGTTGATGCAATGGGCGGCGATCTGCGCGCCCATCACGCCGGCGCCGAGGACGGCTACTTTTTTAACGATGAAATTGGTCATATTTTCCTCAAGTCTTAGAACAGGTCTGCGTCGAGTGCCATCAGGTTGGCCGAACCGGAACGCGCCTGACGGATCAGGGTTGCCGTTTCAGGCTGCAAGCGGGCGAAGTAGAAACGTGCGGTAGCCAGTTTGGCGGTGTAGAAGGTGTCGCCGCTGGACTCTTTTTCGAGGGCGATCTTGGCCATCTGCGCGAACAGGTAGCTGTAGATCATGTGGCCGACGACACGCAGGTATGGCACGCATGCCGCGCCCACTTCGTCAGGATTCTGGAAGGCTTTCATGCCGATTTCCATGGTCAGCTTGGTGACTTTGTCGCCCAGGTCGCCCAGTGGGGTGACGAATTCGCTCATCGCTTCATCGGTGCCGTTGTCTTCGACGAAGGCCTTGATCTTTTCGCCGAACTTGCGCAGCTTGGCGCCGTTGTCGCCGAGGATCTTGCGGCCCAGCAGGTCCAGCGACTGGATCGTGTTCGTGCCTTCGTAGATCATGTTGATGCGCGCGTCACGCACATACTGCTCCATGCCCCACTCCGCAATGTAGCCGTGGCCGCCGAACACTTGCATCGCGTCCGAGGTGGCGATCCAGGCGTTGTCGGTAATGAAGGCCTTGATGACAGGGGTCAGCAGCGCCACTTCGTCGGCCGCTTCCTTGCGCACGTCGGCGTCAGGGTGATGCAGTTCGCGGTCGATCTGCAGCGCCACGTACGAGGTGAAGGCGCGCGCGCCTTCGGCGTAGGCTTTGCCCGTCAACAGCATGCGGCGCACGTCAGGGTGCACGATGATGCGGTCGGCCGGCAGTTCCGGGTTCTTGATGCCGGACAGCGAACGCATTTGCGTGCGGTCCTTGGCGTAGATCAGCGCGTTCTGGTACGCGATTTCCGTCAGGCCCAGCGACTGCATGCCCACGCCCAGGCGGGCCGCGTTCATGAAGACGAACATGGCGTTGAGGCCCTTGTTCGGCTGGCCGATGATCCAGCCTTTCGCGCCGTCCAGGTTCATCTGGCAGGTCGAATTGCCGTGAATGCCCATTTTTTCTTCGATGGCGCCGCAGGTGATCGGGTTACGCTCGCCGACCGTGCCATCCGCATTCGGCAGGAATTTCGGCACCAGGAACAGCGAGATGCCTTTCGAGCCTTCCGGCGCATCCGGCACGCGGGCCAGCACCAGGTGCAGGATGTTTTCCGCCATGTCGTGCTCGCCGGCCGAGATGAAGATCTTGTTGCCGGTGATGGTCCAGGAACCGTCCGCCTCAGGCAGCGCTTTCGAGCGCAGCAGGCCCAGGTCGGTGCCGCAGTGCGGTTCGGTCAGGCACATGGTGCCCGTCCACTCGCCCGACACCAGCTTCGGCAGGTAGACTTCCTTCTGGTGGTCGGTGCCGTGTTCCTTCAGGCACTCGTAGGCGCCGTGCGACAGGCCGGGGTACATGGACCAGGCCTGGTTCGACGAGTTCAGCATTTCATAGAACGAATTGTTCAGCACGACGGGCAAGCCCTGGCCGCCGTATTCCGGATCGCACGCCAAGGCCGCCCAGCCGCCTTCGACGTACTGCTTGTAGGCTTCCTTGAAGCCTTTCGGCGTGGTCACGCTTTTCGTGACGGGGTCGTGGTGGCAGCCTTCGCGGTCGCCGGAGTGGTTCAGCGGGAACAGGACTTCGGAGGTGAATTTGCCGCCCTCTTCCAGCACCTGGTTGATGATGTCGGCGTCGACGTCGGCGTACGACGGCATTTGCTTCAGTTCTTCTTCCACTTGCAGGAACTCATGCAGGACGAATTGCATATCCCGGATTGGCGCGACGTATTGACCCATAATTTTCTCCTGAAGGCGATTAGCTAAAGTGTTGTACTTGTAAGTGCGTGTGCGTTGTTGCGGATACTGCCTGACAGCTTATTTGCTGGTGACGCAATTCTGGTACGACGCCAGCAGGCGGATAAAGCCCGCTTGCGCCCGTTCGATGCTGCCCGGCACGCGCAGGAAGCGCGCGTCGTGATGCAGGGCCAGGATCAGGCCATACATCTCGTACACCAACTGCTGGGCGTCCGTGTCCGCTTTCAGGTCGCCCGTGGCGATCGATTGCTCGACACAGCGCAGCAGCGCGCCCTGCCAGGCCCGCACCATGGCCACCAGGGCCTCGCGGATGGGACCGGGACGGTCGTCATACTCGACGGCGCCGCTGATATAGATGCAGCCGGAAGCGATTTCCACGCTGACCCGCTTGACCCAGCGCGCAAACATCGATTGCAGGCGCTGGATGCCGCGTGGTTCTTTCATGCTGGGGAAAAAGACTTCTTGCTCGAAACGATAGTGATAGAGCTTCAGCACTTCCATCTGCAAGTCTTCGCGCGAGCCAAAGTGGGCAAACACGCCCGACTTGCTCATGTTCATTTTGTCCGCAAGCAGCCCAATGGTCAGGCCTTCCAGGCCGTCGCGGCTGGACAAGTCCAGCGCCACGTCGAGGATGGCTGCACGGGTCAGTTCGCCCTTGCGCATGAATTTGACTGAAGTATTCAAGATGTCCGTTCTAAAAGTGATGTTACCGATTTGGCGGACTGAAGCGAGGGTAAAAAAAGCACGCTTCGAAAAAATCCGAACGCTCGTACTATTATCCACTACCACGTAAAAGTCAAACGGGAACTTTAGAGCCGGTGTTCTATTGGTGCAGCGCAGCATTTTTAGGCTGCGTGTTTCTATCGATTTCAGGCGGCAAAAGCGCCGCGCGCCCTTGCCTTACAACAACAAACGAGCCTCAGTCGAGGCCGCCTGCCTTGCTCAATTGACGGCGGTCGCGCTTGGTCGGCCGCCCCTTGATGGTGGTGCCCGGCTCGCGGAACAGCTTGCGTTCCTCGGCCAGCTGCTCGCGGCGGGCAATGCTGGCCGGCGTTTCTCCATACAGCAGGCGCGCCACGGGCGCCGCGCCGCGCTTGTCGGACAGGCCCAGCACGGCTACTTCCCACGTTTCCGCGCCATTGTCGATGGCCAGCTCGTCGCCCACGCGCAGACTGCGCGCCGGTTTCACTCGCTCGCCGCCCACTTTTACTTTACCCGTGTCGACGGCTTCGCTGGCCAGCGAGCGCGTCTTGAAGAAGCGCGCCGCCCACAGCCATTTGTCCAGCCTGACCGTTGTCATCTCGTTCATGCGTACTTGCCCACTGAAAAAATGCGCATCACCAGCCGGTACACAAGGAACGCGGCTTCATAGCCGATGCGCCGGAAACGGCCGATGTGCTTGAAATCATCCTGGTGAATGACAATGCCGTCGGCCACGCCCTGCTCGATATGCTGGCGCAAGCTTTGCGCGAAGGCCACGTCTTTGATCACCACGTTCGCTTCCTGGTTCAAAAACAGGCTCAGCGCGTCAATATTGCTCGAGCCCACCGTCGCCCAGTCATCGTCGACGACGGCCACCTTGGCGTGCAGCTGCGTCTTGCGGTATTCGACGATTTTCACGCCCGCGGCCAGCAGCTTCGGATAAAACGAGTGCGCCACAGCATCCTGCATGCGGAACTCGCCCACGCCGATCAACAGCACCACGTCGACGCCCCGCTGGGCCGCCTGGGCCAGCGCGTGGCGCAGCTTGTGCCCGGGCGCGAAATACGGGTTGGCCAGCATCACGCTTTTCCTCGCCTGGCCCAGCGCCTGCAGGTAGGCGCGCTGGATGGTGCGGCGGTTGCGCAGGTTGTCGCGCACGACAAAACCGGCCACGACGGGGTTTTTCGCCAGCTCCTTGCTGACCACGCGCATCTTGCGGTACAGCTTGATACGCCGCACCAGGTTCATCTTGCCCAACCGCGCCCACTGCGCCTGCACCTCTTCATGGATGGCGTCCACCAGCGGCCCCTTCACCTGCACGGCGAAATCCCAGCGCGGCGCTTCCAGGCTGATGCTGTGGTCGTAGTCGCAAAACATGTCGTCGTTGATATTGATGCCGCCCACCAGGGCGATCTCGCCATCGGCCACGCAGATCTTGCGGTGCGTGCGCGTGATGCCGCGCCGGAACCAGGGGTTGAAGATGCGGTGGTGCACGCCCGCCGCTTCCAGCTGCGCATGCATGGCCTTGACCCGGCGGTTGCCCGTGCCGAACCAGTCCGTGATCATGCACACCAGCACGCCGCGCGCGGCCGCGCGCTTCAAGGCGTCGAGCACCAGCATGCCCGTAGCGTCATCGGCGAAGATATACGTTTCGAAATAGACTTCCGAACGTGCGCCATCGATGGCGGCGATCAGGGCAGGAAAGTACTCGGTGCCGCAATACAGCAGCTCGATGTCGTTGTGGGCGATAAAATTGACTGTGCGCATGCCGGCAGTCTACGCGAGTTTCAAAGCGGCAACTATCGGCGCGTGGTCCGACAGTTTTGCCCACAGGGTGCCATGCATCACTTGCGCACCTTCCACGTGGAAACCGCGCACATAGATGCGGTCTAGGCGGAACCACGGCAAGGCGGCGGGAAAGGTGCGCGCCGGCACGGGCACGGGGGTTTTCGTCTGGCGCCGCGCCAGGGTGCGCACCAGGTCGCCCAAGGCCGAGTTCGACGCGCGCTGGTCGAACACTTCCACCACGCCGAGCGCATTGCGCAGCTTGTCGCTGAGCGTGTTGCGCCAGTCGTTGAAGTCGCCCGCGATGATGACGGGCTCGCCGTTCGGCGCCGACTCCATGACGGCGTCGATCAGCGCCTGCGTCTGGCGCCCGCGTCCCGATTCGAACAGGCCCAGGTGCACCACGTAGCAGTGCACGTCGGCCTGCGGCGTCTTGAGCACGCAATGCAGGATGCCGCGCTGCTCGTAGGCATGGTCGGAGACGTCGTGGTTGGTTTGCGAGGCGATGGGAAACTTGCTCAGCAAGGCGTTGCCATGGTGGCCATGGTCGTACACGGCGTTCATGCCGTAGGCGGAATGGTGTTCGGCGCCGGCAAAGAACTCATGCTGCGACGCTTCCGGCCAATGCTTGTGGCCGTTTTTCTCGGCGCCAAAGCGGGCCGCATTGCGGTCGTGCTTGCCTTGCACCTCTTGCAGGAAGACGACATCGGCATGAAACAGGGCGATCGCCTGCTTCAATGCGTGGACTCTGGGCAGGCCCCGCACGGAAGAGACGCCCTTGTGGATATTATAAGTTGCTACGCGGATTTTCATGCATTGATTCTACTCCCAGACGGGCCCCGCGCGGCGCCTGCATAGGTGCGCGTGCGCACCTATGGCAGCTTTATCTGCCTGCAACCGACAGCAGCAGACTACTTGCGGCACTGATGCTGCCGACGACGGCGCCTGTCACCCACAAGCCCTTCACCAGGCTGGGCGCGCTGCTCCAGCTGAACGGTCCGCGTCCGCCAGCGAAGAAACGCGGATGCAGTAAAAATCCCAGCATCAGCAAGGGCAAGCCCACCTGCGGCAAGCTGACATGCGGCTGCTCAGGAAAACAGACGGCATACAGGCTGCCACAGACCCAGGACAGGAACAGCACGCTGATCATGCGCTGCCGTAAAGAAAGTTGAGACCAATTCAGCATGCCATCCTCTCGTCATCGCTGACTTTGTTATTTATCCCGAAATGTTGCTGGGCAATCGTTCACTAACGGGCGCTCAGGCCAGCATGCGTCCCACGCCCGCCGTCACGCTGACGATCAGCGCGGTAATGCCGGCCGCCCAGACGATCTTGACCAGCAACGGTGCGCCGCGCCAGGCCACGGTGCGCTTGCCCTTGGCAAACGCGCCCGGATGCAGCAGCCAGCCGATCGCCATCAGCGGCATGCCGATGGGCGGCGTGCGGCCAGGCACGGTGGAGCTGAACAACAGGAAGATAAAGCACAGGCAGAAAACGATGCCCAGGGTACCGAGCAGTTTTTGCTGCGCAGTCAAATGTAACCAGTTCAACATGGAATGCTTTCTAGAAAAATCAGGTGGGGCGCGCCAGGCCCGTCATGGCCGGCAATTGCAGAATCGCTTCCGCATTGGACGACGAGAAACAGCGGTCTGCCGCCGCCAGGTAGGGCAACCACGCGTGCTGCAAGTGTTCGCGGGGACTCAAGGTGATGCCGATGTCGCGCGGCACTTGCACGCTGAACACGTGTTCCGTGTTGCGCGTCACGCCGGGCGCATAGCGGTGGCGCCAGATCGGATAAATCTCGTATACATTCGACAGGTGCCAGTCGCGCAGCGCGATATCGCATCCATCGGCAACGATGCCGGTCTCCTCGAACAGTTCGCGCGCGGCCGTCTGCAGCAGCGGTTCGTCGACGGCATCGACGGAACCCGTCACTGATTGCCAGAAGCCAGGCTGGCCCGCGCGCTCGATCAGCAAGACGTCAAGGTCAGCCGTATGAATGACGACCAGCACGGAAACGGGAATTTTATGGGTCATATCAACAATGAAAAAGGCGCCACGACAGCGCCTTTTTTTGCATAGTGGATCAAACAGCGGCCGCCGGGGCAGCCGCATGCTTCATTACACTACTTTAGGCTCGGCGCTGCGCAAACGGATGTGCAGTTCACGCAATTGCTTCTCGTCCACTTCCGACGGCGCATGGGTCAGCAAGTCTTGCGCGCGCTGGGTTTTCGGGAAGGCGATCACGTCGCGGATCGATTCGGAACCCGTCATCATGGTCACGATACGGTCCAGGCCGAATGCCAGGCCGCCATGCGGTGGCGCGCCGTATTGCAGGGCGTCGAGCAGGAAGCCGAACTTCAGCTGCGCTTCTTCGGCGTCGATCTTCAGTGCACGGAAGACCTTGCTTTGCACTTCTTCGCGGTGGATACGGATAGAACCGCCGCCCAGTTCCCAGCCGTTCAAGACCATGTCGTAGGCCTTGGCGATGCAGGCGCCCGGATCGCTTTCCAGCATGTCTTCATGGCCGTCTTTTGGCGCCGTGAAGGGATGGTGGGTCGCCGTCCAGCGGTCCGCTTCTTCGTCGTGCTCGAACATCGGGAAGTCGACCACCCACAATGGCTTCCACACGTCTTCGAACAGGCCGGCTTTCTTGCCGAACTCGCTGTGACCGATTTTCACGCGCAGCGCGCCGATGGCGTCGTTGACGACCTTGGCCTTGTCCGCGCCGAAGAAGATCAGGTCGCCGTCTTGCGCGCCCGTCTGCTCGAGGATCGTGGCCAGCACGTCGGCAGGCAGGAACTTGACGATCGGCGACTGCAAGCCTTCAGGACCCTTGGCTTTCTCGTTGACCTTGATGTAGGCGAGGCCCTTGGCGCCGTAGATGGCGACGAACTGGGTGTAGGCGTCGATTTCCGAACGGGGCATGCTGCCGCCTTGCGGTACGCGAAGGGCCACCACGCGGCCGCCTTTCATGTTGGCGGCGCCGTTGAAGACCTTGAATTCGACCGACTTCATGACTTCGGTCAAGTCCGTGAAGGCCAGCTTGACGCGCATGTCCGGCTTGTCGGAACCGTACAGGCCCATCGCTTCGGCGAAATCCATCACCGGGAACGGGTTCGGCAAGTCGATGTTCAGGGTGTTCTTGAAAACGACGCGGATCATGTCTTCGAACAGGTCGCGGATTTCCTGTTCCGTCAGGAACGAAGTTTCGCAGTCGATCTGCGTGAATTCAGGCTGGCGGTCGGCGCGCAAGTCTTCGTCGCGGAAGCACTTGGTGATCTGGTAATAACGGTCGAAGTTGGCGACCATCAACAGTTGCTTGAACAACTGTGGCGATTGCGGCAAGGCGAAGAAGCTGCCCGCGTTCACGCGCGACGGCACCAGGTAGTCGCGCGCGCCTTCCGGCGTCGACTTGGTCAGCATCGGCGTTTCGATGTCGATGAAGCCCAGCGCGTCGAGGTACTTGCGCACTTCCATCGTCACCTTGTAGCGCAGGCGCAGGTTGTTTTGCATTTGCGGGCGGCGCAGGTCCAGCACGCGGTGCGTCAGACGCGTCGTTTCCGACAGGTTGTCGTCGTCCAGCTGGAACGGCACGGGAACGGAAGGGTTCAGCACTTCCAGCTCCGAGCAGACCACTTCGATCTTGCCCGACTTCAGGTTGTTGTTGATCGTGCCTTCGATACGGTTGGTCACGACGCCCGTCACGCGCAGGCAGAATTCATTGCGCACGGCTTCGGCGACCTTGAACATCTCCGCTTGTTCCGGGTTGCAGACGATTTGCACCAGGCCTTCACGGTCGCGCAAGTCGATGAAAATCAGACTGCCGTGGTCGCGGCGGCGATGTACCCAGCCGCACAGGCTGACGGTTTGTCCCAGCATGGCTTCGGTAACGAGGCCGCAGTATTCAGTACGCATAGACATAAAATTCTCAGTTCAGGTTAGTGAGTGTTCAATCCGGCCACGTCCCGCATGGGACGCCTGCCTTTATTCTTTGGCTGCCGGGGCCGGTACAGCAACAACTTCCGCAGGCGCCACCACGCCCATCGAGACGATATATTTGAGCGCCGCATCGACGCTCATGTCGAGCTCGACGACATCGCTGCGCTTCATCATCAGGAAAAAGCCTGACGTTGGATTCGGCGTCGTCGGCACGTACACGCTGACATAGTCGCCCACCAGGTGGTTCGCCGCATCGCCGCCCGGCACGCCCGTCAGGAAAGCGATGGTCCAGGAGTTCTGGTGCGGATATGGCACCAGCACGGCCTTGCGGAAGGCATTGCCCGACGGGGAAAACAGGGTATCGGACACTTGCTTGACGCTCGAATACAGGGAATTGACGATGGGTATGCGTTGCAGCAATTTTTCCCACAGTTTCACCACGTAGTTGCCGACCAGGTTATTCGTCAGCAAGCCCGTGAAGAACACGATCAGCACCGTCAATACCGTACCCAGGCCGGGAATGGTGCTCAGCGCGGGAATCTTGTGGCCGAACCAGACGCTGGGCTGCGTACTGCCGGGCACCAGCAACAGCGACTGGTCCATCGTGCTGATCACCAGATTCAGGACCCAGGCCGTAATGGCCAGCGGGACTAGAATCAGTAATCCGGTAATAAAGTATTTACGCATCGGTTTCTCGGTAATGGATCGTATCGGCGCGGCGCGCTTTTCAGTCCGCTTTCGGCGCAGCGGCAGCCGGGGCGGGCGCAGGGGCCGCAGCAGGCGCGCTCTCGGCGGCCGGGGCGGGTTTGGCGTTATCGGCCGGGCCCGTCGGAATGGCAGTGGTGGGCGCCGTGCCGCCGCGGAAATCGGTCGCGTACCAGCCAGTGCCCTTCAATTGGAAACCGGCGGCCGTCAATTGTTTCTTGAAACTGGGCTTGCCGCACGACAGGCACACCGTCAGTACTGGATCGGAGATCTTTTGCAAGACATCCTTGGCAAAACCACACTCGTCACAACGGTAAGCGTAAATCGGCATCTCTACTCCGAGAAAAAACTTCAAAAACCCTGAATTATAAAGCTTTTCCTTTGTCGCCAGCGGAAAATGCCCCGCCCGCTTCAGTCCGCCCGGCGGCGCCAGCTCATCCAGCGCTCCTTGCCGGCGAAGACAGTAATGGAATCATCGACGGCTTCATCGGCCAGGCAGTCGAAATGCGGCGCCAGCAATTCCTGTAGTTTCTCACGTGAAATACCAAATGGCGGCCCCTTGGCATTGTCGTCAAAGAAAAAGTAACCGGCCAGCATGGCGCCCGGCGCCAGCAGCTGCGCCCAGCGGGCCGCTACCTGCGGCCACATGGCGCGCGGCATGGCGCACAGGAAGGCCCGCTCATAGATCAGGTCCAGCGGCGCAACGGGTTCCCAGGCAAAGAAATCCGCTTCCACCACCTGCCCTGCCCGCTCGCCCAGCTGCCCGCGCGCGGCGGCCACGGCGGCCGGCGAAAAGTCGATGGCCGTGGCATCCCAGCCGTGATCGAGCATGAAGACCAGTTCATATGCGGAGCCGCAGCCGGGAATCAGGCAACGCAGCGGCGCCGGACTGCCGGCCACGAAGCGGCGCAGGCGCGACGGCACGCCGCCATGGTCCCAGGGCGTGAATTGCTTCTCGAAACGCTCGTCCCAGAAGGCGGGAGACAGCGGATCGCGGTTATGGAAGTCAGCCATCACTTACGCCCTCAGCGAGTTAAAACGGCAGTTGATGCCAGCGCATGAACACTTGCAAGCCCAGCGCGCCCAGCGCGAAGGCGCCCACGAAGTACACGATAAAGCTCAGCAAGCGGTTCGTCTGGCGTTGCTCCGCCAGCAAGGTTTTCATCAATTCCATATCGTTTTCGCGCGGTTCGCCATGCACGGTCAAGGCCTGGTGCAGCAAGCGCGGCAGTTGCGGGAAGATGTGCGCGTAACGGGGCGCCTCGGCGCGCAGGCGCTCCATGAAGCCTTGCGGTCCCACCTGGTTGCTCATCCATTTTTCCAGGTAGGGCTTGGCCGTTTGCCACAGGTCCAGTTCCGGGTCCAGCTGGCGGCCCAGGCCTTCGATATTGAGCAGGGTCTTTTGCAGCAGCACCAGTTGCGGCTGCACTTCCACGTTGAAGCGGCGCGAGGTCTGGAACAGCCGCAGCAGCACCTGGCCGAACGAGATATCCTTCAGCGGACGATCGAAGATCGGTTCGCAGCAGGCGCGCACGGCCGCTTCCAGCTCATCGACGCGCGTATCCTTGGGCGCCCAGCCCGATTCGATGTGCGCCTCAGCCACGCGCTTGTAGTCGCGGCGGAAGAAGGCGAGGAAGTTTTGCGACAGATAATCCTTGTCGTAGTCGTTCAACGTTCCCACGATGCCGAAGTCGAGCGCGATGTAGCGGCCAAACGAGTCGGGGGCGATCGACACGAGAATATTGCCCGGATGCATGTCCGCATGGAAAAAACCGTCGCGGAACACTTGCGTGAAGAAAATCTCGACGCCATCGCTGGAGAGCTTGCGCAAGTCCACGCCGGCCGCCACCAGGCGCTCGGTCTGCGACACGGGAATGCCATACATGCGTTCCATCACGATGACGCTGCTGGAGCAATAATCCCAGTGCATTTCCGGCACCAGCAGCAAGTCCGAGTTGGCGAAGTTGCGGCGCAGCTGGCTGGCGTTGGCCGCCTCGCGCATCAGGTCCAGCTCGTCGTGCAGGTATTTGTCGAACTCGCCCACCACCTCCTTGGGTTTCAAACGCTTGCTGTCGGCCCACAGGCGGCTGGTCCAGTCGGCGGCGATGTGCATCAGGGCCACGTCTTCGTCGATCAGCTTTTTCATGCCTGGACGCAAGACCTTCACGGCCACTTCGCGGCCGTCTTTCAGGGTGGCGAAGTGCACCTGAGCAATCGAGGCGGACGCCACCGGCTCGCGCTCGAAGCGGGCAAACAGCTGGTCCGGGTGCGCGCCGAGCGACTTGGTGATCTGCGCGATGGCCAGGTCGGAATCGAAGGGCGGCACCCGGTCTTGCAGGCGCGCCAGTTCTTCGGCGATGTCAGGCGGCATCAGGTCGCGCCGGGTCGACAGCACTTGGCCGAACTTGACGAAAATCGGGCCCAGCTCTTCCAGCGCCAGGCGCAGGCGCAGGCCCCGCGGCGACGACAGGTCGCGCCAGAAAATCAGGGTGTCGATCAATTTGGCGGTGCGGGGAACTTGCAGACCAGAAATCGCTATCTCATCCAGGCCGTACTTGATGGAAACACGGATGATTTTAAACAGGCGCAGGAATTTCAATATCATGTAGACAAATCCGGTGAGGAGGGCTGCGGCTGGACGGCGGCGACCGCCTTTTCCAGCCGGGCAAGGCGCTTGGCCAGGCGTTCGACGTCATCGCGCACGCGCGTCACGCCAGCGGAATACTCTTGCAGGGTAGAAGGACGGATCAGCATGGGCTGTTCGTCGAGAAAATATTCGGCCACGTTTTCCGCCAGCTTTTGCTGGCCCGTGCGCACAAAGGCGGCGGCATCTTTCGCACCGGAAACGAGGCGCGCAGCCAGCAAGGGGCCGACGACCTTTTCCAGGTCGTGTTCGGCTTCCCAGCGCAAGCCCTTGCTCAATTGCGAAATCGCATTGGCAAACTCGGCATCGCCTTCGATCTTGACGTAGGAAAACGCCCGCTCGCGGTTTTGCAGGATCAGCGGCACATCGGACAATTTGACGCGGATGGTGACATTGGCCGGCATGTCGGCCGGCGCCGTTTCCAGCATGCCTGCGCTGTCGACGCGCAGGCGCAAGGCCACGGCGCCCGTGTCGATGCAGGCCAGCTTGCCGGCGTGCACGGCCAGCTGCTGGCGCGCCCACGGCTCCTGCGCCAGCAAATGGTTGATAGTCGCGATGACGGGCGTCATCAGGGAGAGATCGGAAAGTGGTGCCATCATGTGCCTGCGCGCCAAACGCGCCCCTAAAAATGAAAAACCGCCCGTAAAACAACGCGGGCGGTTTCGATCTTACCAGTTCAGCAGGAAATATCTGTTAAGCATCATGCATTCCGCATGGACTTAAGCCATTATTCAGCAAGTTTTGACAATTAATTCAATTGCTGGATGCCTGCCAGAACCCAGCCGCTGTTGCCGCTGACGGGTTTCGACATATTCCACACTTCCGCGAACGGTTCGGCCGCCGCGCCCGGCGCCGAACGAATCAGGCCCGTAAACTTCACGCTGGCAAGGTAATCGTTGACGCTCGTCTCGATCCCCAGCAGTTCGGCGTCGATGGTGACGACATCCGTAAAGTCCGGCTGCGCGCCCCGCTCCTGGATTTGCATGCGCAGTTCCGCATACACTTCCGGCGACGTGAATTCGCGGATATCGTTGACGTCGGCCTTGTCCCAGGCCGCTTGCAGGCGAATGAAATTGCTTTTCGCATGGCGCAGGAAAGCATCCTTGTCGAAGTCGCCTGGCACGCCCCATGGCGCGGCAGCCGGGGCCGGCTTGTCCAGGCCGACGCCGGACGAAACGGGTTGCAGCGGCGGCAGCGGCGGGATGCGCGAACCGATCTCGGGCACGTTGCCGGCCGGCGCCGGCTGGTTGCCGAAGCCGGCGAACGGCGCATTGCCGTTGGCGTTATTGTCGCGCTTGCCACGTACCATGCGGTAGATGAAGAAGGCCACGCCGGCCAGCAAGGCCACCATCAGCAGGGTGCTGATCATGCTGGCCAGGGCGCCGCCCAGGCCGAAATGCGACAGCAGCGCGCCCAGGCCCAGGCCCAGCAAGGCGCCGCCCAGCAAGCCCTTCCAGCGGCTAGGCGCCTTGGCGGCAGGCGCCGGTGCGGGGGCTGGCGCAGGCTGCGCCTGGCGTGGTGCGGCGGCCGGCGCCGGGGTTGGTGCCGGCGCAGGCGCCTGGCGGCCCACGTTTTGCGACTGGCGGCCAAACGAACGGCCACCGCCCATGGGACGGGCCAGCGCCTCGCCCAGCATGGATACCGTGGTCGCGGCCAGCATCATGCCGACCATAAATTTCTTCAATTTCATTCCATCTCCTAAAATCACCAACGTTGATGCATTACATCTTGATACCGGTATGCAAAGCGGCTATGCCTGCCGTCAGATTGTAGTACTGCACGCGCTCCAGGCCCGCCGTTTCCATCATGGTCTTCAAGGTTTCCTGGTCCGGGTGCATGCGAATCGATTCTGCCAGGTAGCGATAGCTTTCCGCGTCGCCGGCGATCTTCTGTCCGAACCACGGCAAGACCGAGAACGAATACAGGTCGTACGGTTTTTGCAGGGGCGCGGCCACCTTGGAAAACTCCAGCACCAGCAGCTTGCCGCCCGGTTTCAGCACGCGGCGCATTTCCGCCAGCGCCACATCCTTGTGCGTCATGTTGCGCAGGCCAAAGGCCACGCTGACACGGTCAAAATAATTATCGGGGAATGGCAGTTTTTCCGCGTCACACAACAAGGTGGGGGTGAGCAGGCCGCGATTCAAGAGGCGGTCGCGGCCCACGCGCAACATCGACTCATTGATATCGGTCAGCCAGACTTCGCCGGTAGGCCCCGCCTGTTTGGCGAACGCCTTCGACAGGTCGCCCGTGCCGCCGGCGATATCGAGCACCTTGAAACCGGGGCGCACGCCCGCATTGGCGATGGTGAACGTCTTCCACAGACGGTGCAGCCCGCCCGACATCAAGTCGTTCATCACGTCGTATTTGGCAGCGACGGAATGGAACACCTTGGCGACTTCGCGCACTTTGTCGTCTTCTGCAACTGTTTTGTATCCGAAATGGGTCGTATTGGTCATGGTAGGCAGTCTGTTTGAACTTGGGAGCATTATACAAGCGGCAGGCGCATTTCCCCGTGACGCCGGAGAAGGTATTGCCTTTCCACTGCATTCGCAGCCAGCATGGCCGCCCGGGCATACGCCGCCAGCGCCCCCGGCCGGTCGCCCTGGCGGCGCAGCAAGTCGGCCCGGGCCGCGTGCAGATAATGCGAGTTGGCAAGGCTGGGCACGGTTTCCAGGCGTTCCAGCCACGCCAGGCCGTGCTCGGTGCCATGCGCCATCGCGCAGGCGATCACGGCATTGAGCAGGATCATGGGTTCCGGCTTGTGCCGCAGCAAGGCGCCATACAGGACGCTGATCTGGCGCCAGTCCGTCCGGCTGGCCGTGGGCGCTTGCGCGTGCAAGGCGGCAATCGCCGCCTGCAACTGGTAGGGCCCTGGCACGCCCGCCGGCAAGGCCAGTTCCAACACGGCCAGCCCCTCGGCAATCAAGTCCGCCTGCCACAGGCGGCGGTCCTGCTCTTCCAGGGTCAGCAGATAGCCTTCTGACGAGAGGCGGGCCGGACCGCGCGACGCCTGCAGCAACATCAAGGCCAACAAGCCCTGCACTTCCGGCTGGCCGGGGAGCAGCCGCCCCAGGCGCAGCGCTTCCGCGCACAGGTCCGCGCGCAGCAAAGCATCACCGCCACTGGCGCAATAGCCTTCGCTGAACACCAGGTAAATCACGTGCAGCACTTGCGCCAGCCGCGGCTGCAATTCTTGCTCCGGCGGTAACTCGAAAGGGATACGGGCTTCGGCGATCTTGCGTTTGGCGCGCAATAGGCGCTGCGACAGGGCCGCTTCCGCCACGCCGAAGGCGCGCGCGATCTCGGCCGTGGACAAGCCGCACAGGGTGCGCAGGGCCAGCGCCACCTGCGCCTCGGGCGCCAGCGCGGGATGGCAGCAAATGAACAGCAGCCGCAAACGGTCGTCCCCAATGACGTGCGGCTCTTCCATCTCGGATGCAGGCAAGCGCGACAGCACGGCTTCGGCATCGGTGACGCTCTTGCCCGCGCGGCGCACGTGATCGAGGCCGGCGTTGCGCGCCACGGCACTGAGCCAGGCGGCGGGCTGATCGGGGATGCCCGTGCGCGGCCATAGTTCCAGCGCCTTGCGGCACGCTTCCTGCAGCATATCTTCCGCCAGGCCCAGGTCGCCGAAACGCCGCATCAGGCCGGCCAGCACCCTGCCCCGCTCCTCGCGAAAGATGTGCTCGACGGCCGTAACGGCGTCGCCGGCCATGGTTATGCCGTGACAGGCCGCACTTCGATCGTGCCCAGGGATGCCGCCGGGCAACGCCCGGCCCAGGCCAGCGCCTCGTCCAGGTTGGCGCAGTCCAGCAGATAGTAGCCGCCCAGTTGCTCCTTGGTTTCCGCGAACGGCCCATCCGTGATGATCGGCTTGCCATTTTGCACACGCACGCAGGTGGCGCTGCCCACGGGCGCCAGCTCGGCGCCGCCGCGCAGTACGCCAGCGGCCTCCAGCGCCTGCGTATAGCTGGCAAAGTCGGCCATCAGGCTGGCCATCTGTCCTTCGGGCATCGTTTCATAGCGGGACTCATCGGCGTAGATCAGGATCAGGTATTCCATGGTCTCTTCTCCAAAGAAAAATGCCCGCAAGCGCGGGCATCCATACGACGAATGGGGCGGCGGCAATCCGACAAGCTTACCGCACTATTTTTTCTAAACGCCTAAAAAACCGTAGCGAGCGGAAGCAAGTTGTGGCCGAGAAGCGGAACTGTGCTTGAGCACAGTGAGCATCGGCGGCCGCAAATGGCGACGCGCAGTAGGTTTTTCAGGTGTTTTAATGTTTGTGCCCGCAACTGGGACCGTGCACATGACCGCCGGAAGATTGCTTGACCGTCATGTCGGCCGTGGCGTCGCGGCCGCTGTCGCCCGGGTAGCCGGCGGCTGCCAGGCGATCCAGGTAATCCTGCCACAGGGTCGCTTGTTCCGCGCCCAGCTTGTACAGATAAGCCCAGGTGTACAGGCCGGAATTGTGGCCATCGCTGAAGGTCGGCTGCACGGCATAGTTGCCGACAGGCTCAAGACCCGTGATGCCGACCAGGCGCTTGCCTAATTGCAAGGTTTCCTGGCCCTTGCCATGGCCCTGCACTTCGGCCGATGGCGAGTACACGCGCAGGTATTCGAACGGCAGCGCAAATGTGCTGCCATCGTCGAACGCCACGTCGAGCACGCGCGACTGGTTGTGCACGGTCAAGCCGGTCGGTTGGGGTGTTGCTGCTTTTTCAGTCATGTCGATAATTTATGCGGATAAACGTTGAAGGATGGCGGCGCGCAAGGCCGGCAACAGGGCGCGGCGCGCGGCCAGCACCTCGGGCGCCGTCTCGCGCTGGACCACCGCCCAACTGGGGTTCGGGAAATGCGCGTCGTCGCGGTAGCGGGGAATCACGTGCCAGTGCACATGCGGCGTCATGTTGCCGAAACTGGCCACGTTGACCTTTTCCGGCGCCATCACTTCGCGCACGGCCAGCTCGACTTGCCACACGACTTCCATCACGTAATTGCGCTCGCCGGGAGTCAAGTCCGTCATTTCCTTCACGTGCTTGTTCCAGATCACGCGGCAAAAGCCGGGGTAGGCAGGGTCGTCGACGGCCACCACGGACAATCGCTCGCTGCGCCACAGCAAGGTTTCACAACCCTGCTTCTTGGCAAAACCATCGAGCAACTGACACAGATCGCAAGGCGCGGACATTACACGAGCACCCGTTCGATGCCGCCGTCATTGGCGCGTTTCACGTAATCCGGCATCCAGTTCTCTCCCAGCAAGTGTTTGGCGATCTCGACGACGATGTAGTCGGCCGTCGTGCCCGAATCGTCATTGTAGCGCGACAAGCCTTGCAGGCACGACGGGCAGCTGGTGAGGATTTTGACGTCGCCCGTAAAGCCGTCGCCGCGCAGCTTGTCGGCGCCCTTGACCATCTCTTCTTCCTTGCGGAAACGCACTTGCGTGGAAATGTCGGGGCGCGTGACGGCCAGGGAACCCGATTCGCCGCAGCAACGGTCATTCTTCTCGATCTTCACGTTGTCTACCGTGCTGATCAGGGAGTTGATGGTCTTGCCCGATTCCTGCAGCTTCATCGGATTGTGGCATGGCTCGTGATACATATAACGGGTGCCGTTCACGCCTTCCAGCTTGACGTTTTTCTCCAGCAAATACTCATGGATATCCATGATGCGGCAGCCAGGGAAAATCTTTTCAAACTGATACGTTGCCAGCTGATCATAGCAGGTACCGCACGAGACGAGCACCGTCTTGATGTCCAGGTAATTGAGCGTGTTGGCCATGCGGTGGAACAGGACGCGGTTGTCCGTCATCATCTTCTCGGCCTTGTCGAACTCGCCCGCGCCCCGCTGCGGATAACCGCAGCACAGGTAGCCCGGCGGCAAGACCGTCTGCACGCCCACTTCCCACAGCATCGCCTGCGTGGCCAGGCCCACTTGCGAGAACAAACGTTCCGAACCGCAACCAGGGAAGTAGAACACGGCTTCCGTATCGGCCGTCGTCGTCTTCGGATTGCGGATGATCGGGATGACCTTGTCGTCTTCGATGTCGAGCAGCGCGCGCGCCGATTTCTTCGGCAGGTTGCCCGGCATCTTCTTGTTGATGAAATGGATCACCTGCGCCTTGACGGGCGGCTTGCCGGTCGATGGCGGCGGCGCCTTGGTTTGCTTCTTGGCAAACTTCTTCAGCAAGTCGTGGCCCAGGCGCTGCGCCTTGTAACCCCAGCCGATCATGACCTTGCGCGTGGCGTTGATGGTCACGGGATCGGTGGCGTTGAGGAACATCATCGTCGCCTTGGTGCCCGGATTAAAACTCTTCTTGTCCATCTTGCGCAGCAAGTTGCGCATGTTCATCGACACGTCGCCGAAGTCGATGTTGACGGGGCAAGGCGTGACGCATTTATGGCAGACCGTGCAGTGGTCGGCCACGTCCTCGAACTCTTCCCAATGCTTGATGGAAATACCGCGGCGCGTCTGTTCTTCGTAGAGGAAGGCTTCGATCAGGGACGAGGTCGCCAAGATCTTGTCGCGCGGCGAGTACAGCAAGTTCGCGCGCGGCACATGCGTCGAGCATACGGGTTTGCATTTGCCGCAACGCAAGCAATCCTTGACGCTGTCGGCGATGGCGCCGATATCGCTTTGCTGCATGATCAAGGATTCGTGGCCCATCAGGCCGAACGATGGCGTATAGGCATTGCGCAAGTCGGCGCCCATGCCCGGCAGGTTCAGCAGTTTTCCCTTGTTGAAACGGCCTTCCGGATCGATGCGCTGCTTGTAGCTGCGGAACTCGCCGATCTCTTCTTCCGTCAGGAATTCCAGCTTGGTGATGCCGATACCGTGCTCGCCGGAAATGACGCCATTGAGCGAGCGGGCCAGGATCATGATGCGGCCCACCGCTTCGTGGGCGTCCTGCAGCATTTCGTAATTGTCCGAGTTGACGGGCAAGTTCGTGTGCACGTTGCCATCGCCCGCGTGCATGTGCAGCGCGACGAACACGCGGCTACGCAAGATGCGCGCATGAATCGCCGTGGCCTCGTCGAGGATCAGCTTGAAGGCGGCGCCGTTGAAGATCTGGCGCAGCTGGGCGCGGATTTCCTGCTTCCAGGTAATACGCACGGTGCGGTCCTGCACCACGTCGAACAGGGTGGCGTTCGGCTGCGTTTCCAGGCGCGCCTCGAAGACGGGCAACAAGCGCTCCATGCCCAGTTCCGCCAGTTCACCCTGCACGTCCGCCAGCGGACGGTCCAGCTGGGCCAGCAGATAGGTCCAGCGTGCCGTCACTTGCGCCAACAGCTGCTGCGCCTGCTCGGCGCGGTCGCCCAGCATTTCCGCATCGTCGACGCGGTCATCGGATGCATCGTCGCTCTTGCCTACTGGCAAGTTACCCTTGCCAAAGAATGCGCTCAAGGCGTCGGCCAGTTGCAGCTTGTTCTTGATCGACAACTCGATATTGATGCGTTCGATGCCATCCGTGTATTCGCCCATGCGGTTCAGGGGAATGACGACGTCTTCATTGATTTTAAAAGCGTTCGTGTGCTTGGCGATCGCCGCCGTGCGGGCGCGGTCGAGCCAGAATTTCTTGCGCGCTTCCGGGCTGACGGCGACAAAACCTTCGCCCACGCGGGTGTTGGCGATGCGCACCACTTCCGACGCCGCTTGCGCGACGGCGTTTTCATCGTCGCCGACGATGTCGCCGAACAGGGCCATCTTCGGCAGCACGCCGCGCTTCGACTTGGTGGCGTAGCCGACGGCGCGCAGGTAGCGCTCGTCCAGATGTTCGAGGCCCGCCAGGCGGATGCTCGTGTATTGCTCGCCCTTGGCCGGCAAACCGTCGAGGTAATCCTTGATTTCCACGATCGACGGGATCGCGTCGCGCGCCTGGCCAAAGAATTCCAGGCAGACGGTGCGGGCGAATTTCGGCATCTTGTGCAAAATCCAGCGCGCCGACGTAATGAGACCGTCGCAGCCTTCCTTCTGGATGCCCGGCAAGCCGGCGAGGAATTTGTCCGTCACGTCCTTGCCCAGGCCTTCCTTGCGGAATTTACGGCCAGGAATTTCCAGGATTTCCGTCTTGAACGGCGCGTTCGGTTTTGTGGCGTCGCGCGTGCTCGGGTGACGCCATTCCAGCTGGAAACGTGCCAGCGCGATATCGTGGATCTTGCCCAGGTTATGGTCGAGGCGAGTCACGTCGAGCCAGTCGCCGTTCGGGTCGACCATGCGCCACGACGCCAGGTTATCGAGCGCCGTGCCCCACAGTACGGCCTTCTTGCCGCCCGCATTCATGGCGACGTTGCCGCCGATGCAAGAAGCATGCGCCGACGTCGGGTCGACGGCAAACACGAAACCGGCCTTTTCCGCCGCTTCCGAGACCTTGTTCGTGATCACGCCCGCGCCCGAATTGATCGTCGCGTATTCGTGGCTCAATCCCGGCAAGACCGTCATTTCCACGGCGCCCAGGGTGATCAGTTTTTCCGTGTTGATGACGGCCGACATGGGCGTCAATGGAATCGCGCCGCCCGTGTAACCGGTGCCGCCGCCGCGCGGGATGATGGTCAGCCCCAGCTCGATACAGCCCTTGACCAGGCCCGCCATTTCCTCTTCCGTGTCGGGCGTGAGCACGACGAACGGGTATTCCACGCGCCAGTCGGTGGCGTCCGTCACGTGCGACACGCGCGTCATGCCGTCGAAGCGCACATTGTGTTTTTCCGTGTAGCGGCCCAGCACCTTGACCGTGCGCTTGCGCAAATCGTAGGTCTGGCGGAATTCGTCGCCAAAGTCGGCCACTGCCTTGCTGGCCGCTTTCAGCAGCAGCTCGACGTTGCGGCTGCGCGCCTGCGCCACTTCCGGCGTCTCGCCGCTGGCGGCCACGTCGCCGCCGGCCGCATCGATGGACAGGCGGCGCTTGTCGACTTCGGCCAGACGGTGATGCAAGGCATCGATCAAGCCCTGGCGGCGCTTCGGATTGTCGAGCAAGTCATCCTGCAGATAGGGGTTGCGGCGCACCACCCAGATATCGCCCAGCACCTCGTACAGCATGCGGGCCGAACGGCCCGTCTGGCGGGCGCCGCGCAGCTCGTCGAGCAGGCGCCAGGAGTCCTCCCCCAACAGGCGTATGACGATCTCGCGATCGGAAAACGACGTGTAGTTATACGGGATTTCGCGCAGGCGGCTTGCTGCGGGACCATTCGGCGTTTCTGCCAGTAAAGCTTGGATTTGTGCGGGAGCGTTCATGGAGTGTGGTGACGGTGTGGACTGGACCCTAAAGGTGCATTTTATCTTATTGCGCCGCACCATGCGGGAACAGCCTTATGCCGCCCAAGGTTTAAGCACCACACCCGCCACCATAGCAAATATGGAAAATCCCACTTTTACATGAATAAAAAACCAGCTCCCATGATTTTTTGACGCAAAAATGCCAAGAATCGGACTCTGCTGCGAACTATCGAACTGCCCAAAAATGGGGCAAACGAGCGTTGCAGGCAGTCCCATTCAAGCCAGCATCTGGCCAATCCGGTGCCATACGCCATCGGGCACGTAGAGCAGCAAGCCCGTCATGGTCAGGTAGCGCGCGCACTTGCCGACGGCCATGTAAGCCACGCTGGGCCAGAACGGCAGCTTGAGCCAGCCGGCCAGGGTGCACAGGGGGTCGCCCACGATGGGCAGCCAGGCCAGCAGCATGGTCTTGGCGCCATAGCGGGCCAGCCAGCGGAACCAGCGCGTGTCGCGTTCCTTCGCGAACGCCTGCTTGGCCCGGTAGCCGAGCCAGTAGTCGACGATGCCGCCCAGGGTATTGCCCAGGGTGGCGACGCCGATGGCGGCCCAGAACAGCGCGGGATTGGCCTTGATGACGGCAAACACGGCCGGCTCAGAGCCGAGCGGCAACAAGGTGGCGGAAATAAAGCTGATCAGAAAGACCGATGTCAGCCCGACTTCCGGTGCTGCGATCAGCTGCAGCAGCCAGGCGATTGCGGATTCGATCATGGAACACTTCGCGATGCGGTAAGGCTCTCCATTATAATGAAGAGCAGCCTGGGCGCCGCACACAACGCGCCGGCCGGCAAAGGCAGACCCGCCCGCAGTTCCACAGAGCATTATTGTCGCCAGGCTATCCGCCGCGGCGCCGCCGCTATCGACAGACACGCTCCAGACCCTTTCTGGCCCAGAATCACTTGCTTGCAGACTATGAACATCGACTACCTCAAGAAAATCCTGACCGCCCGCGTCTATGACGTCGCCACCGAAACGCCTCTGGAACTGGCCCCTGCCCTGTCGCAGCGCCTGAACAACCAGATTTACTTCAAGCGCGAAGACATGCAAAGCGTGTTCAGCTTCAAGATTCGCGGCGCCTACAACAAGATGTCCAAGCTCAGCGAAGCGGAACGCAAGCGCGGCGTGATTTGCGCCTCGGCCGGCAACCATGCCCAGGGCGTGGCCCTGTCTGCCGCGCGCATGGGCTGCCGCGCCGTCATCGTCATGCCGACCACCACGCCGCTGGTGAAAGTCGAGGCGGTCAAGGGACGCGGCGGCGTGAACGTGGAGGTGGTGCTGCACGGCGAGTCGTACACGGATGCCTACAACCATGCGCTGACCCTGGAAAAGGAACAGAAGCTGACCTTCGTGCACCCGTTCGACGACCCGGACGTGATCGCCGGCCAGGGCACGATCGGCATGGAAATCCTGCGCCAGCACGCCGGCCCCATCCACGCCATCTTCGCCCCCATTGGCGGCGGCGGCCTGATCGCCGGCATTGCCGCCTACGTGAAACAGATTCGTCCCGATATCAAGATCATCGGCGTGCAAAGCGTCGATTCGAACGCCATGGCCCGCTCGCTGAAGGCGGGCGAGCGCGTGACCCTGAACGACGTGGGCCTGTTTGCCGACGGCACGGCCGTGCGCCTGGCCGGCGAGGAAACCTTCCGCCTGGTGCAGGCGTATGTCGATGAAATCATCACGGTCGACACGGACGCTATCTGCGCCGCCATCAAGGATGTGTTTACGGATACGCGCAGTATTCTGGAGCCGTCCGGCGCGCTGGCCATCGCCGGCGCCAAGGCCTATGTGGAACGGGCCAGCCTGACCAAGCACCCCGTCAACAATGAAACCCTGGTCACCATCGCCAGCGGCGCCAACATGAATTTCGACCGTTTGCGTTTTGTGGCGGAACGGGCCGAGCTGGGCGAATTCCGCGAAGCCGTGTTCGCCGTCACCATGCGCGAACAGCGGGGCAGCTTCAAGCGTTTCTGCTCGCTCATCGGCGCGCGCAACGTGACGGAATTTAATTACCGCATCAGCGATGAAAAAGCCGCGCACGTGTTCGTCGGCATCCAGATTGCCGACCGGCATGAGTCCAGCGTGCTGGCGAAGACGTTCGAGGAACATGAATTCAAGACCCTGGACCTGACCCACGACGAACTGGCCAAGTCGCACATCCGCCACCTGGTGGGGGGCAAGAGCCGGCTGGCGCAGGACGAGTTGCTGTACCGCTTCGAATTCCCCGAACGCCCGGGTGCGCTGATGCGCTTCCTCGACAGCATGGCGCCGAACTGGAATATTTCCTTGTGCCATTACCGCAGCCAAGGCGGCGACGTGGGCCGCATCCTGATCGGCCTGCAAGTGCCGCCCGACGAGATGGGAGAATTCGCCCGCTTCCTCGATACTCTGGGGTACCGTTACTGGGATGAGAGCAGCAATCCTGTGTATAAGCTGTTCCTCGGGCAATAACAGGTCAGTCGCTTCGCGATCGGAATGCGTCCCACCGGGGCGCATTCCCCCGACGGGTCTGACCCCGAAATAGGCTACCATGCGTGCTTGACTGAATTCACGCCACACGACCATGACCACCACCAACGACCTCGCCGAACAATCCCCGCTGGGCAAAAGCTCCGCCTACCGCACCGATTACGCGCCGGAACTGCTGTTTCCCATTCCGCGCCAGGGCAAGCGCGACGAGCTGGAATTGCGCGGCACATTACCGTTCTTCGGCCTCGATATCTGGAATGCGTATGAACTGTCGTGGCTGAACCAGCGCGGCAAGCCGCAGGTGGCCATCGCCAAGATCAGCGCGCCGGCCGATTCGCCCAACATCATCGAATCGAAGTCGTTCAAGCTCTATTTAAATTCGTTCAACCAGACCAGGCTGGACAGCCCGCAAGCGCTGCTGGCCCTGCTCAAGCAGGATTTGTCGAACGGTTTTGGCGCGCCCGTGCAAGTGGAACTGACCTTGCAGGAAGATTTCGGCAAGCTGAAAATGGGCGAGTTCGACGGCGTGCTGCTCGACCGCCTGGACCTGGAAATCACGCAATACACGCCCTCGCCGCTGCTGTTGAAGGCGGCGCTCGATGAGGCGCCCGTGGAAGAAAAGCTCGTCTCGCACCTGCTCAAATCGAATTGCCTGGTGACGGGCCAGCCCGACTGGGGCAGCGTGCAGATCGAGTATGCGGGGCCGCAGATCGACCAGGAAAGCCTGTTGCGCTACCTGATCGGTTTTCGCGAACACAATGAGTTCCACGAGCAATGCGTGGAGCGCATCTTTGTTGATATCTTGCGTCAGTGCAAACCGCAAAAACTGTCCGTGTATGCGCGCTATACGCGCCGCGGCGGGCTCGACATCAACCCCTGGCGCAGCAACTTCAGCACGGGAGCGATGCCGGGCAATCTGCGCAACGCGCGCCAGTAATCCCAAGCGACAACCCAAAACCATGCCATCAGGAATGTTGGCTGTGTTTTAAAACAACGTTGCAGTAGTGCCGCAGAGCATGTCAAAGACGCTGAAAAATCGGAAAATCGGCATTCGGCGGCGGAAAAACCGGCGCGCCGCGTGTTTTTAATCAAGAAATAGCCGATACACGCCGATGTTATTTTTTTGCTAAAATGATGACCACATTGGCTGTAGCGCCCACTGCGCCCGCAGCGGGCGTATACTGTTGAGAATTGGCGTTACAGGCCGCGAAAACAGGCCTATAATTCGGCTCGCAAGCCCTCTGCGCATTGCACCATTTCATTGAGTGTCATGACTAATCTTAGCAAAATATTATCCCTCGAAAACGTCCTGCTGGACCTGGAAGTTTCCAGTAAAAAGCGCGCCTTCGAGCAAGCCGGCCTGATCTTCGAAAACAATTACGGCATCGCCCGCTCTACCGTCTCGGACAATCTGTTTGCCCGCGAACGCCTGGGCTCGACTGGGCTGGGTCATGGCGTGGCCGTGCCGCACGGCAGGGTCAAGGGCAGCAAGACCTTGAAATCGCCGCTGGGCGCCTTTGTGCGCCTGGCCGAGCCGATTCCATTCGAGTCGCCCGATGGCAAACCCGTCAATCTGCTGTTTTTCCTGCTGATTCCCGACCATGTCACCCAGCAACATCTGGAAATCCTGTCGGAAATCGCCGAAATGTTTTCCGACGACGCTTTCCGCACGGCCCTGGCCACGGATCCGGAACCGAAATCCGTGCATTCGCGCATCGTCAATTGGCAACCCAGTCTGCAAGCGGCGGGTTAAACTTCAGGTATTCCTCCACTCCTGAAGAAGACTGCCATGTTGCAAACGCCGCTGACGATACAACGCCTGTACGACGATAATCGTGAAAGTCTGCAACTGGGCTGGTTCGCCGGCTTCCCCGGCGGCGAACGCCTGATCTCGGGCGACGTCTCGTCGGCCGCCGACCAGGTAGGCCACTTGAACCTGATCCATCCGGGCCGCATCCAGGTCTTCGGCCACCAGGAAATCAATTACTATCAGCGCCTGAAGGTCAACACGCGCACCCACGTGATCGGCGAGCTGATCGCCGGCGGTCCGCCCGCGCTGATCATCGCGCAAGGGCTGGAAACGCCGCCCGACATCCTCGCCATCTGCGACGAGCAAAACATTCCCCTGTTCTCCACCCCGCTGCCGGCCGCGCAAGTGATCGACTTCCTGCGCGTCTACCTGTCGAAAAAACTGGCGCAGCGCATCATCATGCACGGCGTGTTCATGGACGTGCTGGGCGTGGGCGTGCTGATCACGGGCGATTCGGGTCTGGGCAAGAGCGAGCTGGGCCTGGAGCTGATTTCGCGCAGCCACGGCCTGGTGGCCGACGACGCCGTCGAATTCTCGCGCATCGCGCCCAACATGATCGAAGGCCGCTGCCCTCCCCTGCTGCAAAACCTGCTGGAAGTGCGGGGCCTGGGCTTGCTCGACATCAAGGCCATCTTTGGCGAAACGGCCGTGCGCCGCAAGATGCGTTTGAAACTGATCGTGCACCTGGTGCGCCGCAACGCGCTGGAAGAAGAAGTCGAGCGCCTGCCCTTCCTGTTCCCTACGGAAGACGTACTCGGTCTGCCCGTGCGCAAGGTCGTCATCCCCGTCGCCGCCGGCCGCAACATCGCCGTGCTGCTGGAAGCGGCCGTGCGCAACACGATACTGCAGCTGCGCGGCATCGATACCTTGCAGGAGTTCATGGAGCGGCAACGTTTGGCAATGAGTGGTGACTAATTACCGGGGTCCGACCCGACGGGTCTGACCCCACATTGACGCCCATGGCAACAATTAAACAAGCAATGCTCGAACAATAATTGCAATAATTTGTAAAGATAATTGCCTTGGGAGCAGAGCGCCGATCTTTATTGTATGATCGGTGTATGCATATCGTCCTTATCACCGGAATATCCGGCTCCGGTAAATCCGTCGCGCTCAATGTGCTGGAAGATACCGGCTACTATTGTGTCGACAACCTGCCGCCGGCCTTGCTGCCCAGCCTGGTGCAAACCTTGCTCGACGAAGGCACGCCGCAGCTGGCCGTGGCCGTCGATGCGCGCAGCGCCGAGTCGCTCGTCAGCTTGCCGCACAATGTCGCGCTGCTGCGCGACCAGGGGCACGACGTCAAGGTCATGTTCCTGACAGCCACCACGCATTCGCTGGTAGCGCGCTTCTCGGAAACACGGCGCAGCCATCCGCTGTCCCACGAATTGCGCCCGAACCAGAATCCGGCCAGCCGTCGCACCCTGATCGAGTGCATCTCGGAAGAACGCGAACGTCTGTCGGCCATCGAGCAGCTGGGCCATGTGATCGATACCTCGGAACTGAGCGCCAACAAACTGCGCGCGTGGATCAAGGATATCGTCGCCTCCGAACGCGCGCCGCTGACCCTGTTCTTCGAATCGTTCGCCTTCAAGCTGGGCGTGCCGCTCGATGCCGATTTCGTCTTCGACGTGCGGGCCTTGCCCAATCCCTATTACGACCTGGCCCTGCGCCCGCTCGATGGCCGCGACGCGCCCGTGATCGCCTTCCTCGACGCGCAGCCGAGCGCGCTGGAGCTGCTGGCCGACATCCGCGCCTTCATCGAGAAATGGCTGCCGTCGTTCAAGTCCGACAACCGCAGCTACCTGACGGTGGCCCTCGGCTGCACGGGCGGCCAGCACCGCTCCGTGTACATGGCGGAGCGGCTGGCGCAGTATTTCGGCCCCAAGGAAAGAGTCGTACTGCGCCATCGCGAGCGCTCCTAGTTAATCGAGGTGGCGCAGCGGATGCGCCTGCGCAGGCCAGACGGGCACAAAGAAGCGCGCCACCATGGCCGCGTCGACTTCGTCCAGGCTGGCGGGATTCCAGCGCGGCGCATTGTCCTTGTCGACCACCAGCGCGCGCACGCCCTCGAGCACTTCGCCATGCTCGAAATTGCGGCGCACCACCGTGCGCTCCATGCGCAGGCAATCGGCCACGCCCAGGTGGGCGCCCCGCTGCAGCAATTCCAAAGTCACCGACATCATCAAGGGAGAGCGCAGGCGCATGGCCGCCAGCGCCCTGGCGGCGAATGCGCCATCGTCCTGCGCCAGCGAGGCCATGATGGCCGCCACCGAACCCGCGCTGAAATGGCGGTCCAGCGCCGCGCGCGCCGTGGCCAGGGCAGAAGCGCCCGCCTCGGCCTGAAACGGGGCCGCCAGCGCCTTGATGGCGACCGGCAAGGCCTCGCCCGGCGTCGACTCGAACAGGGCCAGCAGCGCCCCCATCTGCGCCTCGGGCAGGTAGACATCGGCCAGGCCCGTGTACAGGGCGTCGGCCGCGTTGATCGTCAAGCCCGTCAAGCCCAGGTAAAGGCCCAGCTGGCCTGCCAGGCGGGATAAAAAATAACTGCCGCCCACGTCGGGGAACAGGCCGATATTGACTTCCGGCATGGCCATGCGCGTGCGGCCCGTGACGATGCGCAGGCGGTTGCCGGGCCCCGCTTGCGCCACGCCCATGCCGCCGCCCATCACCACGCCATCCATCACAGCGATATACGGTTTCGGATAAAAATGGATCAAATGATTTAAAGCGTATTCTTCCGTAAAGAAATCTTCCAGCAGCGCGCTGCCCCCTTGCGGCGTGGCCAGGCCCGCATCGTAAAAGAAACGGATGTCGCCGCCGGCGCACAGGCCTTTCTCGCTGCTGGAGCGAATGATGACGGCGTCCACCTGCGGATCATCGCGCCAGGCCAGCAAGGCCGCGCTCAGGGCGCGCACCATCTCCAGCGACAGGGAATTCAAGGCTTTTGGACGGTCGAGCACGATGTGGCCCGTGCGGTGGCGGATGGAAATCTGGACGAGGTCGCTCATGGCAGGCAGGAAAGAAGTGAAAGTGCAAACATTCTAGCGCCTGCGCGGGGCACATTGCGTTTCGCTGGACGCAAAAAAGGGCGCAATGTGCGCCCTTAGTTGATCACAACTGCTGGAAGCGGGTGGCCTTAGACGGCGACGACGGCGTCTTCCTCGGAGTTGTCTGGCAGATGCTTGATCGCCTCTTTACCGTGCCCTTGCACTTTGGTTTTGTATTTCATCACTTGCCTATCGAGCTTGTCGATCAGGGTATCGATCGCGGCGTACAGGTCGTGCGCCAGGCTTTCCACATAGACGGTCTTGCCGCTCAAACGCAGGTTGACTTCGGCCTTTTGACGTTTTTCTTTCTCTTTGAGGTTATCCACGGTCAGAATCACGGCGATATCGATGACTTGATCGAAATGACGTTTCACGCGCTCCAGCTTCGTTTGTACGTATTCACGGATGGCTGGTGTCACTTCGAGATGATGTCCGCTGATGGTGAGATTCATACACACTCCTAAAGATGATCGGGTTCGTGCGGTCCATCGACTCCGGCCCGCAGAGGAACCGAAAAAAACTTACAAACACTTACGCAGGCTCACTGGCGGAATTTTTAACGCTTCCCGGTATTTGGCAACAGTACGTCGCGCAATCACCATGCCTTGTTCCCCCAGCATGTCCGCAATCTTACTGTCGGATAAAGGATTTTTAGGGTCTTCTGCTCCTGTCAGTTGCACGATCAATGCCCGTATCGCCGTCGATGACGCTTCGCCCCCCGCTTCGGTGGCGACGTGGCTACCAAAGAAATATTTCAACTCGAACATGCCGTGCGGGGTCAGCATGTACTTTTGAGTTGTTACCCGCGAGATAGTACTCTCGTGTAAACCCAGTGTATCAGCTATTTCACGGAGCACAAGGGGGCGCATGGCAACGGCCCCATGCGAGAAAAAGTTCTTTTGTCTTTCTACTATCGCCTGCGCCACACGCAGGATCGTGTCGAAGCGCTGGCGCATATTCTTGATCAGCCACTTGGCTTCCTGCAACTGTGCGCCCATGGCGCCTTCGCCCTTGCCCTGCTTGAGCAGGTTGGCGTACATGGCGTTCACGCGCAGGCGCGGCATGACGTCGTTGTTCAGGGTCACTTGCCAGCCATTGCGCGCGCGCTTGACGACGACGTCGGGCACCACGTAATCGGACACGTCCGAGGCGAACACGGCGCCCGGATGCGGATTGCACTGGCGAATCACCGTCTGCGCTTCGCGCAAGTCTTCATCGTCGCAGTCGAGGGCTTTTTTCAGCTTGTTGAAATCGCGCTGGGCAAACCAGGCCAGGTGCTTTTCCACGATGACGAGGGCCATGCGCCGCGTCACCATGGCGATGTGCGGCAAGCGCTTGATTTGCAGGGCCAGGCATTCGGATGCATTGCGCGCGCCCACGCCGGGCGGATCGAAACTTTGCAGCAGCGACAAGGCCGTGCGCATCTCGTCGGCATCGATTTCCAGCTCTTCCGGCAGGCGCGCCAGAATGTCGTCGAGCGACTCTTCCAGATAGCCATTATCATCGAGCGCGTCGATGATCAGCTCGACCAGCGCGCGGTCGCGCAATTCAAGCACCGTCACGCGCATCTGCTCCATCAGGTGTTCGCGCAGGGTGCAGTGATGGGCCTCCAGTTGCGGGCGGGAATCTTCGTCGTCGGGCGCCTTGCCCCGGCTCGCTTCGCTCCAGTCGCTGTCGCCGCCATCGGCGGCGGCCGGGCCCTCGCCCGCCTCGCCGTCAAAGGTTTCCACTTCGGCCGGCGCCGCGGGCGCCTCCTGGCCAGGCGGCTGGGGCGGCGCTTCGGCCGGCGCCGCCGTGGAGCTCAAAGCCCCGTCGGACAGCAGGCGCAGCGAACGGTCGAGCGGATCGTCTAGGCGCTCGAGCAAGGGATTGTCCGTCAGCAGTTGCTCGAGTTCCTGGTGCAATTCCAGCGTAGACAATTGCAACAGGCGTATCGATTGCTGCAACTGCGGCGTCAGTGCCAGGTGCTGCGAAGTGCGCAGCTGCAATGATTGTTTCATTGGCTTACATGCGGAAGTGTTCGCCCAGATAGACCCGGCGTACCGACTCGTTCGCGATGATGTCGTCGGGGCGTCCCGACGCCAGTACCGAGCCCTGGTTGATGATGTAGGCACGATCGCAAATACCCAGCGTCTCGCGCACATTATGATCGGTGATCAGCACGCCGATATTGCGCTCCTTCAAGAAGCGCACGATGCGCTGGATCTCGATCACGGCGATCGGATCGACGCCGGCAAACGGTTCGTCGAGCAGCACGAAACGGGGATCGGTGGCCAGGGCACGGGCGATTTCCACGCGGCGGCGCTCGCCGCCCGACAGGGACAGCGCCTGATTCTCGCGCAACTTTTCAATCTGCAAGTCGGCCAGCAGTTTATCCAGGCGTTCCTCGATCTCGGCCTTCTTCAAAGGACGGCCTTCGACGGTCTGGATTTCCAGTACGGCGCGGATATTGTCTTCCACCGTCAGCTTGCGGAACACGGACGCCTCCTGCGGCAGATACGACAGGCCCATCTGCGCGCGGCGGTGGATCGGCAGGCTGGAAATGTCCACGCCGCTGATGTCGATGCTGCCGCCGTCCGACGGCACCAGCCCGACGATCATGTAGAACGAGGTGGTCTTGCCGGCGCCGTTCGGGCCCAGCAGCCCCACCACTTCGCCGCATTCGACTTGCAGCGAGACATCATGCACGACTTGCCGCTTGCCATAGGTTTTTTGCAGTCCGCGAACGATCAGGGTGCTGCCGCAACGGGTATTGTCCATTATTTCGTTCCTGGCGCAGGCGTGGCCGGGGCTTTCTCCGCCGCGGGCGCCTTGGTCTTCGGCTGGATCACCATGCGCACGCTGCCGCCATCGGAGGTGCTGGTGCCGCTGTCGGAATTTTCCATCTTGAATACTTCCTTGCGGCTGTCATACGAGATGAAGGCGCCATTGGCCACGTCGGTCACTTTCGTGCCTTCCAGGCGCGTCAGCTTGGCTTTGGAAAACAGTTTCACCACTTCCGTCTTGTTGTCGTATTCAACACGCTCCGCTTCGCCTTCGACCCACAGGTCGCCGGCGCCATCGCGCTTCTGGCGGAAGGTGGCCAGCTTGCCGGGATCGGCCCAGAAGGTGATGAACTGGTAGCCTTGCGGGTCTTCCGTGATCAGGGCCCGGCCCGCCTTCATGGTCAGCGTGCCCTTGACCAGCACGACGTCGCCCGTCAGGGTACGAATCTGCTTGACGTCATCGACGTGACCGCTACGCGCCGTGATGACGGCTTCCTTCTCGGAATCGGCCTTCTCGGCATGCGCCACGCCCATGAGGGCCAGAGAAAATACGCTCAACAGCAAGATGTTCTTCATAGTATGGTTTCCTTGTTTCATTCTGTCATTTTGCCGCCGCGGCCGGGCGCGGTTTCGGCGGGAGGACCATGCGCAGCGCATTCTGCACTTCCACCACGCCAGTGGCGTTATTGGCCTTCATGCCGATACCATTGATGCGCGAGGCGCCCGTCAGGATATTGACAGGCACGTCCGTTTCCATTCGTTCTTCGTCCGGAAACACCGTCAGCGCTTCCGTCCTGACCGTCAGGTTCTGTGCCTTCGGACTGGCCACGCGGTCGATCACGACCTTGCGGTGCAGTTGCAGCCGGGTATTGTCCTGGTCGATATGCGCCAGTTCCGCATTCATGTTCAACGGCGGCATGCCGGGCGTAAGCTTGCGCACGAAGGGCTGGTCGATATCGGACGAATCGTCGGCCGGATAATGCGTGAGCTTGTTGCCCGATACGATATAGCTGGGCTTACCCGTCAAGTCCATGCGCACCAAGCTGAAATTGGTAATGAAATAGTCGGGCTCATCCAGATGCTTGCTGGCCCTGATGTCCTGGCCATTCTTGTTCATCACTTCAAGCAGCCAAAAGCTGGCCAGCGCGACGACGACCGCGCCCAGCAGGGTAAAAATCATGCGCCAGCGATGGGCGCCTCCTGGCTTACGCATAGGGTTTCACTCTTTCATAGGTCACTGGCGGCAAGGCGCACCTCACTCCAGGAACGGCGCCATGACGCGCGCATAGTTGTCCTGGGCGCGCAGCAGGAATTCGCAGATTTCGCGCACCGCGCCGCGGCCGCCGCCGGCCTGCGTCACATGGTGCGCCAGGCCCTGCGCTTCCGGACGCCCGCCCGGCACGCTGACGGCAAAGCCCACGCGGCGCAGGATGGGCGCATCGATGACGTCGTCGCCGATGTAGCCGCATTGCTCTTCCGTCAAGCCCGTCAGCGCCAGCAGTTCGCGAAACGGCGTCAGCTTGTCGTGACCGCCCTGGTGCACATGGGTAATGCCCAGGTCTTGCGCGCGGCGCGCCGTGATGGCCGAGCGGCGCGCGCTGATGATGGCCGTCTGCACACCCGATTCCTGCAGCAGCTTGATGCCCAGGCCATCATACACATTAAACGTTTTCATCATTTCGCCATCGGGGCCGAAATGCAGGCTGCCGTCGGTGAGCACGCCATCGACGTCAAAGATCATCAGTTTGACCTTGGCTGCGCGTGCCAGATTGTCCGCTACGCTATCCATCAGATCACCTTCGCTTGCGTCAGATCATGGATATGCAGGGCGCCCACCAGCTTGCCGTCGGCATCGACGACCAGCATCTGGTTAATGCGGAACTGTTCCATCACGGCCACGGCATCGACAGCCAGGCGTTCGGGCGCGATGCTGCGCGGCTGCGCATGCATGACGTCGCGGATCGCCACTTGCGTGAAATCCTGCACGCGCTCGAACATGCGGCGCAAGTCGCCATCCGTAAACACGCCCACGGGGCGGTCGTCCGCATCGACGACGGCCGTCATGCCCATGCCCTTCTTCGTCATTTCTTCCAGCGCCTGCAGCAAGGACGCCCCCACGGGCACCTTCGGCACCCGTTCGCCGCTGCGCATGACGTCATGCACGTGCGTCAGCAGGCGACGGCCCAGGGCGCCGCCCGGATGCGAACGGGCGAAATCTTCTTCCTTGAAGCCGCGCAAGTCGAGCAAGGCCACGGCGATCGCGTCGCCCAAGGCCAGGGTGACGGTGGTGCTGGCCGTCGGCGCCAGGTTCAGCGGACAGGCTTCTTTCTCAACAGAAATATCCAGGTGCACATCGGCCAACTGGGCCAGGCTCGAGTTCGGTTTACCCGTCATGGAAATCAGTACGCCGCCCATGCGCTTGACGACGGGCATGATGGCCATCAGTTCGGACGACTCGCCCGAGTAAGAGATGGCAATAAAAGCATCGTCCGAGGTGACCATGCCCAGGTCGCCATGGGCCGCTTCGGCCGGATGCACGAACAGGGCCGGCGTGCCGGTGGAAGCGAGGGTGGCGGCAATCTTGCGCGCGATATGGCCGGACTTGCCGATGCCCGAGACGACGACGCGCCCTTTGCATTGCAGCAACATCGCCACGGCGCGGCCCACGCTGTCGTCCGTGGCCAGGCGCGCGTGCAGCGCATTGATGGCGTCGGACTCGATCTGCAAGGTGGTGCGGGCCAGCGCGACGGCGCGCTCGGTGGTCGCTTGCATGTCAATTCGATCAAAAGCTTTCAGCATTGTTTTTTCATGGGTTACACTCATGCCCAAAGTATAAACGAATTAGGAAAGCAAAAAACTTGCCAGTCACAACAAACAACGATTTCCATTGACCGCACCGGGCAACCCATGTTTTCCTCGCTTGAACTGACCCTGATGTTACTCGGCAGCGCCGTGCTGGGCGTGGTCGCTTTCAGAATGTTGCATTTGCCGCCCATGCTCGGCTACCTGGCCGTCGGCATCGTCATCGGCCCCCATGCGCTGGGCCTGGCGGCGGAAAATGAAGCCAGCCACACCCTGGCCGAGTTCGGCGTCGTCTTCCTGATGTTTTCCATCGGGCTCGAGTTTTCTCTGCCCAAGTTCCTCGCCATGCGGCGCATCGTTTTCGGCCTTGGCATGGCGCAGGTGGTCACCACCATCATCGCCACCGTCGTCTTCGGCTGGTTCGTCGGGCGCTACCTGTCCGCCTACATCCACCTGAGCTGGCAAGCCGCGTTCGCCCTGGGCGGGGCGCTGGCCATGTCCTCGACGGCCATCGTCTCGAAAATGCTCACGGAGCGGCTGGAACTTGAAAGCGAACACGGCCGCAAGATTATCGGCATCCTGCTGTTCCAGGACCTGGCCGTCGTGCCCCTGCTGATCCTGATTCCCGCCCTCACCCGCGATTCGGACAACCTGGCCGAAACCCTGGCCTGGGCCGGCGGCAAGGCCCTGGTCGTGCTGATCCTGCTGCTGTTCCTCGGCCAGAAGATGGTGCGCGGCTGGCTGACCATCGTCGCCAAGCGACGCTCGCAGGAATTGTTCATGCTCAATCTGCTGCTGATCACGCTGGGCGCGGCCTGGATCACGGAGCGGGCGGGACTGTCGCTGGCCCTGGGCGCGTTTGTTGCCGGCATGCTCATTTCCGAAACGGAATTCAAGCACCAGGTGGAAGAGGATATCAAGCCCTTCCGCGACGTGCTGCTGGGCCTGTTCTTCATCACCGTCGGCATGCTGCTCAATATCCGCGTGGTGTTTGAGAACTGGTGGCTCGTCCTGCTGCTGCTGTGCGGCCCCGTGCTGCTGAAATTCGCCCTGATCGCGGGCCTGGCCCGGCTGTTCGGCTCCAGCAACGGCGTGGCCCTGCGCACGGGGCTGGGACTGGCGCAGGCGGGCGAGTTCGGCTTCGTGCTGCTGAATCTGGCCGGCGGCATCAAGCTGATGGACCCGTTCGTCGTGCAGGTGGTGCTGGCCTCGATGGTGCTGTCGATGCTGGTGGCGCCCTTCCTCATCGCCAAGTCCGACGCCATCGTCATGAAACTGGCCGCCAACGACTGGATGATGCAATCGCTGGCGCTGACGAAGATCGCCACGCGCACGATGGCGTCGCAGAAACACGTGCTGATCGCCGGCTTCGGGCGCAGCGGGCAAAGCCTGGCCACCCTGCTGGCGGAAGAAAAGATCGAATACCACGCGCTGGACCTGGACCCGGAACGGGTGCAGGAAGCGCAGCTGGCCGGCGCCCACGTCTCGTATGGCGACGCGGGCCGGCGCGAAAGCCTGGTGGCGGCCGGCATCTACCGGGCCAGCGCCGTGGTGATCACGTATGCCAACACGCCCTCGGCACTGAAGTTATTGCATTTACTCAAAGAAATGGCGCCGACCTTGCCCGTCATCGTGCGCAGCCACGACGATACCGACCTCGACCAGCTGAAGAAGGCAGGTGCGGCCGAAGTAGTGCCGGAATTAATGGAAGGCAGTTTGATGCTCGCTTCGCACGCCTTGATCATGATGGGCGTGCCCCTGCGCCGCGTGGTGCACCGCGTGCAGGCGGCGCGCGAGGAACGCTATGCGTCCCTGCGCGGCTATTTCCACGGCTCCAGCGACGCTGGCGACGATGCGGAGCTGGAACGCCTGCATACGGTCACCGTCAGCGAAGGCGCGCATTGCGTGGACTTGCCCCTGAGTGCGATCGATGTAGCCGGCTGCGGCGCGTTTGTGACGGCCATCCGCCGCGGCCGCGGCAGCCTCGATGTCAGCCCGGAAACGCAGCTGGCCAGCGGCGACGTGGTGGTGCTGCGCGGCACGGCCGACGCCGTGGCCAAGGCCGAAACCTTGCTATTGAAATGATTAGCCGGGCTGCGCCTGCCAGCTGACGACCTTGTTGCGGCCTTCGGCCTTGGCCTGGTACAGGGCCTGATCGGCGTGCGCCACCAGTTGCTGCGCCACCGTTTCGATCGGGAGCAGCGCCGCGTCCGCTTCCAGACTGGCCACGCCGATCGACACGCTGACCCACGCCTGCGCGCTGCCCGGCAAGTCGAACATGGTGCCGGCGATGCTGGCGCGTATACGCTCGGCCACGAAGGTCGCGCTGTCGAGGTCGGCGTCGATCAGCAGCACGACGAATTCTTCGCCGCCGAAGCGGCCCAGCGCATCGGAGCGGCGCAATTCCGTGCGGATGCGCGTAGCCACTTCGCGCAGCACTTCATCGCCGCCCTGGTGCCCATGCTTGTCATTGAACAGCTTGAAATGGTCGATATCGATATACATGCATGAGATGCAATAATTCTGGCGCCGCGCGCGGGCGATTTCTTCCAGCAGGCGGCGGTCGATATAACGCCGGTTGTAGACGCCCGTCAGGGAATCGGTCAAGCCGATGTATTTGAGCATTTCATTGCTGATCACGTTTTCCAGGCAAATGGCGATGATGGACGCCATGTGCTTGATGAAATCCGTGCCCAGCGCGGGCGTAAAGCGCGTCACGTCGCTGCTGGCCAGGTTCAGGCTGCCGATCAGGCGCTTGTTGCGCAACAAGGGCACCAGCGCCACGCTGCGCAGAGATTCGATCTGCGGAAAACGCGGGCCATGCACGGCCGCATCGAAGGCACCGAGCGACGGCGATGGCGGCAAGGCCGCTTCGCCCTCGGCCGCCGGCGCCGGCGAGGTAAACCCCAGCTCCGCCACGGCATGCACGAACAGCAACTGCGGGAAGGCCGTGAAATCGACGCCCAGCTTTTCCATCACCAGCACGATATCGTCATCCTCGTCGAGCAGGCTCAAGGTGACGCCGTCGAGGTCGGAAATCACGGGCAGGGTGCGGAAGATGGTGCCGATCAGTTCGGGAAACGTGGACGCGCTGACGATTTCCAGGTCGAACGCCTGGTGGCGGCACATGATGTCGTGGTTGCGTTCGACCTGTTCCAGCAGAAAAGCCATGCGCGCGCGCAAGGCCTGGTTTTCGGCTTCGAGGCTGGCAATGCGCGGGTCCGGCGGTATTGCTTGATTCATAGAAACCTTAAACCCTTGTGTACGGGCACCATGCTTAAAATGCCAGTTCGAAACCGATGTCCTGCCCCACCACGATACGCTCATCGCCGCCTTCGGTGACGATGGCGTTCATGCCAAAGCAGATGGCGCCGTCGAGCTCGGGCTTGGCGCGATAGCCATGCATGACGTCGAGCGGATCCGGGCCGGGCACGCCCGTGGCCTGGTCCACCGACGGGATCGGGCAGCGCGAGCACGGCTTGACAGGTTTCAAGGTTGTCGCGCCCAATTGCAGGAAGTCGGCGTAATCTTCCTCGAAGGCGCCGATGTCGCCGATGACGAGGTTGGGCCGGAAGCGGTTCATCGGCAGCGCTTCACGGCCGGCGGCGCGCAGCTTGTCGTTGACATCGGCCAGCGAGGCGGCGCCCGCGATCAGCACCGGGTAGCCGTCGGCAAACATGGTCGAGGCGGCCACGCCATCCGTCCATGTGGTACTGGTGGCGCGCACCACGTCCGGGTGAAAGCGCACGAGGCGGCAGGGCACGCCGATGGCCTTGGAAAACCACGTCGCCGTCACCTCGTCGCAATCGTAGGCGCGCACGGTATCGTCCCACACCTGCACCTCCAGCACCGGGGCCAGTTGCGGATGCGGCAAGCCCAGTTCGATTTCCAGGCGCAGCATGCCCGGCGCACGCAATTCCAGCGTGCTGGCCTTGATGGACGGCACGATCAGCGCCATGCGCGGATGTTCGCGCTGGGTCAGGAAGCGGCCCTGCTCGTCCACCACCATCCATTCGCGGTCGAACACGTGCTCGCTCATCAGCCCTGAGCGCGTCAGGACCGCCTCGCGCAAATGGATGCCGGCGCACGATTTGATCGGATACAGGATGATGTCGGACAGGATAGCCATGGACGGGGGGAGAAGGAACAGTGTTGCTGCTTCTGCCAGGAAATTATTCAGAAGCGAAGTATGGCAGCAAAGCGGGCAAGCGTAAATCAGCCAGGCTCAGCCGATGAGGCTGAGCCTGGCGCGACAAGAATCAATATGTGTAGAAAATACGCTGGATTTCTTGCGTGCTGTTGGTTTTGGTCAAGGCCAGCATCAGCAGGATGCGGGCTTTTTGCGGGTTCAGGGTGTCGGACACGACACTATCGAGTTCATCGTCGTTGGCTTCGCCATTGCGCGCCACGATGCCCTGGCCGACGCGGCTCGAACGCACGATCAGCACGCCCTTCTGGCGCGCTTCCACCAGGGCCGGCTTCATTTGCGCGGCCACGCTGCCGTCGCCCACGCCCGCGTGGATGATGCCCTTGGCGCCGGCGGCGATGAAGGCGTCCATGCCGACACGGTTCATGTTGGCGTAGCCGTAGACGATGTCCACTTGCGGCAGAGCGTCGAGCTTGCTGATGTCAAATTCCGATTCCAGCGTGTGCTTGCGCGTCGACTGGCGATAGAAGAAAGGCTTGCTGCCCTGGATGTAGCCGAGCATGCCCAGTTCCGGCGACTTGAAGGTGTCGGTGGTGGACGTATTCGTCTTGGTGACTTCGCGCGCGGCGTTGATCTGGTCGTTCAAGGCCACCAGCACGCCCTTGCCCACGGCGTCCTTGCTGCCAGCCAGCAACACGGCGTTGTACAGGTTGATGGGGCCGTCAGCCGAGATGGCCGTCGACGGACGCATGGCGCCCACCACCACGACCGGCTTGTGACTTTTCACGGTCAGGTTCAGGAAATACGCCGTTTCCTCGATGGTGTCGGTGCCGTGCGTGACGACCACGCCATCGACATCGTTCGAGGCCAGCAGCACGTTGATGCGCTTGGCCAGGGTCAGCCAATGGCTGTTGCCCATGCTTTCGCTGGCGATCTGGAACACTTGCTCGCCTTTCACATTCGCCACCTTCTTCAATTCCGGCACGGCCGCGATCAGGCGCTCGACGCCCACGGTGGCCGAGGTATAGCCGACGGTGGTGGTGCTGTCGGCGCCGCTGCCGGCGATGGTGCCGCCCGTGGCCAGGATCACCACATTCGGCAATTTGACGGCCGCCTGCTGCGCGCGTGCGGGGGACGCGGCAACAAAGCCCATCAGCAAGGTAGCCAGCATCAGCTGTGCACAAGAATGGAATTTGCGTGAAAACATGGTGCTCCTGTTCGGTGATGTGTCAAAGATAACAAAGTCGTATGCAAATTATATGTCATCAGTGCTGCAAAAAAGCCGCGATTGAAGCGTTCTGCGCAAACGTGTGCGCCTTCCCATGCGCTACAGTGGCGCCATGTCCACACTCCTGTCCTTCCGCTCTTGCCTCGTCCTGCCGTTCGTCCTGATGGCGCTGGGCGCCTGCTCCATGCAAATCGAACTGCGCACGGCGGCGCAGCAGGAGCAGTTCGCGCGGGAAGCGGCCAGCCAGGGTGATTGGGCGCAAGCCCTGCGCAACTACGCAGCCGCGGCCGACAATGCCGAGCTGGGCCATGGCGATCGCGCTTGGCAGGCGCGGCTGCACCACGAAGCGGGACGCGCCGCCAGCGCCGCCTGCCGCTACGATGCGGCCGCATTTCATTTCCGCCAGGCCATCGCGCTGGCGCAGCAGGCCCGCACATCGAGCGCCCTCAGCGACAAGGCGCTGGAATCGCTGCAGGCCGGCAAACCTTGCGCGGTTCCCCCATGAACGTCGCGCGCGCCTTGCTGGCCGCAGCCCCCCTCTTCGCCAGCATGGCGCCGGCGCATCCCGCCGAGCCAGCCTTGCCCTTATGGGAAGCGGGCGTGTTCGGCGGCACGGCCGTCACGCCCGCCTATCCGGGCGCCAGCGAACGCTCGACGCGCAGCCTGGCCCTGCCCTATCTGATTTATCGCGGCAAAGTCTTGCGCGCCGACCGCTCCGGCGTGGGCGCGCGCCTGCTCGATACGGATCGTCTCGGCTTCGATATCGGTTTCGCCCTGTCCTTGCCGGCGCGCTCCAGCGACGTGCCGGCCCGGCGCGGCATGCCGGACCTGGGCACCCTGGTGGAATTTGGCCCGCGCCTGAAAATCAAGCTGGCCGAGCCGACGCAGCACAGCCGCCTGGAGCTGGAACTGCCCTTGCGCGCCGTCATCGAAGCGCGCGGCGGCCTGCACCGCCAGGGCGCCACGTTCGAACCGCGCCTCGTGTACGCGCTGCACGGCGAGCAACAGGCCTGGCATGTCGATGCCAGCGTCGGCGCCGTGCTGGGCAATGCCGCCATCAACGATTACTTGTATGGCGTCGGTCCCGCGTTTGCCACCGGCCAGCGCCCGGCGTATGCGGCAAAAAGCGGACTGATGCTCACCCGTCTGGGCCTGGGCGGCTCCTACCGGCTGCAGCGGGACTGGCGCGCCTTTGCCTTTGTGCGCTACGATACTTACACAGGCGCCGCCAACCGCGCCAGCCCCCTGCTGCGCCAGAACAGCGGCACCTCGGCCGGCATCGGGCTGATGTGGACGTGGCAACGCTCGGACAGCCTGGCACGGGGTCCCGACGATTAGCGGCAAGACGGCTTAACACTCCACCAAAGCTTCGCTGTCAGGCCTGGTGCCGGGCCGGCCTGAGCAGCCTGAAGGCAGCCCATAGCGAACGCCTGTAGACGTGCAATACAGCAGCGAGCAGCACGCACCACGCGAGCGGCGCCAGCGGCCCCAGACGTTGCGCAAAAAACGCATGCCCCGCCGCCAGGAGCGACAGCAGGGCGACGCCGGAATAGATGGGACGGCGCGGCAGCGGACGCCAGACGCGCATGCCCAGTTCCGTCTTGACGACAAAATACACAAGGAAGCCCAGCAACTGCGCCACGGCGGCGCCCGTAGCGCCGCAGCGCGGCACGAGCACGGCGCCCGCCAGCAGCGTGCCCAGCAAGCCGGCCGCGAAGGCGGCGATGGAGAGCGAAGGACGGCGGGCCAGATTGATGCCGACGCCAGTCACTTCCGCCAAGGCATACAGCAGCGGCTGGCCCACGGTGGCCACCGCCAGGTACGCGACGCCATGATAGTTGGGAGGCAAGACCCATCCGATCAGCCAGGCCAGGGCGCCCGCAAGGCAAAAACCCACCATCACGATGGCCTGCGCATGACGGCAAATGGCCGCAATATTCGACAGGTCACCACCGGCGGCGGCCCATTTGTGCACTTGCGGCACCCAGACTATCGTAAAAATCGATTGCACCAGCCAGGCACCGGCGGCCACGCGCGTGGCCAACGCATAAATACCGAGCTCGTCAAAGCCGGCAAAAAAACGCAGCAGGCCCATGCCGGCCGACAGCATGGACAGGTAGCCAATGGCGCTCACCAGCAATGGCCCCGCCTCGGCAAGCAGGCGACGCAGCAGCACCCGGTCCAGGGCGGTGCTCCAGGCTTGCGCCAGCGACGCGCGCGCATGCCACAGCAGCCATAAGGTGACCATCCAGGTGGTGGCCACGACCAGGCTGGCCAGGTGCACGAAATTGCGCTGCGGGTCCCACCACAAAACAGGCAGCAGCACCAGCAGCGACATTTTCGGCAATACCTGCGCCAGGCTGAAAACCCAGGCGCGCTCCTGCATGCGAAAGAGCTGCGCGACCAGGCGATTGGCCAGGGCGCTCAGCATGCCGGCAGCGAACAGGAAGGCCAGGGCCGGTTGCGTCACATCGAATAACAGTCGCGATAATGGTGCGGCAAACAGCAGTACCAGCGCGAGCGCGACAGGCGCGAGCAGCACGGCCGGCAGCAAACACGCTTTCAGCAAGCCGCTACGTGCGGTGCTGTAATGGTATTCGTGCAGGAAGGCCTTGTCGAGCCCCAGCGACAGCAGCAAACCGGCCACCGTACACGCGGTCATGAAAAAATCCAGCTTGCCGATGTCGGCAGGCGGAAACAGCCAGGCCACGGCAGGCACGGTAGCAAGGCTGCATAGCAGCGACAAGATGGGGCCGGCTGAAAAACCCGCGAGACGGTTCAGGCGCATCGTTCAGCCAGGCCAGGCATCTCAGCCATGCCTGTCGTTGGAGAAGCGATAGGGTACCGTGTCCGAATCGGCCGGCACGCGCCAGTGGTCCGGCGCATCATAGCGATACGCATGGTCCACCGCATTGACGAGGATAGCCGGCGTGCCGCAGTAATTCTGCACGCCATGCCAGACGCGCGGCGGCACGACGAGCAGGCCGGGACGCCTGGTGCCCATCTTGAACTCGTTGAGCATGCCAAAGGTGGGCGAATCCTCGCGCGCGTCGTACAGCACCACGCGCATCTGGCCCGCAGCCACGAATAGACGATCCGTCGTGATGGCATGCGCATGCCAGGCGCTCAGTCCACCAGGCTCCAGGGTCGAGGCGAATATCTGGCCTATCTGCGTGGCACCTGGCACCCATTCGGTGCGGAAAATTTCAGTCAGGCTGCCGTACGCCGTCAACACAGGGCGGATTTCCTGGAAGATTACGCCGTCGATCAAGGCAGGCGTCGCCGGCTTCCATTCCTTGGTAATGCTTTCGCCATCCTGTTTCGCGCCAGCCAACAGCCAGTTATCTTTTTCCACCACCAGATTTACCCCCGAAATTTTATAAAAATGCTCTTATGTATTGCAATCGCATTATCTACCGCCGCGGCAGGTCCTTCAATCCCCGGCGGCGGCGCAATTCACGTAAAAATGTGCCTTTGCGCCAATATTTGATCCAAAAGCCAGGATAGGGCGGCCACAGCCCCAACAGATAACAAAGGCGGCGCGACAATGCTTTCGTAGTCGTGGCCGCGGACTGGAGCGGTGCAATCAGGCGCTCATGGCCCACCTTGCCATAGAGCGTGGTGACAGCCTGCAAAATATTCAGCGGATCTTGCATATGTTCCCACCAGAATGCATGCTCGCTGTGCTGCCGCTCCAGGTAGGCATTTCTGCGGGTGCCAGACTGAATCAGGATGGCGCCGATACGGGGATGGGCCTGCATCGGCCGCCCCGCGCGATACACGCGGTGCAACCAGACTTGCGATGGCGAGGAGCGCACTTCCCATGATGGCTGCCATGGTCCGATCTGCCGGGTCAGTTCCCGCCGCATGACCCACAGGGTAGCAGGCACGTCCATCCACGGACGGTACGGTTGCATACCGTCCACCAGCGCCCCTACCATGTGATACCCGACCGGTAAAACCACCAGCCCCTGGCCAAAGACCAGGTCAGCCCCGGTGCGCTCGAGGACCTCAATACTGCTTTGCAAATGATCGGGCAACCACAGGTCGTCGTGGTTCAAGAATGCCAGATAGGTGCCGCGTGCCAGGCTGACGCCGAGATTGTTGGGCCCCGTCTGCTCGCCGTAATTGGCCGGCAGATTCACAAAGCGGACACGCGCATCGGCAAACGCGGCGACCACCTCAGCGGTATCGTCGGTGCAGCAATCGCCGACGACAATCAGCTCCCAATCCTGCAAGGTGCTGGCGAGTGCCGATTGAATCGCATAACCGAGGATATTGCTCCGGTTATACGTGGCCATGACAACGGAAACGAGCGGTTGTTTCTCGGACTGCATGGCAAGCCTTTCACATCACAGATAAAAAAATGCCGCCCAGGTACCTGGAGCGGCATTTCGCAATGGACAAATGCAATATATTGCCGGCGCTGGCCAGCAAGCATCTGACCTTAGACGTTGAACAGGAAGTTCAGCACGTCGCCATCCTTGACCACGTATTCCTTGCCTTCGGCGCGCATCTTGCCCGCTTCCTTGGCGCCCGCTTCGCCCTTGTAGGCAATGAAGTCGTCATAGGCGATGGTTTGCGCGCGGATGAAGCCGCGTTCGAAGTCGGTGTGGATCACGCCGGCCGCTTGCGGCGCCGTGTCGCCCACATGGATGGTCCAGGCGCGCACTTCCTTCACGCCCGCCGTGAAGTAGGTTTGCAGACCCAGCAGCTTGTAAGCGCCGCGGATCAGACGGTCCAGGCCGGGCTCTTCCATGCCCATGTCGGCCAGGAAAGCGCCCTTGTCGGCGTCGTCCAGGTCGGCGATTTCCGCTTCCAGCGCCGCGCAGATGGCGACGATGGGGGCGTTTTGCGATTGCGCGTAGGCCGTCAGCTGGTCCAGCAGCGGGTTATTCGTGAAGCCCGAATCGGACACGTTGGCCACGAACATGGCCGGCTTGGCCGTGATCAGGCACAGCGGCTTGATCAGTTCCATTTCGTCGGCGTCCAGGCCCATGGCGCGCACGGGTTTGGCGTCGTTCAGGTACGGCATCATGCGTTCCATGATGGCCAGCAGCTTGGCCGCGTCCTTGTCGCCCGAGCGGGCTTTCTTGTTTTCGCGGTGAATCGCTTTTTCCACGGTGCCCATGTCGGCCAGCGCCAGTTCGGTCTGGATGACTTCGATATCGTCGAGCGGATTGATCTTGCCGGCCACGTGGATGACGTTGTCATCTTCGAAGCAGCGCACGACGTTGACGATGGCGTCCGTTTCGCGGATGTGCGACAGGAACTGGTTGCCCAGGCCCTCGCCCTTCGATGCACCGGCCACCAGGCCGGCGATGTCGACGAATTCCACGATGGCGTTGACCATGCGTTCCGGCTTGACGATGGCGGCCAGCGCATCCATGCGCGGATCCGGTACTTCGACGACGCCGACGTTCGGCTCGATGGTGCAGAACGGATAGTTTTCAGCCGGGATGCCGGCTTTCGTCAGTGCATTGAACAGGGTGGACTTGCCGACGTTCGGCAAGCCGACGATACCGCATTGGAGACTCATGGAAAACCTTTAAATAATCAATATTGCCGGCAAGCGGCTGGTGCAAAACGGCCGTTGCGGGCGTTTTCTGGATAATCTTGCTGTATTCATGCTCTAAGGGTCAATTGTACCTCTATGCACCCTACTCTTCAAAAAAACCGCCCCGGCGACCTTAACTGTCGCCATCCCCGTCATCCGGCTGCGACGCATCGAATTCCAGGATGTCGCCGGGCTGGCATTCGAGCATTTCGCAAATCTTCGACAAGGTATCGAAACGCACGCCGCGCACCTTGCCCGACTTTAAGAGGGACAGGTTCTGTTCCGTGATGCCGATAAAGGCGGCCAGTTCCTTCGATTTCACTTTTTTCCTGGCCAGTACCAGGTCGAGGCGCACGACGATGCCCATCAGATGAACCCGCTGTTTTCATCGGCCAGGCGCTGGCCTTCATGGAGGATTTGCGCCAGCGCAAAGAAAACTGAGCACAACAGCAGGGTCCACAGGTCGCCGCCCGTGATGTCGATGACCAGGCGCAACTGACTCGCTCCGTCTTCCAGCAAGCCGAACAGCATGCCGCGCACGGTGGGTTCCAGCAAGGTCAACACCGTTCCCAGCAGCAAGCCGCCCGCGAAACGGCGAAAGTGCCGCGCCACCTGCGGCGTGAAATACACGCCCTGTTCGAACTGGCGCAAGACCAGGGCCAGCTGGCGCACGGCGTCACCCAGCACGCACAAGGCTGGCAAGGCCAGCGCCAGGCCCAATCCACGCTGCCACAGGGTCATGGCGGCCAGGCGCTCGAATGGCTGGTTCTGCAATTGCAGCAACAATTCATACATGCCGGCGCCGCCGACCGCTCCCTGCACGGCAGGCGCGGGCGCGAGCCAGCCCAGCACCGTCAGCAGCAGGTACAGCAGAAAGAATCCCGAAACGCCGTAGCGCACGCGCCGGCTCAGCGCCGCCGGCCCCGTCTGATTTTTTTGCATATTTAAAAGTATACGAAAACGTCAAGTGTAGTTAGAATAAATTATCGTAAAACAATAATTAAATCATGTTTTGCGACCATTTTAACATATTCACCCTACCCTATCGACTGGAGACACCATGAAAACCCTGCTTGCCTCGCTCGTTTGCAGCACCGCCTTTTTGCTCAGCGGCGCCGCCCGCGCCCATGACTTGCATGCCATGTTGCAGCAGGCGCTGGCCGACAAGAGCGTGCCGGCCATGGCCATACTCGTGATCCGCGACGGCAAGATCGATGCCCAGGCGCAGGCAGGCGTGCGCGCCAATGACGGCCACGACGCCGTGCGCGCCGATGACGTGTGGAATATCGGCTCCAACGGCAAGGCCATGACGGTGACCCTGATCGCGCGGCTGGTGGAACGGGGCGTGCTGTCGTGGGATGCGCCGCTGTCGAGCATGCTGCCCGCGCTGGCCGGCGGCATGCGCGCCGAGTACCGCGACGTCAACCTGATGGATCTGCTGTCGCACCGCGCCGGCCTGCCGCCCAATCCCGATGAGGCATGGATCAATACCACCTACACGGATACGCGCCCCTTGCCGCTGCTGCGCCAGGAATACGCGCAGCGCGCGCTGGCCGATGCGCCCGTGGCCGCGCCGCGCGGCGAATCGCATTACTCGAACAGCGGCGCCATGATCGCCGCCGCCATCGCCGAGCGGATCACGGGCCAGACATACGAAGAACTGATGCAGGCGGAAGTGTTCGGCCCGCTGGGCATGCGGGCCGCGTTCGGCCCCACCGTGCGCGGGCAGAATCTGGGTCACAAGGAAGGCAAACCCATCGCTGGCTTGATGGCCAGCAATCCGCTGATGATGGCGCCCGATGGGGAAATTCAGCTGAGCATGGCCGACTGGGCCAGGTTTGCGCTCGATCAGCTGCACGGCGAGCAAGGCCAGGGCAAGCTGCTGAAACAGGAAACGTATGTCTTGCTGCATACGGCGCAGGGCGACACGAATGCGGCATTGGGCTGGGGCGTGATGCACTTCCCGCCCCAGGCGCCGCAGCGCGTGCTCACCCACCTGGGCTCGAATGGCTACTGGCACGCGCTGATCGCGCTGGCGCCCGGCAGCGGCGACGGCTTGCTGATCGCCGCCAACGCGGGCGAAGGCAGCAGCGCCCAGGCCAGCCAGCAGCAGATGGCGAAAACCATCATGGCCGGCTTCGGCAAGGCGGGGAAATAATCAGACGGTGTGCAGCTTCATGGTGGCCGCCTCGAACTTGCCCTCGACGATCTGCGGCATGACCTGCAAGGATTTGTCGATCGCCTGCTCGATCAGTTCCTGGTCTTCGCGGCGCGGGCGGTGCAGCACGAAGTCGGCCACCTGCTGCTGCAGGCTCAGGGTGCGCGGGTGACCGATGCCCAGACGCAAGCGCCAGTAATCCTGCGTGCCCAGCGCGGCCGTGATGTCTTTCAAGCCATTGTGGCCGCCGGCCGAGCCGCCCTTTTTCAGGCGCGCGATGCCGGGCATCAGATCGAGCTCGTCGTGCACGACGAGCACCTCATCGGCGGCGATCTTGAAGAAACGCGCCAGCGCACCCACGGACTGGCCCGAGCGGTTCATGAAGGTCAGCGGTTCGAGCAGCCAGACTTCATTGCCGCCGATGGAAGTCTTGGCCAGCATGGCGTTATAGCGCGAATCGCGCTGCAGGCGCGTGCCGGGCAAGCTGTTGGCAAGATTGTCCACCAGCCAGAAGCCGGCATTGTGGCGGGTTTGTTCGTATTCGGGTCCCGGGTTGCCGAGGCCGACGATCAGGCGTATGGGCATGGCTGTGTCTGCAATGTAAAAGAAAGCATTATCGGTGAAAACAGGCGGAAAAAAACCCGCGCGGCGAACCAGGCGGGTTTTTCCTTGCGACTACCGCATTGCTGCGGCGGCAGAATTACTTCTTGTCGGCTTCAACAGCGGCAGCTGCTTCGGCTTCAGCGGCAACGTGGCCAGCCGGTACCGAAGCGGTAGCGATGGTCAGGTTGGCGCCGTGGGTGACAGCGGTCACGCCAGCTGGCAGGACCAGGTCGCCAACGTGCAGCGAGTGACCGACGTCGATGTTCGACAGGTCAACGTTGATGAATTCTGGCAGTTGGCCTGGCAGGCACGAAACTTCGATTTCGTTGGCTACGTGGCTGATGGTCGCGCCGTGCAGTTTGACTGCCGGGGAAACGTCAGCATTGACGAAGTGCAGCGCCACTTTCACGTGGATAGCTTGCTTCGAGTCAACGCGTTGGAAGTCAGCGTGCAGAACCAGTTGTTTGTATGCGTGGACTTGGAAGTCGCGCAACAGAACTTGCTGGGAAACGCCGTCGATTTCCAGGTCCAGGATCGACGAGTGGAACACTTCTTTTTTCAACGCGTGGTACAGGGCGTTGTGATCCAGCGAGATCAGCACAGGGGCTTCAGCGCCACCGTAGACGATACCAGGGGTTTGGCCGGAAATGCGCAGGCGGCGGCTCGCTCCGGAACCTTGCAATTCGCGTTTAAATGCGATAACTTTCATGTGAAACTCCAAGAAGAACAAGGCTTGCGCCTTGTGTTATGAGGATTCCCGCGACCAGGAATCCTCGAAAATGGGATGCAAAACACCCCGAAAATTAAAACACTGCGGCGCAACAGGCAAAAAGCCGGTCGCGCCGCAGGCATTACGTCTGTTACTGCTGATCGAATCAGTCGATGAACAGCGAGATGACGGAGTCACCCTTGATGATGCGTTTGAACGTCTCGGCCAGCAGCGGCGCGCACGTCAATTGACGGATCTTGCCGCAGGCCAGGGCCGCTTCGGACAGGGGGATCGTGTCGGTCACGACCAGCTCATCGAGCGGCGAGGCCGAAATACGGTCGATCGCCGGGCCCGACAGCACCGCGTGCGTGCAATACGCCACGACTTTTTTCGCGCCGCGCTCTTTGAGCACTTCGGCAGCCTTGGTCAGCGTGCCTGCCGTGTCAACCATGTCATCCATGATCACGCAGTTGCGGCCTTCGACTTCACCGATGATGTTCATCACTTCGGACACGTTCGCTTTTGGACGACGCTTGTCGATGATGGCCAGGTCGCAGCCCAGGCGTTTTGCCAGGGCGCGCGCACGTACCACACCGCCGACGTCCGGCGACACCACCAGCAGATCCTGGTAGTTTTTCTTTTGCAGGTCGCCCAGCAAAATTGGCGAAGCGTAGATATTGTCGACTGGGATATCGAAGAAACCTTGAATCTGGTCAGCGTGCAAGTCCATGATCAGGACGCGCTCGACACCGGCTTCTTCCAGCATGTTCGCCACCACCTTGGCCGAAATCGCCACACGCGCGGAGCGTGGACGACGGTCTTGGCGGGCGTAGCCGAAGTAAGGAATCGCGGCGGTGATGCGGCCAGCGGAAGCACGTTTCAAGGCATCAACCATCAGCATGATTTCCATCAAGCTGTCGTTGGTTGGAGCACAGGTGGATTGCAAAACAAAAACATCCTTGCCGCGCACGTTTTCGTTAATCTCGACCATTACTTCGCCGTCGGAGAATTTCGAAACGTTTGCTTTACCGAGAGGAATGCCGAGGTTTTTTGCGACCCCCTCTGCCAACGCTGGATTCGCGTTGCCGGTAAAAACCATCAGGTTTTCGTAAGCCATGGGAGTCCCAAGAGGTGATAAAGAAGTCTTGAAAAGCACTAACCGGGCATAGGCCCGGTCAGTCATTGTTTAGAACATGCCGCGTGGCGGCACATCTGCTTTTTCCCGTACTGGACGCCAACTTCGCATCGACAGACTACGGTGAAATGGTGGCAGGGGAAGAAGGATTCGAACCTTCGCATGCTGGAATCAAAATCCAGTGCCTTAACCAGCTTGGCGATTCCCCTACGTTACTGACTGCTTGCCGTCATGTTGGCCAGCATTATACCGACTTTTTGACGTTAAGCAAAATCTTTTTTTGCTCTCTACAACATGGTGAGCATCGGGTGGCGATTCAGCGCTTTTGCTTTCCAGGCGACCCAGACTGGTGGCACATTGCTGAGCACCGCATCCGCTTCTTCCTGACTGCCAAACGCACTAAACACACAAGCACCGGAACCAGTCATCCTGGCTTCACCGTAAGTACCCAGCCATTCTACCGCATCTGCTACCGGCTTGAAAAGACTGCATGCTACTTGCTGTAAATCATTCTTTCCAAACCCGCCCGCATCGCGTCCTTCTGCGAGGTGCCTGGAAAAGTCCGCTATTGTGACGGGTTCGGTATTTCTCGTCAAGCCTTCCGCGCAAAAAATTGCGGCGGTCGGCACTTGCACGCCCGGCTCGATCACCACGTACCAGCATGCGGGCGTGGCGACGGGCTGCAAGGCTTCGCCCACGCCTTCGGCAAAGGCGTTTTCGCCAAAGATGAAAAACGGAATATCGGCGCCCAGAGGCAAGCCCAGCACCATCAATTCCTCGCGGCTCAACCCAGCCTGCCACAGGCGGTTCAAGGCCATCAGGGCCGTGGCCGCGTCGGACGAGCCGCCACCCAAGCCGCCGCCCATGGGCAGTACCTTGTCGATGGCGATATCGACGCCGCGCGGCAAGGCGCCCGTGCGGCGCAGCACTTCGGCCTGCAGCAGCCTGGCGGCGCGGATGATCAAGTCCTGCTCCTGCGGCACGCCGGCCAGTTCCGTCACGCGGACAATCGCCGCGTCGTCGCGCAGCGCGAAGTGCAGGGTGTCGCCATGGTCGAGCAACTGGAACACCGTCTGCAACAGATGGTAGCCATCGGCGCGGCGGCCGTTGACGTGCAAAAAGAGGTTCAGCTTGGCGGGAGCCGGGCAGTTGTTCAGGGTCGTCAATGTCATGGTGCTGGTGCGGATGGGGCGGGATCGAGGACGATGCGCAGCGCCACGGCATCGGCCTGCGCGCTGGCATTGCGTTCGGCATCGATACGCCGCGGTTGGGGCAAGGCGCCCGGTGTCTTGTCGGCCGCATTTTGCCCTACTTCCTGCCACGACACATAGCGCAAGCGCCAGCCATCTTTCGTCGTCACGCTGTCGTTGGCCGGCGAAGCGACGAAGCGCTTGCCGTCGGCGCCCACGGCATACCCTTGCAGCCAGTCGCGCAAGCCCGATACGGGCAAGGACCAGCCCAGCATCTGCGCGCTCAGGGTGTCGACGTCGGGCGCGCTGCGCGGCGCCTTGCCGCTTTGCGTCAGCACGGCCTGCTGCGGCGTGACGGCGATCGTCGCCAGGGTGCTGCCGACGGGAGAATACAGGGTCACGTCCGTGCGCTGCGCCGTCTGCTGCCAGTTGAAATTGACGGTGGCCGATTCGGGCTTGTCATCCTTCTGGTACACGACGTTCAGGCGGCCCGTCAGCTCCACCTGTTCGCGGTAGGGGGCGACGGTGTTAGCGGATGGTGCGGCGCCGGACGAGAATGGGGAGCTCAGGGTCGAGCAGGCCGAGAGGGACAGGCAGACGAGTGTGAAGGGAAGGAGTTTTTTTAACATGGGTACAAGGAAAAACCAGCGCCATGGCGCTGGTTCTTTATAGTGGAGTTAATCGGTTCAATCACAAACTGACATTCAGGCGCGCCAAGGTGCTTTTCAGCGCCTCGTTTTTCGGGTCCTTGCCTTGCGCCTCGCGCCACAGTTTTTGCGCTTCGGCCTTGTCGCCCTTCTGCCACAGCACTTCGCCCAGGTGGACGGCGATTTCCGGGTCGCTGCGCACGGCATAGGCGCGGCGCAGCGCGTTTTCCGCCGCGGCCAGGTTACCCATGCGGAACTGCACCCAGCCCATGCTATCCATGATGAACGGGTCGCCCGGCGCCATCTGCAAGGCTTTTTCAATCAGCGCATGGGCTTCCTCGAGGCGCAAGCCCCGTTCGGCCAGCGAATAGCCGAGCGCGTTATACGCGTGCTGGTTGTCGGGCGCCAGCGCCATCACGCGGCGCAGGCTGGCCTCCATCCGCTCGAATTTGTCCAGGCGCTCGGCCAGCAGGGCGTAGTCGTACAGCAGTTCCGGATTGTCGGGGAAGCGCAGCAAGGCGTTTTCCAGCACCGTGTAGGCGCTTTGCACATAGCCGGCGTCGCGCAGGAATTGCGCGTCGACCAGCAGCACCTGCGCCTGGCTTGCCGGATCGACCGTTTCGATTTCCGTCAGCGCCTTGCGCGCCGCATCGAGATTGCCGCCGCGGGCGATCAGCTGCGCGCGGCGCAGGCGCGCCTCGACATAGCCGGCCGATGCGCTGTTGTCGACCTTGTCCAGCCAGGCGATGGCGCCCGCCGTGTCGCCGCGCGTCTCGGCGATCTGCGACAGTATCATCAGGGCCTTGAACGGATCGCGCGTGTCGCCGGGAGATTTTTCGAGCACGGCCAGGAAGCGCTTGAAGTACTGCTCCGCGCCCTTGGTGTCTTCCAGCTGCAGCGCCACGATGCCCAGCGCATACAGGGCGCCCACGTTATCGGGCTGGCTTTTCAGCAGCAGCAGGAACTGGTCGCGCGCCGGTTCCAGCCGCTTCTGTTCGACCAGCAGGCGCGCGTATGCGCCGCGCACTTCGACGGCGTCCGGATTCTTTTGCAGGAAAGCGGCCAGCACCTGGCCCGCCGCCTCCGGTTCGCCCGTCACCTGCGCCAGGGTCAGCACGGCCAGCTCGGAGTTCGGCTTGATGGCCAGCGCCTTGTTCGCTTCGCCGATGGCGCGTTCACGCTCGCCGATCGACAGGGCGCCCTGCGCCAGCACCAGGTGCGCTTCAAACATGTCCAGGTAAGGCTGCACCAGGCGCGTCACCATCGAATAGGCATACAGCTTGTCATTCGAACGCGACAATATCTGCTGCATCTGGAACAGGGCCACGCCCCGTGCGCCTTGCGGCGCATTGGCCAGACGTTCGGCGAAAATCGGTTCCGCTTCTTCGATCTTGTCCGTCAGGACGACGAAGCCGAGGAAGAATTGCGTCGCCTCGTCCGAGTCGGGCGCCAGCTCGCGCCACAGGCGGATGGCCGCCAGCGCCTCGCTGCCCTGCTTGGCGGCCAGCGCCATTTCGGATGCGCGGCGCGCCAGGCGCGGATCGCGCGTCTGCTGCGCCGCCACCATCATCGTCACGTACGGCCCTTGCCACTGGCCGCTCTTGAATTCCATTTCGGCCTTGGTCAGCTTGTACAGCAAGTCGCTGCTCAATTCGACCTTGGGCAGCTCGTCGCCGCCGGCCCCCTCCTTGGAGGTGGCGTCCGGCTCCTGCGGCACGGCGGGCGCGGCCGCAGGGGGGCTGGCCCCGGCATCGGCGGGGGCGACAGACGTCTGCGCCATGGCATGCGTGGCCATCAGGGCGGACAAGGTTACAATGGCGAAAGCGTTTTTCAAAGGCTGATCCTGGCTAAACGGCAAAGTTTGATTCTACGCCCAACGCGGCTATCGCGTACTTCACGTATGTAACGAAATATATGCGTCGTGGCGGCGTAGCATGCCCTGGCCAGCCATTCGCCGGCAACCCGCCTGTTTTTTACCCGGTTTTCCACCATTCGAGCCCTATGCCAGAATTGCCAGAAGTCGAAGTCACACGGCGCGGTGTCGCGCCCCACCTCGAAGGGCGCGCCGTGCGCTCCGTCGTGCTGCGCCGCGACGGCCTGCGCTGGCCCTTCCCTCCTGCCCTGGGCGAACAATTGTCGGGGCAAACCATCGGCTTGACGGGGCGGCGCGGCAAATACCTGCTGATCCACTTCCGCCACGGCACCCTGATCATCCACCTGGGCATGTCGGGCCATTTGCGCGTGCTGCCGACGGGGACGCAGGCGCAGAAGCACGATCATTTCGACCTCGTCGTGGAGGACGCGGATGGCGGCAGCCAGGTGCTGCGCATGACGGACCCGCGCCGCTTCGGCGCCGTGCTGTGGCACGACGAGGCCGACGGCCCGCTGGACGGCCACGCGCTGCTGCGCGGGCTGGGCACGGAACCGCTGGAAGGCGGCTTCACGGGCCAGCTGCTGTTCGAGAAAACGCGCAACAAGGGCAGCAATATCAAGCAGGTGCTGATGGCGGGCGACATTGTCGTCGGCGTGGGCAATATCTATTGTTCCGAAAGCCTGTTCCGCGCGGGGATCAACCCGAAGACGCCGGCCCGGCGCATCGGCCTGGCCCGCTACGAGAAACTGGCGCAGGCGATCCGCGACGTGCTGGCCGAAGCCATCGTGCAGGGCGGCAGCACCCTGCGCGACTTCATCGGCGTGAACGGCCAGTCCGGCTACTTCCAGCAGACGTATTTCACGTACAACCGCGCGGGCAAGCCATGCCGCGTCTGCGGCGCGCCGATCCGGCAAATCGTGCAGGGACAGCGTTCCACGTTTTACTGCGTGAATTGTCAAAAGTAAGCACACTCACAGAGGGAGCCAGATGGTCAGAGACCTGGAACAATACAGCGCATGGCGGCAGGACGTACAGGCCGCCTTGCAGGCATACCGGCAAGCCGCCAGCGCGGCGGGCCTGGTCGACGGCGCTTCCGCGCTGCGCCTGGCGCGCTGTGGCTCCCGCCTGCTCGATGACCGTTTATCTGTCGCCTTCGTGGCGGAATTCTCGCGCGGAAAATCCGAGCTGATCAACGCCATCTTCTTTGCCGGCTATGGCCAGCGCATCCTGCCCTCGGGCGCGGGCCGTACCACCATGTGCCCCACCGAGCTGCTGTACGACGCGGCCTGGCCGCCATCGATCCGGCTGCTGCCCATCGAGACGCGCGCGCAGAACCTGTCGACCAGCGACTACCGCGAGCTGCCCGCCGCCTGGACCGTCCTGCCCCTGAATATCGAAGCAGGCGACGACATGCAGGAAGCCATCCGCCAGGTCAGCCTGACGAAAAAAGTCAGCGTCGAAGAGGCGGCGCGCTACGGCCTGTACGACGCCGGCGATGCGGACGCTCCCGCCATGCTCGACGAGGACGGCCAGGTGGAAATTTCCATGTGGCGCCACGCCATCATCAACTTCCCCCATCCGCTGCTGAAACAGGGCCTCGTCATCCTCGACACGCCCGGCCTGAACGCCATCGGCACGGAACCGGAACTGACCCTTAACCTGATCCCGAATGCGCACGCGGTGCTGTTCATCCTGGCGGCCGACACGGGCGTCACGCGCAGCGACATCGAAGTGTGGCGCAACCATATCGGCGCCGGCGCCGGGCGCCTGGTGGTGCTCAACAAGATCGACAGCATGTGGGACGAATTGCGCGGCGACGCCGAGGTGGCGCAGGCCATCGAACGCCAGCAGGCCAGCGTGGCCCACTTGCTGACGCTGGACGCGGGCCAGGTGTTCCCCGTCTCGGCGCAAAAGGCCCTGGTAGGCAAGATCAACCACGATGCGGCGCTGCTGGAAAAGAGCCGCCTGCAGGCGCTGGAGACGGCCCTGTTCGAGGAGCTGATCCCCGCGCGCAAGGACATCATCCGGCGCCAGCTGGCGTTCGACCTGGACGCCATCGAAGCGGCGCAGCAGGTGCAGGCGGCGGCCCGCGCGCGCGGCATCGCCGAGCAGCTGCACGAATTGCACAGCCTGCGCGGCAAGAACCAGAGCGTGATCGCCCACATGATGCGGCGCATCGACATCGAGAAAAAGGAATTCGACAGCAGCCTGTTCAAGCTGCAGGCCACGCGCGCCGTGTTTACCCGCCTGTCGACGGAGCTGTACACGAGCCTGGGCATGGACATCGTGCGCGACGATATCGATGGCGTGCGCGCCGCCATGCAGCGCAGCCGCTTTTTCACGGGCCTGCGCGAAGCCGTGCGCCAGTACTTCGAGCGCATCGGCCAGAACCTGGACCGCTCGGAAGGCAAGACGGCCGAGATCACGGAAATGATGAACGTGATGTACCGCAAATTCGCCTCCGAACACGGCCTGGCGCTGGCCTTGCCGATGCCGTTTTCGCTGGCCCGCTACCGCCAGGAGATCGCCGACATCGAAGCCGTCTACCATAAACAGTTCGGCACGGCGACCCTGCTGACCACCAGCCGCGTCGTGCTGATGGAAAAATTTTTCGACACCATCGCCTCGCGCGTGCGCCGCAGTTTCACCAACGCCAATGACGACGCCAGCGCCTGGCTGAAAGTCATCATGGCGCCGCTCGAAGCGCAGATCGTCGAGTACAAGGAACAGCTGAAACTGCGCTTTGCCTCGATCCAGCGCATCCACGACGCCACGGGCAGCCTGGAACAGAAGATCGCCGGCTTCGAAGCGAGCCTGGCGGCGCTCGAACGCGACAAGGCGCAGCTGGCGCAATTGCTGGCCGCCTTGCGCGCCGCCAGCGCAAGCTGAGCCACATCACACCACAGAACACTGGAACCCTGCATGAAACGTCTGCTGCATCCGCTCTCGCCCGCCACGGGCGCGGCACCTTTAGAAGACTATATCGACCCCACTTTTTCCGCCACCGTCATCGCCTGGCAAAAGCAGCATGGCCGCCATGCGCTGCCGTGGCAAAACACGCGCGACGCCTACCTGATCTGGCTGTCCGAAATCATGCTGCAGCAAACTCAGGTCACCGCCGTGCTGGCCTATTACGCGCGCTTCCTCGAACGCTTCCCCACCCTGCGCGATTTGGCCGCAGCCCCGGTGGAAGACGTGATGGCGCAGTGGAGCGGCCTCGGCTACTACACGCGGGCGCGCAACCTGCACAAGTGCGCGCAGCGCGTGGTGGCCGAATACGACGGCGTCTTCCCCAGCGACCCGCTGCTACTGGCCGACCTGCCCGGCATCGGCCGCTCGACAGCCGCCGCCATCTCCGCGTTTTCCAGCGGCACGCGCGCGGCCATCATGGACGGCAACGTCAAGCGCGTCTTCGCGCGCGCGTTCGGCATCGATGCCTATCCCGGCGAAAAGCGCGTCGAGGAAGCCATGTGGCGCCGCGCCGAAGCGCTGCTGCCCGCAGCGGGAATAGATTCAGGCATCGAAGCCTATACGCAGGGCCTGATGGACTTCGGCGCCACCCTGTGCACACGCAGCAGCCCCGATTGCGGCCGCTGCCCGCTGCAGCCGCGCTGCGTGGCCTACGCCACCGGGCGCACCAAGGACCTGCCGGTACGCAAGCCGAAGAAAACCAGCCCCGAAAAACACGCGGTCATGCTGGCTATCATCGACGACGGCCAGGTGCTGCTGGAACAGCGCCCCGGCTCGGGCATCTGGGGCGGCTTGCTATCCTTGCCCGAACTCGATGGCCACGTGCTGGCCGATGAAGACGTCCCGCGCGAGATAAGCCAGGAGGCGCTGGCGCGCGCCGTGGCGCCGTTCGGCGAAATCGAAACGCAGGAACGACTGCTGCCCATCGTGCACGTCTTCACGCACTACAAGCTGCACATCGTCCCCTGCCGCATCACCCTGGCGCGGCGCCTGGCGCTGGCCGGAGAGTCCACGCACGTCTGGTACGACGGCGCGAACATCGCCGACGCGCCGCTGCCTGCGCCCATCAAGAAACTGCTGCTGGACCTGTTCGGCGATGCGCGCGCGGCGCAGCGCAGCATGTTCTAGTGCGCAGGCTTGTTGCACTGGCGCTGGCGGTGCTGTGCCTGCACGGCGCGCAAGCGGCTGACGCGCTGCCGGAGATACGCATCGGCGTGCTCGCCTACAAGGGCGGCGACGCCGTGCAGCAGGACTGGTCGTACGTGACGCGCCACCTGCAGGCGAGCATCCCCGGCATCCGTTTCATCCTGGCCGATTACGACCAGGCGGGATTGACGCGCGCCGTGCAGTCGCAAGCCATCGCCTTTGCCATCACCAGCAGCGGCCACTACGTGGCGCTCGAGCACAGCGACGGCGCCAGCCGTATCGCCACGCTCGAATCGCCGTGGACGGACTCGCCGCGCCAGGCCATCGGCTCGGCCATCGTCGTGCGCAGCGCGTCGCCGCTGCACGACCTGGCCGACCTGGCGGGCAAGAACGTGATGGCGGTGGCGCCCGACGCGTTTGGCGGCTACCAGATCGCCGCGCGCGAACTGCGCGAAGCGGGCATCGATCCCACGCACGATTTCGCCAGCCTGCGCTACAGCGGCTTTCCCTCGCAGCAGATCGTTGACGCCGTGCGCGCCGGGCGCATGGACGCGGGCATCGTGCGCACCTGCCTGCTGGAACAGATGGTGGCGCGCGGCGAAGTACGGGCCGAGGAACTGCGCGTGATCACCACGCGCCCGATTCCCGGCTTTCGCTGCGCCAGCTCGTCGCGGCTGTATCCGGACTGGCCCTTCGTGGCCCTGCGCCAGACGCCGTCCGCGCTGGCAAAAAAAGTGGCGCAAGCGCTGCTGGCCATGCCGCGCACCGAGGAAGGCTACAGCTGGACGGTGCCCAGCGATTACCAGATCGTCGATGAACTGTTCCGCGACCTGCGCATCGGCCCCTACGCCTATCTGGACAAGCTGACGTTCGAGACGGCGCTGCGCCGCTACTGGGGCTGGATGCTGCTGGTGCTGGCCTTGCTCGTGGCCTGGGCCGTGCATACGGTGCGCGTGGAATACTTGGTCAGCCGGCGCACGGAGCAATTGCGCGCCGCCCAGCACCAGCAGCGCGCGCTGGAAGAGCAGGCGCGCCAGCGCCAGGCCACGCTCGACCACACGGCGCGCCTGGCCATCCTGGGCGAGATGGCCAGCGCCATCGCGCACGAATTGAACCAGCCGCTGGCGGCCATCGGCAATTTCGCGCGCGGCATGGCGCGCCGCATCGCGGCGGGACGGCTCGACGCGGCGCCGCTGCTCGACGGCGCGCAGGAAATCGCCATGCAAAGCGAGCGCGCTGGCGCCATCATCCGGCACATCCGCGCGATGGCGCAAAAGCGTCCCGCGCACAGCACGGCCTTCGCGCTGGCCGACGCCGTCGAGCAAGCGGTATCGCTGTTCCGCGCGGCCCATCCGCAAGCCAATATCAGCTGGCGCCACGAGACGGTCAGCGCTGCACCGCGCGTGCTGGCCGACCCGCAGCAAGTGCAGCAGGTGCTGCTCAATTTACTGAAAAATGCGCTCGACGCGCAGGTGGAAAACGGCAATCCGCAGCATCCCATCGGCGTGCTGCTGCACCGCGAAAACGGCGCCTGCACGGTGGCCGTGCGCGACGCCGGCTGCGGCCTCGATGCGGCGCAGATGGCGCGCCTGTTCGAGCCCTTCTTTACCACCAAGGCCGAAGGCCTGGGCCTGGGCATGTCGCTCAGCAAAAGCATCATCGAATCGTTCGGCGGCAGCCTGTCGGCCCATGCCAACGCCGATGCGCCGGGCTTGACGGTCTGGTTCCGCCTGCCTGAAGATACCGGCATGGAAGCGCACAAGGAAATACAAGAGGAAACACCATGAACGAAAGCGATGCCATCATCTTTGTCGTCGACGACGACGCCGCCATGCGCCGCTCGCTGGCCTATCTGTTCGATTCGGCCGGCTGGCAAGTGCAGACGTTCGAGTCGGCGCGCGATTTCCTGCAGCGCTACGAGGGCCATGTACCGGGCTGTTTGCTGCTCGACGTGCGCATGCCATTGATGAGCGGGCTGGAACTGCAGCAGGAATTGAATAATAAGACGGGGCACGCCATATCGCTGCCCGTGATTTTCCTCAGCGGCCACGGCGACCTGGCCATGGCCGTGCAGACGATGAAGGCGGGCGCCTGCGATTTTCTGGAAAAGCCGTGCAAGGACCAGGTATTGCTGGACGCCGTCTCGCGTGCCGTGGCCCGCAGCGTGGAAGAAAGCCGCAGCGCCGCCAGCGCGAATACGGCGCAATCGGCGCTGGCCAGGCTCACCGCGCGCGAGCGCGAAGTGGCCCTCCTGATGGCCGAAGGCAAGGCCTCGAAAGTCATCGCCCGCGAGCTGGGCATCAGCGACAAGACGGTGCAGGTGCACCGCCATAACACGATGGAAAAACTGGGCCTGCATTCAGCAGCCGAGGTAGCCCGGCTGCTGATGGCAGGTGGACAAATTTAAACCCGCACGATGCGCGCCGGCAGCCCCTGCCGCACCGACGTGCCCGACACGGGATCGACAAAGACGTTCTTGTCGCCGCGGCTCGGGTCCGTCAGCCCCAGGTCGTTCAGGTTGATGCCCGCGCCGATGGCCGGTTCATCGGGCTGACGCAGCTTGCCGATACGGTGGGCGCGCGCGCCGTGCTCCTTGTGGCCGAAACCGTGTTCGACGGCGATCACGCCGCGCTGCACACCGTGGCGCAGCATCACCGTGGCCCTGGCCTTGCCGCCCGGCGTCTCCAGATAAATCTGGTCGCCATTTTCCAGCTTCAGGCGCGCCGCATCGTCGGGATGCACGGCGACGGGGTTGTCCGGATGGATGCCGCGCAAGCGCCGCGCGCCGATGCTGTACGAGTTCTGCAGCGCCGACTTAAAACTGATCAACTCGAACGGCCATTCGCTGGCCGGGTAGGTTTTGCGCACGGGCGTGCCGTCGGCAAACGCCGCCACGCGCCAGGCGGGCGTGCCGGGGAAACGCTTGCCGCTCAAGCTGTTCTTGCTCACGCCCAGGCCCTCGTTGTACAGCATCATCGGTTTCAGATAGCGGTGCGTGGACCAGTCCTGCGGATACGGCGTCTCGTCGACGACCGGAGCGGGCGCTGCCGGCGCCTTGGGATTCGCCGGCGGCGGCAGGCGCAAGCCGAACATCTCGCCATAGCTCTGGTAGCGCCCTCCCCGCGCCAGCATGAAGGCCACCTTGCGCCACTCTTCCGGCTTCAGGGTGCGCTCCAGCTCGGGGCGGATGCGCGCCACGCCGGACAGCGCGATGTCGTCGTCGCTCGCCTCCGGCACCGCCGTCTTGCCTTGCCAGGCGATGTTGGCGCCGCCGCGCAGATACCAGTCTTCCGCACGCTGCAGGGGGAAGCGCTGGCCCTCCATGTCCTGCAATGCTTCCGGGCCGAAGCCCGGCAAGGCCATGGTTTTGGCCAGCGCGATGAAGAACGATTCCATGCAGATGCTCTGGCCGTCCGGCGTCTTCTGCACGCGCGGCTCGACCACGGGCCAGCGCGCCGTGCTCATTTTGACGGGCATGCCGCCCCAGGCGCCGGCCCAGCCCCAACTTTCGTACAGCAGGGTATCGGGCAGCAGGTAGTCGGCAAACGCCGAGCTTTCATTGATGAAGGGATCGATGGCGACGATCAGGGGAATCTTCTTCGGATCGGCCAGCTCCTTGCCGATCTGCGCGCGCAAGCCCGTGATGCCGTAGACGGGATTGCAGCTCCACAGGATCAGCGCCTTCAAGGTATACGGATAACCGTTCATGGCGCTGGTGAGCCATTCGGTGGCCAGCGCGGGCGCGTTCGGGTACCACGGCGCCTTGGCCGGATACGCCTTGCCCGCTTCCTTCTTCAGCTTGAATTCCGAGGTTTTTTCATATGGCACGTTGCGCCCGATCGGCATGCCGGCCGCCTTGATCTCGCCGTCGAAACTCTCAAGGTTATAGCGCGGGCCGGGACCCGCATCCTTGAAGCTGCCGCCGTTGACCAGGGTGCCGCCCTTGCGGTTCAAATTGCCGATCAGGGTGTTGAGCATGACGAGCGCGTACGCGTTATAAAAGCCGGCGCCCGACATCATGCCGCCGTGCGCATTGACGGCGGCGCGCTTGCCGTGGCTGGTCAGTTCCTGCGCCAGGCCTTCGATGATGTCGCGCGCGATGCCGCAGGCAGCCGAATACTCGTCCATGCTGTGGCGCTGCGCTTCTTCGTTCAGCATCGTCATGGCCGTCTTCAGGTGCAGCGGCGCGCCCGCCACGTCCAGCGGGCCGTCGAAGAACAGCCGCGCCTCGCCCTTGGCGGCATTGTGCGGCACGATCGCTTGCGTGGCCGCGTCGATCACGCAGAACGCGTCGCCATCCTTGTAACGCTCTTCTTCCGGCAGCTCCACCGCGCCGATGTCCGACGCGCGCAGATAGCGGCCGTCGCGCGGGTGGCCCTTCTCGCTGATGATCAGGTGCGTGGCATTGCACCATGCGGCTTCGCCCGCCGCTTCCGCCACCTTCAGGTTGGGCTGCACGAGGAAGTTGCGGTCATAACGTTCGTGCTCGATGATCCAGCGTATCATGGCCATGGCCAGCGCGCCATCCGTGCCCGGCTTGATCGGCACCCAGCGGCTGCGGTCGCCCGCAGCCAGGCTGTCCGCGTTCGTCAGCACGGGGTCGACGACGACGTAGCTGAATTCGCGCTTGCCCGAACGGGCCTTGGCGATCAGCGTGCCCTGGCGCTTGAACGGGTTGCCCGCATTGCCGGGCGCCGTGCCCACAAAAATGCAGAACTCCGTGTTTTCCAGGTCCACTTTCGCGTGCGGCATTTTCTTCATGTCGCCGAACATGGCGCCCGAGCCGCTGCGGTAGGCGCCGCCGCAATACGAGCCGTGGTTGACCAGATTCAGACTGCCGTACGACTGCTTGAAAAAGCGCGTGCCGAACGCCAGACGGCCATCGTCGGTGCTGCACATCAGACCCACCTGGTTCACTTGCGGGCCCAGTTCCGGCTGCGCCGGATCGATCGGTTTTTCCAGTTCGCGCAAGGCGCGCAAGCCCTGCACGTGGCCTTCGCCAAACAGGTCGCCGCCCTCCGTCACTTCCTTCACCAGCTGGTCGAAGGCGATCGGTTCCCACTGGCCGCCGCCGCGCGGTCCCACGCGCTTCATGGGCGCCAGCACGCGGAACGGCGACTCCATCTGTTCCAGCACGCCATTGCCGCGGCCGCAAGCGGTGGAACGTCCCTTCAAGCCCTTTTCCTGAAAGCGCGACAGCGACACAAAACTGTCGCGTATCGGGGTCTGGTACGGCAGCGCCGGATCGGCCGACAGGGGGCTGTACGGATTGCCCGCCACGCGCAGCACCTTGCCGCTTTTTTTATCGAGGCGCACGCGCACGCCGCAAAACGTGGTGCAGCCCATGCACATGGTGTAGCTGACCTGCTGGTCGGGATTGACCGTCAATTTCCCTGTGGCCGTGTCGACGGAAAACTCGGGCGGCAGCGAATTGCCGTGCAGTTTCTGCACAGGCTTGTCCTTGCCCAGCGCGTGGTCGACCATGCGGCCCGCCGTGCTGGAAAAGCTGGCGGCAAAGGCGGCCAGCCCGCCGCCGATGGCGCCATAGCGCAGCAGTTTGCGGCGTTTTTCGCTTTCGTCGTCAGGGACGTCGTTGTGTGTGTGTTCGTTCATTGTTCTCTCCTCAGTGCGTAGCCATGGCGGGACGGCTGCGTGCGGCGACGACGCGTCCGGCCCATGGCAAAAATTCCAGCATCAGCAACAGCAGCGCGATCCACAGGCCGGCCGTGCCGATGATCCCCATCAAGCCGTCGTTCCCCATCGGCAGATGGTAGTCGTACAGGCCCGCACCCGTCTTCGGGATCGTCTGGCCGCCGATGAAAATCGTCCAGCGCATCATCCAGGCGCTGTGCAGCGCGATCAGGCCGTTGACGAGACCACTGCTGGCCGGGCGCCAGATGGCCAGGGCCATCGGCACGATGGACGACAGCACGGCCCACACGGCCGTGAACTGCCATTGCGGCATGCCCGCCACCTGGGTAAAGGCCATGCTGTGACTGGCGCTCACGCCGGACAGGCTGACGAACAGCCAGCCGCCGCCCAGCGCCAGCACCAGCGACAGCGACAGGGCCAGCGCGCGGTTCAAGGACACTTCCAGGGCCATGTCGCGGCCCGGCAGGAAACGGTTGAACAGCAGCGCCATGCCCACCGCCCCGACAAAGGCCGTGGCGGCAAACTGCGCCGGCAGGAAAGGCGTGAACCACAGGGGACGGGCGCGCACCACCATCACTTCCATGCCCGTGTACAGACCGACGACAAAGGCGGCGAGCAGGGTGAAGACGGCGGCGGCGACGATGGCCTTGCGCGATGCGGCGCCGCCACGTCCCAGCAGGCGATAGGCAAAGGCCAGACGGTCCTGCCCCTGCCCCCGCGTGGCGAAGTCCCCGCGCAGCGCCAGCCACGCGTACAGCATCAGACAGCCCAGATACAGGGGAATGAAGAACGAGCCCCACGACATCCACGACTGCGGCTGGAAGTAAATATAGAAATGGTAGAAGCGGCCCGGCCCGTGCAGGTCCGCCAGCAGCGCCACGGGCGCCGTCATGCCGCACACGAGGGACGCCAGCAGCGCGATGCGCCCCAGGCGTTCATACGCCTTGCGGCCGAAGACGAAGTACGGCAAGGTCAGCATGAAGCTGCCATAACTGAGGCCGATGAGGAAAAAATACTGCACCGCCCACGGCAGCCATGCCGCTTCGCGCGTGACGTTGACAATTTCGGTGATGTGGCTGTCCATGGTTTATTTCCCGTGTTTGCTCGGTTGCCAAAGTGTCGCTTCGCCCTCGACGTGGCCGGCGAAGCGCGTATCGAGTCCCAGGTAAAACACGTGGGGCTGGGTGCCCTGCTCGGGTTTGAGCACCTTCACCTTGTTCTCGGTGAGCAGCTGATGCACTACGCTGTCCGGGTCATTCAGGTCGCCGAAGATGCGCGCGCCGCCCACGCAGGTTTCCACGCAGGCCGGCAGCAAGCCTTCGTCGACCCGGTGCGCGCAGAACGTGCACTTGTCGGCCTTGCCCGTCTCGTGGTTGATGAAGCGCGCATCGTACGGGCAGGCCTGCACGCAGTAGGCGCAGCCCACGCAGCGGTCGCCGTCGACGACGACGACGCCATCCTTGCGCTGAAAGGTGGCGCCCACGGGACAGACGGGGATGCAGGGAGGATTGGCGCAGTGGTTGCACAGGCGCGGCAGCATGTAGGTGCCGCAGCGGTTCTCTTCCTTGACTTCATAGGTCGAGACGACGGTGCGGAAGCTGTTCTCCGGCACGGCGTTTTCCATGATGCAGGAGACCGTGCACGCCTGGCAGCCGATGCATTTCTGCACGTCGACCACCATCGCCCAGCGCTGTCCGCCTTCGCCCCTGGTGGCGGCCTTGCCGGGCAGCGGCGCGATGGCCGCACCGATGGTTACGGCGGGCAAGGCGCGCAAGAAACTGCGGCGCGATTCGATCATGACACTCTCCTTGACTATGGGCGGCAAGCCCTTGTTGACTTGCTGCCATGATAGAAAAGAAGGCGCTGAGGGGGTATTGGGGTGATCGTGCGGAGGCCTAGATGATCATGCCGATTGACAGGATCGACAATGCGGAGTAGGCCGGACCGGCGGACCGCCAACGATGCTGTCGGATTACGGCCTGCGGCCTAATCCGACCTACAATGCATCCGGAGAATACAAGCGGCGGTGCCAGCGACCGCGTAGCGGTCCGTCATGCCGGCGATGCAGGAGTAGGTCGGATTAGCGGGGCCGCCGAGGCGCGCCAGCGCGTAATCCGACAACCTTGTTGGCAGGGATGGTGGTGGTGTCGGGTTACGCCGTTCCGGCTAACCCGACCTACAACTCGTCGAGCGAATACAGCCGGCGGTGCTCGCGGATCGCGTAGCGGTCCGTCATGCCGGCGATATAGTCGGCGATCTTGCGCGCCTGCTTGGTCACATCATCGCCGCTGACCTGATAATCGGGCGGCAGCAGGGCCGGTTCGGCCATGAAGCTGTCGTACAGTTCGCGCACGATGCGGCTCGCTTTGACGCGCATGCGGTTGACCTGATAGTGGCGGTACAGGTTCGCGCGCAGGAAGCGCTTCAGCTCCGTCGCATCCTTGCGCATGGCGTCCGAAAAACGGATCAGCGGAGGGCTGGCGCGCACTTCGCTGACGTCGCGTGGCGCGGCGTCCGCAATCAGGGCATTCGACGTGACGATCAGATCGTCGGCCAGGGCCGTGATCAGGCGGCGCAGGGTTTCGTAGATGGCGCGCCGGCCCGACAGGCCGGGAAACGCCTGCTGCACGTCGCGCCACAGGCGGCCGAAGAACTCCACCTCTTCCAGCTGGGCGATGGTGATCAGGCCCGAACGCAGGCCGTCATCGATATCGTGGCTGTTGTAGGCGATTTCATCGGCCAGGTTGGTCAGCTGCGCTTCCAGGGTCGGTTGCGTGCGGTCGATGAAGCGCTGCGCCACGGGGCCCAGTTCGCGCGCATGCGCGAGCGAGCAGTGTTTCAGGATGCCTTCGCGCGTCTCGAACATCAGGTTCAAGCCGTCGAAGGCGCCGTAGTGTTCTTCCAGGGTATCGACCACGCGCAGGCTTTGCAGGTTGTGCTCGAAACCGCCGTGCGCCTGCATGCACTCATTGAGCACGTCCTGGCCCACGTGGCCGAACGGCGTGTGGCCCAGGTCATGCGCAAGCGCGATGGCTTCGACCAGGTCTTCGTTCAGGCGCAGGTTGCGCGCGATTGAGCGGCCCACTTGCGCCACTTCCAGGCTGTGCGTCAGGCGCGTGCGGAACAGGTCTCCCTCGTGATTGAGGAAAACCTGGGTCTTGTATTCGAGGCGGCGAAAGGCCGAGGAATGGATGATGCGGTCGCGGTCGCGCTGGAACTGGCTGCGCGAGGCGTGCGGCGCCTCGGCAAAGCGACGTCCCTGCCCCTGTGCCGAATGGGCCGCGTACGGAGCAAGGAAGTCTTCGGGCAGCATGTTATTGCACTCCGGCGGCCAGGGTGGCGAGCACCAGTTCGTGCGGCGCGGACGTGATGCACGGGCTGCCCAACGGTTTCAAGAGGATGAACTTGATGGCGCCGCCCTCGTTCTTCTTGTCCACCTCCATCAGTTCCAGCCAGCGCTCGACGCCGAGGTCCGGCGCCTTGACGGGCAGGCCAGCGGCGGCGACGAGTTTGCGCACGCGCTCGACGGCCGCCTGGTCGATATAGCCCATGCGGCACGACAGGTCGGCCGCCATCACCATGCCGCAGCCGACGGCTTCGCCGTGCAGCCAGTGGCCGTAGCCGAGGCCCGCCTCGATGGCGTGGCCGAAGGTGTGGCCGAAGTTCAGGATGGCGCGCAAGCCGCCTTCGCGCTCGTCCTGGCGCACCACGTCGGCCTTGATTTCGCACGAGCGGGCGATCGCATAGGCGAGCGCCCCCTTGTCGCGCGCCATCAGCTTGGCCATGTTCGCTTCGATCCAGTCGAAAAACGCGGCATCGATGATGGCGCCATGCTTGATCACTTCGGCCAGGCCGGCCGACAGCTCGCGCGCCGGCAGGGTTTCCAGGGTCGAGGTGTCGGCGATCACGGCGCGCGGCTGGTAGAAGGCGCCGATCATGTTCTTGCCCAGCGGGTGGTTGATGCCCGTCTTGCCGCCGACCGAGGAATCGACCTGCGCCAGCAGGGTGGTCGGCACCTGCACGAAGCCGATGCCGCGCATGTAGCTGGCGGCCGCATAGCCGGTCAGGTCGCCGATCACGCCGCCGCCCAGCGCCACCAGGGTGGTCTTGCGGTCGCATTTATTGGCCAGCAGCGCATCGAAGATCTGCATCAGGCTGGCCCAGTTTTTATATTCTTCGCCGTCCGGCAGGACGATGCAGATCACTTCGCGGCCATCGCTGGCCAGCGCCGCCTGCAGGCGGCCCAGGTACAGCGGCGCGACGGTGGTATTGGTGACGATGGCCACCTTGTGGCCGCTGATATGGCGCAGCAGCGCATCGGCGTCGGCCAGCAGGCCAGGCCCGATGGCGATCGGATAACTGCGTTCGTCGAGGTCTACGCTCAACAACATTTTGGATTGCTCGTTCATCGAAGGCTCTGCATGAATGACGCAGTTGGGCGAGGCCTCGCATTCGAGGCTGGCCAGCTGCATCAGGATGGTCTGAACCATCGATTGTACGTTAGGACGGCCCGTGTCGATCACAATGTCGGCCACTTCCATGTAATGGGGCTCGCGTTGCGCCGTCAATTCTTCCAGCTTCTTGCGCGGGTCGGCCGTCTGCAGCAGGGGGCGGTTCTTGTCGTGGCTGGTGCGCGCGAGGATGTTGCTGACGCTGGCGCGCAGGTAGACGACCGTGCCCCGTTCCTTCAGGTAGGCGCGGCTGTCGGCGTTGAGGATCGCCCCGCCGCCGGTGGCCATGACGATGCCTTCCTGGGCGCTCAGGTCGCGGATGACCTCGGCCTCGCGCCGGCGAAAGCTGGCCTCGCCCTCGATCTCGAAGATCCACGGGATGGTCGCTCCCGTGCGTGCCTCGATTTCGTGGTCGGAATCGACAAAGCGCAAGCCCAGCTTGCGGGCCAGGATGCGCCCGATCGTGGTTTTGCCTGCGCCCATGAGGCCGACAAGAAAGATATTACTGTTGGAAATTTCGGACACTATTTGCATTTCACTCAGGCGACAACCCTGTCTTGCTGTTGTCGCCCTGTGACTCCATTATTGGCATGTGAACGTCAGTTTAAACGGATAGCTGGTAGTTAGTAAATGCGGCGTGGTGATATTGACATTGAATGTCGCCACCCCGGGAGTACATGGCACGCCCGACGGGCTGCTGATGGTGACGAGATGACTCGTGCCCTGATACAGGGGCGGCGCACTGGCAGTTGAGGGGAAGGTCTTTTGCACGGTCGATGGCGAGACGCCGCCACTGGCCGCGCGCACGATATTGGCCACTTCCACCGTGGTACCGCTGGGCATGGGATTGTTGTTGATGTCATTGATCTGCAAGGTAAACACCTTCGGTACGTTCCAGCTCACGTCGCCCAGGTCGTTGATATCATTTCCCGTCGTCAAAGTCCTGTTGCCGTTCAGGATGGTCGTCGCCGGACGGCTGCCACTGATGAAGAAGTTGATTTTGGCAAAGATGGGGGTGGCGCTGCCGTCGCTGGTGCTGGCGCAGATAGTGCCCACGCCAGCGCGGGTGCTGTCACTGCTGCCCAGCGGGCCGTTGCAGACGGTGGCTGGCGTATTCGGCGTCGGCACGCGCGGTTGCTGCGCACGGAAATCCACCGAGCAAGCGCCGTTGACGGAATTGCAGCCGCCCTTGCTTGCGCTGCCCACCACGCCCACGTTGGTCTGGAAGGCAACGGGCGTGCCGTCGGCCACGGGATTGCCAAACTTGTCACCCATGGCCACCGTCACGGAGGCCGAGGCCGCGCTGCCGTTGGCGTCGACATCCAGGCCTTCGACATTGCTGTCGCTGATGGATAGCGAAAACGCCTTCTGCACCGGCGTCCCCGTCGAGACCACGATGGAATCGGACAGGGTCGACACGCCCTTGCCGTCGAGCGTGGCACGGATACGGAAAGACAAGGGGGTAGAACGGGAACTGACGCTGGTAGTCACTTCACCATTGGCATCGGTGGTGCCCGAAACAGGATTGAGATCGACTTCCGCATTCGGATCGGCTTTCGAGAACGATACTTTCAAGCCCGGCAAGGGATTATTGAAGGTATCGAAAACACGGAATTTCAAGGTGGCCGTTTCACTGCGCAAGAGTCCGCCCTCACCCTTGATGACGATGGACTTATCCGCAGGAATGGCCGAATAGAACTGGACCGAGGCCGCCTGTGGCGCACCGATCGGCAGCACCGCGCTGCGGCTGCCCGAAACGCCGCTGGCAGTGGCGGAGATGATATCGTTGACGCCACAACCGAGATCGCGGTAGACGGCGCGCGCACTGCCGTTGGCCGTTTGCACCACGGGCGCGAAGGTGGCCTTGCCAGCCGTGACACAGGAGGAAGTGAAGTTCACGGCCAGGCTTTGGTCTGTATATTTCACGCTGCCAGACAACACATCCAGCGATACCTGGGTCGAACCATATGCCTCCAGGGACGGCGCTTCAAAGGCAATGTTGCCAAATGTCAGGGTTGTTGCGCCCACGACATAGTTGATGGCACTGGTCGAGGTCGTGCCATTCATGACGACGGCCGCCGTCAGGGTGCCCGCGCCGCCCACTGCCAGGCTGACGGGCCGCAGGATCACGCGCGCCTCGCCCTTGGCATCGCTCAGGGTCGTGCCGGCAGAGGGCGACAGCGTGGCCAGGGCATTATCCGTTGCAAACACCACCAAGGCGTCCGGCAGCGGCTTGCCATCCTGGTCCTTGACGATGGCCACCGCCGTCAAAGGAGCGGAACTTGACAATGCGTTGCTGGCACTGCCCGAGGCAGTCAGCAAGGCGATACCGATGCTGGCCTTCGAGGCCACGCTGGACGAAATCTGATAGTTGGCTTCACCGCTGACGGTGACTGCGGCGGTGGTCACGCTGGCAGTCACTTTTCCCGCGCCGCTGGCCGCGCTAGTGGCGGGGCGCATGGTCACGCTGGCAACACCCTTGGCATCGGTCAAGGCGGTAGCTGGTGCCAACACAGCCAGCGAACTATCCACGGCGAACGTCACCAGGGCATTTGCCACGCCCGCACCATTTTTATCGAGCACCTGTGCCCGGGCGGTCAAGGGCGCGTTGACGCTGACGGTACTGCTGGCCTGTCCATTCGCATTGAGCAAGCTGACGCTCACTGTCGCCGGTACACCACCCGTCGTGCCGCCACTGCTGCCGCCATCGATGGTGGGATCACCGCCGCCGCCGCCACAGGCGGCCAGCAAGGAGCCCAGCGCCAGCAAGACCAGCCAATTCGATACCCTACTCCAAGAAGTATTGCCAAAAGAAAAATTCCGCATAGTCGCCATCAGTCCGCTTTCGTTTGCATTGTTACTTAAACGTAAAGATGTGACATTAACGTGTTGCTGGCCGATCTGCCACTATTTTCGGCGTAATAAACACCATCAGTTCCGTTTTTTCTTGACTGCGGCCCGTGCTGCGGAAAAAAACACCGAGCACGGGGATGTCGCCCAGCAGCGGCACCTTGCTGTCCGTGCCCCGTTCCGATTGCTGATAAATACCGCCCAGCACTACGGTTCCGCCGTCTTCCACCATCACTTGCGTGCGCACGTGCTTGGTGTCGATGGCGAAACCGGAGCGGGTTTCCTGGCCCACGCTATCCTTGTTGACGTCCACTTCCAGCACCACGTTGCCGTCCGGCGTGATTTGCGGCGTCACTTCCAGACGCAGGTTCGCCTTGCGAAACGTGATCGACGTGGCGCCGCTGCTGGTGGCCACCTGGTACGGCAGTTCGATGCCCTGCTCGATCAGCGCCAGCACCTTGTCGGCCGTCACCACGCGGGGGCTGGAAATGATCTTGCCCCTGCCATCCGCTTCCAGCGCGGACAACTCCAGGTTCAGAAAACGGTTGGCGGCCGCCGAAAACAGGCTCAGGGCGAAGCTGGCCGGCGGCAAGCCATTGATGCTGGCGGCCGGCAAGTTGACGAATTGCGTGTTCGGCACGAAGGCGCCGGCGCCCGCCACCGTTTGCCCCGTCGCCTCGCCCACGCCCTGATACGTGCCGCCGATGGCCGCGCGGCGTCCGCTGCCGCCCAGCGAAAAACCGGGCACCTGCCCCGCCGCCAGGCGCTGGTCCGTAAAACCGAGGCGCGCGCCCAGGTTGCGGCTGAAGCTGTCGTTCGCCTCGACGATGCGCGCCTCGATCATGACTTGTCGGGTCGGAATATCCGTCTTGTCGATCAGTTGCCGGATCTGTTCCAGGCGCGCCGGCACATCGGTGACAAACAGCTGATTCGTGCGCGGCTCGATCAGCACGCTGCCACGGCGCGACAGCAGCCGGCTGCGCCCTTCCCCCGCGTCCAGGCCGAACACGGCGCGGAACGCTTCCGCCTTCTGGTAATTGAGCTGGAAGATGGCCGACTGCAAGGGTTCCAGTTCCGCGATCTGCGCGCGCGTTTCAAGCTCCAGTTTTTCGCGCGCGAGGATTTCCTCACGCGGCGCAATCCACAGCACGCTGCCATTGCGCCGCATGTCCAGACCCTTGGCCTGCAGCAGCACGTCGAGCGCCTGGTCCCACGGCAAGTCGCGCAGGCGCAGGGTCACATTGCCCGCCACGCTGTCGCTGGCGATGATATTTTGCCCCGACGCATCGGCCAGGATGTGCAAGGCCGCGCGCACGCCCACGTTCTGGAAATCGACGGAAATCTTATCCCCTGCATACAGACGCGGCGCCGTCACCTGCACCACCGCCTCCTGGGCAAGGGCGCCGGCATGCAGGCACAGCATGGCGGCCACAAGCATGCTGAGCGGCCTCATGGCGCCGCCTCGGGCAGGCTGGCCTTCGCCCCCGCCCCCGCCACCTGCAAGGCCAGGCTGCCGCGCCGCTCGCGCCAGGGGCCATCCGCCTCGCGCAGCAATTCACGGTACTGCACGGCCTGTTCACTGATGTCCGTCACCACGCCGTGGTCTTGCCCCAGATACTGGCCCACTGCCACCCGGTACACGCGCTGGCCCGCCAGCAGCAGCGCGCTCAGGCGCCCGTCCTGCTGCACGCTGCCGACCATGGTGATGGCAGGCAAGGCCACGCTTTCCAGCGGCTCGCGCACGCGGTGCAGGTCGGGTCCCGCCACGCCCCCACGCTGTCCGGACGCGGGCGGCAAGGCATTAAATGGATCGGCCAGGGCGGCCGCCTCGTAGGGATACGGCGCGACAGCGGCAAGCGGACGCCATGCCGGCGCGCTGCCCTTTGGAGGCAATGCCGCTTGCGTCGCCAGCTCCCCCGCTTCGGGCAAACGATACGCCTGCAGCACGGCATCAAGGGTCAGCAAGCGATCCTTGCCGAGGGTCAAGGCCAGCGCATGCACCGTGACGATGCGCGGCAGGCGCGCCAGGTCTGCCAGCAGCGCGCCCATGGCGTGGTAGCCGCCACGCAACTGTATCGTGATCGGCAAGGCGACATACGGCGCTTGCGGCCGGGCCGCGTCCGGCTTGAACAGCGAAAATTGCAGGCCGCGCGACCGGCCTGCGGCGTTAATGTCCGTCAACAGCGCCGCCATTGCCTGCTGGTCGGGCAGTTGCTGTTCCAGCAGGGCCAGCTCGGCGCTGGCCTGACGCTGCTCTGCACGCCACCGCGGCAACTGCCTTGCCCTGGCCTGCGCCGCCAGATAATCGGCGCGCAAGCGGGCTTCCTCACTATGCGCCAATCGCACGGTAGCCATCAGTCCATCGAGCCATGCGGCGTGCAGCAGGGCAGTCACCAGCATGCCGGCCAGGGCAGCGCAAGCAAGGCGCGCCGGCAGCGGCCACAGTGACGCGATCTTCAAGCTCAGCATGATCAACCTCCTGCATTAGGGTGACAAAGCCAGCCGTATCGTCCATTCCACGGCGCCATCGGCCGCGCCGCGCACTTCCAACACTTCCGGCCGGGACCAGGGCGCGGCCTGCGCCAGCGCCAGCAGCAATGCCGCGACCTTTTCCTGCGAAACGGCCTGCCCTTGCAGGCGCACCATCGCCGTTTCCTGGCGCACACTGTGCAGGGCGACGCCGGCCGGCATCGCCTGGGCCAGCGCCGCCAGCATGCGCACCCACGCATTGCGCTGCTCTTGCAGACTAGCAATGGCCTGCTGGCGCAGCAGCAGGGCCGCCGTCTCGCCCTGCACGCGCTTGCCTGTGACAAGGACCGTATTGACTTGCTGCATGGCATGCCGCCAGCCCTCCTGGCGGTGCAACTGCACGTCGAGCTGGTGCTGCAGCCAGGCGCCCGCCGCCAAGGCCGTCAGCAATCCCAGCAGCGCCCCACCGGCCAGTTGCCACAACAGCCGCTGCATGCGCCTGCGGCGTGCCGCCTGGCGATACGGCAAAAGATTGATGCATGGCACTTCCGCCACGGCCTTCATCGGGCGTACCGGTGCATGGCCAAGCCCCAGGCCAATTGATAGTTCAGGCCGCCGCCGGGCAAGGCTTGCCAGCCGCCCTGCGCGAGCGCCGCCCGCAAGGCCAGCGCCTCGCTATCCATGACGACGGGCGTCAAGCCGGCCGCCGTGGCCGCATCGAGACGGCGCTGCACGCTGGCGCGCCGCGCCGCCACCAGCAGCACGTCGACCTCGCTGCCGGTCTGGCCGGCAAGCGGCGGCGCAGGGCCGAGAATGAAAAAATCCAGGTTGGCGTCTTCCAGCGCAAACGGCATGTATTGTCCCGCTTCGAGTTCCACGAGGATTTCCAGCTGTTCCTCCGGCAATCCCGCAGGCAGGCGGATCGCATGCGTGATCAGGGCCGTGGCCGGCATGGCCAGCGCCACGCGCGTGCAGCCGCTGCCACTGTCGCGGCATGCCAGGCGCACGGCGGCAGCCAGGCCCTGCAGATCTTCGATCATGCCCTCACGCATTACTCCTGCCGCCAGCGCGGCGCTGCCGCAATGCCGGCACGCCAGTGTTCCCCGCCGGCGTATCAACTCGACCACGCGCACGGCATCGTCCGCGATGTCGACGCCCAGCAAGCCGGTGCCAAGAAGACTGCTGATGGACATGTTTTTCATAGAGAAACGTTAGCGTGGAAGGAGGTCCTGCCATCCGAAAGCCTAGTCCCGGCAGCGCTGGCTTGTAAACGGATTTCACGCTGGTGTCTGCGGCGCGCGGCGCCTATCTGGCGGGGCCGTGATCTGGCGCAGGATAATTGTTACCAAATCCTGGTTGCCAGCGGGCCAATACACGCTTATATAGAATATCGGCAAGTTTCAATTCTCCCCCGGCAAGCGCCACGGCGCGCTGCCACCCCGGCAAGCTCGCTTATAATTGGCCGGCATAATTAACCGAAAGACAGACGACGCATGACATCTTCAAAATCCGCTGGCCCCGCTGGCTCGAAGCCGCCCACCAAGGGCAGCAAACCCAAACGTTTCCTGCTGATGGCCCTGGTATCGCTGCTGGGCCTGGGCATCGTCGGCGTCTTGCTGGTGGTCTTTGGCCTGGCCATGGCCTATCCGAACTTGCCGGCGCTCGATACCTTGACCGATTACAAGCCAAAGATGCCGCTGCGCGTGTTCACGTCCGACAGTGTGCTGATCGGCGAGTTCGGCGAGGAACGGCGCAACATGGTGCACATCAAGGATATTCCCGATGTCATGAAGAAAGCCGTGCTGGCTATCGAAGATGACCGCTTCTATGAGCATGGCGGCGTCGATTACCTGGGCATCACGCGCGCGGCCCTGCACAACCTGACGGGCGGCGCCAAGCAAGGCGCCTCGACCATCACGCAGCAGGTGGCGCGCAATTTCTTCCTGTCCAGCGAACAGACCTTGAAACGCAAGGCGTATGAAGTCTTGCTGGCATGGAAGATCGAGAAAAACCTCAGCAAGGACCAGATCCTCGAAGTCTATATGAACCAGATTTATCTGGGACAGCGCGCCTATGGTTTCGCCTCGGCCGCGCAAATCTATTTCGGCAAGAATATCCAGGACCTCACCGTGGCCGAAGCGGCCATGCTGGCCGGCTTGCCGAAAGCGCCGTCGGCCTACAATCCCGTCGTCAATCCGAAACGCGCGCGCATGCGCCAGCAATACATTCTGCAACGCATGGCGCAGCTGGGCTACATCACGCCAGCGCAGTATGAAGAAGCGAAAAATGAAGAACTGAAAGTGAAAACCGACAGCAGCGCCTTCGGCGTACACGCGGAATATGTGTCGGAAATGGCGCGCCAGCTGGTCTACGAACAATTCAAGGAAGATACGTATACGCGCGGCCTGAACGTCTACACCACCATCACCAAGGCCGACCAGGACGCCGCCTACATCGCCTTGCGCAAGGGCGTCATGGATTACGAAAAACGCCACGGCTACCGCGGCCCGGAAGCGTATATCGAGATTCCGAAGACCAAGGCCGAAGCCGATGACGCGATCGAGACGGAGCTGGCCGACCACCCGGACAGCGACGACATCATCGCCGCCATGGTGCTGCAGGCGTCGCCCAAGTCCTTGCAGGCAGTCACATCGGCCGGCGAGGAAATCACGATCACGGGTCCCGGCCTGACCTTTGGCGCGGCCTGGCTGTCGGAAAAAGCGGCGCCGAACCGCCGCATCAAGCGCGGCGCCGTGATCCGCGTCATGCAGGAAAACAATGCCTGGGTCCTGACGCAGATGCCGGAGGTGCAATCGGCGTTCGTCTCGGCCAGCACCACGGACGGCGCCATCCGCGCCATGGTGGGCGGCTTCGATTACAACCGCAACAAGTTCAACCACGTCACGCAGGCATGGCGCCAGCCCGGTTCGGCCTTCAAGCCCTTCATCTATTCCGCCTCGCTGGAGCGGGGCCTGTCGCCGGCCACCATCATCAACGATGCGCCGATCTCGTTCGACGCGGGCCAGACGGGCGGCCAGGCGTGGGAGCCGAAGAACTACGACAGCAAATACGATGGTCCGATGACCATGCGCAAAGGCTTGATGAAATCGAAGAACATGATTTCCATCCGCATCCTGCACAAGATCGGCGCCAAGTATGGCCAGGAATACGCGACGCGCTTCGGCTTTGACGCGGACAAGAACCCGCCCTACCTGACCCTGGCACTAGGCGCGGGCAACGTGACGCCGCTGCAGATGGCGGGCGCCTACGCCGTATTCGCCAACGGCGGCTACAAGATCAACCCGTATCTGATCGCCAAGGTGACCGATAGCGACGGCAATATCCTGTCGCAAGCCAAGCCGGACTTGGCGGGCGAGGAAGCCAACCGCGTTATCGACGAGCGCAATGCCTTCATGATGAACAGCATGCTCAACGACGTCGTGCGCTTCGGTACGGCAAACAAGGCCATGGCCCTGAAGCGCCCTGACCTGGCCGGCAAGACGGGCACGACCAACGATTCCATCGACGCGTGGTTCGCCGGCTACCAGGCCAAGCTGGTGGGCATCGCCTGGATCGGCTACGACCAGCCGCGCAACCTGGGCAACCGGGAAACGGGCGGCGGCCTGGCCTTGCCGATCTGGATCAGCTACATGGCGAAAGCCCTGAAAAGCATTCCCGTCGAGGAGCGCGCCGTGCCGGAAGGCCTGATCCGCGTGGGCGACGAGTACTACTATGCGGAAAATCCGCCGGGCACGGGCGTGGGCAGCCTGGAAGGCGCGGCGCGCGGCACGCCGGAGGAAGAAAAGGCGAAAGAAGCCGTCAAGAACGAGCTATTTTAAACACGTAAGCCGGGTAGGTCGGATTAGCGCGCAAGCGCGTAATCCGACAACATCGTTGGCGCCGGTGGTGGTGTCGGGTTACGGCCTGCGGCCTAACCCGACCTACCCGACCTTGGACCACAAAAAATGGGCAGCCCGCAAAGGCTGCCCATTTTTTATGCATCACTTCAAACACTTACTTCAATACAACTGCCGCGCCCGCCTGCTCGCTGGCCATGGCCGACAGGGCCGCAAATAGCTCGGAGCCGTCGCGCGTGTTGATCCACTCGTCGCCCACGCGCTTGTAATGAAAACCGCCGGAACGGGCGGCCACCCACATTTCGCGCATGGGGGCCTGGCTGTTGACGATGATTTTCGTGCCGTTATCGATGAATTCGATTTCCAGCACATTGCCGCTGCGGCTGCATTCGACGTCGAGCACGTCTTCATCGTTCAGCCGGTCCAGCGCCGCCTCGATCTGGGTCAGGGTGGCTTCGGCCAGGGCCAGGAATTCCGATTCGCTCATGCTACACTCCAAAGATCTTAATCAAACCGTGATTCTAATCGTGAAGTCATCCTCAGCGTTTTATATCGGCATCGCCATTGTGGTTTCTAGCGTCCTGGCCGGCTGCGGCCAGCCCGGTCCCCTGTACCTGCCCAAGCCGCCCGCGGCCAAGGGCGCACCTGCCAAAGGCCCCGTCGAACCGGCGCCCGTGCCGCCCCCGCCCGTCATCGTGCCGGCCACCTAAACGGAACGCACCGGGGCGGCGGCATGCGTCGCCCTGGCGTTCTTGAGGCGCTTGCTCCAGGCGAAACCCACGCGGATTAACAGCAGTAACGCGACGATAGAGCCGAACAGGATCGGTTGCGCGAAATTATGCTTGCCCGCCTTCATCCACCAGAAATGCAGGATGCCGAGCGGCGCGATCACATAGATCAACCGGTGCAGCCACTGCCAGCGCTTGCCACCCAGGCGCTTGACCATGCCATTCGTGCTCGTCACAGCCAGCGGAATCAGTAAAACGAAGGCGATGAAGCCCACGGTGATGAACGGCCGCTTGAGCACATCTTTCCACATTTCCTGCACATCGAAAAAGTGATCGAACCATAAAAACGTGGTGAAGTGCAATGTCGCGTAAAAAAACGCGAACAGGCCCAGCATGCGCCGCAGCTTGATCAGCCAATTCCATTGGGTGAAGCGCCGCAAGGGCGTGACCGCCAGGCTGATGCACAGGAAGTACAGGGTCCAGTCGCCCGTGCCGCGCGTGATGAATTCCAGCGGCTCCACCAGCTGCCCCGTGTACGTCAGCCAGACCATGCGTGCGAACGGCAGCAGCGCCAGCAGGAAGATCAGGCTTTTCAGCAGCGACAGCTGTTTGCTCGTGGGGTTGATGGCCATGGTCTTTCCTTAAAAGAACTTCTTCAGGTCCATGCCCGCATACAGCGAGGCCACGTCGTTGTAGCCGTTGAACATCAGGGTCTTGCGCTTGCGCGCGAGAAAACCGTCTTCGCCGATGCGCCGTTCGGACGCCTGCGACCAGCGCGGATGATCGACGTTCGGATTCACGTTCGAGTAAAAACCGTATTCGGACGGCGCCGACAGGTTCCAGGACGTGCGCGGCTGCTCCTTGACGAAACGGATCTTGACGATGGACTTGGCGGATTTAAAGCCATATTTCCACGGCAAGACCATGCGCACGGGCGCGCCGTTCTGGTTCGGCAAGGTCTCGCCATACATGCCCAGGGTCAGCAGCGCCAGCGGATGGTTCGCTTCATCGATGCGCAAGCCTTCCGTATAGGGCCACTGCAACACTCTGCTGCCCACGCCCGGCATCTGCTTTTTGTCAGCCAGGGTGATGAATTCCACGTACTTGGCATTGCCCGTCGGCTCGACCTTTTTGATGATTTCCGAGAAGGAATAACCGACCCACGGGATGACCATCGACCAGCCTTCCACGCAGCGCAGCCGGTAGACGCGCTCTTCCAGCGGCGCCAGCTTCAGCAAGGCATCGAGATCGAGCGTCATCGGCTTTTTCACTTCGCCTTCGATGCTGACCGTCCACGGCCGCGTGCGCAGAGTGCCCGCGTTTTGCGCCGGGTCGCTCTTGTCCGTGCCGAATTCGTAGAAATTGTTGTAGCTGGTGGCGTCTTTATAGGCCGTCTGCTTTTCCAGCGCCGAATAGGCGGGATTCAATTTGGCAGCCAGCTTGGGATTCGTGCCTTGCGCGAAGGCTTCGCGGCTGGCCATTTCCAGCAAGGCCGCGCTGGACACGGAGCCCAGAGCGATTTGCTTGATGAAACTGCGGCGCGATTCGAATACGGCGCGCGGCGTGATTTCAGAAGAATACGGCAACTCGATGCCGTTGGGACTGCGCTTGATCAACATGGCGGCTCCGGGAAAAGGTGATTATTTGTACCTTACACCAGTTTTCCCGGGCCGTTCATGACGCTTCTGTCATGCAAAAAAAAGTTACTAAAGTGCCCGAAAAAAGTTCAGGGCAAGGCGCCTTGCCGCAGGCAGTACGCATAGTACGACAAGGCAAGGCAACGCCGCCATGGGCTTTTTCTCGGGTACTTTTACAGTTTTCCGTAAGAATGCAGGCCGGAGAGGAACATGTTGACACCCAGGAAGGCAAACGTCGTCACCAGCAAGCCCACCAGCGCCCACCACGAGGCGACGCGGCCGCGCAAGCCCGTCATCAATCGCATGTGCAGCCACGCTGCATAGTTGAGCCAGACGATCAGCGCCCATGTTTCCTTCGGGTCCCACGACCAGTAGCCGCCCCACGCTTCGGCCGCCCACAGGGCGCCCAGGATGGTCGCTACCGTGAAGAAAGCGAAGCCCACGGAAATGGCCTTGTACATGACGTCGTCGAGCACTTCCAGCGACGGCAGGCGGTCGACCAGGTAGCCGCTCGACTTGAGCAGGTAGGCGGCCGCCACCATGGCCGACAGGGCAAACGTGCCGTAGCCGATGAAGTTGGCCGGCACGTGGATCTTCATCCACCAGCTTTGCAGGGCCGGCACCAGCGGCTGGATTTCGGCCGCGTCGCGCGTGACCGTGTACCACATCAGGAACACGACGGCCGCCGAAATGACCAGCATGACGAAGGCGCCCAGCTGGCGCGTCGCATAATGCTGTTCGTAATACAGGTAGAACATGGCCGTGATCAGGGAAAACAGGATGAACACTTCATACAGGTTCGACACGGGGATGTGGCCCACGTCGGCGCCGATCAGGTACGACTCGTACCAGCGCACCAGCATGCCCGTCAGGCCCAGCACCACGCCGGCCCAGCACAGCAGGGAACCGACGGACGAACCGAATGCCGAGCGCGCCACCAGGCCGATCCAGTAGAACAGGGTCGACAGCACGAACAGGGTGCCCATCCACAAAATGGCGGACTGGCTCGACAAGATGTATTTCAAGAAGAATTTCTGGTTCGCCATCTCCAGATGGCCCGCGTACAGCTCGATGGCGAACAGCGACAGCACGGCAGCCAGCGGGATCAGCCAGCGCACGGGCTTCCAGTACCAGCCCAGCCACGCGAACGTGGGCGCCGCAGCCAGCAGGATGGCCTTTTCATAAATATCCATGAAAGCGCCAAAGCGCATCAGGCCGAACAGCGAGGCGGCCAGCAAGCCGGCGCCATACAGCCAATCGATCAGACTCAGGCGCTTGAAAAATCCTGGTTCCTGCGTATATATTTGCTTGTTTGCCAATTCCATCATTTTCTCCATTCCCGGCGACGCGCAAGCGTCCCGAAACTCAGCCAATCCAACTCAGCGCAGCTTACGCCGATTGCGGCAGCTTTGCCTTCAAGTTCTCAAATTCTTTTTCAAAATCCAGCGTCTTGCGTTGCGTGCTCATGGCCATCAGGGCCTCGCTGCCGCCGTCTGTATCCTTGATCCACACCCACAGGCGGCGCTCGCGGATATAAAACATGGAAAATACGCCGATCACGAGGAACAGGCAACCGAGGTAGACCACGCTCTTGCCCGGCGAACGCGTCACCTGCAGCACGGATGCCTTGATTTCCGTGAAGTCGTCGAGCTGCAGATACACGGGCGCGCCATAGAAGAAGCTGTCGGACAGCGCATTCGTGGCCAGCTGCAGGAAGCGGCCATGCTTGTCATCGGCCTCGACGGCTTTCAAGCCATCCTGGGCGCGCGCCGCCTGCCACAAGTCCCACAGGCTGCCATTGAGGATTTTCATGAAGATATCGGCCGCTTTTTCTTGCTCGGCGGCAGGAATTTTCTCCAGGAAACGCGAAATGGCGAGGAAACCGCCCTCTTGCCCGTTGCCGGCAAAGATACCCAGGCTTTTCGCCGCCGACTCCTGCAACTGGCCGCGCAAAGCTTCCGCGTTCGCCTGCGGCATGGCGCGCGCCGCATAGCGGGCGGCGGCCTGCTGGCGCAGCGCTGGATCTTGCAGCGCGGCACGCAAACGCATCCACTCATTCACGCTGACATTGTCGTCGGCGGGAATGCGCAGATAGCTGAACGGGTCGCTGGGGTTGACGCGCATGCCGGCCAGGAACACCGTCGTGCCATCGACCGTGACCGGCTGCATGTAGTTCTGGTATTCGCGCGCCTGTCCCGTCTTGTCGCGCAATTTGTATTGCACCGACGGCCCCACGTTCTTGAGATCCTTGTTATGGGCGTTCTTCGCGGCCGACCCGAGGCGTTTATCGAGGCCGACGGCGAATTTATCGTTAAAGCTTTCCGCCTTGCTGACGGCGCGCACATCCTGGCCGGCGCTGAGGTTTTCCACGTTGAAGGGACGGAAACCCGACCATTCCACCGTGTAGGAATTGCCATCGCTGCGCTCGAGCGGCGTGCTGCCGCCCACTTCGCCGCCGATATCGAAGCGTTTCGTCGTCTTGCCCGTCATCGGATAACCCGTCAACTTGAGCTTGCTGCCGCCATCCTCAAAACTGGACTGGTACAGGGCCAGGCCCTTGTACAGCAGCGGCTGATTGACTTTGATGGTTGCCGGGAAAGTTTCTCCCGTTGCGTGGTCGGTGATGACGACATCGCTGGCGAACAGTTTGGGCATGCCCGTGCTGTAGAAATCGATGTGGAATTTCTTCAGCAGGATGGTGATGGGCAGATCCTGGATCAGCACGCCATCGGCCTGGGGAATGATGGCCGTGTTGCTCGACGAGCCTTCCGGGATCATGGTATTGCCGCGGAACGTGGGGTTCGACAGGCTCAGGCGGTGCTGAGCGGGAATGTCGGCGATCACGCCGCTGCCGGAAAACGGCGTCTTGCCAAAGAACCATTGCTGTACGCGGATCGGCATTTCCGAGTCGAGCAAGCCGCCCACGCAGATGATGACGATGGCGCCATGGGCAAAGATATAGCCCCATTTATTCGCCGCGCCCCGCTTGGCGGCCACCAGGGTGGCATTGTCCTTCTCGACCACCTTGGCCCCGTAGCCGGCGTCTTTCAGGCGCATCACCATCTGCTGCGCCAGCACGGCGCGCGGCAGCGGCGCCTGCCATTCCAGCTTGTGGTGGAAATTGCGCAGCGATTGCTCGCGCACGGTTTCGCGCCAGCTGCGCATGTCCTTGAGCATCTTCGGCGCATTGCGCACGATGCACAGCGAGGTCGAAGCGACGAGGAAGCCCATGATGACAAGGAACCACCAGGCCGAATACACGGAATACAGGCTCAGCTTGTCGAAAACGGCGAACCAGAACGGACCGAACTGGTTCACATAATTGGGCATGGGCTCGTTTTGCTTGAGCACGGTGCCGATGATGGACGCGACGGCGATCAGGGTCAGCAAACTGATGGCAAAGCGCATCGACGAGACCAGCTCGACGAATTCAGCCAGGCTGCGGCGTTGGGTCTTTAACTCGATTCCGGTCGTGCCTGTGCTCATACGTGGATACTCATACGGGATATGCAATCTTGAAGAAAAGGTGGCATGGAGCAGATAGTTTCTCCGCGCAAGGCGGCAGCATACTCCTGTTTGGCCCCTGCCATGAAAAAGGGCAGCCTGTGGAAACGGCCGCCCTTGTTCACGCGCGCTGCTGCGCCTGGCAATGTCTTGCCACTATGAAAACTTACTTCAGGCCGGCGATATAATCGGCAACGGCAGCGATTTCGTCATCCGACATGCGGGCGGCGATCGTGTGCATTTGCGCGCTGTTCTTGCGGGCATCTGCCTTGGTGCTGCGGAACATGGTCAGCTGGGCCACCGTGTAATCCTGGTGCTGGCCGGCGATGCGCGGATACTGGACAGGAATGCCATTGCCCGTCGCGCCATGACAGCTGGCGCAGGCGGCGACTTGCTTGGAAGCAATGCCACCACGGTAGATTTTCTTGCCCAGGTCGATCGTATCCTTGTTTTTCGCGGCGCCCGGCTTGGACAGCTGCGCGCCCAGGTAGGCGGCGATATTCTTCTTGTCGGCGTCGCTGAGCATCTTCGCGTACGTCGTCATGACGGGCTGGCTGCGTTCCGGCGTGGTGAAGTCGACCAGTTGCTTGTAGATATAGCTTTCGTGCTGGCCGGCCAGCTTCGGATTGACGGAAATGGTCGAATTGCCGGCTGCGCCATGGCAGGAGACGCAGGCAGGCAGGCCGCGCGCCGCATCGCCATCGGCGTACAGGGTAGCGCCCTTGGCGGCATCGGCCTTGACGGCCGGTTTCGGTGCTTCGACCGCGGAGGCAGTTGCCGATACAGCCAGCAAAGCGAGCAGCATGGATTTGATAAACGGTGAAAACGCACGATTCATTCAGGCACCCTGAGACAGTGAGAAATTAGTGGTGGACATTGCCGCGCCCTGTGGATTTTTGCTTTATTTTCAGGGCCGCAAGCCGCATCGCTGCTACGCCGGCAACAATAAACAACCCCTTATTGTACAATAGCTTCTTGGCGTTATCGCTCCCTTATCGCTCCCTTTTGTTGCTTTACTACTCCCATGTCAAAACTCTGGCAAGCCCGCTTCTTTACGACCGTCAACCAATTGCGTGATCTGCCCGATACCACGGTGCCGGAAATCGCCTTTGCCGGCCGCTCCAATGCCGGTAAATCGACCGCCATCAACATCTTGTGTAATCAGAAAGGCTTGGCGTTCGCCTCCAAGACACCTGGCCGTACCCAGCACATCAACTACTTCTCCATCGGCGGCGCCCACGTGGCGCAGCACCGCAAGGATGCCACCATCGTCGAAGAGATCGAATGCCTGCTGGTCGACTTGCCGGGCTACGGCTACGCGGAAGTATCGGGCTCGGCCAAATTGCACTGGCAGCGCCTGCTGGGCGATTACGTCCAGCGCCGCGAGCAATTGGCGGGCTTGATCCTGATCATGGATTCGCGCCGTCCGTTCACCGATCTGGACATCCAGATGCTGGAATGGTTCGCGCCGACGGGTAAACCGATCCACTGCATCCTGACCAAAGTCGATAAGCTGAACCGCAATGAATCCGTGAATGCCTTGCGCCAGGCGAAAGCCAAGCTCGACAGCTATGTGGATGAGGACGGCGTCGGTTTCCCGTTCACCGTGCAACTGTTCTCGGCCCTGAAGCGCGTCGGCATCGACGAAGCCAATGACAAGATCATGGAACTGGCCGGCATCAGCGAAGACGGCGCGGCCCAGATGGTCGAACTGATCGAGATGGAAGACGACATCGAGCCGGAATCCGACAAGCCGGCTTGATCGAGATCAACGCCGCGTAAAAAAAGGCTGCCCGTTCACACGGCGCAGCCTTTTTTATTGCCATCAGCGTCCCGACCGCCTAGCGCCGTCCCGGCCCAGGCCGCTTCTCCGAAAAGAATTCCTGACGCAGGAAGGCAGTCAGCTCGGCCGTGTCTTCCACGCGGGCGCTGAGGTTGACGTTACGCCCCAGGCGCCGCGATTCCCAGACGAAGTCGCCCGGTTTTTCGGCACGGATCAGCTGGATCATCTTCTTGATGATGGCCGTTTCGATATCGGGCTCATTGCCCAGTTCCACTTTTTCCTGCTTCAGCCAGTTGCGCTTGAAGTTGCCGTTCCAGCCCTTGAACTTGACTTCGGCGCTGAACGAGGTCTGGTTGACGATGGAAAACACACCGCCCGAATCCTCGCGGTCGCTGCCGGAATTGCGTCCCTGCGCACCGGCGATATTCGCCTTGGCCACGCGCATGGCGCGGTCGTTTTCGCTTTCCTCGGCCGGCGGCGCGGGGTTCTGCGCCTCGCGCTGCTTGCGGCGCTGCTCGATCATCGAACTCATGTCTTCAGCCGGCGGCGGCGGCAATGGCACTTTCGATACCAGCGGCGGCGTGTAGGTTTCCAGTTTTGGCTTGTCGCGCGGCACGTCTTTTGTGACCACGCGCTTGCTCGGCGCCGGCGGCGGTTTCACCTTGGCCACTTTCGTGTCCTTCGGCTTGGGCGTGGGCTTGGGCTGCGGCTTCGGTTGCGGCTTGTCCTTCAGCGGCGCGATGTAGACCATCGCGCTTTCCTTCTTCGGCGGCGGAATCTTTTCGATCGTATCGCTGCGCAACAGGACATACGCCGCCAGCAGCACGTGCAGCAAGACGGACACGCCGAGCGCAACCTTGCGCGTGGTGCTGGTCCTGGACCCGTAGGCCGGTGGTGGCTGGATCACTTGCCCGCAGGTGGGGCAAATATCGGAATCGGCAGCCAACAAATGGGTCGTGTCATGCAAAATGAATCGTGCTTTCTGTGTAGCGAAGAAATAACATTACAGGGCAGCCATAGTGCCAGAGTCCCTTGCTTTTGGGAACACTTCCTCGGCCTTTCCAACCCGAAGCGTACAGGATAGCGACATTCCTTGCAGCGCTGACCAGAGTACCCGAGCCGTCCCTTGACGGTTGTTACCGTATGTATCACCGCCCATACAAAACCGGCGCCCCATTCACGCAGGAATGGGACGCCGGTCTCGGGTCTCGGGTCACGCAGGCGCTCACGCCTTGTTGTCGAGTGCCACCAGTTGCTCGTCCGTCATCGGCCCCGTGCCGCTGTACTTGTCCAGGAACAAATAGATGACGGGGGTGATGAACAGGGTAATTACTTGCGAAAACAGCAAGCCACCGACCACGGCCAGGCCCAGCGGCTGGCGCAGCTCGGCGCCGGCGCCCAGTCCCAGAGCGATCGGCAAGGCGCCCATCAGGGCCGCCGCCGTCGTCATCATGATGGGGCGGAAACGCAGGATGCAGGCCTGGCGGATGGCCTCTGCCGGCGCCAGCCCCTCGTTGCGCTGCGCATGCAGGGCGAAGTCGATCATCATGATGGCGTTTTTCTTGACGATACCGATCAGCATCAAAATGCCGATGATGGCGATCATGGTCAGGTCCATGCCGAACAGGCGCAGGGTCAACAGCGCCCCCACGGCCGCCGACGGCAAGCCGGCCAGGATGGTGAGCGGGTGGATATAGCTTTCATACAACACGCCGAGCAACACATAGATCACGCCCAGCGCGGCAATGATGAGGATGATCTGACTCGATTGCGAGCTCTGGAACACGGCCGCGTCGCCGCCATAGCGCGTGATGATGGAGGCCGGCAAGCTCATGTCCTTGGCCATCGCGTCGATCTTGCCCGTGGCGATCCCCAGCGGCACGTCCGGCGCCAGGTTAAAGGCGATGGTGACGGCCTGCAACTGTCCCTGGTGATTGACGGATGTGGGGCCGATCGTGCGTTCCACGTAGGCAATACTCGACAGTTTCACCAGTTCGCCCGTCTTGCTGCGCACGGACACGCGCGTAAGCGCATCATCATACTGGCGGTCGGCCGTGGCCGCTTCCAGGATCACGTAATAGCTGGCCGCCGACGAATAGATGGTCGACACTTGCCGCTCGCCAAAGGCGCTGTACAGGGCCGTGCGGATATCGGACATCTGCACACCGAGCAGGTTGGCCTTGTCGCGGTCGATCCGGAGCGACGCCTGCAAGCCCTTGATCTGCGAATCGCTGGTGACGTCGCGGAAGGCGGGATCCGTGCGCATGCCTGCGATAAACTTTTCCGCCCAGTCATTCAAAGCGTCGGGACTGACGCTTTGCAAGGTGTACTGGTAGCGGCTCTTGCTCTGGCGGCCGCCCAGCTGCAAGTTTTGCACGGGACGGAAATACACGGCCATGCCAGGCACGGTGCCCGCCGCGCGGCGCAGGTTTTCCAGCACCACGGGCATTTTCGGACGCTCGCTGCGCGGCTTCAAGACCATGAACATGCGGCCCGTGTTGCCGCCGCCGACGAACGATGTCACATCCTGCACGCTGGGGTCCGCCTTGAGCACGGCCGCCACGCGCGCCTGCAAGTCCTGCAATGCCGCCGAGGAAATATCTTCCGACGCTTCCGTATTGACCTGGATCTGGCCCAGGTCTTCCTCGGGGAAGAAACCTTTCGGAATGGTCGCGTACAGCAGCACCGTCAGCGCAAAGGTACACACGGCAACGAACAGCACCACATTGCGGTGCGCCAGGGCCTTGTCGAGCAAATGCACATAACCGTTGCGCAATGCTGTGAAACCCGCCTCGAAATGGCGGCCGATGAAGGTTTTCTCGCCATGCGTGGGGTCGCTGTCATTGTGTTCGCGCGAGTCGGCCGGCAGGAAGCGGCTGGCCAGCATCGGCACCAGGGTCAGCGACACGATGGCGGATACCAGCACGGCCAGCGAAACGACAACGGCGAACTCGTGGAACAGCAAGCCGATCACGCCCGGCATGAAGAAGATGGGGATGAACACGGCCACCAGCGAGACGGAAATCGAGATGATGGTAAAGCCCATCTCTTTCGCCCCTTCGAGGGCCGCACGTATCGGTTTCTTGCCCATCTCGATATGGCGCACGATATTTTCCAGCACCACGATGGCATCGTCGACGACGAGGCCCACGGCCAGGGTGATGCCCAGCAGGGAAACGTTGTCGAGACTGTAGCCGAGCCAGTACAGCAGGGCCAGCGCACCGAGCAGCGAGATCGGCATGGTGACGGCAGGAATGAAGGTGGCGGCCGCGCGGTGCAGGAACAGGAAGATCACCAGTACCACCAGCACCACCGTCAGAGCCAAGGTCAAATTGACGTCGTGGATGGCTTCGCGGATCGACAGCGAACGGTCGTTAACCAGACTGATCTGTATCGACTGGGGCAATTGCTCCTTGAAGCCCGGCAGCAAACGGCGCACGCCGTCGACCACTTGCACGGTATTGGCGTCCGGCTGGCGCTGCACCATCAGGCTGATCGAGCGCTCGCCGTTGAAACTGCCGACGGCCTTGATCGATTGAAAGCTGTCTTCCACCTCGGCCACGTCTTTCAGGCGCACGGGCTGGCCGTTGCGGCTGGCGACGATCAGTTCGGCAAAATCGGCCGCTTTCATCATTTGCGGATTGCCCTGGATGGTCAGGGTCTGGCTGGGGCCGTCAAGGATGCCCAGCGGGGAATTCGTGTTCGAGGTGCGCAAGGCAACCGCCAGCTCGTCCATCGTCAGGTTGCGCGCGTTCATCAGGTCGGCACGGGCGCGCACGCGCACGGCGAAGCGTTTCTGGCCATTGACGATGACCTGGGCGACACCAGGCAAGGTCGACAGGCTGGGCGCGATCAGGTTTTCCGCATAATCGTTGAGATCCGACAAGTTCAGCGATGGCGACGTCATCTGGATGAACAACACCGGCGCGTCGGCCGGGTTGACCTTGCGGTAAGACGGCAAGTCTGTCATTTCCGTCGGCAACTGGCGCTGTGCGCGCAGCAGGGCCGCCTGCACATCGACGGCCGCCTCGTTGACATTGATGCTGGCGTCAAATTCCAGGGTCAGCGAGGTATTGCCCAGCGTACTCGTGGAGGTGATCAGACTCAGGCCGGAAATGGTGGAAAATTGTTTCTCCAGCGGCAAGGCCACCGACGAGGCCATGGTTTCCGGGCTGGCGCCGGCCAGGTCGGCGCTCACGTTGATGACGGGCGTGTTGTAGCTCGGCAAGGCCGCCACGGGGATTTGCAGGTAGGCCAGCACGCCGGCCAGGATGATGGAGAGGGACAGCAGCACCACCATGACGGGGCGGCGGATGCTCAGTTCGGACAGATTCATGCTGGCTTGCCCTGCGCTGCGGCGGCGCCATCGGCGGCCTTGTGTTTTTCCGCCAGGCGCACCTTGCTACCGGGACGCAAGTTCTGCTTGCCATCGACGATGACTTTTTCATCGCCCGCCAGGCCGGTGACGACGGCGCTCGGTCCGAATGCATATACGCGGGTAATCTTGCGCATCTTGGCTGTGCTGTCCGCTTCCATCGAGTACACGAAGGTGCCGGCGGTACTCGTGATGATGGCGTTTTGCGGAATCACCAGCGCCTCCTTGAGCGTGCGCACGGTCAGCTGCGTATTCACGTACTGGCCAGGCCACAGGTCGGTGCCGCCATTGTTGAAGCGCGCCTTGACCTTGATCACGCCCGTCGTGGGATCGACCGCATTGTCGATAAAGTTCAGTTTGCCATCGAGCTGCTTGCCGCCCGCGTCCGACAACAGGGCCGTGACGGGCACCTCGCCCGCCTTTTGCGCCGCCAGCAAGCCCGACAGGCTGCTTTCCGGCAAGGTGAAGACCACGTCGATCGGGTCGAGCTGGGTGATGCTGGTGAGCGACGTGGTCGGCTGCACGAGGCTGCCCGCGTAGACATTGATGGCGCCCACCCTGCCCGCCTGCGGCGCGCGCAGGACCGTGTAGCTGGAGTCGACTTGGGCGGCGCGCAAGGCGGCCTGGTCGGCGGCCAGCAAGGCGCGTGCCGCGTCGAGCTGGCTTTGCAGCGTGTCCACGGCGCCCTGGGCGATGAAATTCTTGCTCAACAAATCCTGGTTACGCTTGAGCTGGCGTTCGAGATCGGCTACCGAGGCGCGGTCGCGCAAGACCTGCGCCTGCGCCTTGTCGACGTTCGCATGCTCGCTGCGCGCATCGAGCGTAAACATCAGCTCGCCCTGTTTGACGAACTGGCCTTCGCGGATGTGCACCTTGGTAATCGTACTGGTCGTCTGCGGATGCAGGTCGACGCTGCTGATCGGCGTCACGCTGCCATTGGCTTGCAGCAGCATCGGCACATCCTGGCGCACGGGCGCGACCACGCTCACCGTCGTCGGCGCCTGTCCGCCCTTGCCCCCTTTGCCATCCTGCCCACCGGCCGGTTTGCCTGGCTGATGATTGAAATACCAGATGCCGCCACCGATACACAGGGCCGCACCCACGAGGATTGCCAGACTAGTCTTTTTCATTGTTCTGTCATGCTGTCGCAGCGCAGGGCTGCAGGTTGAATGTAGGTGCCAGGAAGCCTAAGGCACAATATTGTCGCACGGAAATGCTCACTTTCCAGCGTAATACTCTGGCACGATCAGGGTGACTTCCAGTCCACCGTCGACGTGATTGGCCAGCAAAACCGTGGCGCCGTGCTGCTCGGCGATATTGCGCGCGATGGTCAGGCCCAGGCCCGTGCCGCCCGATTCGCGCGAACGCGAGGTCTCGATGCGGTAAAACGGTTCGAACACCTTGGCCAGCTGATCTGGCGCAATCCCCGGCCCGCCATCGCGGATGCGAATGCGTGCCGCGCCGGCAATGCGCTCGACGGTCACCTGCGCGTACTGGCCATATTTGACGGCATTGTCGATCAGGTTCACCAGGCAGCGCCGCATGGCGATCGGGCGCGCCATCAAGGCCATGCCGGCCTGCCCGGCCAGGGTCACATTCTGGCCCGCATCGGCCGCGTCGGAGCAGACGCTATCTAACAGCGAATCGAGATCGAGCGCCTGCATCGCTTCCGTGCTATCCATCGAACGGGCCAGGTCCAGCCCTTCCTTGACCATGCTCTGCATGGCCGACAGGTCGCCCACCAGGCGGTCATACAATTCCGTATCGGCTACTTTTTCCAGGCGCAGGCGCAAGCGCGTCAGCGGCGTCTGCAAGTCGTGCGTGATGGCAGCCAGCATCTGTGTACGCTGGGAAATATGCTGACGGATGCGCGCCTGCATGGCGTTGAAGGCCGCGCTGGCCTGGCGGATCTCGCTGGCGCCCGACAGGGTCAGCGGCGGATGGTTGATGTCGTTACCGAGGTCTTTCGCCGCCTGCGCCAGTTGCTTGAGGGGGCGCATGGTCATGCGCGTGACCAGGTAGGCAAGGATGGCGATGCTGATCAGGAAAGGCAGCAGGGTCATCCAGTCGTTATGTTCATTGAACGGCGGCTGCTGGCGCGGCGGCAAGACCATCAGGCGCAGCACGTGGCCATCCTGCATGCGCACGTCGAGGTTTTCGCAGGTACCGCCCCATGGCTTGGCGGAAAACATGCCCGGCGACTGGCGCGGCTTGATGCAGGCTTCCGGGCGTTCGGCCAGCGCGCTGACCTTGAAGCCTTCGCCCAATTTGGCTTGCAGGGCGGAGGAAAATTCCGTCGGCTTGCCCGGCACATGCTCGACGTCGGGACGCAATTCCAGGCGCACGCTGCCCTTGTTGGCCACCTTCAGGTAGGCGGCGCGCGAGGCCAGCGGCACCACGTCGGCCGCCATCACCAGCTGCTCGGCCCGCTCGACGGCGTGGTAATCGCGGTATTGCTCGATGGCGCGCTGGCGCTCGCCCACGGCCAGCCACTGCGTCAGCGCAGCCGAAGCAACGATGCCGATCAGCAAGAACATGAACACGCGGCCCGTCATCGACCCGAGGAAGGCCTTCACGCGTGCGGCTCCACGTTGACCTGGCCGGCCAGCACGTAGCCGCCGTTGCGCACGGTCTTGATGATTTGCGGCAAGCGCGCATCTTCACCGAGTTTTTGCCGCAGGCGGCTGATCTGGATATCGATCGAGCGGTCGAACGGGTCCGCGTCGCGGCCTTGCGTCAGGTTCAGCAACTGGTCGCGGTTGAGCACGCGGTTCGGGTGCTCCAGGAACACGCGCAGCAAGCGGAATTCCGCGCCCGACAGCATGATCACCAGGCCGCTGGGATTGAGCAGGTGGCGCGCCGTCAAGTCCAGCGTCCAGCCGGAAAAGCGGATTTGCTGCGCCTTGTCCGACGGCACGTTCGACGGCATGGCATGGCTGCGGCGCAACACGCTGCGTATGCGCGCCAGCAATTCACGCGGTTCGAACGGTTTCGGCAAATAATCGTCGGCGCCCATTTCCAGGCCCAGGATGCGGTCCAGCGGCTCATTGCGCGCCGTCAACATGATCACCGGCACCGTCGATTGGGCACGCAGCTTGCGGCACAAGGTCAGGCCGTCGTCGCCGGGCAAGTTCAAGTCGAGCACGATCAGATCGGGCCGCGTTTCATCGAGGATTTTCCACATGGCCGTGCCATCTGCCGCGCCCAGGGTGCGGTAGGCGTTCGTTTCCAGGTAGTCCGCCAGCAAGCTGCGGATATCGCGGTCATCGTCGACGATGAGAATTGTAGAAGTGGGTTCCATGGTACGAATTATCCCCACTTCCCCCACCCTTGCACAGCGCATTTGTATCGTCTTGTATATAGGAGACCCGAAGAAACATATAGATACAAACTGTCTGGCAGCGGACACTTCGGGGAAACATGGCGCGTCCAACATGGATTCATGTGCAGCAACATGTACATCCCTCATCTTTTACAAAGGAATCCAGATGAACGCCTCAATGACAACCTTGCGCAAGAATTTGATCATCGCCATGAGCGTACTCGGCATGGGTGCGGCATCGCTGACCGTCCACGCCCAGGAAGCGGCCGCCAGCGCGCCTGCCGCCAGCACCAAGATGCAACATGATGGCCAGCGCGGCCAGCACCGCGGTGGCAACCCGGCCGAACGTATGGCCAAGTACCAGGCCCGTCTGCATGACAAGCTGAAGCTGACGGCCGCGCAGGAACCGGCCTGGGCCACATTTACTGCCGCCAACGCGCCGAAAAAACCGATGGGCGACTGGAAAGCCAGGCACGAAGCGATGGCCAAGCTGTCGGCGCCGGAACGCATGGAGCAATGGATCGCCATGTCGAAGGAACGCATCGCGGACCAGGAAAGCCGCCTGGCGTCACTGAAAACGTTCTACGCCGTGCTGACGCCGGAGCAAAAGAAAGTGTTTGACGACAGCGTGCCTGGCGGCAAAGATGGAGAAATGCGCGGCCATCACCGTGGTCATGGCGCGCACCATAAAGCAGGCTGAACGTAGGTCGGATTAGCGGCAACGCCGCGTAATCCGGCAACATCGTTGACGTATGCGGTGGTGTCGGGTTACGCCCTGACGGCCTAACCCGACCTACCCGACCTACTCCTCTAGCTTGCGCAAGGAAGTCAGGAACGTCGATGCATTCTGGAAGCCGATCACGCGCGACTGGGCGATTTCCTGTCCTTGCGGATTGAACATGATGATGCCCGGCGGACCGAACAGCTGAAAACGTTTCAGCATGGCCTTGTCGTCCGCATCATTGGCCGTCACGTCGACCTGCAGCAGCACGGCTTGCCCCATCTTCTCGCGCACGGCGGGGTCGACGAACGTCAGTTTTTCCATCTCGATGCACGACACGCACCAGTCCGCATAAAAGTCCAGCAGGGCCGGCTTGCCATTCAACTGCGCCAGCGCCGCATCGAGCTGCGCCACGGTTTTCACGCGCGTAAACGGTTGTGCGTGCACCTGACCACCGCCCAGGTGCGCCAGCGGCGCCAGCGGGTCGCGGCCACCGCTGGCCACGCCAACCAGCTGCATCGCACCCAGCACGGCAAACACGAGGCCGAAGGCCTTGGGGATCCACGCGTTCTGCGCGCCGCTCTTGCCCACCAGCAGATACATGCCGTAGCCGACGAACAGCACCGTCCAGCCCAGCATCTGCACGGCGCCCGGCAGCACGGGCGAGACCAGCCACCAGGCCACGCCCAGCTGCAGCACGCCAAAGAAGCGCTTGACGGCATCCATCCAGGCGCCGGCGCGCGGCAGCAAGGTGCCGGCCGACACACCGACCAGCAGCAAGGGCACGCTCATGCCCACGGCCATGGCGAACAGGGCGCTGCCGCCGATGACGACGTCGCGCGTCTGGCTGATGTACAGCAAGGCGCCGGCCAGCGGCGCGGCCACGCATGGCCCCACGATCAGGGCGGAAATGGCGCCCATGACGAACACGCCCGCCAGGCGGCCCGACGATTGCTGATTCGATACGGACGTCAGCTTGCCTTGCAGGAAAGCCGGCACTTGCAATTCATAGAAACCGAACATCGACAGCGCCAGGCCCGCCATCAGCAAGGCAAAGAAGCCCAGCACCCACGGGTTTTGCAGCTGGGCCGCCAGGCCTTCGCCCGCCAGGCCGGCCGCCACGCCCAGCGCCGTGTAGACGATGGCCATGCCCAGCGCGTAGGTCAGCGACAGCAGCAAGCCGCGCGAGCGGCTGACCTTGGCGCCATCGCCGATGATGATCGACGACAGAATCGGCACCATCGGCAGCACGCACGGCGTAAATGCCAGTCCCAGGCCCAGCAGCATGAACAGTGGCACGATGACGAGCAGCTTGCCGCCCTTCAGGGCCGCTTCGATCTTGCCCGTCTCGCTTTGCGCGGGCGCGGCGCTTGCCGCCACGGAAGCCGCCGCGGCCGGCTCGGGCGTGCTGGTGATATCGGCCTGGGGAATGCTCAGCACGGACACGCCAGGCGACGCCTGCGCCTGCGGACCGTTGACGGCCGCCGTGTCGACTGCCGGCGCGGCCGGCAGGGCGAATTTCGACGGCAGGCCGGCGCCAGGCGCCTTGCTCTGGCCGCCACCACCGCCCACCAGCTGGGCCGTCGCGTCCTGCGGCGCATAGCACAGGCCCTTGTCGGAGCAGCCCTGTCCCGTCGCCTTCAGGGTGAACGCGCCGGCCGCCTCCACGGGAATCGTGATGGTCAGCGTCTTGCGAAAGGTTTCCACATTCTTCTGGAAGGTGTCGTCAAACTTGACCTTGCCAGCCGGATACACAGGCGTGCCCAGCCTGGCGCCCACGGCCTCGAACTTGAAGCGCTCGTGGTACATATAGTAGCCGTCGGCGATCACGTAGGTGACGGCGATGGTGGATGGATCCTGCATGCGCGCGGAAAATTTGAAGGCCAGTTCCGGATCGAGGAATTCATCATCGGCGCGGGCATGACTGGCGCCGAAGACGGCCATGGCCAGCAGCAAACAGGTGGCAAACCAGATCAGCAGTGAATGCAGTGGGGCGGCGCGCGCGGTGGCGCTGGAGGGGAAACGGGACATGAACTACCTTTTCGACCATTCGACAGAGGACGCGCGGAGCAGGCAGCGCTTGTGCCGGGCCGGCGCGAAAGAAGAATAGTACACCGCTGAAAGGATAGCTGCAGCAGAAAACAAAAAAGCCAGGCTAGGCCTGGCTTTCTTAGATGCAATTACTGGGATTACTCGCCAGCAACTTCAACTGCTTCGGTCGTATCTGGACGATCCATCAGTTCAACGAACGCCATAGGAGCGTTATCGCCGACGCGGAAACCCATTTTCAGGATACGTACATAACCACCGTTACGGTTGGCGAAACGTGGGCCCAGTTCAGCGAACAGTTTGACGACCATTTCACGGTCGCGCAGGCGGTTGAAGGCCAGACGCTTGTTTGCCAGGGAGTCGGTTTTGCCCAGGGTCAGAATTGGCTCGACAACGCGGCGCAGTTCTTTTGCTTTTGGCAGGGTGGTTTTGATCGCTTCGTGACGCAGCAGCGATACTGTCATGTTGCGCAGCATTGCCAGACGGTGGGACGAGGTACGATTCAGTTTACGGAGGCCGTGACCGTGACGCATGATAAATCCTTTCGGTGAGTGTTTAAATTCCAGCTCTTCGATCAATGAGGCAGAAGCTTCATCGCGGGCCGGTTTGGTGCTACAAAATAAAAGCCTGGGACACCTGTCCCAGGCAGTTTGCTACAACTACGAATTACTTTTCCAGGCCGGCAGGCGGCCAGTTTTCCAGCTTCATGCCCAAGGTCAAGCCGCGCGATGCCAGCACTTCCTTGATTTCGTTCAGGGACTTGCGGCCCAGATTTGGCGTTTTCAGCAGTTCGTTTTCCGAACGTTGGATCAGGTCGCCGATGTAGTAGATGTTTTCCGCTTTCAGGCAGTTTGCCGAACGCACGGTCAACTCCAGGTCGTCGACTGGACGCAACAGGATAGGATCGACCAGCGGAGCGCGCGATGGCGCTTCGGCGGCCGCTTCCGTGCCTTCCAGGGCGGCGAACACATTCAACTGGTCCACCAGGACGCGGGCCGACTGGCGGATCGCTTCTTCCGGCGAGATCACGCCGTTGGTTTCGATGTTGATGATCAGCTTGTCCAGGTCGGTACGCTGTTCGACGCGGGCCGATTCAACGAAGTACGATACGCGGCGCACTGGCGAGAACGATGCATCGAGGATGATGCGGCCGATGGTCTTGTTCGTGTCTTCCGACAGGCGACGCACGTTACCAGGAACGTAGCCGCGGCCTTTTTCAACCTTGATCTGCATGTCCAGCTTGCCACCGGCGGTCAGGTGGGCGATCACGTGGTCAGGGTTGATCAGTTCAACGTCATGCGGCAGGTCGATGTCGGAGGCCAGGATCGCGCCTTCGCCTTCTTTTTTCAGGGTCAGGGTTACCGAATCGCGGTTGTGGACTTTGAAAACCACACCCTTCAAGTTCAGCAACAGATCGACGACGTCTTCTTGCACGCCATCGAGGGAGGAATATTCGTGGACGACGCCAGCGATCGTCACTTCGGTCGGCGCGTAGCCTACCATCGACGACAGCAGAACGCGGCGCAACGCGTTACCCAATGTGTGGCCATAGCCGCGCTCGAACGGTTCCATCACGACCTTGGCGTGACCTGCACCGAGAGCTTCAACATCGATAATACGTGGCTTCAACAAACTGTTTTGCATGAAATGTCCTTTTCAATACCCTCGGCTCATTACACCGATAAGGCTGATGGCATTAGTGAAACGCCCACTTTACAAAAGCAAAGTGGGCGGAGATCTTGCTACTGATTACTATTAACGCGAGTACAGCTCGACGATCAGCGATTCGTTGACGTCGTTAGCGATTTCGTTACGCTCTGGCAGGGACTTGAAGGTACCTTCCATTTTCTTGGCATCAACCGAAACCCAGCTAGGCATACCAACTTGTTCAGCCAGCGACAGTGCTTCAACGATACGCACTTGCTTTTTCGATTTTTCACGAACAGCGATGATGTCGCCAACTTTGACTGCGTACGAAGCGATGTTCACAACGATACCGTTCACGGTGAACGCTTTGTGGCTGACCAATTGACGCGCTTCAGCGCGGGTCGAGCCAAAGCCCATGCGGTAGCAAACGTTGTCCAGACGCGTTTCCAGCAACTTCAACAGCGTTTCGCCGGTGTTGCCTTTACGACGGTCTGCTTCAGCGAAGTAGCGGCGGAATTGACGTTCCAGCACGCCGTACATGCGCTTGACTTTTTGCTTTTCGCGCAGTTGGTTACCGTAGTCCGAGGTGCGGGCGCCGGATTTGACACCGTGCTGGCCTGGCTTGACGTCCAGTTTGCACTTGCTGTCCAGCGAGCGACGTGCGCTCTTCAGGAACAGGTCTGTACCTTCACGGCGGGAAAGTTTTGCTTTAGGTCCGATATAACGTGCCACGATACTTCCTTTTTTTAAATGATAACGCCCCAGCCACATGCATGATCAAACACACTGATGCGGTTAGGCGCTAGTCTGATTTGGTTTCAATCAGACGGTGGCTGAAAACGAAAAACCCGTCAAACAGAATTTGACAGGCAAGAACAGCCGGGCAGTATAACCGTTTCCGGCTCCCTGCTCCAGCGTTTTCACACAACTGTACTGAGTTACAACAGACAGCAAAGCAGCTGGCGCCGAAGCGCCCTCTGCAACACTATCTTAGATACGACGACGTTTCGGTGGACGGCAACCGTTGTGCGGTACCGGCGTCACGTCCTGGATCTCGGTGATCTTGATGCCCAGGTTGTTCAGCGCGCGAACGGCGGATTCACGACCAGGACCTGGGCCCTTGATACGTACTTCCAGGTTCTTTACGCCACACTCAACAGCCACTTTACCAGCGGCTTCCGCGGCGACCTGCGCTGCGAATGGGGTCGATTTACGCGAACCCTTGAAGCCTGCACCGCCGGAGGTAGCCCACGACAAGGCATTGCCTTGACGATCGGTGATGGTAATGATGGTGTTATTGAACGAAGCGTGGACATGTGCGATGCCTTCAGCGACGTTCTTTTTAACTTTTTTACGCACGCGTGCTGATGCGGCGTTATTTTGCGACTTAGCCATAATTATTCCCTAGCGGATTATTTTTTCAGCGATTGAGCGGCTTTACGCGGTCCCTTGCGGGTACGTGCGTTCGTACGCGTACGCTGGCCACGGCAAGGCAGACCCTTACGATGACGCATGCCGCGGTAGCAACCCAGATCCATCAAACGCTTGATGTTCATGGACAGTTCACGACGCAGATCGCCTTCGACGATGAATTTACCTACTTCATCGCGCAGCTTTTCCAGTTCGCTGTCATCCAGATCTTTGATCTTTTTGTTGGTTGCTACACCGGTCGATGCACAGATTTTCTCTGCGCGTGGACGGCCCACACCGTAGATGGCTGTCAGGCCGATAACGGTATGCTGATGATTTGGGATATTAACCCCTGCAATACGTGCCATTTGTTATTCCTCGATTAACCTTGACGCTGCTTGTGACGTGGTTCCACGCAGATTACGCGGACTACGCCTTTGCGCTTGATGATCTTGCAGTTGCGGCAGATCCGCTTGACTGATGCGAGAACTTTCATTTTGGGGCTCTTTCTTTCGCTTCTTTGGTTTGATTCAGTGTGTTACTTGGTACGGAACACAATGCGGGCTCGGCTCAGGTCGTACGGCGTTAACTCCACCGTCACCTTGTCTCCAGGGAGAATGCGAATATAGTTCATCCGCATTTTACCTGAAATATGCCCGAGCACCACGTGTCCGTTCTCCAGCTTCACTCGAAATGTTGCATTTGGGAGATTCTCAAGAATCTCGCCCTGCATCTGTATGACGTCGTCTTTTGCCATTCGGTATGTTTACCGCGCTTAACGCGTCGGAATTCCGCCCTTGAAATTTGCTTTGCGCAGCAGTGAATCATATTGCTGCGACATCACGTAGTTCTGTACTTGCGCCATGAAATCCATGGTGACAACTACAATAATCAATAAAGAAGTACCGCCGAAATAGAATGGTACTTTCCACTGGGCTTGCATAAATTCCGGCAATAAACACACCAGGGTGATGTAGACTGCGCCGGCAAGTGTCAAGCGTGTCAGGATCTTGTCGATGTAACGGGCTGTCTGCTCGCCTGGACGGATCCCGGGAATGAACGCACCGCTTTTCTTCAAGTTATCCGCTGTTTCCTTGCTGTTAAAGACCAGCGCTGTATAGAAGAAACAGAAAAACACGATCGCCACTGCGTACAACAGCGCATGGATAGGCTCACCAGGCCCCATCGATGCTGCCAAATCTTTCAAGAACCGCACCGCAGGGTTAGCGTTGTCGGCGCCCTTTGAAAACCAGTCCACGATAGTGGCCGGGAACAAGATGATCGAAGAAGCAAAGATCGGCGGGATCACGCCGGCCATGTTCAGCTTCAACGGCAAATGGCTGGTTTGACCGCCATAAATCTTGTTGCCTACCTGGCGCTTCGCGTAATTGACCAATATTTTGCGCTGACCACGTTCGACGAATACAACGAAGTACGTTACCAGTGCTACCAGAATCACGATGAAAATCGCGCTGAAGCTGCCGATCGAACCATTCGACACCTGAGTGAACAAGCCACCCAACGCCGACGGCAGACCTGCTGCAATCCCGGCAAAAATGATGATCGAGATGCCATTCCCCAAGCCACGCTCGGTAATTTGCTCACCCAACCACATCAAAAACATTGTTCCGGTCAACAAAGTGACGACCGTCACGAAGCGGAATGCAAGACCAGGTTCCAACACCAGACCAGCTTGCGACTCCAGTGCGACTGCAATGCCTAACGCTTGGAACAGTGCCAGGGCAACCGTGAAATACCGGGTGTACTGGGTGATCTTGCGACGACCTGCTTCGCCTTCTTTTTTCAACGCTTCCATCTGCGGTGACACGATCGACAGCAATTGCATGATGATCGAGGCCGAGATATAAGGCATGATACCCAGCGCAAACACTGTAAAACGAGACAAGGCACCGCCCGAGAACATGTTGAACATGCCCAGGACGCCGCCTTCGTGCTCCTTGAACAGCGAGGCTAATTGTGTCGGGTCAATCCCGGGAACCGGGACGTGAGCACCGATACGATAAACCACCAATGCGCCAAGCAAAAACCAGAGCCGTCCCCAAGGGAAACCGGCCGCTGCACTTTTAGCAAGTTGTGGATTAGTCGCCAATTTTCGCTCCGATCAAGCTGTTAGCGGTCAACTCAGGCTACCGAGCCGCCGGCTGCTTCGATGGCGGCTTTCGCGCCAGCGGACACTTTCAAGCCCTTCAAATTCACCGCTTTGGTGATTTCGCCGGACAAGATCACGCGCACGTCACGGGCCAACACGCCCAGAACGCCAGCTTGCTTCAAGACCAGAATGTCGACATCGCCAACAGCCAGGTTGTTCAGATCGGACAGGCGCACTTCAGCTTTGAAGGTTGCGTGCATCGATTTGAAACCGCGCTTAGGCAGACGGCGTTGCAGAGGCATCTGACCGCCTTCGAAACCGACTTTATGAAAGCCGCCCGAACGCGATTTCTGACCTTTGTGACCACGACCCGAGGTTTTACCCAGGCCGGAGCCGATACCGCGACCGACGCGACGCTTGTAGTGCTTAGCGCCTTCGGCTGGTGCAATAGTATTCAATTCCATGATTTGCTCCGTTCGTGTAAGCCCGAAGGCTTACCCGACAACTTTAACGAGATACGATACTTTATTGATCATGCCGCGTACGGATGGGGTGTCTTGCAATTCGGAAACCGAATTTACACGACGCAGACCCAGACCGCGCACGGTAGCGCGATGCGATTCGCGCGTACCGATCAAGCCCTTGACCAATTGCACTTTGACTGTGTTTGTCATTTTGTCCACCTTAAGCCAGAATGTCTTCGACCGACTTGCCGCGTTTGGCAGCGATATCGGAAGCAGTGCTCATTTTCGACAGGCCGTCCAGCGTAGCGCGTACCAGGTTGTATGGGTTGTTCGAACCGGTGGATTTCGCCACCACGTCCGTCACGCCCATCACTTCGAAGATAGCGCGCATTGCGCCACCAGCGATAACGCCAGTACCAGGCTTAGCTGGGTTCATCAGGACCTTGGAGGCGCCGTGACGACCAACAACCGTGTGATGCAAGGTGCCGTTTTTGAGCGGTACTTTGATCAGGTTGCGACGGGCTTCTTCCATTGCCTTCTGCACGCCAACTGGCACTTCTTTCGATTTGCCCTTGCCCATGCCGACGCGGCCATCGCCATCACCAACTACGGTCAGCGCGGCGAAACCCATGATACGACCACCCTTGACCACTTTGGTCACGCGGTTGATCGCGATCATTTTTTCGCGCATGCCATCATCCGGCTTGTCGCTTTGCATTTTTGCTTGCATTTTTGCCATGATTGATCCTTAGAACTTCAGACCGGCTTCGCGTGCGGCTTCTGCCAACGCTTTCACACGGCCGTGGTAACGGAAACCGGAGCGGTCAAACGCAACTTCGGTAATCCCTGCTTTCAACGCTTTTTCAGCGACGCGCTTGCCGATCAAGGCTGCAGCAGCGGCATTGCCGCCTTTGCCGGATTGGCCTGCCAGTTCAGCGCGAACTTCCGCTTCAGCCGTCGAGGCCGAAACCAGGACTTTAGCGTCCGGGCTGATCAGGTTGGCGTAAATGTGCAGGTTGGTGCGATGCACCGACAAGCGATTTACTTTCAATTCCGCAATCTTGATGCGGGTTTGGCGTCCGCGGCGAAGCCGTGATTCTTTCTTATCCATCGTCAGCCCCTAATTACTTCTTCTTGGTTTCTTTAAGCTTAACCACTTCGTCCGCATAGCGAACGCCCTTGCCTTTATAAGGCTCAGGAGCGCGGTAAGCACGAACTTCAGCGGCTACCTGGCCAACCTGTTGACGGTCGATACCTTTAATCAGGATCTCGGTCGGGGTTGGTGTTGCGCAGGTAACGCCAGCTGGCATGTCATGCACTACAGGGTGCGAGAAACCCAGGGACAGATTCAACTTGTCGCCTTGAGCTTGCGCCTTGTAACCCACGCCTACCAGGTTCAGCTTTTTCTCGAAACCCTTGGTGACGCCAACAACCATGTTGTTGACCAGTGCGCGCAGCGTGCCGGACATGGCATTGGCTTCGCGGCTGTCGTTCGCCACGTCGAAACTCAGGGTTCCTGCATTGTTTTCCACTTTGACCTGGCCGGTGAGGGCCTGGGAAAGTACGCCCAGCGGGCCTTTTACGGTGATCGCTTGTGCGGAGATGGCGACTTCGGCGCCAGCTGGCACTACGATAGGCATTTTAGCTACTCGAGACATGTGTAACTCCTTAAGCCACGTAGCAAATAACTTCGCCGCCGACACCGGTAGCGCGTGCTTTGCGGTCAGTCATGACGCCTTGCGGAGTCGACACGATCGCCACACCCAAGCCATTCATCACAACAGGGATCTCGTCTTTACCCTTGTAGACGCGCAGACCCGGACGGGACACGCGCTCCAAGCGCTCAATGACGGGACGGCCAACATAATACTTCAAACCGATTTTCAGTTCCGCTTTGCCACCAGCTTCGGCAACAGCGAAATCTTCAATGTAACCCTCGTCCTTCAGGACGCTGGCAATCGCAATTTTGACTTTCGACGATGGCATGGCCACGGTCGTCTTTTGCACGCCTTGTGCATTGCGAATGCGGGTCAGCATATCGGCGATAGGATCGCTCATACTCATTGCATATTCTCCTATTACCAGCTTGCTTTTGTCATACCCGGAATTTCACCACGCATGGCGAATTCACGGAGCTTGATACGACCCAGACCGAATTTACGGAATGTGCCGCGCGGACGACCAGTGATGGCGCAACGGTTACGTTGACGCGTCGGGTTCGAGTTACGTGGCAGCGCCTGCAATTTCAGGCGAGCTTCGTAGCGCTCTTCTTCCGATTTCGATTGGTCATCGACGATGGCCTTGAGAGCTTCGCGCTTAGGGGCGAATTTCGCCACCAGGTCAGCACGCTTGATCTCACGATTAATCAGTGACAGTTTGGCCATGATCAGTTCCTGAAAGGGAATTTAAAGGCGGCGAGCAAAGCTTTGGCTTCGTCATCGGTCTTAGCGGTTGTCGTGATGCTGATATTCATACCGCGCAACGCGTCAATCTTGTCGTATTCGATTTCAGGGAAAATGATCTGTTCCTTGACACCGATGTTGTAGTTGCCACGACCATCAAATGCACGGCCGTTCACACCACGGAAATCGCGTACGCGCGGCAGAGCCACGGTAATGAAGCGATCCAGGAACTCGTACATGCGAGCGCCGCGCAGGGTGACCATCGTACCGATCGGGTAACCTTCACGGATTTTGAAGCCTGCGATCGCTTTGCGGGACTTGGTGGTCACTGGCTTCTGGCCGGCGATCTTGGTCAAGTCAGCAACTGCGTGCTCGAGAACTTTTTTATCCGCGATAGCCTCACCAACACCCATGTTCAGGGTGATCTTGGTCAGGCGTGGAACTTCCATTACCGACTTGTAACCAAACTTGCTGGTCAGGTCGGCAACGACTTTTTCTTTATAGAATTCTTGGAGACGTGCCATGATTTCTTAAGCCTTCACTACTTCGCCGGAGGATTTAAAGATGCGAACTTTCTTGCCGTCCACTTCTTTGAAACCCACGCGATCTGCCTTGCCAGTCGCTGCATTAAACAATGCAACGTTGGACACGTGAATTGGCATGGTCTTATCGACGATACCACCAGTTACGCCAGTCATCGGGTTTGGCTTAGTCGCTTTTTTAGCGATGTTAATGCCGTCAACCACGATATGTTCAGCATCGATACGCTGCTGTACCACACCACGTTTGCCCTTGTCTTTCCCGGTCAGAACGATGACTTCGTCGTTTTTACGAATCTTATCCATTACGACTCCTTACAGGACTTCCGGTGCCAGGGACACGATTTTCATGAACTTCTCAGTGCGCAGTTCGCGCGTGACAGGTCCAAAAATACGGGTACCGATCGGTTCCAGCTTGGCGTTCAACAGAACGGCGGCGTTGCCGTCGAACTTCACCAGGGAACCGTCTTGGCGGCGAACACCTTTAGCGGTGCGCACAACCACGGCGTTATAAATTTCACCTTTTTTGACACGGCCACGTGGCGCAGCAACCTTAACGGTTACCTTGATCACATCGCCAATGCCAGCATAACGGCGCTTGGAGCCGCCCAATACCTTGATGCACATTACTTCTTTGGCACCGGTATTGTCAGCCACTTCGAGCCGGCTTTCAGTTTGAATCATAGTATTCTCTTTCCCAACTTAAGCCGAAGAATCCACACAATGTAGACCCACGGTCAGTCTTGGTCCCGCCAGAGCCGCCCTGCTGGGCTTCACTGTTTGGGTGCATGACCTTCATACATCAACTGACCGCGAATGCTACTGTCTGTGGCCAGACACTTTGCGGCGTTACATGAACGAAGCCCGCAAGTATTACATACAATTTGCGGGCCTGCAAGTACTAATTAAAAGCCACCGCCGAAACGGTGGTTTTTATTTAAACGGTTGGTGCGGCTTGAACCACACGTGTCACCGTCCATGCCTTCGTTTTGGAGATCGGGCGACCTTCCTGGATCTCGACCGTGTCACCGGCCTTGACTTGGTTGGTCTCGTCATGCGCGTGATACTTGTTCGAGCGCATGATGATCTTGCCATACAAAGGATGTTTTACGTGGCGCTCGATCAGAACGGTAACGGTCTTGTCCATCTTGTCCGAAACCACTTTACCGATCAGCGTGCGCTTGAGCGACTGTTTCACTGGTTCGTTCATTTGGCTTCCTTCAGATTCATTACCGTCTTCACACGCGCGATATCGCGGCGTACCTTCTTGAGCTGCGAAGTGTTGCTCAGCTGCTGCGTAGCGATTTGCATACGCAGGCCGAACTGTGCCTTCAACAGGTCATTCAGCTCTTTTTGCAGAGCTGGCTGGTCCTTGCCGCGGAGTTCAGATGCTTTCATATACAACTCCAATTATTGGCCGACTTGGCGGATGACAAACGTCGTCGCCAGTGGCAGTTTAGCGGCGGCAAGACGGAATGCTTCCCGTGCCAGCGCTTCATCAACGCCATCCATTTCGTACAGTACTTTGCCTGGCTGAATTTCAGCGACGTAGTACTCAGGATTACCTTTACCGTTACCCATACGGACTTCAGCCGGTTTGTTCGAAATCGGTTTGTCCGGGAAAATACGGATCCAGATACGGCCACCGCGCTTGATGTGACGCGTCATTGCACGACGCGCCGCTTCAATTTGACGCGCAGTGATACGACCGCGCGCAACTGCCTTCAGACCGAATTCGCCAAACGACACGGCGGTGCCGCGGCTGTGCGAAATACCGGTATTACGGCCTTTCTGCTCTTTACGATACTTTCTGCGTGCTGGTTGCAGCATGATTATTCTCCTGCTTTCTCAGCTGGTGCTGCTGCGGCGGCCGGTTTAGCGGCGGTACGCACACGTGCACCTGGTGCTGTGGATGGTTTCGCACCGGCACCGGCTGGACGTGGACGGCCAGCTGGCTTGCCATCGTCACGGCGTGGGCCGCGGCTTTTCTTCTCGTCAGCTGGGGTATCGATGACTGGTGCATCGCCGTTAGGCGCGCGGTCACCTTTGTATACCCACACCTTGACACCGATGATGCCGTAGGTGGTCGACGCTTCGCTGGTACCGTAGTCGATATCGGCGCGCAGGGTATGCAGAGGCACGCGGCCTTCGCGGTACCACTCTTTACGCGCGATTTCGATACCGTTCAGACGGCCGGACGACATGATCTTGATACCGAGAGCACCCAGGCGCATTGCATTTTGCATTGCACGCTTCATGGCGCGGCGGAACATGATCCGTTTTTCCAGCTGCTGAGCGATCGAATCGGCGATCAGTTGCGAGTCGATTTCTGGCTTGCGAATTTCTTCGATGTTCACGTGCACAGGTACGCCCATGATCTTGGTCAGCGCGGACTTCAGTACTTCGATGTCTTCGCCTTTTTTACCAATGACCACGCCTGGACGCGAGCTGTAGATCGTGAAGCGCGCGTTCTTGGCTGGGCGCTCGATAACGATGCGGCCAACGGAAGCGTTCTTCAGTTTCTTTTTCAGGTAAGCACGTGCTTTCAAGTCTTCGTTCAGCATGGCAGCGAAATTACCGTTGCCTGCATACCAGCGCGAAGCCCAGTTACGGGTGACCGCCAGACGGAAACCGGTTGGATGAATTTTCTGACCCATCGTGGCTCCTTAGTTACCGACAGTCACGTAAACGTGACAGGATTGTTTCGAAATACGGTCGCCACGGCCTTTTGCACGCGCGGTGAAGCGCTTCAGGACCGGGCCCTTTTCGACGTAGATCGTTTTCACGAACAATTCGTCGATGTCCGCGCCATCATTGTGCTCGGCATTCGCAATAGCGGATTCCAGAACGCGTTTGATGATCGCAGCACCTTTTTTCGGGCTGAATTGCAAGATGTTGAGTGCAGCGTCAACTTTCTTGCCACGGATCAGGTCAGCAACCAGGCGGCCCTTTTGGTCCGACAGGCGCACACCTTTGAGGATAGCTTTAGTTTCCATTATTTCTTAGCCTTTTTGTCAGCTGCATGGCCCTTGAACGTACGGGTCAGTGCGAATTCGCCGAGCTTGTGACCAACCATGTTTTCGGAAACATAAACCGGCACGTGCAGCTTGCCGTTATGAACCGCGATCGTCAGGCCGATGAAGTCAGGCATGATTGTCGAACGACGCGACCAGGTTTTGATTGGCTTTTTGTCTTTGGCTGCTTGCGCGGCTTCAACTTTTTTCACCAGGTGGGCGTCACAGAACGGCCCTTTTTTCAATGAACGTGTCATGTGCTACCCCTTATTTCTTGCCGCGGCGCGAGACGATCATGGAAGTAGTACGCTTGTTGCTGCGTGTCTTCTTACCCTTGGTCTGTTGGCCCCATGGCGAAACTGGATGACGACCAGCTGCTGTTTTACCTTCACCACCACCGTGCGGGTGATCGACCGGGTTCATGACCACACCGCGAACGGTAGGACGAACACCGCGCCAGCGCATCGCACCAGCTTTACCGATTTTACGCAGGCTATGCTCGGCATTGCCGACTTCACCAACCGTTGCACGGCACTCGATATGCACGCGACGTACTTCACCCGAGCGCAGACGCACTTGAGCGTAGGTACCTTCACGTGCCATCAGCACAACGCCAGCGCCAGCGGTACGTGCCATTTGGGCACCTTTACCTGGCAGCATTTCGACGCAATGCATCACGGTACCGACCGGGATGTTACGGATTGGCAAGCAGTTACCCGATTTGATCGGTGCTTCCGAACCGTTCATCACGCTGTCGCCAACGGCCATGCCTTTGGTTGCGATGATGTAGTGACGTTCGCCGTCGGCGTAGCACAACAGAGCGATATTCGCGGTGCGGTTTGGATCGTATTCGATACGTTCCACTTTCGCTGGAATACCATCTTTGGTGCGCTTGAAGTCGATCAAGCGGTAGTGTTGCTTATGACCACCACCGATATGACGGGTGGTGATGTGACCGTTGTTGTTACGACCAGCGGTCTTGGATTTCTTTTCAACCAGGGCAGCGAACGGACGACCTTTGTACAGGTCGGCATTCACCACCTTTACCATGCCGCGACGGCCTGGCGAGGTTGGTTTCATCTTAACGAGTGCCATTATGCAGCCTCCTCGGAGAAGTTGATTTCCTGGCCAGGCTTCAGGCACACGAAAGCACGCTTGGTATGGTTACGACGACCGTTGAACTTGCCGGTGCGCTTTTGCTTACCTTCGCGGTTTGCAGTTTGCACGGACAGAACTTCAACCTTGAACAGCAGTTCGACCGCTGCCTTGATTTCAGGCTTGGTTGCATCCGGCAGTACGCGGAATACAATTTGCTCGTTCTTTTCCGCGACCATGGTGGCCTTTTCGGAAATCACGGGCGCCAACAGCACCTTCATCAAGCGTTCTTCGCTATGTTTCAAAATCGCGCTCATGCCAGCATCTCCTCAATCTTGGCCAATGCAGCTTTGGTGACCAGGATCTTCTTGTAGAACACCAGGGACATCGGGTCTGCGTGACGTGGCTCAACGACGAGTACGTTAGGCAGGTTGCGCGATGCCAGTTCCAGGTTTTCGTTCAGAACGTCGGTGATGATCAGAACCGAATCAAAGCCCAGGCCGTTCAATTTTTGCGACAGCAGCTTGGTTTTTGGCGCGTCGATCGTCAGATCGTCGATGACGATCAGGCGCTCTTCGCGAGCCAGCTGCGACAGGATCGAGCAGATACCTGCGCGATACATCTTTTTGTTCACTTTGTGGGTGAAGTTTTCGTCAGGCGAGTTCGGGAAAATCCGACCACCGCCGCGCCACAGTGGCGACGACGACATACCAGCACGAGCGCGGCCGGTACCTTTTTGGCGCCATGGCTTTTTCGTCGTGTGGTGAACTTCTTCACGGTCTTTTTGCTTGCGGTTACCACTACGTGCATTCGCTTGATACGCGATGACGACTTGGTGGATCAGCGCTTCATTGTAGTCACGGCCGAAAATCGTATCGGCTGCAGCAACGTTCGAGGCGGCTTGACCTTGCGCATTCAGAAGCTTGAGTTCCATCGTTTAAGCTCCCTTCTTGGCTTTGGTTTTGATGGCTGGCGAGACAACTACCTGGCCATTTTTCGCACCTGGAATCGCGCCTTTGACCAGCAGCAGCTGACGGTCGGCATCGATACGGGCGATCACGAGGTTCTGGATCGTACGGTTAACGTCACCCAGATGACCGGTCATGCGCTTACCAGGGAAAACGCGACCTGGATCTTGTGCCATACCGATGGAACCTGGAACGTTGTGCGAACGCGAGTTACCGTGCGTTGCACGGCCAGAAGCGAAGTGGTAACGTTTGATAACGCCTGCATAGCCTTTACCGATGGTAACGCCTTGCACGTCGATCTTTTGACCGACTTCGAACAGGGAAGCGGCGACAACATCGCCAGCTTTCAGTTCAGCGGCTTTAGCAGCATCGACACGGAACTCTTTCAACAGAGTACCGGCTTCAACGCCAGCTTTAGCGTGATGACCAGCAACAGCTTTGGTCACGCGGGAAGCGCGACGTTGACCGAATGCGACCTGAACAGCGGAGTAGCCATCTGTTTCAGGGGTTTTGATTTGCGCAACACGGTTGTTCGATACGTCCAACACGGTGACAGGAATCGAATCCCCTTCATCCGTGAAAATGCGCATCATACCAACCTTGCGACCGAGAAGGCCTAGGCTCATTTTTTCTCCATTCCCACCTGCGATTGGGCGGGGCTTGTTTAACTACAAAGTAACGTAGGACTCAAAAAAGACGAATCCATACCGAAGCCGGCTAGTATATAGCACAAAAACCCTTGACGCAACAAGTTAACACGAGGTATGTCAAAGTGTTGCGCGACGCCCCTGCGGGAGTTGTCAGGGCCGGGAAATCGAGAGGGAAAGCAATGCGGGAGGGCCACCCATGCGGGACGACGCCATGAGGAAAAACGGCGCGAGAAGGGCTTTCCGCCCTGCTCGCGCCGCATGCTTCCGGCCGCCAAACAGCGCCGCGCCGGTACGCCGGACGGGCACTGACGGACTTGCCGCCTTAGCCGCCGTACGTGCGATCGCAGCTGGCGGTGCAGGTATCGAGAATCATCTGGCAGATCGGGCTGCTTCCGCCCAGGCCGCCGCCACCGGTGCAGCTGGCAACCTTTTGCCAGCAACCGTAATAGCATTGCTGCAATTCAGCACTCGTGGCATAGGCATAACTGCCGCTCAGGCTGCAGGCGAAGAGGAAAAAAGCCAGTTTCTTGATCATGGTGCTGTCTCCAGGTTTTTTATCAGTGGGGATGGAAGGTCTTGCCAAGCGGCGGCAAACCATCCTGCCTGCCACCGCCCTACTACGCCGCTGCGCCGCCGCACGTAGTTTCGTGCTTCTCGGCAATCAATACCAAAGAGTACCGTAAACAATACCAACTTAAAACCAATTATTTACCAAATCAGCAATGTTTTTCATGCGCCACGCGATCACGCCAGTTTATTGGGTGCCTTTGCCAATCTGATACCAGTCCACCTTGCGCGTCGCCACCATGATGGCGGCCAGCACGGCAAACAGCAGGATGCTGCCCATCACCAGCGCATTGTTTTCCGAGCTCAGCAAGCCAAACAGGGCGCCATACAGCAAGGTCAGCCCCACACCGAAGCCGATGCCGCGCCAGGCGTTGTGCAGCACGTGCACCAGATAAAAGCTGGTCAGCACGATACAGGCGGCGCTGGCGATCAGATAGGCGGCCAGGAAGGCGATGTGTTCTGCCAGGCCCACCAGCAGCAGGAAGAAGATCGCCAGCGACAGGCCCACCAGCAGATACTGCACCGGGTGGATCGGCAGGCTTTTCAGGATTTCAAAGATGAAGAAGGCGGCAAAGGTCAGCGCCACGAACAGCAAGCCATATTTGGTGGCCCGGTCCGATTGCGAATACACGTTCACCGGCTCGATGAAGCCCACGCTGAAGCGGTCGATCTGGCCCAGCGGCGCGCTGTCGGGCACCTTGAACTCGCCCTCGATCGTGCTCAGCTGCGTTTGCGCATTGGTGGCCAGCGAGGAGATGCTCCACTCGACCTGAAAGCCATCGGCGTTGATTTGCCGGAATTTCGGCGACGGCAGGAAGCGCCCGCCAAACTGCGGATGGGGCCAGTTCGACTTGATGCTGATCTGACTGTTTTTCGCCACCGGCACGAAGTGCTGGCGTTCGATGCCGTCGAGGCCCAGGTCAAAGCTGAAGCGCACCTGCTGCGGCGCCGCCAGAGGCATGGCGCCCAGCGGCGCATGCAGGCCGCTGCGGAAGGCAAACAGGTCGGTGCCCTGCTCGAACTCGATCTTCTGGCCGCCCCAGTCGATTTTCGGAATATTACGGATACCGCGCACGTCCTCGATGGACAGGGCCACGAACGGCGCACCCAGGGTCACGCGCGAGTCCGGCGACTTGCGCGGCAGCTGGCTGCCGGCCGGTACCGTGAAGTCGCCCTTGAACGCGTGCTGGCCGCTGTACACGAGCACCTGGTGGATGCCGCGGTAACGGCGGTCAGTCTCGATGTGACCGTTGAGCAGTAAATTGTTCGGGTAGACAAGCAGACGGCGCTGCACCGTGCGGCGCAACAACTCCGTGCGCACCGCCGATTTCGCTTCCTTGTCATCGCCCTTGGCCACCTCCACGCGCTCTTCGTACTGCTCCGTGTAGGGAATCACCAGGATGGGGCCGATGATGGTTTGTTCGCGCACCGAATCGGCGGCAATGCTGTTGACGGCTTCCTGGCGGAATTCCATCCGCTCCTTGATCGTTTCCTGAATCATCAGCAAAGGCAGGCCGATCACCAGCATCAGGCCGAACACGATCAACGCTTTGACGAATAGAGTTTTTTGCATGGCGCATCCTTGAAGTAAGGGTGCCAGTGTAAAAAAGCTGTATGCGCTGACGATGCAGTCTGTGTGAAGCCGGCAAATAAAGTGCGCTAAGAGTGTACTAAGCCAGCGGCAGGCACAGGCGCGCGCAGGCGCCACCGTCCGCAAGATTGAGCACCTCGACCGTGCCGCCATGCAGGGAAGCGACCTCGCGCACAAAGGGCAGGCCCAGGCCCGTGCTCTTGCCGGCGCTCGGGCGCGGCAGGGAATAAAAGCGCTCGAAGACGCGCTCGAGCGCATATGCGGGGATGCCCTCGCCGCGGTCGCGCACGCCAATTTCCACTTGGCTGCCCTGGCGATGCGCCGTCACGTCGATGCAGCTGCCCGGCGGCGCAAAGCCGGCCGCATTGTCGAGCAAGTTGCCCAACGCCTGGCGCAGCAGCAAGGCGTCGCCATCCACGCTCAACTCCTCGCACTGCAGCTGCAGGCGCACGCCGCGCGCCGCCAGCGTGGCTGCCGCGTCCTGCGCCACTTGCGCCAGCAGGGGCCCCAGCGCGATGCGCTCGGGGTGGTCCAGGCGCTGCTGCTTTTCCACGCGCACCAGGGCCAGCAGCTTGTCGATCAATTGCCGCTGGCGTGCATTCTGCTCGAGGATACTGGCAAGGAACTGGCGCCGCTCGGCCGGCGGCATGTCTTCCTGCAGCAGCTCGGCCGAGGCCTGGATGGCGGCGATCGGGCTTTTCAATTCATGCGCCAGCGTGTGCATCAGTTGCTCCACGTATTCCTTGCCTTCCAGGCGCGTGCGCATCGCCTCCAGCGCCCGCCCCAGGGTGCCGATCTCGTTCGTGCCCAGCGCCGGCAGCGCCACCTTGCGCCCCGCTTCCACGTCGCCGATATAGGTCATCAGCTTGCCCAACGCATGGTGCAGCCACCACGCGAAGGCCAGGCCGATCAGCAGCGACAGCAGCAACAGCACGGCGCCGCGCTGCAGGATCTTGCGCTGGCTGCGCTCGACAAACGCTTGCACGCTGGCGTTCGGCTTGGCTACCGTCAGCACGCCGATTACCTCATCGCCGTCGCGAATCGGCGCGGCCACGTGCATGACCGTCGACATCTCGTCGTCGGGCCGGCTGCGCGTGCTGCGCGCGCCATACTTGCCCTGCAAGGTCAGATACACGTCATTCCAGCGCGAATAGTCGCGCCCCACGTCGCGCCCGCTGGAATCGAACAGCACGATGCCGTGCCGGTCCGTGATGGTGATGCGGTAATCGAGCGTGCGCTTGCGCACGCCATTGATATTGACGTCCACGCCATGGCGCGCGTAATCCTGCATGCGCGCGGCCACGGGCGACTGCGCCAGCGTGCCCGCCTTCACGTCGGGCGCCACCAGGCTGGCCAGCAGCTGCGAGGTGTCGACCAGGGTGTCTTCCAGGGTCGAGCGCACGCCCGGCTTGACCTGCTCCATGAAGACATTCAGCAGGAACCATGCGGCCAGCCCGACGATCAGGAAGTAGCCGAGCAGGATGCGCAGGCCGATCTTCATGCGCCGGCCAGGCTGTAGCCGAGGCCACGATGGGTGTGGATGGGATCGGCCTGCGCATCGACGGCGCGCAGCTTGGCGCGCAGCGATTTGACGTGCGCATCGACGGTGCGCTCGAGCGTGTCGGGCGCCCCGCTCCACACGCGCTCCATCAGCTGCGCGCGCGACAGCACGTGGCCCGGATACTCGAGCAGGGTTTTCAGCAACAGGTATTCATAGCGGGTCAGGTCCAGCTGCTGGCCGTGAAACAGTACACGCGCCTCGAGCGCGCGCAACTCGAAGCGCGCCGGCGCGGTCGCGACGACAGGCGCAGCTATCGTCATGCCAGCCTCGCGCGGCGCCTGGGCGACGCCGGCGCGGCGCAGGATGACGCGGATGCGCGCCACCAGTTCGCGCGGCGAAAACGGTTTGGTGACGTAATCGTCGGCGCCGATTTCCAGGCCGACGATGCGGTCGATCTCGTCGCTGCGGGCCGTCAGGAAGATCACCGGCACCTCGGAAAACTGGCGCAGCCGGCGGCATACTTCCAGCCCGCTCATGTCGGGCAAGCCCACGTCGAGCACCACGAGAACGGGCGTCTGCGCCGCTGCGCCGGACATGGGGCGCAGCGCGGCCAGGGCGTGCTCGCCCAACATCACATGGCGCGGCGTAAAGCCGTCCGTGCGCAGGGCATAGGCGATGCTGTCGGCAATCGCCTGTTCATCTTCCACGATCAGGACAGTCTTGGACATGGCGGCGGCACGCATTAGTGGACAAGCCCGGAGTATCCCTGAAGCACGCAAGCGGCGTCAATCGCGCGGCCGACGAAAAGCCACCCGCCCCAAAAAACCTGGCGTATATTTATTGCGGCATGACTCCGCCGATACACCGTGTTTGACACCCGTCCGAGGAGATTATGAAGACCGATTCCATCAGCCTGCTATGCGCTGTCAGCCTGCGCGGCGCCAGCGACACTCGCCACCGCCAACGCACAACAAGATGCCTGTGACGCGGCCGAACGCAGAGGCCAGTTTGGCGAAGCGGAACTGGCTTGCGTACAGGCACTGCGCAGCGCCGAGCAGGCCGGGGCCACGGAGGAAGCGGCGCAGCCGCGCAGCGATGCGCGCGTCGGCCGCCGCATGGTGGAACTGGCGTCGGTCCTGGCCGCGCAAGGCAAGTGGCAGGAAGGCACGGGCTATCTGGAACGCGTGCCGCCGCTGCTGCCGAAGCTGTCGCCCGCCTCGCGCACCTATTCGGCGCAAGTGCTGCGCCAGTCCGCCATGCAGCTGCAAGGCGGCCCGCAAGCAGCGGTGGGCGCGCCTCGAGGCGGTGGCGGCCAGCCTGCAATAAGCGACTCCCTGAGCCGCGCCTAAGGCTGGGCCACGTGGATGCTGGCCTTGATGTGCTTGAGGTGGGCCACGATGGTGAACGTCATCACCACCAGCAGCGACCATGAGCTCCATTTGCTGACGTGCACCACCGACCACGCGCCGAGCTGGTTCGGATAGCGCCACACGCCCCAAAAGGTGCTGATGTTTTCGGCCAGCCAGATGAAAAAGCCGACCAGCACGAAACCGAGCAGCAGAGGCATGCTGCGGTCGCGGTCGAGCGGGCGGAACACCACGGTGGTGCGCGCATACAAGCCCAGCGCGCAGGCGGCCAGGTACCAGCGGTAGTCGCCGATGTAGTGATGGGTGAAGAAGTTGGCGTAGATCAACACTGCGATCAGCACCGCCATCCAGTACGGCGGATGGTGGCGGATCCGCATGTCGAGCAGGCGCCAGGTCTGGATGATGTAGCTGCCGACGGCCGCATACATGAAGCCGGAAAACAGGGGAACGCCAAACACCTTGGTGTAGGCGAAATCGGGATAGCTCCACGACTGGATCGTCCCCGATACCTTGAACACTTCCAGCGCGAAGCCGACCGCGTGAAACAGGCAGATGGCTTTCAATTCATCCCACGTTTCCAGCCCGCTCCAGACCATCGCTGCCTGGATCGCCAGCGCTACCAGCAGCAGCACGTCATAGCGCGGCAGGCCGAACAGGCCGGCGCGCGGCACCAGGAATACGGCAGCAAAAAACAGTCCCACAAACAGGCATGACCTCGCCTCCTTGATGCCGAAATACAAAAATTCGGTCAGGAAGCGCGGCCAGCCGCGCAGGCGCTGACGGGGAGTTGCATTGAGCAGGTGGGTATCGAGGGCGTTAAGCATGCGGCAACTTTATCTTCCAGCCACAGCACTGTAAAGCGATATCCCCGTGCGTATCGATGACAAGGCAAAAAAAACCAGGCACGCGGCCTGGTCTTTGACACGCCCGGCATCGCTGCCGGGCGGTAGGGTATCAACTGATGACGATCAGAGGAAGGTGTAGCTGGCCGATACGCCGATACGACGCATCTGGAACGATTCAGCGTAGCCGCGGCGCCACTGCACCGGCGCAGCCTTGTCGAACAGATTGTCAATGTACAGGCTCAGACGCGTGTTCTTGATGCCGCTGTACGACAGGTTGTAATCAACCGTGGTGTTGCTGCCAACACGCGAGCAAGCCGACATATTCTCGGCCGACACTTTGTTGGTGACACAGTAGGTCGACGAAGTCTGGTTGTCGTTGCTAAAACCGCTGGCGTAGTTCAGGGTCATGCCGTGGTCGAACGAGCCGGTCTTCACGCTGGCGCGCAACTTGGTTTTCAGACGCGAGCCCAGGTCGTAGTTACCTGCCAGGTTGGTGTCATAGGCATTGTCGGTCACGCTGAATTCCTGGTATTTCCACAGGTAGCTACCTTCCAGCTTCAGGCGAACCTGGCCGATACTGGTGTTGAAACGGCCACCCGCATCAAAGTCGAAGCCCGAAGCACGGGTCTTGCCGCTGTTGACGTATGGGTTGTACAACAGGCCGATCGCGCCAACGCCACCGAAGTTGGTCGTATTGCCTGGTGCGTATTTTTTCACCAGTGCCAGGAATTGCGCATCGGAAGCCGAGTTATCGACACGCACCAGCTGTCCGGCTGGCAAGCCAGCTTCGCCGCGCAGGATGTCAGCCACGGCACGGGTACCGATTTCATCCTTACGTTCGATATGGTAGTAGTCCAGTGCCACGGTCCAGTTCTTGACCGGTTCGAAAACGAAACCAGCGGTAATCGAACGCGAGGTTTCCGGCTTCAGGTCCTTGTTCGCCGACACGAAGCTAGGCACGCCGCCCTTGCAATCGCTGTTCTGGAAGGTGTTGCCCTGCGCCTTGTCGACGCTGGTGGCTGCTGGATTGTTCTGCACCAGGTTATTCAGGGCACTGGCGGTTGCGCAGCGGCGTGGATCGCTGACATCGGTGGCAAACGAGCTGCGGCCCAGGCCATTACCTGTTTCAACGATGTTAGGCGCACGGAAGCCGCCAGCGGCCGTGGCGCGCAACAACAGGGTATCGGTCGCGTTGATGCGCAAGCCCAGCTTCGGCGAGAAGTGCACGTCGCTGTTGGTGGACTTGTCGGCACGTACTGCAGCGCTCACTTCCACACGCTTGACTACCGGAATGGTCGCTTCGGCGAACAGCGCGTAGTGATCCATGGTGTCTTTGACTTGCAGGCCGGCGATGCCGACCAGGTCACCACGCAGGACGTTGTCCGAGCTGGCCATCTCATACTTTTCGCGGCGGATGTCGGTACCGAACGCCACGTTCAACGGACCGGCTGGCAATTGCGCCACTTCACCGGATACAGTTGCGTCGATGAAGGTGATCTTCGACTCGCCCTTGGTGGTACGTACCGGGAACATCGATTCCAGCAGCGCGGCATCGTTTTGCTGGCCGAACTTGTAGGTGCCGTTGACGATGGCATTGGTGTAGCCGGTAGCGCTCACGGCACGGGTGGCCTTGTTGGCTTTCGAGTTCATGTAGCCGACCGCGGATTTCCAGTCGAAATTGCCGATGTCGCCGTTCAGGCTCAGCATGACGCGCGTCTGATCGGATTCGGTGCGGTTGAAGTTGAAGCCGTTGCCGGTGTCCATCATGCGGGCACGGTATTCGACCGGTACGCCGTAAGGGTTGTTGGCGTGGCCAACTGGCAACTTAGGATAGAAGAACGGACCGACCATCTTTCCATTGATCGCGTCGTACCAGGTGCTCGGCGACGTGGTGGCGCTACCGTTGCTGACGTTCAGCGGAGGGACGATGTAGTCGTTGCTGGCGCCGGCATTGGTGATCTCGAAATTGGCGTCGATAGACTTGCCAATTTTAAAATGCGTATTGCTGGCCACCGCATAGCGCTTGGCATTGGTGGTCAGGCCGGTGTACGGCAGGACATCCATCTTGCACAGCTTGTCTTTCGGGTCGATCTTGTCGGCTGGGCAGCCTGGCGCGGCAACGATGTTCGTGCTGTTCAGGAAGTAGTTGCCGGTTGGCGAGAACGAGCTCAGGGCGTCCCAGGTCGAACGGCCCGGAGTCTGGCGGTGCCATTCAGGGTAGTGGCCGCGCAGGTCGTCAGCGGTATAACCATCGCTCTTGTAAGCTTCGTACGTCAGGTAGGTGTTGAAACCGTCCTTGTCGATATCGCCGTAACCGACGATGCCCGAGACGTTGCGGCTGCGCTGGTCTTTGAAGCCTTCGGTTTCCTTGTAGTTGCCGGTGATCTTGGCGCCTTCGAAATTCTTCAGCAGGATGATGTTGATCACGCCAGCGATGGCGTCGGAACCGTAGATTGCCGACGCGCCGTCCTTCAGGATCTCGATGCGCTCGATGGCCGCAGCCGGGATCGCGTCCAGGTTGGTGAAGTTTTGTTGTGCGCCATCGGCCAGGCCGTATTGTGCAATGCGGCGGCCGTTGACCAGCACCAGGGTCGCGACCTTGCCCAGGCCACGCATGCCGACGCCCGATGAACCCGTGGCAAAGCTGCCGGAGCTGTTGCTCGACGAGTCGATCGAAGTGCTGATGGCTGCGGAGGAATTCAGGATGCCCAGCGCCGTGGTCTGGCCGGTGCGCTCGATGTCGTCGCGGGTCAGAACCTGCAGCGAGCCAGCTGTTTCAGCTTCGGTACGCTTGATGCTACTGCCGGTGACTTCGACGCGTTGCAGTTTTTCTACAGGTGCGGCAGCTTCTTGCGCCACAGCATATTGAGAGAAAGCCAGTGTCAATGCGATTGCAAGTGTGCTTTTCTTCAAACGGGGGGTATTGCTCATCACGGTACTTTTCAAAACTACTCCTCAAATATTGTTTTCGTTTTATAAATCGATGCGTTGCACGGATCATTTTTGTAAAATGATCACACATTCTCACGCATGTTACAAATTTCTCACATTTGACGCACGCGGGAAAGAAAACAATTAACAATTGTTGTTTTTACCCCACTTTACAGGTCAGACAAGTATGTGCTGGAGTCAAGCTGGCGCGCCTTGAACTGCCCGGCAATCGCGGCGAGGAGAGGTGAACAGGAGAGGGAGAAAGCGAAGCGAACGAAGAAAAGGACGGAAGCAGCTGAAAAAGGCGCGGCGCCAATAGCAATGGGGCCGGACGCGCTCACGATTGTGAACAGGCCCGGCCCCATCATCAGGCGGCGGGACACCCCGCCGGCCTGGAACAGCTGTCAACACCTGATGCTACGTTGTGGTCAGCTGCCCTGGAAACTCTTATTGCAGTTTGATTTCGACATCAACACCAGCTGGCAGGTCCAGCTTCATCAGCGCGTCAACGGTTTTGTCCGTTGGGTCAACGATGTCCATCAGGCGTTGGTGCGTACGGATCTCGAACTGATCGCGCGAAGTTTTGTTGACGTGCGGGGAACGCAGCACATCGAAACGCTGAATACGGGTAGGCAGTGGTACTGGGCCTTTGACGACAGCGCCGGTGCGCTTCGCGGTTTCAACGATTTCCAGAGCGGACTGGTCGATCAGTTTGTAATCGAAAGCCTTCAGGCGGATGCGGATTTTTTGGTTTGGTGCCGACATGATATTTCCTTAAAAGAACGAACCGCGCGGTTTGCACGGCAATGAGGTCATACGGGAATTTCTGACGCAACAACCGTCAGGGTCGACATGATAGCACCAAAATGCTTGCCAACCCCGGCAGTTGAATAAAAAGAAGGGCGCCGGGCGACGACGCGTCTTCTTTTATGCAGGCTTAAGAATTAAGCCAGGATTTTTGCAACAACACCAGCGCCGACGGTACGACCGCCTTCGCGGATAGCGAAGCGCAGACCTTCTTCCATCGCGATCGGGTTGATCAGCTTGACGGTGATCGACACGTTATCGCCTGGCATGACCATTTCTTTGTCTGCTGGCAACTCGATCGAACCAGTCACGTCCGTCGTGCGGAAGTAGAACTGTGGACGATAGTTGTTGAAGAATGGCGTATGACGGCCGCCTTCGTCTTTCGACAGAACATAGATCTCGCCGGTGAAGTGGGCGTGCGGCTTGATCGAGCCTGGTTTTGCCAGAACTTGACCACGTTGCACGTCTTCACGCTTGGTGCCGCGCAGCAGCAGACCAACGTTGTCGCCTGCTTGACCTTGGTCCAGCAGCTTGCGGAACATTTCCACGCCGGTGCAAGTCGTTTTGACGGTATCGGTGATACCGACGATTTCGATCTCTTCGCCGACTTTGACGATGCCGCGCTCGATACGACCCGTTACCACGGTACCGCGACCCGAGATCGAGAACACGTCTTCCACTGGCATCAGGAAGGCGCCGTCAACAGCGCGCTCTGGCGTTGGGATGTAGGCATCCAGCGCATCGGCCAGACGCAGCACTGCGTCAACGCCCATTTCGCCTTCTTTGCCTTCCAGCGCCATACGTGCCGAACCTTTGATGATAGGCAGGTCGTCGCCTGGGAATTCGTACTTCGACAACAGCTCGCGCACTTCCATTTCAACCAGTTCCAGCAGCTCTGCGTCGTCGACCAGGTCGCACTTGTTCAGGAACACGATGATGTATGGAACGCCAACTTGGCGGGCCAGCAGGATGTGTTCGCGGGTCTGTGGCATTGGGCCGTCAGCTGCGGAGCACACCAGGATCGCGCCGTCCATCTGCGCAGCACCGGTAATCATGTTTTTGATGTAATCGGCGTGGCCTGGGCAGTCAACGTGCGCGTAGTGACGCGTTTCCGTTTCGTACTCGACGTGGGCGGTGTTAATCGTGATACCGCGCGCTTTTTCTTCTGGAGCCGCATCGATCTGGTCGTATGCTTTAGCTTCGCCGCCGAATTTCTTCGACAGAACCGTTGCGATTGCAGCGGTCAGCGTGGTTTTACCGTGGTCGACGTGGCCGATGGTGCCGACGTTGACGTGCGGCTTGGTCCGTTCGAATTTACCTTTTGCCATTTTATTCTTCCTTAGAACAATGATTTAAATGTAGGGACCGGCATTCTCGTGAAAGCCGGCCCAGAACTTCTATTACTTAGCTTTCGAGCTTACGATTGCTTCAGTCACATGCTTAGGTGCTTCAGCATAGTGCTTGAATTCCATCGTGTAAGTCGCACGACCTTGGGTCGACGAACGCAACGATGTAGCGTAACCGAACATTTCCGACAGCGGTACTTCAGCCTTGATGATCTTGCCGCCACCGCCAGCAATTTCATCCATACCTTGCACCATGCCGCGACGCGACGACAGATCGCCCATCACGGTACCGGCGTAGTCTTCCGGCGTTTCCACTTCCACGGCCATCATCGGCTCCAGGATGACTGGCGATGCTTTGCGGCAGCCATCTTTGAATGCCATCGAAGCGGCCATGCGGAATGCATTTTCGTTCGAGTCAACATCATGGTACGAACCGAAGAACAGCGTGACTTTCACGTCAACGACTGGGTAGCCAGCCATCACGCCCGAAGTCAGCGTGTCGCGCACACCTTTTTCAACTGCAGGGATGTATTCGCGAGGAACGGTACCGCCCTTGATCGCGTCAACGAATTCGAAGCCCTTGCCCGGTTCTTGCGGTTCGATCTTCAGAACCACGTGACCGTATTGACCACGACCACCCGATTGCTTGACGAATTTGCCTTCCGACTCTTCGCACACTTTACGGATCGTTTCGCGGTAAGCCACTTGTGGCTTGCCGACGGTCGCTTCAACGTTGAATTCGCGCTTCATGCGGTCAACGATGATGTCCAGATGCAACTCGCCCATACCGGCGATGATGGTCTGGCCCGATTCTTCATCGGTACGCACGCGGAACGATGGATCTTCTGCAGCCAGGCGGTTCAGGGCCAGGCCCATTTTTTCCTGGTCGGCCTTGGTTTTTGGCTCGACTGCCTGCGAAATCACCGGCTCAGGGAAGACCATGCGCTCCAGAACTACGCTGGCTTTTTCGTCGCAAAGCGTATCGCCAGTGGTGGTGTCTTTCAGACCCACGACGGCGGCGATGTCGCCAGCGCGCATTTCCTTGATTTCTTCGCGTTCGTTCGCTTGCATCTGCACGATACGGCCGATACGCTCTTTCTTCTGCTTCACGGAGTTCAACACCGAGTCGCCCGAATTCAGGGTACCCGAGTAGCAACGGATGAAGCACAACTGACCGACGAACGGATCGGTTGCGATCTTGAACGCCAATGCCGAGAATTTCTCATTGTCGTCAGCTGCGCGCTCGACTGGCTGCTCGTCCTCGTCCAGACCTGGGACAGGTGGAATGTCGATTGGCGATGGCAGGTACTCGATGACCGCGTCCAACATGGCTTGTACGCCCTTGTTTTTAAAGGCGGTACCGCACAGCATTGGAACGATTTCGCTGGCGATGGTACGCTGACGCAGGGCGGCCTTGATCTCTTCTTCCGACAGATCGCCTTCTTCCAGGTACTTGTTCATCAGGTCTTCCGACGCTTCAGCAGCGGCTTCAACCATGTTTTCGCGCCACTTGGCAGCATCAGCGGCCAGGTGGGCAGGAATGTCGCCGTATTCAAACTTCATGCCTTGCGAAGCGTCGTCCCAGATAACCGCTTTCATCTTGACCAGATCGATAACACCGGTGAAGACGTCTTCAGCGCCGATAGGCATCTGAATCGGTACTGGGTTGGCTTTCAGACGCGAACGCATCTGATCGTAGACCTTGAAGAAGTTGGCGCCGGTACGGTCCATCTTGTTCACGAAGGCCAGACGTGGCACTTTGTACTTGTTAGCCTGACGCCATACCGTTTCCGATTGTGGCTGCACGCCGCCGACTGCACAGTAAACCATGCAGGCGCCATCCAACACGCGCATCGAACGTTCCACTTCGATGGTGAAGTCAACGTGGCCTGGGGTGTCGATGATGTTGATGTGGTGCGCTGGGAAGTTGTTTGCCATGCCTTTCCAGAAGCACGTAACAGCAGCCGAGGTAATCGTGATACCGCGCTCTTGCTCCTGTGCCATCCAGTCGGTGGTGGCAGCGCCATCATGGACTTCGCCCAGCTTGTGGTTCACGCCTGTGTAGAACAGGACGCGCTCAGTCGTGGTCGTCTTACCTGCATCGATGTGAGCGGAGATACCGATATTACGATAGCGCTCAATGGGGGTCTTGCGGGCCATAATTAATCCTAAATGAATGGACAAAACCGAGCAGCATTTTTTTGCAAAAATGAGCCCGGCCTCGAACAACAGATGCTTGACAGCCGCCTTGCGGTAGCTGGCTTTATATTAGAAGCGGAAATGCGAGAACGCTTTGTTCGCTTCAGCCATACGATGGACTTCGTCGCGTTTTTTCATCGCGCCGCCGCGGCTTTCAGCCGCTTCCATCAGCTCACCGCCGAGGCGTTGTGGCATCGATTTTTCGCTGCGCTTGTTAGCAGCTTCACGCAACCAACGCATGGACAGAGCCATACGACGGACTGGGCGAACTTCGACCGGCACCTGGTAGTTTGCACCACCGACGCGACGGGATTTCACCTCAACCAGCGGCTTGGCGTTGTTGATTGCGGTAGCAAAAACTTCGAGCGGATCTTTGCCCGATTTTGCTGCGATGTGCTCGAAAGCACCGTAGATGATGTTTTCTGCAACCGATTTCTTACCGGACAGCATCAGCACGTTTACAAATTTAGCGACATCAGTGTTGCCGAATTTTGGATCTGGCAAAATTTCGCGCTTGGGTACTTCACGACGACGTGGCATATCAATTCCTTTCAATCTTCAGTTGAGCGCGCGTTCTTCGCACACTCGCGGACGACCATCATAGTCTTCCACTTACTCGACCAGATGCGGTCGACTACATTCACTTAGCTAGTTGCCACTGAGCGAAACTTGGGTTTGCTGCGTACAACTTATTACTTCTTGCCAGCTTTAGCGCGCTTGGTACCGTACTTCGAACGCGATTGCTTACGGTCTTTAACGCCTTGGGTATCCAGGGCACCGCGAACCATGTGGTAACGCACACCCGGCAAATCCTTGACGCGGCCGCCGCGCAACAGCACAACACTATGCTCTTGCAGGTTATGGCCTTCACCGCCAATGTACGAAATGACTTCGAAACCATTGGTCAGGCGAACTTTAGCGACTTTACGCAGAGCCGAGTTAGGCTTCTTTGGAGTCGTGGTGTAAACACGTGTGCAGACGCCACGTTTTTGCGGGCTGTTTTCCAGCGCCGGCGATTTGCTCTTCACGGTCAAAGCGACGCGTGGATTGCGAATCAATTGATTGATGGTTGGCATCGTTATAAATCCAACAAAAAACTACGATTAATAACCCGGGCAAGATGCCCGGCGACTAAAACCTCGTCCCGCTTTCATCTACTGCGCACCGGAGGCGCCCGCAGCCACTCGATAAGGAGCGGCCATGAAATGCCAAGTAATGCGTAAACGATGAGCAGAATAAAATCGAGAACTCGCTAGTTTAGACCTTGTGTTACAGGGGGTCAATCAGTTTACCGCTTTTTGCTATAAAAAAAGGCAAAAAACGTGGGAATTTGTGGCATTTTGACTAATCTTTGGCAGCGAAGCGCGGACGACGCCACGCGTAAACGCTTGATGATTTGGCACTCTTTCCCTGCGACCAAGCATCTGGCACGCACATTCTTGTACGACCGCAAGACAACAAAAAGACTGATAATAGCGGACATTTTTCGCTGCCTCCCCTTATGCGCTCCTTGCTTCGCCCCGCCAATCTGTTCCTGCTCCTGACATATGCCTTGCTGACGGCCGTGCCCTTCGTCCCCGCGCTGCTGGGGCGTGCGCTCGAGCATCCGTGGCAGATGCTCACGTTCGAGCTGCTGGCCTGGCTGGCCGTCTGGAGCGTGTTCAAGCGCCCCGCCTACTTCCACTGGCTGCTGGTGCCCGCCTTCCTGGCCCTGCCGACGGAAATCTACCTGTTCATTTTCTATGGCCAGGGCATTTCCACGCACCACCTGGGCATCATCTTCGAAACCAGCCCCAAGGAAGCGATGGAATTCCTCGGGCAAAAAGTGTGGCTGATGGGCGCCGTCATGCTGGGCGTGATCGCCTGGTGCGCCCTGAGTTGGCATGCGGCCACGCGCACGCGCGACCTGGACTGGCGCGGCAAGACGCGCCCGGCCGCCTTCGTGCTGCTGCTCCTGCTGGGCGGCTTCTGGTGGTATGGCTACGAATTCGGTTTCGAGGCCAAGGCCGTGCGCAGCGCCGCCGCGTCCGCCAAGGCCAGCGGCAAGGCGGGCGCCTCCGGCTTCGGCGACGCCAGTTCGGCCGACGACGAGACGGCCGAGGAAGACGAAGAAAGCAGCAAGCCCGAGAACGCCAGCATCGCCGGCGCCGACGAGACGGGCCTGGGCTGGCCCAGCCTGCCCCACTGGGCGCGCCTGCCCTACGCCTTCGATACCATCAGCAATTCCTGGCCCTTCGGCCTGGCCGCGCGCGGCTTCGATTTCTACAAGGAACGCAAGTACCTGGCCGAACTGGGACAGAAAAGCAGCAGCTTCCGTTTCGGCGCGCACCAGCAACAGCCCGATCCCCATCCGGAAGTGGTGGTCATGGTGATCGGCGAATCGTCGCGCTACGACCGCTGGAGCCTGAACGGCTACGAACGCGACACCAATCCCCTGCTGAAACAGGAAAGCAACCTGGTGCCGCTGGCCGACGTCATCACGGCCGTTTCCGCCACGCGCCTGTCCGTGCCCGTCATCATTTCGCGCAAGCCGGCCACGCAAAGCCTCAAGGATGGCTTCTCGGAAAAATCCTTCCTCACCGCCTACAAGGAAGCGGGCTTCAAGACCTACTGGCTATCGAACCAGATCTCGTTCGGCCAGTTCGACACGCCCGTGTCCGTATTCGCCAAGGAAGCGGACGTAGTGCAGTTCCTGAACCTGGGCGGCTTTACCAACAGTTCGAATTTCGACCAGATCCTGTTCGATCCGTTCAGGAATGCGCTGGCCGACCCGGCGCCGAAAAAACTCATCGTGCTGCACACGCTGGGCAGCCACTGGAACTACAGCCAGCGCTATCCGAAAGCGTTCGACAAGTGGCAGCCGTCGCTGTTCGGCGTCGACAAGCCCGTCTACACGGACACGGCCATCAAGCCGCAGCTCAACAACAGCTACGACAGCTCCATCCTGTACACGGACTGGTTCCTGTCGCAGGTGATCGGCATGCTGAAGGACGACGGCCAGCGCACAGCCCTGCGCAGCTCGCTCGTCTACGTGGCCGACCACGGCCAGACCCTGTACGACGGCACCTGCCGCCTGGCCTTCCACGGGCACAACACGCAGTTCGAATTCCACGTGCCCGCCTTTGTCTGGTATTCGCCGCAATTCCAGCAGCACTATCCGGACAAGGTGACGCAGCTGCGGCGCCATCAGAAGGCGCGCCTGTCGACGGAAAACATGTTCCACACCCTGCTCGACCTGGGCGACATCCGCTTCGCCGGCGAACAGCCCGAATGGAGCATCGTCAGCCCCCGCTTCAAGCAGCACAAACGCTACGTCGACAGCTACGGCTGGACCAACTACGACAACGCCATCATCCGCGGCGATTGCCGCGAAGTGATCGACAAGAGCACGCCGGAGAAGCAGGACAAGTAAAGGCGGTCAAGGCGCCCTCAGGCCCGTTCCAGCACGCCGCTACAATCGGCCGGTTGCGCCATGTGCGTGCTGAGCCAGTCGAAGACGCGTTCCGCCTTGTCTTCGATGGCGCTGTCAAAGCCCCGCTGCGCCAGCAGAGCGATGCCGTTCGTGGCCTGCAGCACGCCGGGCGCCGGCGTCATCGCGACGCACGCACCACGGCGCCAGGCAGTCTTCCAGCAAGGGGCCCAGCACCAGGTTGTGCGACGAGACGATCACCAGGTGGCGCGCGGCCAGCGTATGCAGCACGGCGGCCGCCGCCGCCACCGACTCGAGGTGGTTCGTGCCGCGGAAGATTTCATCGATCAGGAACAGCGCCGGCGCCCCGCCCTCGGCCAGCGCCAGCAATTCGCGCGCGCGCCGCAATTCGGCGATGTATAGACTTTCGCCGCCATCGAGCGAGTCCTCGTTCTGCATGCTCGCATACACGGCCAGGCGCGGCACATCGGCGCTGTGCGCATGACAAAAGCCGAAGGCCCGCGCGCAGACCAGGTTCAGGCCTATGCAACGCAGCAAGGTGCTCTTGCCGATCCCGTTCTGGCCGGAGATGAAGGCCCCCTTGCCCTGCACGTCGAACGACAGCGGCGCGGCGTTCTCCAGCAAGGGATGCAGCATGCCCCGCAAGGCCAGCGCGCGCGGCGCCGCAGTGCCCGCCCAGCAAAACACGGGGGAAGCACGCAGCTGCCGCGCCAGCGCCAAGTCCGCTTCCAGCTGCGCCACCTGGGTGAAGCTGTCGCGCAGAAAGGGAAGCTGCTGCGCCACCAACTGGCGCGTGCGGAAATAGCGCTTGACGTTTTTCAGCAGGAGCCAGTCGCCATATTCGACCAGTACCGTATCGATGAAGGGCACGTAGTGCAGCAGCGAGCGCTCGATGGCGCGCGTCAGCTTGGCCGCCTGTGCGCCGCCGGCGGCGCATGGCAAGGCTGCCGGCACAGCAAGCCGCGCCAGCGCGGCACGGGTTTTCAGCAGGTGGCGCAAGGTAGCGAGCGTGCGTTCCCATAGCTTGGCGCTTTCGTAAAAACGCACCTGTACAGCCATCAACGCGACACAGGCGGCCAGTACGCCAAACAGCGCCGGCCAGCCCACCAGCCAGGCGGCAACGACGGCCAGCAACAGGGCCAGCGGCACCAGCCATAACCAGGCGCTCCACCATGGCGCCGGTGCCAGCGCCGCGCCGAACAGGGTCTCGCTCACCTCAGTATCGGTCTGGCGCAAGGGCAGACAGGCGCGCTCCAGGCTGGCCACTTGTGCCGGGTCGTCCAGCAATTGCCGGACGCGCGCGACAGAGGCGGGATCGGCCTGGCCGCCGTTCAGACGCCGGTGCAGCTCCTGCTGGCCGAAGATGCTGGTCTCGCGCGCCAGCTGCGCCGCATACTGGTCAAGCAGCAGCTCGTCCCAGGTCTGAGCATCGAGCGCTGGCGCCTCGTCCGTCAACCGCTGCAGCATCGCCACGTCGCTGCGCGCGAAAGGGTAATCGAGCGCCGGCGCGAAGGCGCTGGCAGGGAAAAATTGCTGGAGGAATGGATGCATGGCGCCTGCGGAGGAGTCGATGAAGGGAATGCCACAGCAGATGCAGGCGATTGCCAATTTATCAAGTTCCGCCTGCACGGACGGACAGGCCGGACAGCGCGGACACAACGGACAGCCGGACGCCCGAACTTTTCCCCATTCAAATCAACGACTTAATCAATGGCATGGATCGTGCATTGGAAAAGTCATCCTTCACGAGACATGCCCATGATCCGCGATACCTCCTCTCAAGACGCCGTCCTGTCCGCCCGGCCCGGCCAGCGCCACAAGCAACGCGCCCTGCTGCTGGCCGGCGTCGTCATCGTCATCGGCGCCGCCGTCGCCGCCGTTACCGGCTGGCGCAACAGCGAGCATTCCGTCAACAGCAGCCGCCTGCGCATCGCCGACGTCACGCGCGGCACCCTGATCCGCGACGCAGCCGTCACGGGCCGCGTGGTCGCGTCGATCAGCCCCACCCTGTATTCGACCACGGTGGCCACCGTCACGCTGAAAGCGAAGGCGGGCGACACGGTCAAGAAAGGCGACATCCTGGCCGTGCTGGAATCGCCTGACCTGTCCGACGCCCTCAAGCGCGAACAATCGAGCGTGCAGCAGCTGGAAGCGGAAGTGGCGCGCCAGCAGATCCTGGCCAAGAAGCAGAAGCTGCTGGCGCGCCGCGAAGCCGATACGGCCGAAATCGAGCGCCTGTCCGCGCAGCGCACGCTCGAACGCTATGAAAGCGTGGCGCAGGTGGGCATCATCGCCAAGATCGATTACCAGAAGGCCAAGGATGCCTTGAATTCGGCCGATATCCGCAGCAAGCACGCCTCGCAGGCGGCAGGCCTGGAAAGCGAGGACGTGACCCTGGCGCTCAAGACCAGGGTGAATGAACTCGAACGCCAGCGCCTCGTGCGCGACAACGCCCTGCGCAGGGTCGACGAGCTGACCGTGCGCGCGCCCGTCAACGGCTTCATCGGCACCCTGTCGGTGGCCAACCGCAGCGTGGTGCAAGCCAATACGGCCCTGATGACCCTGGTCGACCTGTCGCAGCTGGAAGTCGAGCTCGAGGTACCGGAAACGTATGTGGCCGATATCGGCCTGGGCATGCGCGCCGAGATCGAAACGGGCGCCATCCGGGCGACCGGCAAACTGTCGGCGCTGTCGCCCGAAGTGGTGAAAAACCAGGTGCTGGCGCGCGTGCGTTTCGATGGCGAGCAGCCGGCCGGCCTGCGCCAGAACCAGCGCGTGGCGGCGCGCCTGATGATCGATGAAAAACCGGATGTGCTGATGCTGGCGCGCGGCTCTTTCGTCGAAGCCGAAGGCGGCCGTTTCGCCTACGTCGTGCGCGACGGCGTGGCCATCCGTACGCCGATCAAACTGGGCGCCACCAGCGTGGCGGCCGTGGAAATCCTCGGCGGCCTGAAGCTGGGCGACAAGGTGGTGATCGCCGGCACGGAAGCGTTCGAGAACGCCGCCCGCATCTCGCTCAACTGACACATCATTCAACTTATATTCTGAGAGGCCCTCCATGCTGCGCATGCAAAACCTGAGCAAAATCTATCGCACCCACATGATCGAAACCCACGCGCTGCGCGGCTTCGACATCCATGTGCAGCAAGGTGAATTCGTCACCGTCACGGGGCCGTCCGGCTCGGGCAAGACGAGCTTCCTGAACATCGCCGGCCTGCTCGAGGAATTCACCGATGGCGAATACATCCTCGACGGCATCAATGTCAGGGGCATGGACGACAATGCCCGTTCGCGCCTGCGCAATGAAAAACTCGGCTTCATCTTCCAGGGGTTTAATCTGATTCCCGACCTGTCGCTGTTCGACAACGTCGACGTGCCGCTGCGCTACCGGGGCTTCAACCGCGCCGAGCGCAAGGAGCGCATCGAGGACGCGCTGGCCAAGGTGGGACTGGCGTCGCGCATGAAGCATTATCCGGCCGAACTGTCGGGCGGCCAGCAGCAGCGCGTGGCGATCGCGCGCGCGCTGGCCGGCTCGCCCAAGCTGCTGCTGGCCGATGAACCGACGGGCAACCTGGACACGCAGATGGCACGCGGCGTGATGGAACTGCTCGAGGACATCAACGCGCAGGGCACCACCATCCTGATGGTCACGCACGATCCGGAACTGGCGCTGCGCAGCCAGCGCAATGTGCACATCATCGACGGCCAAGTGTCGGACCTGGTGCAGCACAGCGCCTCGCTGTCGGCCAGGCCGCAGCACGCCGCGACCGCGTAAGGAGAGACCATGTTCCGCTACTATTTCACGCTGGGCCTGCGCAGCCTGCGCCGCAACCGCGCCCTGACCGCGCTGATGGTGCTGACCCTGGCCGTCGGCGTGGCCGCCAGCGTGTCGACCGTCACCATCCTGCATGCCATGTCGGGCGATCCGCTGCCGCACAAGAGCGACCGCCTGTTCGTGCCGATGATCGACGTCGTCCCCTTGAAAAGTTATGTGCCGGGCGCCAAGCCCAGCTTCGGCCAGTCGCAGCTGGCCTATACCGACGCGAAGAATTTCATGGCCAGCAACATGGGCGTGCGCCGCACCGTCATGTACGGCGTGGCCGGCCCGGTCGAGCCGGCACGCACGGATATCGGCGCCTTCCAGGCCCAGGGCCTGGCGCCCACGCGCGACTTTTTCGCCATGTTCGAACTCCCCTTCCTGTATGGTCAGCCATGGAGCGAAGCCGATGACGCCAGCGGCGCCGACGTCATCGTGCTGAGCCGCTCGCTGGCGGAAAAACTGCTGGGTACGGTCAATCCCGTGGGGCGGCGCGTGACCGTCCTGGGACAGCCCTATCTGATCAGCGGCGTGCTCGATCACTGGGATCCCGTGCCGCGCATACACCGCATCATCGGCAGCAAGGGCGCCTTTGGCACGGAAGATGAATTCTTCATTCCGTTTGCCAGCGCCATCCGCCATGAAACGCGGCATGACGGCGGCATGGCCTGCAGCGGCGTCGAACGCGGCCCCGGCTTCCAGGGCGTCCTGGCGTCGGACTGCACCTGGCTGCAGTTCTGGTTCGAGATGGAAAGCGCAGGCCAGCGTGGCGAGCTGCAGGCATATCTCGACAGCTATGCTGCCGAGCAGCGCAAGCTGGGCCGCATGCCGCGCCACGCGCCCAACGCCCTGTACAACGTCAAGGAATGGATGGTGTTCCTGAACGTGGTCGACAACGACAACAAGCTGGCGGCCTGGCTGGCCTTCGGTTTCCTGCTGCTATGCCTGGTCAATACCATCGGCCTGCTGCTGGCGAAGTTTTCCGTGCGCGCCAGTGAAGTGGGGATCCGCCGTGCGCTGGGCGCCACGCGGCGCGATATCTTTCGCCAGTTCCTGATCGAGACGGGCGTCATAGGCCTGGCCGGCGGCGTACTGGGCCTGCTGCTGGCGTATGCAGCGCTGGCCGTCGTGCGTTCGCAATCGAAGGAACTGGGCACGGTGGCGCACATGGATATGCCGATGCTGCTGCTGACGTTTGCCGTCTCCGTGCTGGCCTCCCTGCTGGCGGGTTTGCTGCCCACCTGGCGCGCTTGCCAGGTGACGCCGGCGATACAGCTCAAATCCCAATGACATTCACCGTACCGCAATGAGGTTCAACATGGAAATCCGCCCCATCCTGTCGGCACTGATGCGCAGCAAAACCGGTGCCGTACTCGTCGCCGTGCAGATCGCCATCAGCCTGGCCATCCTGGCCAACGCCCTGCATATCGTTAACCTGCGCCAGGCGATCGCCGCCCGCCCCACCGGCGTGGCCGCTGAAAACGACATCTTTTATGTCAACATCCAAAGCATGGACAAAGGCAGCCACCAGCGCCAGCTGGCCGACCAGAAACGCCAGGCCGCCTTGCTGCGCAGCCTGCCCGGCGTGCTCTCCGTGGCGCAGACCTCGCAGGCCGTGCTGTCGCGTTCCGGCAGCAGCACCAATGTCTCCATCAAGCGTGGACAGCCCACGGCCAGCGCCACCACGTCGATGTATTTCACGCCTGACTCGCTGGTCAAGACATATGGACTCAAGCTGGTGGAAGGCCGTGATTTCCATCCCGACGAAGTGCCGGAAATCGATGAAAGCGTCGATGCGATCTTTCCCAAGGTGGTCATCGTGACGCTCGCCGCGGCGCAAAAGATCTGGCCTGGCGAGAGCAGCTTTGTCGGCAAGACCCTGTTCAACGGCACCGGTGACGATGACGACGAAATGCGCGTGATCGGCGTGGTGGAGCGGCTGCAGACACAGGTCGGCCAGGCCAGCGCGCAGGGCGAGCATTCGCTGATCCTGCCGGCGCGCCTGACGGGTTCGCGCGACTCGCTGCTGTACGCCGTGCGGGCCGAGCCTGGACAGCGCGACCGCCTGATGAAGGAGGCCGAGCAAGCCATCCGCAGCGCCACCAGCGAGCGCCTGCTGGTACGCACCGACACGCTGGAAAAGCACCGCACGTCACGCTACCGGGCCGACCGGGGTTTGTCCTGGATGCTGATCGCCGTGTCGACTCTGCTGCTGCTGGTGACGGCCAGCGGCATCGTCGGCATCGCCAGCCTTTGGGTGACGCAGCGCAGGAAGCAGATCGGCGTGCGGCGCGCACTGGGCGCCCGCCGCGTCGACATCCTGCGCTACTTCCTGACCGAGAATTTCATGATCAGCAGCGTCGGCGTGGCGTGCGGCGTGCTGCTGGCCCTGGGCTTGAACCAGCTGCTGGTCAGCCAGCTGGAAATGGCGCGCCTGCCGCCCGGCTACCTGCTGGCCGGCGCGCTCGTGTTCTGGCTGCTGGGCCTCGGTGCCGTGTACGGCCCGGCATGGCGCGCGGCCAGCATTTCGCCGGCCACCGCCACCCGCAGTACCTGAGCCGGCACCTGAGTGATATGCTGCGCGCATGCCTACCGTACTGATTATCGACGACAATGCCGCCGTGGCCATCGCGCTCGACGTGCTGTTCTCCCTGCACGAGATCGACGCCGTGCGCGCCGCCTCGCCCGAGGAAGGCTTGCACCTGCTCGAGCACCACGCCATCGACCTGGTGGTGCAGGACATGAACTTCACGGCCGACACCACGTCGGGCGAGGAAGGCGGCGCGCTGTTCCACGCGATCCGCGCACGCCACCCGGACCTGCCCGTGATCCTGCTGACTGCATGGACCCAGCTCGACGCGGCCGTCGACCTGATCAAGTCCGGCGCGGCCGACTACCTGGCCAAGCCCTGGGATGACCGGCGCCTGATCGCCAGCGTGCAGAACCTGCTGGAACTGGGACAGGCCAACCGCGCGCTGCGCCAGCGCGTGCTGGCCGAGCAGCGCCAGCGCCACGCGCTGGAACACGACTTCGACTTGCGCGGCATGGTGTGGCAAGACCCGGCCACGGAAAGAGTCGTGCACCTGGCGTGCCAGGTGGCGCGCGCCGACGTGCCCGTGCTCATCTCGGGGCCGAACGGCAGCGGCAAGGAACGCATCGCCGCCATCGTGCAAGCCAATTCCCAGGTCGCCGGCGGCCCCTTCGTCGTGCTCAATTGCGGCGCCGTTCCCGTGGAGCTGATCGAGGCGGAACTGTTCGGCGCCGAGGCCGGCGCCTACACGGGCATCACGCGCGCGCGCGACGGCAAGTTCGACGCGGCCGACGGCGGCACGCTGTTCCTCGACGAGATCGGCAACCTGCCGCTGGCCGGACAAATGAAACTGCTGCGCGTGCTCGAAACGGGACGCTTCGAGCGCCTCGGTTCGAACCGCGAGCGGCAGGTGAAAGTGCGCGTCATCAGCGCCAGCAACGCCGACCTGCCGGCCATGATCAGGGCCGGCACGTTTCGCGAAGACCTGTTTTACCGCCTGAACGTGATCGAACTGCGCTTGCCGCCGCTGTCCCGGCGCCCGGCCGACATCCTGGTGCTGGCGCGGCATTTCCTGGGCAGCGAAAAAACGCTGGACGCCCAGGCCCAGGCTAGCTTGCTGGCGCACGGCTGGCCGGGCAATGTGCGCGAACTGAAAAACGTCATGCAGCGCGCCAGCCTGCTGACGGCAGGTCCGGTGATCCGCGCGGAGGAACTCGGCTTGCCGCTGGCGACGGCGCCGCGCACGCTACAGGATGGCGCCGGCACGGAACCGGACCGCGACAGCGTCGTGGCTGCGCTGGACCGTGCGCAAGGAGTGGTGGCACAGGCGGCGCAGGAACTGGGGCTGTCACGCCAGGCGCTGTACCGGCGCATGGAGCGCCTGGGCATCGCGCGCGGCTGATGGCCTACCGCCCCATGCGCCTCTCCCTGCTCACGCGCTGGACGGCGCTGATCGTCACCTTGCTGGTACTGGGCATCGTCATCGCCCTGCTGCTCGCGTATTTTTTGCCAGGCCAGCCGCTGCTGGTGCTGGCGGGTACGCTGCTGTGCGTGCTGCCGGTGGCCATCATTACCATCCGCGCCCAGCTGCAAGCGATGTTGTCGCTGTTTCGCGCCTTGAGCGGCACGGTCGCCAGCTACCAGGATGGCGACTTCGGCTTCAGCTTGCGCTGGCCGCAGAACGATGAACTGGCCGACCTGGTGGCGGCCCACAATGCGCTGGGCGACGTGCTGCGCAAGCAGCGGCTGGATCTGGTGCAGCGCGAACTGCTGCTCGACACCATGGTGCAAAACACGCCGGTGGCCATGCTGCTGGTGGCCGAGGGCAGCGCCATCGTCTACGCCAACCTGGCCGCGCGCCAGCTGCTGCACCACGGCCGCCGGCTCGAGGGGCACCACCTGGCCGACATCGTGCGCGAGGCGGCACCGGCCCTGGCCGAGGCGCTGGCGCGCCGCAACGACGGTTTGTTTACCAGCGGCGAAGGGGAACAGGAAGAGGTGTATCACCTGGCGCGGCGCAGCTTCAGCCTGAACGGGCGCAAGCACGAACTGCTGCTGCTGCGCCAGCTGACGCTGGAACTGCGGCGCCAGGAAGTGCAGACCTGGAAAAAAGTCATCCGCATCATCAGCCATGAACTCAACAACTCGCTGGCGCCGCTGGCCTCGCTGGCCCATTCCGGCGCCGAGCTGGTGCGCCGCGGCCAGACGGAGCGCCTGCCGCAAATCCTCGCCACCATCGAAGAGCGCACGCGTCACCTGGAATCCTTCATCCTCGGCTATGCGCGCTTTGCCAAGCTGCCCGCGCCGCGCCTGGCGCCGTGCGAATGGCAACCCTTCCTCGACAGCCTGGCCTCGCAAGCGGCCTTCACGCTGGACGGCCCACCGCCCGCGCAGGCCGCCGTGTTCGATGCGGCGCAAATGCAGCAGGCGCTGCTCAATCTGCTCAAGAATGCGCTGGAGTCCGGCTCCAAGCTCGAGCATATCGGCCTGCACGTCAGCCAGGCGCAAGGGCAGCTGCGCATCGAAGTGCGCGACCGAGGTCCGGGCATGAGCGGCGCCGTGCTGGAAAACGCGTTGGTGCCGTTCTATTCCACCAAGCGCAGCGGCACGGGACTGGGGCTGGCCCTGGCGCGCGAAATCGCCGAAGCCCATGGCGGGCGCATCACCCTGGCCAACCGCGAAGGCGGCGGTCTGGCGGTGACCTTGATTCTGCCCTTACTCGAAAGAAATTAGTTCACTGTGTAACGATTTTTAAATCACACGATCAGCAACTATTTTTCAGTGCAATATTAATAATTATGGTTTTTAATATTGCAACTTCATGCCCGCCACGCCCGTGTGTTAGAAATAAGCTATTTAAGTTTGCATAATGATATAAAAATAGCTCATTGACAATGAATTGTCTTGGCGATAATTTATCAGCGCGGTACGGTTTTTTTGAAACATTAATCGTCTTTTCGCGGGGATTAACATGAAATTAAAATCACTCATCGCAGCGGCAGTACTGAGCGCTGCTTCCATCGGCAGCGCCAGCGCCGCCGCCTACACAGTCAACCTCGTCAATACCAGCGGCAATCTGTGGACCAGCGGCTTCAGCGCCATTCCCAGCCCGCTCGGCGACTTCACCGATACGTTCACGTTCACGCCCAACGCGACCTTCGGTTCCACCGCGCAAGCCTTCCTGGCCAACCTGTCCGTCACGGGTTCGGACAGTTCCTCGATCAGCTTCACCAGCGCCAACCTGAACGGCATTTCTCTGAGCGGCTTTGGCGGGCCCACCGTCTTTGGCTATGCCCAGGGCGAAGTCCTGGCGCCGACCAGCATTCTGTTCAACGGCCCGCTGGTCCTCACCGTCATCGGCAACACCAAGGGCGGCAGCTATGGCGGCGTCTTCAACCTGAACCTGGCGCCCGTTCCTGAACCGGAAACCTATGGCATGCTGCTGGCCGGCCTGGGCATACTCGGCTTCCTGGCGCGACGCCGCAAGCAATCTTGAGCGCACCACCCAAAAGACGCCACGGCGTCTTTTTCTTTGGCGGCTGCTAAACTGACGCCATGACGACCGACTTTATCTCCACCAGCAACACCGCTTTCAGCCACCCGGGCCACCCGCCCGCCACCACCACCGAACACCGCGGCATCCGCTACCTGCACCTGGGCACCAAGTGGGTGCAGGGCGCCATGCGCCTGGACAAACCGGACGCCATCGAGCTCGAATACGTGCAGATGATGATGATGTGGATGCTGTTCAAGACGCAGCCCAAACACATCGTGCAGCTGGGTCTGGGCAGCGCCGCGCTGACCAAGTTCAGCTACCGCCGCTTTCCCGACGCCAAGGTCACGGCCATCGAACTCAATCCGAACGTGATCGCCATCTGCGGCGCCCAGTTCGCGCTGCCGCCGAACGATGCCCGCCTCGACGTGCGCGAAATGAATGCGCTCGACTTCGTGCTCGACCCGGCCAACCACGGCACGGTCGACGCGCTGCAAGTGGACCTGTACGACGAAGACGCACGCGGCCCCGTGCTCGACACGCCCGAGTTCTACCAAGCCTGCTTTGACTGCCTGACGGACGACGGCATCATGTGCACAAATGTCTTCGGCGACTTCCCCAACTACGACAAGAATTTGCAGGCGATGGAACTGGTCTTCGACGCCGTCGTCTGGGTGCCGGAAATGGAAGATGAAAACATCGTCGTACTGGCCTTCAAAAAATCGCCATCGCTCGACTTCAGCGATTTATATGAGCGCGCCGCCGCCATCAGGAAACAGTTCAACCTGCCCGCGAAGAACTGGGTCAACGGCTTGAAGCAGTGGATGCAGGACCAGCAGTAAGGCGCTAGCGGCGCATCACGCCGGCAGCAGCGCGCCCAGGCGGCGCGCCAGGCCATCCATGTTCTCGGCCGGCACCTGCGCATAACCGAGCAGGAAACCGTTCCAGCCCGGTCCCTCGCCGGTGCCATGCGCGGACAGCGCCAGCGCCACGATGCCGTCCTGCGCGGCGCGGCGGCTCAACGCCAGGTCATCCCAGTGCTTGTCGTGAAAACGCAGCGCCAGGTGCATGCCGGCCGTGCCGCCATGGATGGCCGCGCCCGCGCACGCATGGCGCCGCAAGGCATCGCTCAAGGCGTCGCGGCGCTGGCGGTACAGGCGGCGCATGCGGCGCACGTGGCGCGCAAACAGGCCGCTGCGCAGGAACTCGGCCAGCGCCAGCTGTTCGGCCACGCGGCCCCGCGCGGCGCCCTGCGCCTGCATCTGCGCGAAGGCGCCGGCCAGCGCGGCCGGCACGACGATAAAGGCGATGCGCAAGGCGGGGAACATGGTCTTGCTGAAGGTGCCCAGATACACGACGGGTGCGTCGGCCACCAGTCCCTGCATGGCGGCCAGGGGCGGTCCGCCATGGCGAAACTCGCTGTCGTAATCGTCTTCGATGATCAGCGCTCCGGCCGCGCGCGCGCGTTCGAGCAGCGCCATGCGGCGCGCGGGACTGAGCACGCTGCCCGTCGGATACTGGTGCGACGGCGTCGTGTAGATCAGGCGCGGCGGCGTATCGCGCCAGTCCTCGTCCGTCGGCGCGATGCCATCCATGTCGACGGCGACGCCCGTCACCTGCAAGCCGGCGCCACGGCCCGCCGCCAGCGCGCCGCCATAGCCGGGATGCTCGATCCATAAAGTATCGCCCTGGTCGGCAAAGGCGCGCAGGCAGACATCGAGACTGCTCTGCGTGCCGTCCGTGATGAACACCTGGCCCGCATCGCAGACGACGCCGCGCGCGGCGCGCAAATGGTCGGCGATGGCCATGCGCAGCTGCGGCTCGCCGGCAGGGTCGCCGTAATTGAGCTGGCGCGGCGTCAGCGCGCGCCACGCGCGGTCCAGCATGCGCCGCCACTGCGCCAGCGGAAATTCGTCGAGCGCCGGCACGCCAGGCGCGAACGCGCCCATGGCGTCGGCGGGAAACACCAGCGCCGCGCTGGCATCCTGTCCTGACACGCCGCGCAAATGCCGGGCGCGGCGCGACAAGCCATCCTGGATACCGCTCACCGGCGATGCCGCCGGCACGCCGGCGCTGCCGGCGACGACGGTGCCGCGCCGGTCCGGCAAGACAAACCCTTCGCTGGCCAATTGCTCGTAGGCGTACAGCACGGTATTGCGCGCCACGCCCAGTTCGGCCGCCAGCACGCGCGTGGCAGCCAGGCGCGTGCCCGGCGCCAGCTGGCCGCCGCGGATCGCCGCGCGCAGACATTCATGCAGCAGGCGCTGGCGCGGCCAGCCCCGCTCGCGGTGCGTGCGCTCGAACGCGCCCAGCAGTAAAGCGAAATCCATGCGCCCCTTTCATCCTGGCTCTATATTTTTTGTCAGTTCTGGATCTTTTTTCAGGGCCAGATGCCGATTATAGTGCGGCCTGCTTCTTCAACCAACCGGATTCCCGCCATGACCGCTCCCGCCCTGCCCCCCAGCCCCCGTACCCGCGTGCGCCGCGTCGCCGAACTGGCCAGCTACGAGCAAGCCGCCCTGTACGCCATCCTCGATGCCGCCTACCTGTGCCATATCGCCTTCCACGACGACAAGGGCAGCCATTGCATCCCGACCGCCTGCTGGCGCATCGATGGCCACCTGTATATCCATGGCTCGAACGGCAGCCGCATGCTCAAACGCTTGCAAGACAGCGACGTATGCGTGACCATCACCCATCTCGACGGCCTGGTGCTGGCGCGCTCCGCCTTCAACCACACGATGAACTACCGTTCGGCGATGGTGTACGGGCAGTTTGAAAAAGTAAGCGATATCGGCCAGCAGCATGCGGCCATGGACGCGTTGATGGAAAAGCTGGCGCCGGGACGCCTGGCGCACGTGCGCGGCGGCAGCGCCAAGGAATACGCGGCCACCACAGTGCTGCGCATCGCGCTCGACGAATATGCCGTCAAGCAGCGCCAGGGCGGCCCGCTCGACGACGCGGACGACATGGCGCATGCCGTCTGGACGGGTGAACTGCCGTTTGCGCACGGCCGTGGCGCGGCCATCGCCGATGCGCTCAACACCAGCGATATGCCCGCGTATGCCGCCGCATGGGGTACGGAATCCGCTTGACCGGCCAGCATGCTTGACCGATGATCGGCGTTGATGGCGATCGCCACCAAGTTACCAACCGATCCAATCACTCATGGAGCATATGATGATGAAGCGAGTATCCCTGGCTGCGGCCCTGACGGTCATGCTGGCCTGTGGCGGCAGCGGCACGGCACTGGCCGCCGATGCGGGCGACGCGGCCCTGAAGGCGGCCATCGCCGGCAACGCGCGCACGCCGGCCAACGCGCTGCGCGACAGCGCCCGCCACCCTTATGAAACGCTGACGTTCTTCGGCATCAAGCCGACCATGACGGTGGTGGAACTGGCGCCCGGCGGCGGCTGGTACACGGAGATCCTGGCACCCTACCTGCGCGAGCACGGCAAGCTGATCGCCGCCGGCAACGACCCGCAGTCAAGCAGCGAAGGCGCGCGCCGTGGCGCGGCGCGCTTCCAGCAGAAACTCGACGCCAATCCGGCCGCTTTCGGCAAGGTGGAAATCGGCGCCTTCGCACCGCCCACCACCTACCGCATCGCGCCCAAGGGCACGGCCGACATGGTGCTCACTTTCCGCAATATCCACAACTGGATACCGATCGGCGAAGCGGGCATGCAGACCCTGTTCAAGGAAGTGTATGACAGCCTGAAACCGGGCGGCGTCTTCGGCGTCGTCGAGCACCGCCTGCCGGCGAACAAGCCGCAGGACGCCACGGCCAGCAGCGGCTACATGCACGAAGCGTATGTGATCAAGCTGGCGGAAAATGCGGGTTTCAAACTGGCCGCCAAATCGGACATCAACGCCAATCCGAAAGACACGGCGGACCATCAGGGCGGCGTCTGGGCGCTGCCGCCCACCTACGCCAACAAGGATGTGGACCGGGCCAGCTACACGGCCATCGGCGAGAGCGACCGCATGACCCTGAAGTTCGTCAAGCCATAGTCAATCCAACGGCGGCGCGCCAATCCGGCGCGCCGCCCGAGCGCGGATTGACCTGCCGGCTACAGGTGGATGCCGTACACGCCGCACAGGCGCTTGACCAGGGTGCAGGAGCTGGCATCGCCGTCCACCACGCACGCGGTGTAGGCTTCCTCGCAGGTTTCGCGCGATGGCAGGGCATACGCGGAAGAACTGACGGCGCCGGCAAAACCGACGGCGGCGCAAAAGACAAATACGGCTTTTTTCACATTGATCATTTTTATCCCATTCCCAAGAGTTGAGTCGTTCTAAAAACCACTGGAAGACAAAGACGCCAGCCGCCAGAAAGCGCCGGTCGACAGACAAATTTCATGGCGCACAGAAATAGTACCACCTTGAAAAGTTAGTAAATACGCAAACAAGAAAACAAGATAACGTTTATTTTTCGCCCCATTTCATGGAATAAAAACCGGCCCGCCGCCCTTGCGCCGCGCATTTGCATGGCAACAGGCGAAAAAAAACCGCAGCACAGGCTGCGGTTTTGGTATCGACCCCTTATTTCTTCGCGTCCTTCGGCTTTACCGGCATCAGGCTCAGGTCCTGGAAGTCGTAGCTGAAATCCGTTTCGGCCGACACGGGCGCCATCTTGACCCGGTCGATGCTGCCATCGGGGTTGAGCGAGAACGTCACGTAGGCGTCCGCGTTGAAATTGCGCTCTTTCCAGCGCACGATGAAGGTGTCGTGCTGCCAGTGTTCCAGCTCGCCCGTCAGGTCCGGCGTGCGCGTGAAGCTGAGGATGTGTTTTTTCCCTTCCGGCTTGATCACGACCTTGCCGTACCAGGCGTCTTCATACTCGCCGTCATACGCCGCCAGCGGCAGCGAAGGCTGCGATTTGGCCGCGCGCGCGCTCGACGCCTTGCCCTGCTTTTTCACCTCCTCGGCATGCTGGTCCTGCTCCACCTTGGCCACCAGCGCCAGCCAGTCCGACGGCGCGGCCTGCAGGTAATGATCGAGGATGCGCCATTGCAGCGCCGTCATCGAACCGCCATTTTCCGCATTGGTCAGAATGGCCACGCCCAGTTTCGCTTCCGGCACCATCACCACGCGCGAATAAAATCCCTGCAGCGCGCCGCCGTGCATGGCGACCTTCATGCCCTTGTAGTCGCGCAGCTGGAAGCCCAGGCCATATGCGCTGAAGTTCGGTTTCGTCGCGGCCAATGCCGGTTTCGGCTCGGGAATCTTGATCGGCGTTTGCGCCGTCCACATCTCGCGGCCCTGCTTTTCGCTGAACAGGCGCGCTTCCTTGCCATCCTTGTCCGTCGTACCGGCGATCTTGCCGCCATCGAGCAGCACCATCATCCACTTGGCGATATCTTCCGCATTCGTGTTGATGCCGACGGCGCCCACGGCGTTCGGCACGGGCATGGACTTGACGGCGGCGATCTTGCCGTCGATCTTGCTGTGCGCGCTGGCGACGTCGGGCTTGCCCGCATTTTCAGCCAGGCTGGTGGTGGTGCCCGTCATGCCCAGCGGCGCCAGGATGCGCTCGTGCATGGCCTCGCCCCAGCTTTTTCCCGCCTTGTCGGCGATGATCTTGCCGGCCACGATATACAGCAGGTTATCGTAGGCATAGCTGTTGCGAAAACTCGTGGCCGGACGGATGTAGCGCAGCTTCTCGATGATCTCGTCGGTGCTGAACGTGGTGGTCGGCCACCACAGCAAGTCGCCGGCGCCCAGGCCCAGGCCGCTGCGGTGCGTCAGCAGGTCGCGCACGGTCATGGCGCCCGTCACGTAGGAATCGTGCATCTGGAAGCCGGGCAAATGCTTGGTGACGGGATCGTCCCAGGCCAGCTTGCCCTCGTCGACCAGCATGGCCAGCGCGGCTGCCGTGAAGCCTTTCGAGTTCGATGCCACTTCAAACAAGGTCTGCGCATCGACGGCGGCCGGCTCGCCCAGCTTGCGCACGCCGAAGCCCCTGGCGGTGACGACCTTGCCGTCCTTGACGATGGCGATCGCCATGCCGGGCACGTCGAACACTTTCAGGGCGGTGGCGACGTCGCGCTCAAGATCGAAGGCAGGCGCGGGCGCCGGTGCGGCGGCAACGACGGGGGCGGCGTCAAATGCCAGCGCCGGCACGGCGATGCCGGAAAACGCCAGCACGATGGCGGCGGCGAGGCGGTTCATGGTATGCATGGTCAGGATGTCCAAAGAAGGTTCAATGCGCTTGCGCGGCCATCAATTTATCGACGCTTTCCTGCGTCACCGGGTGGTAGCGTTCGCGCGCCTGCGCATACACGTCCTTGGCCCAGGCATGGCCTTGCGGCGTCTTCATCAAGGCGCTGTACAGGGGCACGACGAACTTCTGGCGGCCCACGCTCATCAGGAATGCCTGCAAGGGCTGGCGCACGTCGTAGCCGGCGTTCACGGAGGCCAGATAGAAGCGGTAGGCCACTTCATTGTTGCCGCTCTTGCCCACGCCGTAGACCTGGTCGAGCTCGCGCAATTGCGCCGCGCTGGCCTTGTTGTTGATGTCGTTCAGGAAGTGCATCGACTCGATGGCGATCCACTTGTCCATGCCCAGGTCTTTGGTGGACAGCTCGCCCTTGAGCCAGGCGTCGCGGTGCTGGTCGAGCAGCGCCAGGCGCGGCGAAACGACGCGCTGCGCGCTGGCCGGCACGCCCGTGCCATACAGCCATTCATCGAGTTCCGCCGGCGGCATCACGTCCGGGTGCTGCGCCAGCAGGTTCTTGCGCAGGTAGGCGATGAACTGCTCCGTCGTCACGCTCTGGAACGCATGCTGGTCGAACCAGCCGCGCAGGAAGAGGTCGAACACGGCGCGGCCGGCGCGGCGCTCCATGGTGGCCAGGAACCAGGCGCCTTTCGGGTAGATGATCCCGTCATCCGTGTACGTTTCCGCCGGGTTGGCATCGGCGTCGCGCGAGATCAGCGCCGTTTTCGCAGCCGGCAATTCGCGGATCGACGCGGCCAGTTCTTCCTGGTCGACCTGCACGCCCATCTGCGCCACGTCGCTGCCATACAGCTGCTCGACGATGCGCGTCGTGACGTAGGTGGTGAAGCCTTCGTTGAGCCACATGTGTTTCCACGAGGCGTTGGTGACCAGGTTGCCCGACCACGAGTGGGCCAGTTCATGCGCGATCAGATCGACCAGGCTGCGGTCGCCCGCGATCATGGTCGGCGTGAGGAAGGTCAGGCGCGGGTTTTCCATGCCGCCGTAGGGGAACGATGGCGGCAGCACGATCATGTCGTAGCGCCCCCAGCCATACGGGCCATACAGCGCTTCGGCCGCCTGGATCATCTTTTCCGTATCGGCCAGCTCGTATTCGGCCGCCTTGATGCGCGGCGGTTCCGCATACACGGCGGAGCGGGGGCCAAGCTTGCGCACTTCCAGTTCGCCGATGGCGATCGCCAGCAGGTACGATGGAATCGGCTGCGGCATCCTGAATTTCCAGCCGCCCTTGCCGGTCGCCTTTTCATCGTTCTCGGCGCTCATCACGACGCGCATGCCCGATGGCGCCTCGATGCGCGCGCTATACGTAAAGCGCACGGCCGGCGTATCCTGCGACGGCACCCACGAGCGGGCGTTGATGCTTTGCGACTGGCTGAACATGAAAGGCAGCTTGCCCGACATGGTCTGCTGCGGCGTGAGCCACTGCAGCGCGATGGCGTTCGGCGCCGTGTGATAGTAGACGCGCACCTTGCCCGGCTGGCCCGTGGTGGTGATGCGCAACGCCTGGCCCTTTTCCGGGTCGGCCTTGTCCAGCTGGTACGGCGCCATCTGCCATGCGCCGCGCTTGTCCTGCACCTGCACCTTGGCGATCGACAAATCGCGCGTATCGAGCACCAGGGTGCGCGCCGCCGGATCGATCCAGTTCAAGGACAGCTCGGCATAGCCGGACAGGGTCTTTTGCTTGAAGTCGGCTTTCAGGTCCAGCTGCAGGTCGCGTGTGCGCACCTGGTCGTAGCGCGCATAGCTGAGGGGGTCGGCGTGCGCGGCCAGAGTCACCTGGCAAAGTAGCGCACAGCCCAGCGCGCGCAGGAAGGTCAAAGTTTGCATGGTCGTCTTTTGAATGATTTGCGAAAGCCCCGATCCGTGTGCGCCGGGGCGTCGCGCAGAATAGCACTTCCAGCGCGGGCCGGCAGAAAAAAGCGCCGGACTGGCCGGCGCTGTTTCCCTATTTTGCTTCCGGCCGGACCTCGGCCTTGGCCTCGGGCGCCTTCAGCGGCGTATTCAAATCCTTCATCAGGTTATGCTTGTCGCGGTCCAGCTTGAACAGCTCCAGGCGCGATGACGTGATTTTTCTCGGCCAGGCATTGTTGCTGGTGTCGATGTCGGCCGTCTCCCAGTACGGGTCCTGCACCAGGCCCACCATCGGTTCGTCCGTGATGATCACCTTGCTGATCTTGTGCGGCGCGTAGCGCCACACTTCGGCCGGTACGCGCTCGATGATCTTCTTGCCGCTTTTGAGTTCGATTTCCAGGATCAGCGGCATCACCAGGCCGCCGAGATTCGAAAAGTCGACCAGGTACAGATGCTTGCCCATGTTGTGCTGCTCCAGCAGCTTTCTCTCCCACGGCTCCAGCGTTTCCTGCTCTTCCGCATAGCTGTTGCGGTCCTTGTTGGTGACGGTGAACTCGTCGTGCCGGTTATAGAAATCCTTCAATGCGGGATCGGTATCGACCTTCTTCGGCAGCGCCCTGTTGCGCTGGTCCGAGATCGAGATGGGCTGCGCCGCCTTCTGCGCCTTTTTCCACGCTTTCTCGACTTCCGGATTCTTCGTGCTCACGCCGTATTCACTGATGCCGTCGATGCTGATGTCGACCGCGTCGGTGGTATAGAACCAGCCGCGCCAGAACCAGTCCAGGTCCGTGCCGGACGCATCTTCCATGGTGCGGAAAAAGTCGGCCGGCGTCGGGCGCTTGAACTTCCAGCGCAAGGCGTACTGCTTGAAGGCGAAGTCGAACAGTTCGCGCCCGAGGATGGTTTCGCGCAGGATGTTGAGCGCCGTGGCCGGCTTGTCGTAGGCATTCGCCGTGAACTGCAGCAAGGACTCGGAGTTGGTCATAATGGGCACCTGGTTCTGGCTGCGCATGTAGTCGACGATCTTGCGCGGCTCGCCATTCCAGGAGGGGAAATGCTCTTCCCACGCCTGCTCGGCCAGGTACTGCAGGAAGGAATTGAGGCCTTCGTCCATCCACGTCCACTGGCGCTCGTCCGAGTTGACGATCATGGGGAAATAATTGTGGCCCACTTCGTGGATGATCACGCCGATCAGGTCATATTTGGTCGTCTTTGAATACGTACGTTCGCCCGTCTTCTTGTCCTTCACGGGACGCCCGCCATTGAACGCAATCATCGGATACTCCATGCCGCCCACGGCGCCATTGACGGACATCGCGTTCGGATACGGGTAATCGAAACTGTACTTGTTGTACTGCTCGATCGCGTGCACGACGGCGCGCGTGCTGTACTGCTGCCACAGCGGATTGCCTTCATTCGGATAGTAGGACATGGCCATCACGCGCCTGCCGCCGCTGTTCAGCCCCTGCGCATCCCAGATGAACTTGCGGCTTGACGCCCACGCCACGTCGCGCACATTGGCCGCCTTGAAGTGCCAGGTTTTCATGCCCGCCGCTTTGCCCTTTTCCGCCGCCAGCGCCTCTTCCGGCGTGATCACCAGCAGCGGCGTATCGCTGTTCTTCGCCCGCGCCAGGCGCTCGCGCTGCGCCGCGCTCAGGACGGCGGCAGGATTTTGCAGCTCGCCCGTGGCAGCCACCACGTGGTCGGCCGGCACCGTCAGGTACAGCTCGTAGTCGCCAAACTCCAGCGTGAATTCCCCGGAACCGAGGAACTGCTTGTGCTGCCAGCCGACGGCGTCGTAATACGCGGCCATGCGGGGAAACCACTGCGCGATCTGGAAAATCGCGTTCTTGTCGTCCTCAAAATACTCGTAGCCGGAGCGCTCGACGAGCACCTTCTGGTCATTGATCTGATACGACCAGTCGATATTGAACGTGACGCTCTGGCCGGGCGCCAGCGCCACCGGCAGATCGATGCGCAGCATGGTCTGGTTGATTACATACGGCAGCGGCTTGCCGCTGGCCGCTTTCACGGCGGTGAGCTTGAAGCCGCCGTCGAATTCGCGGCCGGCGTGGATGGCGCGCAAATCCTCGAATTTCAGCGCTTCGTCTTCGCTGCCGCTGAGCCAGGCCTGGCGCGACGGCGCGCTCAGTACGCGTCGCTGGTCGGCATCCTGGCGCAAACCGTTCTGGTCCAGCTGCAGCCACAGATACGCGAGGCTGTCGGGCGAACGGTTGTGATAAGTGATCTGCTCGCTGGCCGTGATGGCGCGCCGCGCTTCATCGAGCGTGGCGCGGATCACGTAGTCGGCGCGCTGCTGCCAGTAGGCGTGACCGGGCGCGCCGGACGCCGTGCGGTAGCTGTTCGGCGTTGGCAGCAGTTCTTCGAGCTGGCGGAACTTGTCGTCGAAGGGCGCGGCGGCGCACAGGCCGGGCAAGGGAGATAACAAGGTCAAACACAGGGCAAGCAAGCGGACAAGGACCGGCATGGCGCATTCCATCTGGGAGTCGTGGACAGAACTGCATTCTAAGTCGAGTCTGTTTGCAATCGATCATTGTTGTGGAAGTCCCACACGCAGCACGGCGCCGGCGGCCGGCGGCACTGGCGCAGAAACAGGCATTGGCGTATCATGCGCCTCGAACATTGGGGAGTAGTCGTCCCGCGGTCCTGCCGCGGGAACCTGTATCAACATGATTGGCCCGCAGGCCATGGTGCAGGTGGTTGCAGAACTTGACGAGACCATTGATCCAGGGCGGCCGCATGGGCCGGAGTCGCCCGTGGATCATTGGTTAATTCGTCCGGCCCGCGTACCTCTTGCAATCTCATGGAAGCTTTCCTCATCTCCACCGGCATCGTCGGTCTCGCTGAAATCGGCGACAAAACCCAGCTCCTGGCCTTTCTGCTGGCCGCCAAATTCCGCAAACCCCTGCCCATCGTGCTGGCCATTCTCGTCGCCACCGTCGCCAACCACGCGTTCGCCGCCGCCGTCGGCGCCTGGATCACCGGCATGCTGGGGCCGGACGTGCTGCGCTGGGTGCTGGGCGTCTCCTTCTTGGCCATGGCCGCCTGGACCCTGATCCCGGACAAGCTCGATGAAGACGAGACGAAGCTGGCCAAATACGGCGTCTTCCTGACCACCCTGATTGCCTTCTTCATGGCGGAAATGGGAGACAAGACGCAGGTGGCGACGGTGGCCCTGGCGGCGCGCTACGACGACATTTATTCGGTCGTGCTGGGCACCACCTTCGGCATGATGCTGGCCAACGTGCCGGCCGTCTACCTGGGCCAGAGGATCGCCAACCGCGTGTCGCTGCGCCTGGTGCACGGCATCGCGGCCCTGGTGTTTGCCGTGCTGGGCGTGGCCACCCTGCTGGGCGCGGGCGCCGCCCTGGGATTTTGAGACAGCCCTGTTATTTTCCAATTTACAATATTCATGCTCATAATTACAATGTCGGCGGCATGAATACCGGCGCGCCGACCCGGAACGGTCAGCGCGCTTTCTTGAGGAATATATGCAGTTGAATAGAAATGTGGCGGCGCTGTGCCTGGCCGCTTGCGCAATCCAGCCTGCCGCCGCCATGGCGGCCCCCTTGCACCACCAACAGACGGCGACGCCATCCGCGCCCGAAGTGCGCACGCGCGACCTGCTGCTATTTGGCGCCGGCTTGATCCTGCTGGCTGGCCGGCGCCGTCCCGAATACGAGAAGTGGCAAAACTAGAGCAGCAGTAGCACCGCATACTCGCGGCCCTCGTCGCGCAGAGCGATGCTATTGCCGCCCTGTGCCACGCCATCGAGCGACAACCCCGCCGGCCGTCCCTGCGCCTGCTCCACCGTGATGGCATAGCTGCTGGCGCCGAAGCGGTAATGCAGCTTGAAGCTGTCCCATTCGGCCGGCATGGTCGGCGCCACGCGCAGCACGTTCGCTTCGCGCGTCAGGCCGAGCAGGGATTCGACGATCAGGCGGTACAGCCAGCCCGACGAGCCCGTGTACCAGCTCCAGCCGCCGCGCCCCACGTGCGGCGCCACGGCATACACGTCGGCCGTCACCACGTACGGTTCCACCTTGTAGCGCGCCACCGCCTGCGCGTCGACGCCATGGCGTACGGGATTGATCATGCGCAGCAGTTCCCACGCCTTTTCGCCGTCGCCCATGCGGGCAAACGCCATCGCCGTCCAGATGGCAGCATGCGTGTACTGGCCGCCGTTCTCGCGCACGCCCGGCACATAGCCGCGGATGTAGCCGGGATTGAGGTCGGCCTTGTCGAACGGCGGATCGAGCAGCTGGATCACGCCGGAATCGCGGCGCACGAGGCGCGCATCGACCTGGCGCATGGCGCCGGCGACCCGCTCCTTGTTGGCGGCGCCCGACAGCACGCCCCAGCTTTGCGAAATCGAATCGATCTGGCATTCCTCGTTGGTGTGCGAACCCAATGGCGTGCCGTCGTCGAAATATGCGCGACGGTACCACTCGCCATCCCATGCATGCTCCTCGACGTTGGCCGCCAGTTTCACGGCTTCGTCACGGCAGAACTGGGCAAAGGCCGCGTCGCCGCGCAGCATGGCCACTTCGGCGAAACGCTGCAGCACTTCGTACAGGAAGAAGGCCAGCCACACGCTCTCGCCCTTGCCGTGTTCGCCCACCTTGTCCATGCCGTCGTTCCAGTCGCAGGAACCGATCAGCGGCAAGCCGTGCACGCCCATGCGCAAGCCATGGCGGATGGCACGCACGCAATGCTCGTACAGGTCGGCCGACTCGCCCGAACGTACGGGCAAGTCGTAGTAGGAATCCTCTTCCGGCTTGACGGCCCGCCCCTCGATGAAGGGCGCCACCTCCGACAGCACATTGACGTCGCCCGTGGCGATCACATAGCGGCAGGCAGCCAGCGGCAGCCACAGATAATCGTCGGAGCAATGCGTGCGCACGCCCCGGTCCGACGGCGGATGCCACCAATGCTGTACATCGCCTTCGACAAACTGGTGCGCCGCGCACAGCAGCAAGTGCTTGCGCAGCAATTGCGGCGCCGTGTGGATCATCGCCATCGCGTCTTGCAGCTGGTCGCGGAAACCGTAGGCGCCGCCGGACTGGTAATAGCCGCTGCGCGCCCACAAGCGGCAGGCGATGGTCTGGTACATCAGCCAGCCATTGGCGATCACGTCGAGCGACGGGTCGGGCGTCTCGATGCGCACGGCGCCCAGGGTGCTTTCCCAGTGCGCGCGTACGGCGTCGAGCGCCATGCGGGCCGCTTCCTTGCCAGCATGGCGCTGCACCATGGTGCTGGCGTCGGCATTGCGGCGCCCGCCCACGCCGAGCAGGAAGACGATTTCGCGCTCCTGTCCCGGCTGCAGTTCGAACGGCACCTGGATGGCGGCGCACTGGTCCAGCCCCGTGCCCGCCTTGCCGGACAGGCGCACGCGGCGCAGCGCCGCCGGCTGCGCCAGGCTGCCGTTGCGGCCGATGAATTCATTGCGGTCGCAGGTGATGGAACGGATGCTGGCGTCCGTATTGAAAAAGCCCACGCGGCCGGAAAACTCCGTGTTGTAATTATTGCGCGCAAACAGCGCGCCGCTGATCGTATCGACTTCGGTGGCCACATGCATGCCGGACTTGGCGCGCAGGTCGGCCATCACCCATTCCACGTAGCCCGTGACGGACAGGCGGCGCGGCACGCCGCTGTCGTTGCGCACCTTGATGACCGAGTATTTGACGGCAGCATCGAGCGCCACATAGGTGCACAACTCAGTGGCGATGCCGCCCTCGCTGTGCTCAAACACGCTGTAGCCGAAACCGTGGCGCGTCACATAGTCGCCGCTGCCGCGCGCGGGCAAGGACGAGGGCGACCAGAACTGGCCGGTCTGCTCGTCGCGCACATAAAACGCTTCGCCCGACAGGTCGGACACGGGGTCGTTCTGCCATGGCGTGAGGCGGAATTCATGCGCGTTCTCGCTCCACGTGTACGCCTGGCCGGCCTCCGACACCACCGTGCCGAATTGCGCATTGGCCAGCACGTTCGACCACGGCGCCGGCGTCTGCTTGCCTTCTCCCGTGGTGATCACGTATTCGCGCCCATCGGGGGTGAAACCGCCGAGGCCATTTTCCTGGATCAGCTCGCGCTGCGGCGCCCGGTGCGGCACGCCGCCATGGTCGCGCGCCGGGTCCTGCAGCAGCGGCGGCATGCGCAGCACGGGGCTCGGCGGACGCTTGACCTGCTCGGCCAGGGTGCCGCGCAAATCGCTGATGATGGCGCGCGCCACCGACTGCAGCAAGATGCGGTCCTCGTTGGCGATCTGCTCGGCCAGGCGCACGAAGATGCCGCCCGGGCGGTCGATCGCCTGCGCATCGATGCCCGAGGCGATCAAGCCCATGATCTGGTCGTGCAGCAGCTGGCGATAGCCCGACTGCTCCTCGTACCAGATCACCAGGTCGACTATCAATCCTTTCAGGCGCCAATAGGCGTGCGCCTGCACCATCTGGCGCGCCAGCTCGATATTGGCCGCGTCGCGTATCTGCAGCAGCACGATGGGCAAGTCGCCGGAAATCGCATACGCCCACAGGCCGGACTGACCGCGCTGGTTCTTGATCAGGATGCTCGCTTCGGCGCGCAGGGCCGCATTCGGGTAGATCACGGCGTTGGCCAGGCGCGCATACAGCTGCGCGTCCGCTTCGCTGGCGTTCAACTGGCGCAGCACCACCTGGCTGTGCGTCCAGGCCAGTTCGAAGACGCGATCGGCCAGATGGCGGTCCTGGTATTTGTCGATCAGGTGCAGCGCCGCCTCGCGCTGCTCCACCATGCCGGTAACACTGTCGACGGTGACGGCCTGGTCGGGTTCAAGCGTGATGACGTAGCGGATGGCCACGATGGGATCGAGCACGGAACCGTGGCCACCACTGAGCGGCCCGTCGTCCTGCAGCGCCTGCGGCAGCTGCGCCGTGTTGCCGCGGCCGATGAAGCGCGCGCGGTCCGTCTCAAAGGACACTTCGCAGCGTTCGATATCGTGCACGGTCATCACGTGCAGCAGCCACGGCATCTGCTCCTCTTTCGAGCGGGGCCGGCGCGTGCATAAGATCGCCTTTTCATGCGCGAGGATTTCCGTCTGCACGAACAGCTTGCTGAACGCGGGGTGGGCCGCATCGGCCGCCGCCGGCGCCATCACCACTTCGGCAAAGCTGGTGATCTCGATGCGCCGCCGGCGGTTCGAATTATTGCTGATGCGCGTGCGGCGGATTTCGATGTCGTCCTCGGGCGAGACGACGATTTCGGTGTACAGGTCGAGGCCATGGTCGGCGCGGCGGAACTCGGCCCTCCCTTCCGAAAAAATCACTTCGTATTTCTTCGGTTCGGCCAGCGTCGGCTGGTACATGGTGGACCAGACTTCACCGTCGTCAAGGTCGCGCAGGTAGCAGAAATTGCCCCAGTTGTCGCGCGTGCTGTCTTCGCGCCAGCGCGTCACGGACAGGTCTTTCCAGCGGCTGTAGCTGCCGCCCGCATTGCTCACCATGACGTGGTAGCGGCCGTTCGACAGCAGCTGCGTTTCCGGCACGGCGCTGTTGGCTTGCGTGAGGATGCGCATCGGCATGGCCTGCTCCGGCGCGCCGCTGCGCAGCACCGCCAGTTCGGCCGTGTTCGAGTAAAACGCGCCGGCCTGCGGCGTGCGCTCCTGCAGCACCAGCAAGGCCGATTGCAGCAGCGGATCAGACTCGAAACGGCGCTGCATCGGTCGGTCGTGCAGCAGATAGCTGAGGGCCAGAAAGCCCATGCCCTGGTGGTGCACCATGAAGGAGCGGATGACGGCGCTGCCCTGCCCGCGCGGCAGGCGCGCCGTGGTGAAATCGATGGCTTCAAAAAAGCCGTAGCGGCCCATGTAGCCGGCCGCCTGCATGCGCTGCAGGTTCTGGCACGACGCTTCCGGCTGCACCATCAAGCCCATCATGCTGGCGTACGGCGCCACCACCAGGTCGTCGGCCAGGCCCCGCTTCAGGCCCAGGCCGGGCACGCCAAAGGCGCGGTACTGGTAATTCAGGCTGGCGTCGACCGTGTTGTAGCCGGACTCGGAAATCCCCCACGGTACGTCGCGCTGGCGGCCATAGTCGATCTGCGCCTCGATGACGGAGTGGTAGGTCTGGTCGAGCAGGGTGTTCGGGTAGTTCGGCATCACCAGCAGCGGCATCAGGTACTCGAACATCGAACCGCTCCACGACAGCAGCACGGGCTGGCCGGCCACCATGCACAACTGGCGGCCCAGGGCGAACCAGTGCTCCTGCGGCAGCTGCCCTTGGGCGATGGCGATGAAGCTGGCCAGGCGCACTTCGGAAGCCAATAAATCGTAGTAGCTGGGGTCCAGGCGCCGTTCGCTGACGTTGTAGCCGATGGCCAGCAGTTTGGTCGACGGGTTGTACAGGAAGCCGTATTCGACCTGCGCGAAGTCGCGCGCCTGGCCCGCCGCGTGGGCGATGTCGCGCACGTGGCGGCCCGCCTGTTCGCGGCCTTGCGCCAGCATGGCCGCCAGCTCCGATGGCGTGTCTTCGGGCACCTCCAGGTTGGCCAGTTCGCGCAGAGTCGGCATGCGCAGCCACGCAGGATCGACACCCGCCTGTGCCGCCCACGGCGCCAGTTGCAGCAATTCGGCCAGCGCCGCGCGACACTGGCGCGCCAGCGCGCCCGTCCACATGGACAGCTCGCCATCCTCGCCTTGCAAGGTCAGCGACAGCAGCGCATCGGCCGCGCCATTCGCGGCGGCGAGATAGGCATGCCATTCGGCCAAGGTGGCAGGCGCGGCGGGCGCCTGCAGCAGGCTCATGCTCTCGCGCATGGCCTTGCCCTCGCCTTCGGCGGCGATGAATTCCTGCAGCACCTGCGCCGTCGTGCGGATGCCCTGCACCACCTGCGCGCCGATGATGGGAGCGTCGTACAGTTCCACCAGTCCCGGCTGCAAGGTCAGCAGATGGCCGGCCAGGTTGCCGCTGTCGACCGTCGAGATGTACATCGGCTGCAGCGCCTTGAGCGTTTGCGTGTCGTACCAGTTATAGAAATGGCCCTGGAAGCGTTCCAGCTCGCCCATGCTGTGCAAGGTAGCGCGGCTGCGCTCGATCAACTGGCCCAGGGTGAGATAGCCGAAATCGTAGGCCGTCAGGTTGGCCAGCAACGCCAGGCCGATATTCGTCGGCGAAGTGCGGTGCGCCACCACGAGGTTCGGATGCTCCTGCATGTTATCGGGCGGCAGCCAGTGGTCGTCCGGCCCGACAAAGGTATCGAAATACGCCCAGGTCTTGCGCGCCACGCCATGCAGGAAACGTCCCTGCTCGGCCGACAGGCGCGCCACGGCCCGCTCGATGGGGCGGCTGATCCACCAGGCGATGGCGGGCGCGGCCAGCCACAGCAGCAGCACCACGGCCGCCGCTGGCAAGGCTTCCGGGCGCCAGGTCAGCAAGGCGCCGAAGGTGGCCAGCGCCAGCGCGGGCGAGCACCACATGGCGCGCCAGCTGTCGGCTTGACTGCCGGAAGAGCTGTGCAGGTTCGAGGCGCGCCAGTCGAGCAAATGCTTGTGCGACACGCCCAGGCGCCACAGCGTGCGCGCGATGGCGTCCAGGCTGATCCACGCTTCATACGGCAGGAAGACAAGGGTCAGCATGGCGTGCGAAAACTGCACGCCGCAGCGCCGCTCGAAGGCGGCCAGATGCTGGCGCCACAGGGTGTCGCGCGGTTTGCGCAGCAGATCGTACAGGGCCGAAAACACGGGCGGCAGGAAGATGATGGCCAGCACGGCCGCGCTCCAGAAGGCCACGTGCGGCAGGAAGCCCCACACCAGCAGCAGGGACAGGGTGGTGGCCGGCGCCACGACGCTGCGGCGCAGGTTGTCGAACAGCTTCCAGCGCGACAGCATCGACAAAGGATTGCGTTCGCGCTTGCCGGCGCGGCCCGGCACCCGGCCCAGCAGCCAGCCGATCAGCTGCCAGTCGCCGCGGATCCAGCGCTGGCGGCGGCTGACGTCGGCGTCGTAGCGGGCCGGGTATTCCTCGTACAGCTGCGAGTCGCTGAGCAGGCCGGCACGCAGATAACAGCCTTCCAGCAAATCGTGGCTGAGGATTTTATTGTCTGGCAGGCGCTGGCCCAGCACGCGCTCGAACATGTCGAGGTCATAGATCCCCTTGCCGATGAACGAGCCTTCATAAAACACGTCCTGGTACAGGTCGGAGACGGTGCGCGTGTACGGGTCGATGCCCGGTTCGCCGCCGCACAGCAGCTCGTAGCGCGACGCGTTCGCGCTGGGCAGGGCCACGGCCACGCGCGGCTGCAGGATGCCGTAGCCGGCCACCACGCGCGTGCCGGCCGCGTCCAGCACGGGACGGTTCAGCGGGTGCATCATGGTGGCGATGAATTCGCGCGCCGCGTCGCGCGGCAGCTGCGTATCGGTGTCGAGCGTGATCACGTATTTGATCGTGCGCAGACCGCGCAACTCGCCTTCCACCAGCGAGAATTTGTCGCGCGCGCCGCCGCGCAAAAACGCGTGCAGGTCGGACAATTTGCCGCGCTTGCGCTCCTGCCCCATCCACGCATTCTGCTGCGAATTCCACAGGCGCGGACGATGCAGCAGCAGGAACGGCCCCGCATGGCCCAGCTCTTCCGGGTCGGCCGGCTCGCCATTGTCATTGAACTCGGCGCCCTCGACGCGGTATTTCTCGTTCAGGCCACGGATGGTTTCCTGCGCCTGGCGCAGCAAGGCGTCGTCGCCGGGCAGGGTTTGCGCCTGCGCGTCGACAAAGTCCGTCAGCAGGCAGAAACGCAGGTTCGGGTCGCGGTTGGCCAGATAACGCACTTCCAGCGCCTCGCACAGGGCCGCCACGTTTTCCGGGCTGTAGATCAGAGTCGGCACCACGACGATGCCGCGCGCATCGGACGGAATGCCTGCCTGGTAATCCATGCGCGGCAGCGGGTGCGGCGACGTCATCAGGGTTGCCAGCCAGTTCACCACGGCCACGGCCAGCTGGCTGCTGCCCAGCAGCGCCAGCGCGCCCAGCGCCGCCAGGGGCCAGCCCTGCACGCCATGGCGCACGGCGCGTTCGAGCAGCAGCGCGCTCGTCGCCAGGGTCAGGAACGCAATGGCGCCCAGATAGCTGGCCAGCGGCGCGGCGCGCGCCGTATGCTGCAGCGCCTCGATGAAGGGCAGCTTCGCACCGGCCTGCTTTTCCAGCACCAGCACGCCGCGCCCGACCAGGTAAAAGCCGATGTGGCCGCGGCGCGCGTCATTGCCGTTGCCGTGCGTATGCGCCAGCTGCACCGCCATCTCGGCCACTGCCACTTCGCTGCGCGCGCTGCGCTTGGCGATGCGTTCGATGGCGTGGCGGTAGCTGTCGCGCGTGGCAAAATCCATCAAGCCATATGTACCGGCCGGGTCCAGGCGCAAGGTTTGCTCGACCACGCTCATGGTCTCGACGAACTCCTGCCAATCCATGGTGCCGAGAAAACGCAGGCTGCCGATGCTGTTGGCGATCGAGACCTGGTCGGCCGCCTGCTGCCCGATTTCGGACTGGATCTGCTGCTCGATGGTGAGGCCCGACTCGGCCAGTTTGTGCGTCAGCCACGACAGCGCCAGGGCCAGCGAGGAACTCTGTCCCTGCAGGCGGCGCGACAATTCGGCCACGAAGGCGCTGGTCATCGGCGGATTCGAACGGGCCATGTCGGCCACGAGCAGGATCAAGCCGCTGGGATTGCGCTCGGCGATCTCCGTCATCTGGTCGGCCCAGGTATTGGCCAGGTCGCGCTGCATGCGGTCGTCGGCCACGCGCGCGGCGACGCGGCGCAGGTTTTCGATCAACGCCAGGCGCAGCATGATGGGCACGGCCCACAGTTCGCCCAAGGTCAAGGTGGCCACGTCCTGGTAAGCCTCGACGAAGTGGCAGAGGTTTTCCAGGTCGACCCTGCCATCGCCGTGCGAGATGATTTCCAGCGCGATTTTATACACGCGCGGGCAGCCCGCATCCACGCCGGAACTCAGCCGTGGCAGCTCCTTGCTGTAGTTCTTCGGCAAGTGGCGCCGCGTGGTGCGGATCTGCTCTTCGATCAGATAAAAATTATCGAGCAGCCACTCCGAGGCGGGCGTGACCTGGCGCCCGCTTTTCACCGTGGCCGTCAACTCGTTGACGGTGGCCGTGATCAGGGCCGCATTGTCGGCCAGGCGCGCCAACAGACGGTCGCGGCCATGATGCTTGCCCACCGCATGGCCGGCGGCCACGTGCTTGCCGTGGGCGGCCATCTGCATGGCGCTGAATAACTCCGAACGCAGGGGCAAGGCATCGTCGCGCGCGGCGTCGAAGGTGTCCGGTGCAAGGGAATGGTCACGGAAGATTTCTTTGACTTTGGAAACCTGTTCCATGATCTGCTGCGTGACAACTGCTGTGTACTCTTTCAACTTGGCCTCGCTAGGTGCGCGCAGGCAGCCAGCGGCCACCGTCACGCAGGCCCAGTCTGGAAGAACATGATCGGACACTGGCGAAGACGGAAAGCGAAGCGCCGGAGCGTTGCGATGAATCTCAGGGTGCAGGGAGATTTTCTGAACTTCATCGTAGGAGGGCGGCGCAGGCAACACCGTGCGCTAGCGTACATACTCCGTGTTTTAGGGACGTTTCAGCGAAGAAATCAGCGTGTTGAATGGCTGAAAAATGCCGGTAGGAAATGAACGGGAGAAAAGGGGCGACGCGCACCGCGCCGATGATGGCACGGTGCAATATTTCATGGAAGAAATTTCAAGCAGATCAGGCCGCAATCGCCAGAGGATGGCGCGTCGCCTCCGCCATCGCCATGCCGCCGTTGAGTTGCCATGCCGCGCCGTGACCGAGGCGGCGCAGGCAGGCGGCGGCGCGTGCGCTGCGGTTGCCGCTGCGGCAGAAAAAGACGAGCGGGCGCTGCGGCTGCAGCAGCCAGGCGGCCACCTGTCCCGCCAGACGGCTCAGCGGCACACTGCGCACGGCGCAGCCCTCGAATACCGTGCCGGCGCACGCCGCGTGTTCATACGCTTCACGCACGTCGACGAGGATGGCGTCGGGATGCTGGCGCAGGAAGGCGGGCAAGGCGGCCGCGTCGAGCTGCAGTGCGGCGGCCGGCACGCTACCGTCCTGCACCGTGCGCACGGTGCCGCAGATGCTGCCATCGTCGCTTGACGCGCACAGCACGGTGTCCTGCGTCAGCAGCGCCGCATCCAGCAAGGGGGTCAGCGCCTCGGGCGCCAGGGCGCCGATGAAGGCGAAGCGCTGCTCCAGCAGGTACACATGGGTTTCGCCGCACTCGATGCGGCGCAGCCGCTGCCGGCCCAGCGCCAGCTCGCCGTCGATATCGATGCGGTCCACCTGTTCGATAGCGAGTTCCTGCAGCAGCGCCAGACGCGCGGCGCCATGGTCGGCGGGCGCCGCCGTATGCACGATGGCGCGCAAGGCCAGGTGCTGGCAGCGGATGAAGGCGGCCAGACGCGGCACGAGCGCGGCGGCGGGGTCGATGACGACGCAACTGGCGCTGGCGGCGTCGCTGAGCAGCCAGGTGCACTGGCCGTCGACGCTCAGCTGGATTATGCCGTCCTGCGCGCCGTCCTGTTGCGCTGGCGCCAGCGCCGACGGCAGCAAACAGCTGCTGCGCAGCGCTTCGCCGCAGCGCTCGATGCGCGCGCAGGCGGAAGCTACCGTCGCCGCGTCGATCAAGGGGCCGAACGACAGACGGATGGCGGAACTGGCGCGCCATTGCGGCACGTGCATCGCCTCGAGCACATAGCTGGGCAGCGCCTTGGCGGCGGAACACGCACTGCCCGAGCTGACGCGCACGCGCGCCGCGTCGAACAGGTCCAGCAGCTCTTTCGAAGACAGGCCCGGCACGGAAAAATTGAGCGTCGTCGGCAAGGACAAATCGAACGGCATATTGAACACGATGCCGGGGAAAGCGCGCTCCAGGCTGGCCATCAGCTGCTCGCGGAAAGCGGCCAGGTCGGCGTGGCTGCGGAAGGTCTTGCCATCGTCGAGCGCGGCCAGCACGGCGCCCAGCGCGGCGATGCCCGCCATGTTTTCCGTGCCCGAGCGCAGGCCCGCTTCCTGGCCGCCGCCCATCATCAAGGGCGTAAACGGCGCGCCGGCGCGCACATACAGCATGCCGATGCCCTTGGGCGCATACAGCTTGTGGCCGGAAAACGGCGCGTAGTCGATGCGCGTGGCGGCCAGGTTCAGCTTCAGCTTGCCCAGCGCCTGCACGCAATCGACCATCCAGTAAGCATCGGCGCCGCGTTCCTGCAGCAGCTGGGCGATGGCGGACAAGTCGCTGACGACACCGGTTTCATTATTCGCCGCCATCGTGCACAGCATGGCCGTCTCGCCGATCAGCGCAGCGAGCGCCTGCAGATCGTGGCGCCCCTGCGCATCGACGGGCAGCTTGCGCACTTCCAGATTCAGGCCCAATAAACGGTTCCAATGCGCCAGGCTTTCCGGCACGGCCTTGTGCTCGGTCGCGCCATACAGCAGCAGGCTGCCGATGCGCTTGCCCGCGTCGCGCCGTTCGCGCAGCGCGCACAGGGCCGACAGCACGGCCGTCTGGATGCCCTCGGTGGCGCCGCTGTTGAACATCAAGCGGCCGTCGCCCACGCCCAGCAAGCCGCTGGCGCGCTGGCGCACGCCATCCATCATGGCCTTGGCCTGCAAACCCGTCGCATGGGTGCTGCTGGGATTGCCATAGCCCTGCTCCATCGCTTGCCGGGCGGCGGCAACGGCGGCGGGCAGCACGCAAGTGGTGGCGTTGCTGTCGAGGTAGATTTCTTTCATGATGGCAGTCCGAATATTCTATAAAAAGGCGCAGTTAAAAAGGCGCAGCGCAAGCGGCTGGGACATATCGATAGTCTACCGGCCTGCCCCCGTGAAGATATGCCAAAAGATACTGCAACTACGCTACTATGCAGCATGTGCATGCCATAAAAACCGGAATACTAAAATGAATTTACCAAACGCCTCGTTCGACAAATTCGACTGCGCCATCCTGGCCGCCCTGCAGCAGGACGGCACCTTGTCGATCGCCGCCCTCAGCGAAAAGATCGGCCTGTCGAGCACCCCGTGCTGGAAACGGGTCAAGCGCCTGGAGGAAGACGGTTATATCGAGAGCCGCGTGGCCATCGTCAACCGGCAAAAAGTGGGCTTACCCGTGACCGTCTTCGTCAGCGTGCGCACGGGCCAGCACGATGAAAAATGGCTGCGCCGCTTCGCCGCCGCCGTCATCGTCCTGCCCGAGGTACAGGAATTCCACCGCATGAGCGGCGATATCGACTACCTGCTGAAAGTCGTCACCACCGATATCAAGGGCTACGACACCTTCTACAAAAAGCTCATCAAGGCCGTGCAACTGACGGGCGTGTCGTCCGCCTTTTCCATGGAACAGATCAAGTGCAGCACGGAATTGCCGCTGGAATTGATCGCCCACGGCTTGCCTGCCTGAACGTTTTTCCACCCTGGACGGGGGAGCATGAAAACTGCGCATGTTGGCGCCGTGGCATCGTTGCCACATGGCAACACATCCCCATTAAATACGCCATCCCTCTCTATATTGGCCCTATCCGTCGCTATACTGCGCACTCGCCTGTGCCTGTTTGGCAACTTCTGCCAGTCGCGCGGGCCCATTCCCAGGGTCGTCCATGCATCTGCTTCGCCACCTCTCCATCCAGAAAAAACTGATGTTCAGCATGGGTTTGTGCCTGCTGCTGTTCATGGGCATTTCCTCGTTCCTCAGCGTGCGCATGAGCAGCGACTATGTGCGCGAGCGCGTCGTCGGCCAGGAGTTGCCGGCGCAAGTGGGCGAGATCCGCAACGACGTGTTGCGCCAGATCAGCCAACCGCTGTCGGTGGTGCAAACGATGGCCAATGATGTCTTCCTGCAAGACTGGGAAGACGCGGGTCTGGCGGACGGCGGCTTGCCCACTTTCCAGCGCTACGCCAGGATGCTCAAGGACAAAAACAAGGCGGCCGGCGTCAGCTGGAGTTCGCAAACCGCGTCCCGGTACATGACCGATGCGGGCCTGATCCGCACGCTGGACAAGCAACAACCAGCCGATCACTGGTTCTTCAGCATGCTCGACGAAAACAAACAACACACGGTCAATCTGGACCGCGATCCGGCCTCGGGCGGTTTCATGCTGTTCCTGAATGCGCGGGGCCAGACGGCGGGCGGCAAGGCAGTCATTGCGGGCATGGGCTTGAGCGTCGACGCCATGGCCGAGACCATCCGCAGCTACAAGGTCGGCCAGACCGGCCATGTCTATCTGGTGCGCGCCGACGGCAGCCTGCTGATCCACCGCGATCCGGCCCTGGCCGACGGCAAGCATCAATTGAAGGACTTGCCGGGATTTAATGCAGCACTGAGCAAGACCCTGCTGACAGCCAGCAAATACGCGCATGCCAGTTATGCGGCGCCCGCCGGCAAGCAGCTCGTGGCCGCCTCTTTCGTGCCGGAACTCAATCTGTATGTGATGGCCGAAGTGCCGGAAGCGGAAGTGCTGGGCAATGTCACGCGTTCAGCCCTGATCGCCGCCCTGATCGCCGGACTGGTCGGTGGCGGCATCGCCCTGTGCATCATTTACGTCATCAGCCGCGCCATCGCCGCGCCTGTGGCGCGGGCCGCCGGCATGCTCAGCGAGATCGCCAGCGGGAATGGCGACCTGAGCCGCCGCATGCCCGTGGAATCGGAAGACGAGGTCGGCGCGCTGGCGGCCGCCTTCAACCGCTTCGTCGCGTCGCTGAACGTGACGATACGCGAAGTTCGCGACAGTACCGGGGCCATTGCCAGCGCATCGAGCCAGATCGCGTCGGGCAACCTGGACCTGTCGGCGCGTACGGAAGCCCAGGCATCGAGCCTGGAAGAGACGGCGGCGGCCATGGAAGAGCTGACGTCGACCGTGAAACAGAATGCGGACAACGCGCGCCAGGCGAACCAGCTGGTGGTATCGGCCTCGGGCCACGCCGTCAAGGGTGGCGAAGTGGTCGACCAGGTGGTACAGACGATGGGTGCGATTACGGAAAGTTCGCGCAAGATCGCGGATATTATCGGCGTGATCGACGGCATTGCCTTTCAAACCAACATCCTCGCCCTGAACGCGGCGGTCGAGGCGGCGCGCGCGGGCGAACAGGGCCGCGGCTTTGCCGTGGTGGCAACCGAGGTGCGCAACCTGGCGCAACGCTCGGCGGCTGCAGCCAGGGAAATCAAGGACTTGATCGTCGACTCGGGCAGCAAGGTCGAAGCGGGCAGCAAGCTGGTCGACTCGGCCGGCGCCACCATGCAGGACATCGTCGTCTCCGTGCAGAGGGTGGCCGACCTGATGGGAGAGATCGCTTCGGCCAGCCAGGAGCAAAGCCAGGGCATCGCGCAAGTCAATGCCACGGTCACGCAGATGGATGACGCCACCCAGCAAAATGCGGCCCTGGTGGAAGAAGCGGCGGCGGCGGCCCAGTCCTTGCAGGATCAGGCGGGCCGGCTGGCGCAGGTGGTCAGCGTCTTCAAGCTGGAAGAGATTACAGCGCCGGCGCTTTCACGCTTGCCGCCTGCTTGAAGAAATCATAAATGCCGCTCTCGCTCATGCGGCGGGCATTCGCCAGTTCGCCGCCCTTGGTGGCGTACAGCACCTGATTGTTGTCACTCGAGACCAGCACGGCGGCCGGGATGCCTTTCTTGAGCGGATTGCCGTAGGCTTGCGCCACATCGAGGTTGTGGTCGAAGTTACCCACGTCGACCTTGACGACCTTGAACTGCTGTTGCATCAGCTCGGCGTTCTTGCCTTCCTTCAAGGCCTTGTCGAGTGCGCGGCAATCCTCGCACCAGTTGGCGCCAAAGATCAGCAAGACAGGTACGTGCGCCGCCTTGGCCTCGGCCAGCGCGCGGGCCACGTCGGCCTTGGCGTCGGCCGCCGCGTTGTACGGCAGATGCGGCGTGGCGACCGGATTGCTTGGCGTCGGGGCGGCGGCAATAGCGGTGCCGGCAAGCAGCAGGCTGGCAAAGACAAGGGAAACGAAACGGGAAACGCGCATGCGGGGCTCCTGAGAGAAATCGTGAAGCCAGCTGAACAGCTGCCAGCGGGCGTGACTGTCTAGAATATGCCTGCTTGTGGGAAATATCCACCATTTAATTGCACTGTGCTTATGCGGAAAACGTATAAGCACGTATCAGCGCCACCAAGGATTACTGCCCACAGGCAGCGAAATGCAACGCATGGGATAATATCGGGCTCACACAGAGCAACGCGGCCCGAACGAGCCCTCCCCCATGACGACTTCTTTCCTGGCACGCTGGCTGCCGCAACCGAACAACGGCAGCCGCCGCGAACAGGCGCGCGCCTGCGCGGGCGCCATCTGCGGCCTGCTGCTGACGGGCCTGATCTGTCACTTCCTGCTGGCCCCCGACAGCGCCAGCGTCTACCTGATCGCGCCCATGGGCGCCTCGGCCGTGCTGCTGTTCTGCCTGCCGGCCAGCCCGCTGGCGCAACCGTGGTCCGTGGTGGGCGGCAACGTCGTCTCCGGCCTGGTCGGCATGGCCTGCGTCAAATGGTTCGGATCCAGCGTGGGCGTGGCGGCGCTGGCCGCCTGCCTGGCCATCGGCGCCATGTTTACCCTGCGCTGCCTGCATCCGCCGGGCGGCGCCGTGGCGCTCACCACCGTGGTGGGCGGCGCCAGCGTGCATGCGGCCGGCTTTGAATTCGTCTTCATCACCGTGCTGTTCAATTCGGCCGTGCTGGTCGCCTGCGCCGTGCTGTACAACAACCTGACGGGGCGCCGCTACCCGCACATCCAGCAACTGGTCGCGCCGCATCCGCACGCCACCAAGGATGAGGTGCCCAGCAACCGCCTGGGCTTTTCGCCGGACGACCTCGATGCCGTGCTGCGCCAGCACAGCGAGGTGCTCGACATCAGCCGCGACGATTTACAGGCGATCTTCCTGCAAACGGAAATGCGCGCCTACCAGCGCCGCTTCGGCGTCGTCACCTGCGCCGACATCATGTCGAAAGACGTGCTCAGCGTGGAATTCGGCACGCCGCTCGACGTTGCGTGGCGCACGATGCGCGAGCACCAGGTGGGCGCCCTGCCCGTGCTGAACCGGGCGCGTCGCGTCATCGGCATCATCACGCAGACGGATTTCCTGCGCCATGGCGGGCTCGACGATTATCAGGGCATGCGCCAGCGCCTGCGCGGCTTGCTGCAGCGTAGCGGCCTGTCCCACGGCGACAAGCCGGAAGCGGTGGGACAGCTGATGACGCCGTCGCCGCACACGGCCCGCCTGGGCACGCCCATCATCGACCTCGTGCCCCTGATGGCCGACGCCGGCTATCACCATATTCCCATCCTCGACGAGGAAGAACGCCTGGCCGGCATCATCAGCCAGTCCGATCTGATGGCGGCCCTGTACGAAAGCCGCTTTGCCGAGGCCGCCGCATGACGCCATTCCAGGCAATGCTGAGCGGCCCAGACGGCGGCCCGGCGGGCACGGTCGTCAACGCGCATTTTTTCGGCAGCCAGCTGGCCATCGACGCGCTTGGCCAGGGTATCGACGTGGCGCGGCTGGTCGTCAGCGTGGGCGGCGTCGACGGCCCCGAATTGTTCCTGAACTGGCTCGACGAGCAAGGACGGCAAGCGTCGCTGAAAACGCTCGGGGCGGAAGCCGTCGCCATCGTCTTGAAGGAGGCGCCGGCCGCGCTGCAGCCGCAACTGCAGCGCCTGTGGGGAGAGCGCCAGCGCAACCGGCGGCAGGTATCGGGCTGGCTGGCCGGCTTGACGGGCGCGGCCGTCGTCGCGGCCGCCCTGCTGTGGTGGCAAGGCGGCCATGCCGTCGGCGCGCTGGCGGGATTCATCCCCCTGTCGACGGAAAAGCAGCTGGGTGAGCTGGCCCTGTCGCAAGTGCGCGCGCAAGGCGGCATCCGCGAGAGCGGCGTGGCGCAGCAAACGGTGCAGGACATCGGCCGCAAGCTGACGGCCGGGTCGCGCTACCAGTACCGCTGGCTGGTCAAGCAAGACGATACGGTCAACGCGTTTGCCATGCCGGGGGGCATTATCGTCGTGCACACGGGCTTGCTGCGCCAGGCGGGGGATCCGGGCGAGCTGGCCGGCGTGCTCGCGCATGAAGTGCAGCATGTGGAACAGCGCCATACGCTGCGGCAGATGATCAGCAGCCTGGGCTGGGGCGCCCTGGTGGGCTTGACCCTCGGCGACATCAGCGCCATGGCCGCCATGCTGGCGCACCAGGCCGGCACCCTGTATTTCAGCCGCGACATGGAGGAGGAAGCGGACCGGCTCGGTTTGCTCGCCTTGCAGCGTGCGCAGATCCGTCCCGACGGCATGCTGCGCTTTTTCCAGAAGCTCGATGACGAGGACAAGGCCAAGGTGCCGGGCTGGATTTCCTCGCACCCGCAAACGGCGGCGCGCGCCCAGCAGATCCGCAGCCTGATCGCCGCCACGCCCTGCCCCGCCTGCGTCCCATTGGCCAGCCAGCACTGGCAGGCGATGAAAGCAGCCCTGCCGCCTACGGAAAAATAGCAACATTCCTCCCGCACAATTTGTCCAAAGGCACTGGGCAATGGCGTATGCTTACGCCCCGGCTGTTCCTTTGCGACCGGCCACCCCGACCTCGCCAAGAACGCCTATCAAAACCTGCTGCGCGTCGTAATTTGCGGTCTGCGATGCTCACTGTACCTTCGTACAGTTGCGCTTCTCGACCACAACTTCCTTTCGCTCGCTACGCTTTTTTTAGGCGTTGTAAGCCTCCGTTCATTCCCTTCCTTACAAAGGACATTGCGCATGAAGCATCGTTTTGCCGCCGGCACCCTCGGCACCCTGGCCATTTCCCTGTTGCTCGCCTACGCGCCCATGGCGCAGGCGGCCCAGCCCGCAGCCAAAGCCGCAGACCTGGCCGTCAGCGCGCCCAAAGCCAGGCAGCAGCTGCAAGTGCTGGCCGACCAGTACTACGATGCGCTGGCCCGTTTCGAGCCGATCAACGCCACCGAGAGCGGCGACAACCGTTTTGACGACCAGCTCGGTTCAGCCATCGTGCCCGCCGCGCGCGCAAAACAGTTCGCCCTGTACCGCCAGTACCAGAAGAGCCTGCGCAGCATCGCCCGCGCGCAGCTGTCGCACCAGGACCAGATCAACTACGATATCCTCGACTATGAACTGGCCACGGCGCTGAGCTTCGAGCGCTTCCCCGAATACCTGCTGCCTTTGAACCAGATGGACAGCATGCCCGTCACCCTGGCCAATTATGCGGGCGGCGAGGCATCGCAGCCGCTGACCACGGTCAAGGAGTATGACGCTTACCTGAGCCGTATCGGGCAGTTGCCGGGCTGGATAGACCAGGCCATCGCCAACATGAAAGTCGGCATGCAAAAGGGCATCGTGCTGCCGAAGGCGCTGACGGAATCGGCCCTGCCGCAATTCAAGAAACTCGTCAGCGCCACGCCGCAGGACAGCGTCTATTACACGCCCATCAAGAACTTGCCGGCCACCTTTTCCGCGGTGGACAAGGCGCGCCTGACGCAAACCTACACCGTCATCATCGAAGCCAAGCTGATGCCCGCGCTGCAGCGCCTGGCCACCTTCATGGAACGCGATTATCTGCCGGCCGGCCGCACGAGCAGCGGCTGGAGCGCCCTGCCCGACGGCGCGGCCTGGTACCAGGCGCGCGTGGCCAGCAGCACCACGACGGATTTGAAACCGGAGCAAATCCACGCCATCGGCTTGCGCGAAGTGGCGCGCATCCAGGAACAATACGCGATCGTCGGTCCGAAGATGGGCTACAACGGACCGGCCGCCGGCTTGCCCGTGTGGGTGTCGGAACAGGCAAAATACCGTCCGTTCAAGACGGAGCAGGAAGTGCTCGACGTCTACCGCAAGCTGAACGTTCGGCTCGACAGCAAATTGCCCGCCCTGTTCACCCTGGTGCCGAAAGCGCCGCTGGACTTGCGCCTGGAACCTGAACTGAGCCGCGACACGGCCGCCGACCACTACACGGCGCCGGCCGCCGACGGTTCGCGCCCGGGCGTATTCTGGTCCGTCGTCACCGATCCGAAACTGTATGGCGACACGGGCATGACCACCTTGTTCCTGCACGAAGGTAAACCTGGCCACCATTTCCACCTGGCGCTGGTGCAAGAGATGGACTTGCCGAACTTCCGCCGTTTCGGCGGCAATAATGCCTTCACAGAAGGCTGGGCCCTGTATGCGGAAACCCTAGGCAAGGAAATGGGCCTGTTCGACGATCCGGCCCAGTATTTCGGCCACTTGAACGACGAGATGCTGCGCGCCGTGCGCCTGGTGGTCGACACGGGCTTGCACACCAAGGGCTGGACGCGCGAGCAGACGATCAAGTACATGCGCGACACCCTCGGCTATGACGCCGTGGCGAAAAGCGAAACGGAACGCTATATGGCCTGGCCAGGCCAGGCGCTGGGCTACAAAATCGGCTCGCTGAAGATCGTGGAACTGCGCCAGCGCGCGCAGCAGGCGCTGGGCGACAAATTCAGCCTGCCGAAATTCCATGAAGTCGTGCTCAGCGACGGCACCCTGCCCTTGAAACTGCTGGAAGCCAAGGTCGACCGGTGGATCGCGCAACAGAAGTAAGACGCGGCGCCTGAAGGCACAACGGCAGCACCTCGATGGCGCTGCCGTTTTTTTTCGCCGCTGGCATTTCAGCTATACCAGCAGCGCGGCACTCATCGAGCGCACTTCCTCGTTTGACTCGGCCAGGATGCTTTGCAGGGTCTCATTGTCGATAATGAAATCGATGACAGAATCGGAGGGGGTGAGCATTTCCACATACGTCACCTGCAAGGGCGACGGCACGGGCGACAGTTGCTTGGCCAACAACAAGGTGTCGAGCAGGGAGTCAGGCGGAATGGACAGCAAGCCATCGCGCAAGCCTTCGATGGCTTCGCTCACGGCCAGCGGGATCAGCAGCTTCTTCATGACTTCGCGAGAAATGATTTCTTCGGCGGACTCCATCCAGTGATCGGCATCGTCGTCGAGCAGGCCGGGAAATTCATCGGCACGCGACAATAAGTAAAACCCGCCCACCTCATGCACGATGCCGGCGAACAGCGCCGTATCGGCATCGACGTGCGTTACGCGGCGGGCAAGCACGTGCGCCAGCGCCGCCACGTGGGCGGTGTGCTCCCACAGCTGGGTCGCCTTCTGGCGCAGCACGGGGTCGATGATCTTGCTACCGAACTGGCGCACCACCATGGCCGCCACCAGCGCGTACAGATTGCGGTAGCCCATGCGCATGACGGCGGCGCGCACGCTGGTCACGGGCGCCGCATCGCCGCGGCTGTACACGGCTGAATTGGCCAGCGCGACCGTGCGCGCCGCCAGCAAGGGTTCGGCCAGTACCAGCTTGATCGCGTGGTCGATATGACAGTCCGGTTCAGCCAGGGCCAATTGCAATTGCAGTGCTGAATTAACACTCGTGGGAAACGTTAATTCACCGCGCACCGCCTGGGAAACAATTAAACCAAAAGCCTGTAATTTATTCATCATACGATCAATCCGCCTCAGATATTATTCTGGCCAACAATTTCATGCACCTGAAATTGAATGCCAGGCCCGGCCTTTAGAATACAGATGGCTTGTCATTCGCTTGTAATGAAGAATCCGGTAATGCCAGCGCATGCAATAGCGATTCATCGCCGATGACAAACAACTTCGGCTGCTGTAATACCTGCAGCAGAAATGGCTGGCCTTCACGCAGCCGCCGGCGATAATCGGCCAGCGTATATAGGTTGGGATTGATTTTACGCCTTAAGGTTCGCTCGGCCGGGGCCAATCCCGTCAACAGATCGCCATAATTGGCTTCTTCGCCCACCAGCAGCAAATCGATGGCGCTGCCAGGCATATCCTGCCCTTTCGCCGCAGCGCCCGACACAAACGCCAGGTGCAGCTGGGCACGCAAGGGCGCCAGAGTCATGCTAAGCACGCCGACAATGCCGAAGGTTTTTTGCACCAGTCCGCTCAACTCCGGATACACAAGGCTTTCCTTGTTAGGCCAGAAGCGCCGCACATTGCCGATCCGCTCCGATATGATCAGGCCGGACTCATGCAGCCGGCGCAGTTCGCGCTGCGCCGATGCGCTGCCCAGCCCCGTCAAGCGCATGATCTCGTTCAAGTGAAAGCCTTCATTCACGCGGACAAAGAGCAAACCCAGCAGTTTTTGCTGGGCGGGAGTAAACAGGGCTTGGGCAATCATGCGCCAAATCTTAGCATAAATGAACTGGAAACTGGCGTGTAGCAGGCAACAGGATGTGACGCCACAACAACGCGCGAATGCGCGATCGGCAGAAGGATGACCCCATGCGCAACCGAGCGGAATGACGCAACAGCAGTAGCCAAGCGCCGTCACCCGCAAGCAGCCATCCTTGTAAGCGCTCACTTCACATTCGTCCGCGCGACGTCTACACATCCGGCCTCGCGCCTGCACCAGTCTGGCGTCGACCGCGTTACACGTTTAGTCCATCAATTCAAACATGTCCGACGTAATATTAACTCGGCCGTATAAGCTATCAGCGAACCAGGATGCATGCCTGCATAGAAGTCTTGTTCTCCATCTAGGCCAGCAATAAGAGCATGACTTTTAATACATCCTTTCTCTTCCATTTTACGCATGCCATTTACATATGCCGCGAAATACAAATGAATGGGTGTGAATAAGCAACAGCCGAAAATCGTGTTCCTCAGTGCGCGATATAAATGATGTGCTGCCGTGGCGATATGCATGCCAATCGAATAGGGAAATGGAATGGGCTGCCATCATTTACCGCCTGCCGTGCTATCTTTTTTGTGCATGGCAATGTGGACAGGCATAAAAAACGGCGCCCAAAGGTGCCTGTTTTAAATCAGCTGGCAGCGCAGATGACGCTTCGTCGCCGTGGTGTTGCCGGGTGTCGATGGCCAGCAGATCTTCGGTGGCGTCACCGGCCAGGGTGCCTTTCTCGGCCAGCAGCAGCGCTTGACGCTCTTCCACTTCCCACGCTTGTTTCTCTTTGCGTGCGCGGTGGAAGGCCGCAGCAGCGGGCATAAAAAAAGGCACCCGAAGGTGCCTGTTTTAAATTAGCTAGCAGCGCAGATGACGCTTCGTCGCCGTGGTGTTGCCGGGTTTCGATAGCCAGCAGATCTTCGGTGGCGTCACCGGCCAGGGTGGCTTTATCGGCCAGCAGCGGGGCTTGAAGCGCTACCGCTCCCACGCGGTCGTCTCTTTGCCTGTGCGGAAGGCCGCAATAACGAACATAAAAAAACGGCACCCGAAGGTGCCGTTCTTGTCAGCTAGGGTCTGTCTGACTGAACTTGATTAAGGTTGGATGGTCATAGGGCGATGAGCCGAACTGACCTTACTGAAAAGCAGTGGCGCAAACTTGCGCCCCATCTGCCATCCAACCCCCATCACGGTCACGTGTATGTCGAGCATCGGCACGTGATCAATGGCATCCTATGGCGCTTGCGCACAGGCGCCCCTTGGCGCGACATTCCGCCACG